>JBGSKY010000042.1:0-7939 GCA_041740995.1 Pirellulaceae bacterium
TACCTGCGGCGAGGTTGCCGAACTGTCGGAAGATGAAAAAAATGATGAACGGCGCGAGGATGGAAACGAAAATTCGCCCGATGCTGTTGCCAGAAAGCATGACGTAAATAATTACGAACAGCGCGAAGCCTGCGAGACCAGTCATCACGTACATTCCAGCCCATGCGTCGCCTCGCTTGCTCATGCTACCGACCACATCGCTGCTGAATGGTTCTGCGATCGATTGGTTATCAAGCATTCCCAAAACTACGATCGGGAGGAAAAACCAGATACTGGCGAGGGTCACAGCGACGGTGATAAGTCCACCCATATTCACTGCCGACAGTCCCCAACCGGCAAGCCCTCCGGGGATCGCAGCAATCAAGACTGCGATGACGAGCATAAAAATTTCACCCAGTGAATCCAAGATATTAAAAGCCGGCCATTGGCTGACCTTTCGCATCTTGTTGGCAGTCGCTTCAAGGATCGCAAGTCCGTTAACCAAACAGCCTGCGATAATCGGCGTACCGAGCAATACGACCACGCCAACTGCTCCCAGTACACTAAGTTGTTCGCTTTGCGCGGCGAGGGCGTTTGCGGCGAAACCGGCCGCAATTAGGACCAGCCCAAACAGGAAGCCCGGAGCGGCGGCGACAATAAACACTGTCGGGTCAGATAGGAAACCAAAAGTTCGATTGAGAAACCCCTGCGTGTCAAAGTCGTAGCTTTCCTCTCGCTTATCAACATTTTCCTTCTCAAGTTCTAGCTCAGCTTTGCGAAGAAATTCATCTGCCTGCGACTTCGGAGGCTGGTCCATTCGTCCCTTGCCTTCTACGGAACGCAAACCAAAATCGGGTTGCTTCGATGGGACAGTTTTCTTTTTAGGTGCTTTTGGAGTCGGCGTTGGGATGGAAAACTCACTGAAGCAATCAGGACATCGCGTCATATCTCCAATTTGATTGGGGGTCGCATACATCGCCGTTCCGCAGACTTTGCAAGAAAACCGAAACTCCTCAGACGAAGTATTCAGGTCATTGAAGGCTTCCGACACGTTCGGAGTTCCCAGCGAATCCAAATCCAGATTTACGATCGGCGGTCCTAATTGAGTCAGATCGAATTCACCCAGATCAATGTCGTTGAGTGTATTGGACTTTGGTTTGGCTGGCTTGGGCGGCGGTGCCGGTTCGTCCAAGAACTTCAAATCGTCGTCTTGATCAAGCTCGCTAGGATCAGGTTGCTTTGCGGCGGGCGCTTTTTGCATCGTCGATCCGGCGGAATTTTCAGTCGTTGCGGTAGATTCAAGCCAAAGATCTTCCGGTGGTGCGGCGAGCGATTGCGGCACAGCAATTTGAGTCCCGCATCGTGGACAACCAACGCGTTTTCCCGCCAGCTTAGGAGGCACCTTGAGCCGTTTCTCGCATTGCGGGCAGGATACTCGGAGCAGTTCTAGGGAGTTGTCCAATTAAGGTTACCTATTCGCAAAATCTCGAAAAATCGATTCGATCCTCTCGGAATCGAGCCGACCGTCGTTCAACAACACCAAGTATCGCAAGTTTACTTGTTCGCCTTGTCTGAGAACGAATCCACCTTCGCGCGTTGTTTCGTCTCCAGGACTTGCCGCTTCGCTGTCAACAAAATCTCGGATCCCAAACGGATTGTGAGCGAACAAACCGTACGTTCGCACATGCCACCTGCCAGGATAACCAAAACTTTGCGGATGGACTAGCATCGTCACCGAAGCAATTGGTGGATCGACGCTATTTGCTTCCTCAGATGACTTCTCATTAGAATCTATCACTGGCCCTTCGTATTGAACCCAGTCCGCACGTTTACCCCACGCGGCGTCATTGATATTGCCATTGCTGTCGATCAATTCGCCGCCCAATTTCGCATCAACCTTCATCGAACCAGCTACTCGAACCGCAAAAGCTCCCTCCTTCGTGTCACCAAACTTCAAATCCATTTCTGTAGCGAGCAATTCGATTTTGGTTTCGATCGCCACCGTCGAGCCGACCATCGAGAATAAAAACTGCTGTTTCGACATTGCGATCGACTTGCGATCCGGTCCTTGCCAATCCCAATCGCAAGAAAATCCAATTTGATCGTCGTTGTCAATCGTTTGAAGGTTTGAGCTGATTAGATACCCTTGCTTTGTCCCGGCTTGCTCAGACCAAAAATCGATTTCATTGATTTCGCCATAGCTGAACCAAAAGGATCGGTGATGGGGATGATCTTTTTTCTCGAATTCACCACCTTCTGCCATTGGATAATTGCGAACTGTGTTCGACCCCTTGGCCGTCAATAGCGGATAGAGGATCGGCTTTGTGTTCGAATTGGGAATGTACCGAGTGATAAGCTGGTTACCCAAATAGATTGCCGGAGATTGTGCTACGCTGTTATCAAGTCGCAAACTCGCAACCAGTGGCGCACTTTCTTGCGCAGGCATTTCGCAGGTCAAACAAATTGAAAAAACGCAAGCGAGGAAAAGCTTCATTGAATCTTTCGCTATTGATCGTGGAAAGCAAACAGTACAGGACCACCGTATTCTAATCGATCGAATGATTCTGGGTGAAAGTTGCCGATAAGGAATTGCCGGAAAAAGTGACAACGAAGGCCGAACAAGGTTTGAGACCGCCATTCAGTTTCAAAATTGCATTTCAAAATTTCGATCATCTCGGTGGTCATCAGCCGTCACTGGCGTAGCAGTTCTAGGCGGCGAGCCCTGCCTCACGAAGTCTAGCTTGAAACAGGTCAGTACCGAACTTGTAGAGCTCCAAGTCGAGTTGCAAGCTCGCGGTCAGCAGTTCCAGCGTCTCGGCATCAATCGATGTTCTAGCAATGGGATTGGACGACAAGTTTTGCGGCTCGACTGCCGTCAATTCGTTCGCGGTTAAAGTCTTTCGTAGCAGCTCGACTGATTCGTCAAAGCGCTCGGTTATGCCGACAAACTCTATTTCAGCCAAACGGTTTTTCGCCCGGTTCAGCAAGCTTTGACTGGGTTCGGTTGGAAGAGTTGATTCTAAGATTTGCTCCAGTCGCAATCCTTCCAAATCATCCTCTGTCAATCGACTCGCAATTTGAACAGGATCCAAGTCCATACCGATCGATCGAGTTTGAAAGTCAACAATCATTGGTCGCGTCGCGTCGTCAAGCAAGAAGGCTCGTAGGCTCCCCAGCTCAAGCGACTTGGCGTAAAGATAATGACCAGGCTCGCGAATGATATGTTCGTAATGCGATATTGAGCGCTGAATCGGATCGCGGAGAAACGTCAGCATCATCGGCTGGATCAGAAGGTGGTCGACAAAGTAGTAATAAAAGTGTCCGCGATACAAACGATACGCGGATAGATTCACCGAAGTGAGCTTCAGAAAGTCCCGCCACAATTGTGCCGGACAAATTTCTTCAGCTTGAAACGGTTGATCAAGAATTCGCGTAAAAGTCGTACCCGCAGTTTTTGGGATGTGCAGAAAATACAGCGGCCGTTCGCCAGTTGTCGGTGATACATTCATCAAATTGCTATTCTGGATCGAGTTGACCTGTTTGATCGCGTATAGAGCTTTGCGTTGCCAGCGATACAACGATCAGCGTCACAAATGCAAGTGGAATGGTGACGATACCTGGTTGCGAAAACGGGGCAATCGCGAGGCTTGGATCAATCCCATAGACTTCTTTATACGTGTCGGAACTCAGCAAGATCCAGGCAAGCGAGCTGATCATTCCAACAAGCACGCTGGCAACAATGCCATGGCGAGTCGTCTTCGGCCAAAACAGCAGCATCGTTAACGCTGGAAGATTCGCACTGGCCGCAACGCTGAATGCCCAGCCGACTAGGTAACTGACATTCATCTTTTGGAACAGTATGCCAAGCACGATTGCGACGATGCCGACCGCGACAGCCGCAATTTTCGCGATGAAAACCTGTTGTTCATCCGAGATATCCAGTCGGCAAAAACCTTTTAAAAGATCGTGAGCAATCGCTCCACTGGATGCAAGAATCAATCCGCTAACGGTCCCAAGAACCGTTGTAAAGGCGATGGCCGAAACGATCGCAAAGAGCAGCGGACTGATACTCCGCGCTAACAATGGAGCGGCCATGTTGTCCGACTGCGGATCGAGTGCTCCGCTCGTCATTGCACCCAAACCTAAATAGAGAGTCAGGATATAAAAGAAGCCGATGCTTGCGATGCCAACAATTGTACTCTTGCGGGCTGCTGAAGCGTCTTTGACGGTGTAATATCGAATTAAGATATGTGGCAACGAGGCAGTCCCGCAAAATAGTGCCAACATCAACGAGACAAAATTCACACGGTCGCGCACAAGCTTCTCGGGTGCTACGTTGGAGCCTCCGCGGATGCCCGCGAACTTTGGATGTTCGCCCGGTCGCAAGACGCGACTGCCAGGAGTCGGTCGTTGGGTGTAAACGGTTGTTAGCGTTCCATCGGCATGTCGCACCGACGTTTCACGCCAGAGCATTATTTGGCTATCGTGCAGCACCTTAAAGTACTCAATTGGGCCAAGCGGGCCGGTCGAAGTTTTTCCCTCAGGCAATCGCGTTACGTAGCCGATCGGATGCAAGACACGCTGGCCGCTTGCGGTGCCTTTCGGCAAGCCACCGATCAAGATCTGGCCGTTTCGGTTAGTTACGCATTGAGCCTCTCGCAAATAGGTATCGTATTCACGGGTCGTAATTGAATAGACAGTAAAGCCACCATCATCATCGGCCAGTCGAACTAGCTGATGATCTTCCCAACCATCGTCGGCGGGCAGCCTATCGCGACCATCAATCTGAGCGGCGTCTAATTCGTTTTCACCAAGTGGACCAATCGTTTGAAAAAGATGGCCGTCGTTGCCTCCATCGGCCGTTTGCAGGCCTCGATTGAGTACGACAATCGTCATCAACAAACTAAACGCGACCAACAGCGAGCCTTTGAGAAACTGCACCCAAGTTGTTGAAACCATTCCGGCAGTGATCACGATGACCAACACCACGGCTCCAACCAAAACGACTCCAACCCAGTGAGGAAATCCCATGAGCGGTTGGATCAACGTACCAGCGCCAACCATCTGGGGAATCAGATAAAAGACACTGACTGCGAGCGTGCTGATGCCAGCGGTAAGCTTGATTGCTGGTGAGTCGAATTTCGCATCCAACGCGTCGGCAAAGGTAAATTTCCCCAAACGCTTCATCGGTTCAGCAACGACAAAAAGAGCGACAATCCAACCAGCTAGATAACCAATTGAATACAAAAATCCATCGTAGCCGTAAGACGCGATCATCCCGCAGATCCCAAGGAATGATGCTGCCGATAAGTAATCGCCGGCAAAGGCGATACCGTTGATTGCCCAAGGTATTTGCCCGTGCGCCGCAAAAAACCCGGCCGATGATTTAGCACCTTTGCCGAGATAGAAGCTGAGGCCTACCGTGGCGGCGACAAACGTTGCGAAAATAGCGACCGTCACGGCTGAAAAATCATAGATCATTCTAAGTCGCCTTTCGTCTGAACCGATGGATCAAGCAGTTCAGCGTCGCCCAAGAGGTCTTCGCGACGGCAAAATAGTCCGTAAACAATGGCAAAGACGAGCGCAAACAAAATCAACGCAAATCCATACACGATCGCGAGATTGAGCCCTTCTATTGGCTGCCACTCCATCGCTGCCGGGGCAAAACCGCAGAGCACGACGAAGCCGAGGTAAATGCAACTGTAGATGGAAAATAATCGTAATCCTAAACGTCGGTTGAAACCGAGTGAATCAGTGCTCATGCAGGTAGCCTTGCCGCCGAATGATTGCGAGGAGAGGTTCTTACAATTTCGTAAGTTATACAGCAATTCGAGACTGGCGATTGATCGTGCACGAAGCAAATTTTGGAAGTTTGCAAGTGGTGCGAGCCCGACACCGCGAACCCACTGCGCGGTATACTGGCCGGTTACGTTTTACAGAATTCGCCGAGCGAACTTGGCTTGAAACTTAGACTGAAACTAAACATGCGAAAAATGAACGATCCGATTTGGCTGTCCAAGCTAAGCATTTTTGCAATCTTCATGAGCAGCTCTGCAATGTTACATGACGTTTCGGGACAGGTCCCCGAAGCGAACTACGACGAGTCCAAAGTTGTCGTCGAAAATCTGCCGCCTTTGATGTTGTCCAAGGACAAACAAGTAGTCACCGATGCTGCACAGTGGGACGAGCACCGCGCATATCTCGTTGATCAGCTCGCGGATTTCGTCTATGGTCATGCGCCAGCTGAACAAGTCGAAGTAGATTGCTCCATAGTTAGCGAAGGCACCTTGGCTGAATCGTCGGTCCGCTTTCGTCAGCTTGATGTGAAGCTCAGTCGCGGCAACAAATCGTGCACACTTCAAGTCGCGATGTTTTTACCCGACGCAGGAATGCCCATTCGCGGGACTTTTCTGCTGCCAAATTTTACTGGCAACCATGGAATTACGCCGGATTCGCAAATTCGCGTTTCTCCGATTTGGCAATCGATTCAAGATGCGAAACCGAACAAAAATGTAACCGCTAGCGACCAGACGCGCGGCGATCAAGCGCGGCGTTGTCCGATCGAGATGATTACGCAACGCGGTTATGTTTTGGCGACTGTTTTTTATGGCGACATCGATCCGGATTTCGATGATGGTTTTGAAAATGGCGTCCACGCATTGTTTCCAGATTATCGGTTGGACGCCGACCATCCGAGCCGTTGGGGTTCAATTGCTGCGTGGGCTTGGGGCTTGTCGCGATGCACCGACGCTCTGCTGACTCAGCCAGAAATCGCAGAAAGTCATTTAGCGGTCATAGGTCACTCGAGACTGGGGAAAACTGCACTTTGGGCCGGCGCGACTGACCCACGATTTAGCATCGAAATTTCAAATGATTCTGGATGCGGCGGTGCAGCCCTTTCACGTCGCAACTTTGGCGAAAGTATTTGGCGAATCAATACCGTTTTTCCTCACTGGTTTTGTGATCGCTTCAAGCAGTTTAATGAAGACCCCTCACAGCTCCCGGTCGACCAACACTTTTTGATTGCGTCAATCGCGCCTCGCAAAGTTTACATCGCCAGCGCCACCGAGGACCTTTGGGCTGACCCAATGGGCGAATACACTAGCGGCTTTTTGGCTAATTCAGCCTATGAGCTACTCGGACAGAAAGGACTGCCCACGCAATCGCCACCTTCGCCAGGAATATCGGTCGGCGACAACATTGGTTACCACCTAAGAGTTGGTAAGCATGACTTGCTTGTCGAAGATTGGGAGCACTACTTAAATTTCGCCGACCGGCATTGGTAGCAGCACAACGCAGCGACATTACTTCTGAATTCGCGGCGTCCAAACAGGCTGTTTGACAGCATCGCTTCGCATAATCAAAGGCATCCGATTGACCAGCTTGCGCCCATCGTCAAATTCCATTCGCACAAAGATGATGAGGTTTTCCTTGAGTGGTTTGTCCGTCAATGGGCCAAGCTCTAGATGATAACCGGCGCTAGAACCGATTGGATCAAAATGTTGCGCTAACTGATCAGGGGTGAACGTCCATCGCCCCATTCGTTTGGGCAGCGAAGCGTTGGTCTCATCGTTAGCGTCTGGATCGACGGCAACAATCGTCAGTACGCCCTCGGATTGCACTGTTTTTCCAGCGACTGTTTTCGGCTGTAACAAAATTCGCACGCTATCTTCGCCGCCGATTGAATCGGAGTCGAAACAGCGAGTGAAGGCCGGATGCAAAAGCAGCTCAACCAATGTTGTATCGAACGTTCCGCTGACTTCGTTGTCGTTGCTGTGCGCGACTGCCGCTTGCACTAAATTCGATCGAGTTGGAACATATAACTGTCGAGCGTTATCTTCATCAGCTACGTCAAACGGCAATTGTGAGTCGATGCTCCTCGGCGGATCAATTGCGACCAGATCGCCTGCATCGTCACTGACCTCATTAACTTTGGCAAGTTCTGCTGGGTCGCTTTCTG
>JBGSKY010000043.1:0-11395 GCA_041740995.1 Pirellulaceae bacterium
GATATCACCCGCCGCGACCAGCGAATCAACCAGCTCGGCAATTATCGATTCCTTCGCGGTCGCTTTCAGGTCGGGGCAAATGGCTTTGGTGGAAATAAAGTCGGCAAATTTCATGCGTTAACTCTTTGAACGGTAAATCGAAGCGAATCCGCGGCCCGATAGCCGAAAACATGCTACCGCGTCTTGCTGAAAAAATGAATTATTAAGGTTTTCCGCCCCGTTTTGGGTCTAATCAGCACAGAGGATAACACGAAACCCCGTCTTTCAAGAGGGGGCGAGCTGCGAAAAAGGTCATGAATTACTGGCTGGGGACAATCACTTCAAAAACGTTCACATCTACTGGGCAGTGCATGGGCAATGAACCTGGCAGATTGCAAACTGCAATAAAGTGTGCCGCAAGTTTGCAGTTTGCGTTTTGCTTCAAAATTTGATTTCCATTGGAGACTCCGATATACTTCGCGACACGAAAACAAGATGCTCGAGTGACTTGCATTTCGATCGCCCGAATTTTTCTGATTTTACTTTGACGCCTCTGAGGTCTCGCAATGCCATCTAGAGCTGGAACAGTATCGCTTCTGAGTGTTGCAATCGCATGCGTTAGCCTCGCAGAACCACCCTTTCTTCGCGGCCAATCCTACGAACAGCTCTGCAATTCGGAACGTCAATGGGCGTTTGGTAACGGGGCGAGAATTCTGGGATCAATGGTAGAGGCAGACTTAGAGCAGATATCGCTCAAGCTTGCTGGCAAGGGCAACGTCGTTAAGGGCAGCATCGACAAGCTGGAACGCTCTGATGGACAGATGGTTCGCGTGGCATACCTTGATAAAGAAGATTTTGAACAATTTGAAAAAGTCAAAGATAAGCTGCCGTACCTGCACGATCGTGTCGAAACGGTTGCCGATTTGTTTCTTGAAATCCATAAGGCCCACCCGGTAAGCCCTTATGCTGGCTTGTGGGCGGCGGTTGCTAAAAGTGCTGGAACCAACGATTACAACAGCGCCGAAAGCATCTTACGGCAGGTCGTCGGACGAATTGAATTGCAAAACAAATATGGCGGCGATCGACATGGGATGACGCTTTGCTCCGCCTACAATAATTTGGCGATCTGCCAGATAAAGGATCTAAAGGGTGATCAAGCTGGCGGATATCTGATTAAAGCGTTGAAGACTTCGACTCAAATTCCCTTAGTTGTAAACCATAATACCCAATTGCTCTCGGAACTTGCCGATGAGTCAACCCAGATCAAATTCAGCGATGGCGTTAAACATGAAATCATCCGAGCGTTAGCCAATATGAACTCCGCCGCCCGCGGCAGCACGCTTCCTCGGGGTTGGCATTATAGTCTTGATTTTGATGTCCCTTCGGATTCTGCAGGAGCTCAAAAGATCGTCGGCGTTGATCCGCCTGACGGCCGGCTTGAACTGAAGGGCATGGGTACTGGTTTTGTCGTGGCTCAAGGAACTGTCTTGACGACGCAATCACTGTTCGATGAGCTCACCACCGACGGCCCACGCCTATTAACAGTCAGCTCGCCATCGAAAAGCATTCAGTGGCAAACGCACAAAGTTCGCCAAGTTATCTCATCCAAGACGCAAGTAAATCCTGTTCGAGCAACCGTCTTAGACAATGATGCGCTCGGACAAATGGTTTGGACCGAATTCGAATTTATTCCTCCACCACCTGGCACCCCCGCCTCTGAGCTTGCAGTGCTGCGTGTACCCGGACTCAACAATCCTGCAATGAAGTTTGCCGTCGAGGATGCGGCCATTCGATCCGACATCTCGGTTCTAGGGTATCAAAGAGGGGCAACTATTTTGTCCGATGGGGTAAAGACACAAACAGGTTTCATCACCCAAATGAAGCAATTTGCAGATTTCAGTGGCAATTCAATTCCGATTACAGCCCTGGTTGATGGCGGAAATCGTGGCGGCCCGGTCATTGACGAAAGTGGATTGATTGTTGGAATCGCTTACGAATCAGCCAGCGACGACCCCACAATCAAAGGCTCAATGTTCCCAACCTCGCAGATCAGAAAATGGTTTGGCGAAATGGTTCATACCCAGGACTTGCAATCGGTATCCGAAGCTGACCCAAATGAAAAGCTTTCGGACAATGCACCGCTGTCTACAGTTCCCATTTTTGCTTGGGGTCCGCAATTAAAGTCTGACGCTCAGTTCTACAGTCGCTTCGTCGACTCGACCCAACTTGGTGGTATGACGATTCGGGATGACTGGTGCCTTGCATGCCGCGGCAGTGGTACCAAAGACTGCTTGGATCCAAACTGCAAACGTGGAGTCTTGACCGGCTCAGAGCGCGTGCAAATCGGACTCAATAAAGCGACTGGCCAGCCGATTTACGCAATGCGTCCGGTTACTGAGCGATGTCGAGCGTGCGACGGTACTGGTGGAAGCTCGTGTAAGCATTGCCAAGATGGACGACTGAAGGACGCTCGATAGTGTCGGCGGCGTCTCTTTCGTTGACAAGGTTGGTGAATTATCGCAACTCAAGAAACGCGATTCGTACACGTTACAAACAACGAGTTTTCAAGATGTTTATTAGATGCTTACTACCGTACTGCATTGCTGCGGTAACGATAATCGAAGGAATCGCTGTTACTGACCTTTATGCTGAGTCGCTGGCAGACATGATGGAACGATGCGAGAAGAGCGTCGTTCGAATCAATACCTCTGGTGAGGAGGGGAGTGCAATCGGCAGCGGTTACTTGATCGACGATTCAGGCATATTTGCAACAAATTGCCATGTTCTCGCTGGCGCGACTTCTGCAAATGCAGTCTTTTCCGACAATTCATCCTATCCAATTCTAGGCACCTATGTAATCGACGCCAAACGCGACATAGTTATTGCCAAAATCAATTGCTCTGGAATCAAGGCTCTTAGGCTCTCGAATACTTTGCCACGAAAAGGCGAATCGGTCACCGCAATCGGAGCGCCACTTGGATTGGATTTCACGGTTACTAATGGCATCGTCAGTGCGATTCGAAACGCGGATCAGATGAAGGAAAGCGGCGGTCAAGTAGAAGGGACATGGATTCAGATTGATGCTTCGCTTTCACCAGGAAATAGCGGCGGGCCACTGATTAATTCCCAGGGCGAAGTCGTTGCAATGAGCACTCTGGCGTCGATCGGTTTTCAAAATTTGAATTTTGGTATCTCATCGATCGACATCTTAGCTACCATCGAAAAGGCCAAGTCGATGCCGCTGACGCCACTCTCAAAAGGTATCGCGAAAATCCAACCTAAATCTCAATTGGGAGAAGACATCGCCGTACCACCGACAGCCATCGCGGCGTACGTGGAAGAAAGTCGTAAGAATTTTGATCGGCTGCTATCGGCGTTGAAGCAAGACATTTCGCGTGAGCAAGAAACGCTCCGCGAGATGAATCGAGGCGGAACCAATTTAGGTTATTTTGACCCCCAGACGGACGCGTCGGTCGCAAGATTCACCGAACGGTTGAGCGGCGAAGTACGATACATGTTTCGCAATGAAGTTGCCAAGACAACGGCGATTGATCTGCAAAAACGACAACTTCGAGAAATGCTTGACACCTATACGCTCTGTCGTGGTGGCATGACGACCAAATCGCTTTGCGAGATGTTGTGCAAAGCGGGCGGCGACCTCGATACACGTCGAAGCAGTACTGTCGGTTTTGTAAAAGCTGCGACCTGTGGCGTCGTTGTAAGCGAAAAGATTGCGCTGATCGACTATCAAGAACGCCCCTATATCGCCAATCTGCATTCAACGGCCGGATTGTATCCGGGTGATAGACTGTTACCGAGCGTCTTTTTCGTTGCAGGAACTCAGACGTTAGAGGTTGAAAATCGCATTCCCCTCACTCTCACCGTTCTGCAGCAAGTCGATGAGCAACACATAAGAAAAATTGCCGGTTCTGATATTACCGCACCGGAACCATCTATGTCGTCACCGTTAGACGGACCAGCAACCGAGTCAAGCGTTTTTGAGCCACCAGCGTCCCAAGATTTTGGCCGACTATGGACAAGTCGCGATGGCAAGTTTCAGGTTTCTGCTATTTTGCTCTCTTCCGATGGCACAAGCGTAAAACTGCGACGGACCGACAATTCGCAAACTATCAGCGTTCCAATCAAAATGCTTAGTGAATCGGATCAGCGGTACATCGCCAAATGATACACTTGGCCGTCGTTTGACAGATTACTCATCGCTACCGTCGCCGATCATTCAGCAATCCGCTAAACAGCACTCAGGATTACAATTCTATTGAGCTTAACGCGTCGACGAACCTTACGCCCAGATTTGTTTGTCGAGCATGCGATAGTTGATCGCTTCGTATATGTGGTTCGCCTGGATGTCTGGCGACGACTCCAAATCTGCGACAGTTCGAGCGACTCGCAAGATTTTGTCGTGAGCTCTGGCCGAGAGACCATTTTCAGTCACCGCATCGCGCATCAAATTTCGTTCGGCGACGCCCAACGGACAAAACTGGCGGGCTTGACGACTGCTCATTTGCGCGTTCGTTCGAACGCCAGCACCAGCGAAACGTTCGGCCTGAATGCGTCGCGCCACCATAACCGACTCCCGCATCTCGGCGCTGCTCAACCCGGGCTGATTACCAGTCAGCTCATTAAAGGGAACTGCCGGTACCTCGATATGGATGTCGATTCGATCGAGCAACGGTCCGCTGATTTTGCCCATGTATCGTTCAATCTGCGGAGGCGTGCAGTTACATTGCCGACGCGGATCGGTTCGATAGCCGCACGGGCACGGATTCAAGGCCGCGATCAACATAAAATCTGCTGGAAAAGTCGTGCTCCGTAGGGCTCGAGAAATCGTCACGACACGGTCCTCCAGCGGTTGCCGCATCACCTCTAACGTCTTGCGATTGAACTCTGGCAGCTCGTCTAAGAACAGGACGCCGTTATGGGCCAACGAAATTTCTCCCGGCGCTGGCGGCGAGCCTCCACCAACCAAACCCGCATCGCTGATCGTATGGTGCGGCGAACGATACGGCCGCTGAGCCATCAACGGTTGTCCGGGAGACAGCCGTCCCAAAACGCTGTAAATCCGCGTCGTTTCGATCGATTCCTCAGCCGTCAGCGGCGGCAAGACCGAAGGCAGCCGTTTGGCCAGCATCGTTTTCCCCGAACCGGGCGGTCCCAGCATCAACAAATTGTGCGAACCTGCCGCCGCGATCGTCAGCGCTCGCTTGGCCATGTCCTGGCCTCGTACGTCAGAGAAATCTACGTCGTACTGCGAGTAAGTTTCGAACAGTTCTGTCAGTCGCGAAGGAACTGGATCGATTTGCAATTGCCCCGTCAAAAAACCGACCGCCTCACTCAACGTACCGACTGGGATAATGTCCAGCTCTTCGACCACGGCCGCTTCCTGCGCATTCTCGCGAGGAACGATCAGACCGCGAATTCCCTCCGCTTTTGCAGCCGCCGTAGCCATTGATAGTGCGCCGCGGACCGGTCGCATTTGACCTTCCAACGACAGCTCGCCGACCATTGCGTATTGTTCGAGCAGCTCCGATTGCATTTGACCGCTGCCAACCAAAATGCCCATCGAAATCGGCAAATCGAACGAAGCAGCTTGCTTGGGCAGCTCGGCCGGCGCCAAATTGATGACGACTCGATCTTGCGGGCGATCAAAACCGCTATTAACCAGCGCTCGTTCGACGCGATGCGTGCTTTCGCGAACCGCTTGCTCAGGCAAACCAACCAGCACCGTCTTGGGCAACGCCGCCGCCGAGACGTCCACTTCGACATCAACTTCGACCGCGTCAATGCCTAGCAGCGAAAACGTTTTGAGTTTGGCAAGCATGAAGCGGTTACCTGAAAAATTAGCCGACTCAGAAACGACGAAGCAGAGCGAGGCAATTGTGCCGTAGCGGGCACTAAACTGCAAGAAGCTAGCACGCGTGACCAGCAAATCAGTGCGACTGGTCTCGTCGTATTGGATCCCAAGTGGCAACTGCCCGCCAATTGGCATACGATATCCAAATCAAGACCCGACCTGGCACTCTCTCTTTTCCAATCATTAATCGCAACGGAGTTCGAAAATGCTACCACAACCTGCTGCTAGCCAAATCGAAGCGGCTCAATGGAAACCGCTTACCGCGAAACAGCGACGAGTGCTCGGAACGCTGATGGAAAAATCGAAGACCACGCCAGACGCCTATCCGATGACGATTACGGCGTTGACGACTGGCTGCAACCAAAAAACGAATCGCTCGCCGATTACTAATCTGTCCAGCGAGCAAGTCGAAAAACTGATCGACGAACTTCGAGCCCTTGGAACATTGACAATCGTTCAAGGCTCCGGTCGCGTTGAAAAGATTCGACACTACGCCTATCAATGGCTTGGCGTAAGCAAGGTCGAAGCAGCCGTGATAACCGAGCTTCTGCTGCGTGGCGAACAGACCGTCGGCGAGCTGCGGGGCAGGGCAGCGAGAATGGAACCGATCGCGGATTTGAGTGAGCTAGAAGCGATACTTCAACCGTTGATTGAACGGAAACTTGTAATCGAGCTGACTCCGCCGGGCCGCGGCCAAATCGTTTCTCACAACTTGTACGAGGAGTGGGAGCTGCGTGAGTTAGGCCAAAAAATTTCTAATCTTGCCCAATCGAGTGAAACCGATGAGACATCAGGGTACGGCGACAGCAAGCCAACCGCACAGCAGCAGCGGCCCTCTGAACCGTCGCAAGTGGCTTCGCTAGATTCGTCGGTCGACATTGATCAAATGATGGAGCGAATCGTCGACCTGGAACAACAACTGCGACATGCCTTGCAATCAATGACAGCGATCCAGAATCGGCTGGCCCACCTGGAAACCGAGCTGGGCGTTTCGCCTGTAGCCGAGAATCAGACGTAGCGGCCTGTCAGTAATTACGGTCGACCGGAGCATTTGCAACATCAATGGCTTTGCAAGTCACTAAAGTAGCAGATATGCTTTGGCGGTTGAAACGTAGTTCCCAAGTGAGCCCCGACTCCAGATTTTGCTGAAATGTTGCCTCGAAAAAATATCTTTCCGAATGTCATTGAATTGAACATTCAAGCCGGTCACCTGATTGGCTGTAACGTCTATTTGATTCACGATAACAATGAATGGATTTTGATTGATATCGGATTCGACGAACATGTGAACGAAATTGTTGACTTGATCCGCAATCTCGATTTTCCGCTTTCGCAATGCAAAACGATCGTTGCAACGCACGCTGACGTAGATCACGGGCAAGGGCTCGCGACCGCCAAATCGTTGCTGAAAACGACCGTGACCGCTCATCCCAAGGCCGCTGAATTGCTCAGAGCGGGCGATCGACTGCAAACCTTCGCGGAAATCGAAGCCCAGGGAATTAGCGAAGCGATGCCACCAGTCGAGGTCGATGCAACAATCGTCGATGGCGATATCTTGAGCGTCGGTGAGCTGAAAATCGAGGTCTGGAATACGCCAGGTCACGCCGACAGCCAGCTTGCTTTCCGAATGGGAAATCTGCTTTTCAGCGGTGACAATATCTACCGCGATGGCGGTGTCGGCGCGATCGATGCCCATCATGGCAGCGATCTCGAAGGCTTTATTGCGTCGCTGGAACGAATCCGCGACAGCGATGTCGAATGGTTGCTACCCAGCCACGGCCCCTATTTTCGCAAGCAGGCCGCGATGATCAATCGGTCAATCGAACGGCTAAAGGGCTATCTTCACTTGTCCGATTTTGGTACCTGTGCCATCGATTGGCCACTGATGGAACAGTGGGAAGAGGAGTTGCTACAAGGGCGATTGCCGGAATAGCGATTTGCAATCCCCAGCCCGCATACCGGCTTGAATCAACTTTCAAAATGCTGGCTTTTGCGTTTAAAGCCGACTTTTGGCTCGTTTTAGGCAACTTTTACACAGTTTTGACACAAGATTGACTAGCCGCTAATTCTTTGTCGCTGGCAATCGCGTTTAATGTCATGCGGCGATGATTGGATAGTCCGTCGCCCCATTTTTTCGTCCGGTTCAACCGGCGAATTATTATCGATCAACCAGCAATCAAGGAACATGGCATGGCTCATTTCGAACCGCCAGTACATTTTCATCTGCAATCGTCAGTTTTGGACGCCCCGCCGAATCCGAAGGCGGCCAATCTTAGCGACTCGTTCTCGGACGCCCAAACGCTGACAGAGACTGTCGCGACCGGTCATGCCGATGACAAGCCAATTTTCGATCATGGCCAAGAGCGCCTCAATATCGGTCCGGCCATTTGGCTAGTTGGGATTCACATTGCCGCGTGCTTTGCACCTTGGACGTTTACTTGGTCCGGCTTAGTTTTGATGCTCGTGATGCACTGGATGACTGGAAGCTTGGGAATTTGCCTAGGCTTTCATCGTTTATTGACCCATACCGGCCTCGATGTTCCGCGTTGGGTCCGTAATACGTTTGCGATCATTGGCACATTGGCTGGCGAAGGTGGACCAATTCTTTGGACGGCGAATCATCGTCGCCATCACGCTCACAGCGATCAACCTGGCGATCCACATTCACCACACGACGGTCCATGGTGGTCGCACATGTTCTGGTTGGCTTGGACAACTGACGGCGGCAATCCAGAAGCGTACTACAAGCGATGGGTTCCCGACTTGGTCAGTGATAAATTTCTCTTCGCTTTGGATCGTTTCTTTTTGCCGATTCACATCGCCTTTGGCTTCATGGTTTTTGGTGCTGGATGGTTAATCGGCGGAATGAACTTGGCTATTTCATGGACCGTTTGGTTGGTTGCCTTACGAATGGTGCTCGTGCTGCACACAACCTGGTTCGTCAATTCCGCGTCGCACATTTGGGGTTATCGCAACTACGAAACTCGCGATGACAGTCGGAACCTTTGGTGGGTTGGTCTGATTGCTTACGGCGAAGGCTGGCACAACAATCACCACGCTCATCCAAGACTCGCTCAACACGGTCATAAGTGGTGGGAATTCGACTCGACCTACGCTTTCATTCGCTTGCTGCGTGCTTGCGGCTTGGCAAAAAACGTCGTCGACCTAAAGAGTGTCGCTGAAAAGAAGCGCTCTCGGCCAGCAAGCTTGGCTGACCGCAAGTCGGCTTAAACCGACTTGAGTCGCCCCTTGTAGAACGATTGCCCAAGTCGTTCTACAGACTGCTGACGGTAAAATTCTTTCCGAGCGATCGAATTGGTGTAAAATGCGGCTTTCTTGGTCGCGCCGTGGCCAAGTCCACGACCTGCATCAAAGGCAATTCAGAAGCTAATGTTCGATCGCGCTGCACGCTTGTTAGCGGATATCTCCGCGTTAGTCTTATTCATCTTCTTTGCAAACGCTTGCGTTGCTGATCAGACACAGTGGCCGACCGAGCGCGGTGGAGTTGCCTCACAGGGCCGATCGGCTTCGAAAATGCCGGCCCAACCAGTCGAGCTTTGGAGCTATGCAGTCGACGGAGCTGAATTCTCAGGCACGCCGATCGTTGCAATGAATCGGGTTTATCTGGCTGACTTTCAAGGCACTTTACATTGCGTCAGCTTGACCGACGGCAGTTTGATCTGGAAGAAGGATCTGAAGACTGGTTTTCTTGTCGCGGCCGCGTTTCAGGATGGCAAATTGGTTTTGCCCGACTACGACGGCATCGTGCATTGCCTCGATGCGGCCACTGGCGAGCCGACTTGGACCTTCGAGACCGGCGGTCAAATCGATGCCGGTGCGAATTTCTACAAGGATATCACGCTAGTCACCAGCGAGGATGGATTCTTATACGCGTTGGGTTTGAATGACGGCGTGTTGCGATGGAAATACGAGACGGGCGATCAATTGCGATGCTCGCCAACCGTCGCTGGCAATCTTACGTTTTTAGGCGGTTGCGATCGCGTGCTGCACATTGTCGATTTGGACAAAGGCACATCGACTGGAGCCATGCTGCCATTGGATGCACCTACCGGCTCGACGCCAGCGGTTCTGGGCGACTTGGCCGTTGTCCCGACGCACAGTGGTGTGGTAACCGGTTACGACTGGCGGGCTGCGAAGCAATTATGGCAATTTACCGACACGGAAATCACACAGGAAATCAAGACCTCGCCAGCCATTTCTGACACCGATGTTTTTTTGACGCCACAGAACAAACGCGTCATCGCCTTGAACAAGGATAGCGGGAAATTGAAGTGGGAATACGTACTCCGCAAACGTGCCGACAGTTCGCCTGTTTACGCCGATGGCCGCGTTTGGATCACTGGCATTGATGGTCAGTTAATTGCGTTAGATGCCGCAACTGGCGAACTAGTTTGGAACGAGCAACGGACCGGCAAGTTCACCGCATCACCGGCCATCGCCGAACAACGCTTGATTGTCGCCAGCGAAAAAGGCGTGCTCTATTGTTTCGGTGCAAAAGAGTAGCCAACTTGCTTTCTCAAACCGAGCCAAATCGTTCCGATTGCAATCATTTAGTTGGCCGCTTTAGTTGCTCAGCATTGTTGCGGCCAACAGTAGCGGAACGGGCGCAAGCCCTCCGGTTCTTCTCGATCTTTTCGTTCTCTCGGTCCTTCTGACAGTGCTCAAGTTCGCTTGCCGAAGAATCGGACGACTCGCGCCGTGCCGCTAACAATGCTTCGCATTGGTAAGCCAATGCAAACAGTATTTTGCCACGTTCGGGGTGCAGGAACTCGCATAGCAAAACATCTCTGCTTCTGCTGCGAAATCTCGTCCTCCGGCAAAGGGATTCTTCATGGTAGAGCGAGGGGGCTTCGATTGGCGTATTCGACATGAACAAGCGAGCTTAGATGTTTCATTGGAATATGCTTTGGAAGCAGGTTCGGCGTCTCATGTTGAAAGTCGTACTAGGAGCGGTAAAATCGATGAGAACGAAGATTAAATGGTTCAAGTCAAGGAATTGTAAAACAAACTTTAGCTCTTTAACCTCTTCGCGAACGCGACTCCCCGGTCCATTCGCATTTATCATCTTGCCCCCTGGCGAGGAATGGGCTTCTCGTTGTCTGCGTATCGGTAAGATACATCCCTGGCGACAGCGAAAATGCTACCTTCATCAGGCAGCGGTTTGGCGGTCCACTCCAGTACTAAGTAGTGACCATCGGAATGTAGATATCTATTGCAAAAATGAACCACCGGTTTGCCGGACAACATATCTTGCATTACGGCAATAGTGTCGTCGATGTCATCAACGTGAATAAAGTCGAGGAATGGACGACTAACTAGTTCATCACTTGTGTAACCAAGCACGCGGGTGAAATTAACGTTTACCCTTTCGAAATATCCGTCCAAGGTGGCGATACAAAACAGGTCGAGCGTCAAGTCAAAGAAGCGGAATACATCGCTTTCCGATTGCTCTAAAGCCGTTTCCAGAAATGCGTTAATCGAACGAGCAACTTCTTTCGCAGAGGCGATTCGATTTTCCTTGTT
>JBGSKY010000044.1:0-37004 GCA_041740995.1 Pirellulaceae bacterium
GTGGCGAAGCGTAACAATCTGTTCATCCGTGACGTTGAGAGCTAGCATGTCGATTCCCTTCGACGGTGGACTTCGAATTAGGTGAAGACCTATTCTCTACAAACGATCGTTTTTGCTCAATACTAAAGCAGTTGCGGTATATTGGCTCCTTTGGCATCAAGGACAATCTGAACAGCAGTAATTTTAGACGAGGTTTGTCTTCAGAAACACAAGCTTGTTTCGTACGACCCACGATCGATGAACCACTAATTTCGCAACCGCTAGCTCAGCTGACCGAAGTCCTTAGGTTCTGGCGGACCTGGTCGAAAGCTCGGAATTTTTGGAAACGCCAAGAAATTGAAGTGAAACGTAGCAGTCCATTCGGGCACCCGAAAACAAAGCTATTCACTAGCGAAAATTTTTCGGCGTGCACTTTTCATGCCTGCTTTGAGCCTCACCGATAGACCACAGCCCGCGGTTGATTTACAATAGTGACCGACGCGCAAGATGAAACAGGTCGATAGAGTAACTCGACCAAAGCGACGTCACGACCGTCAAATATCGCGAATTCACATTATGAGTGCACGACACCGCATCGTTGTTTCCGATCAAGGAGTGATTTCGATCGTCCGCTTTATCGACAAAAAGATTGTTGACTCCGGCAATATTGAACAGCTTGGCGAAGAGCTCAACAACCTTGTCCTCGTCGATAAACGAGACGCGATTCTTCTAAACTTCGATGGCGTGGAATTTTTGAGCAGTGCGGCCCTTAATAAGCTGATCTCGCTCAACAGCAAGGTAAAGTCGATTCAAGGGCGTTTAAAGTTTTGCAACTTAAAGTCCGACATTCGCGAAGTTTTCTCAATCACCAAGCTTGATCGAGTTTTCGATATCCGAAACAGCGAAATTGATGCTGTTTCGGCGTTTCGAGCTTAAATTCAGCGGCCCGTCAAAGACTACGGCTTGGACTGACTTCGAATCGCTTGGACCGGTGAGCCAGGTAGCTGCGTCGCTTGGCTGTTTTCTGGTGGCAAGTCGAGCGATAAGTAGGCAAACAGATCAGCGGTTTCTTGCGGAGTCATCTGCGTTTCGATTTGCTCTGGCATTAACGAGTTGGGAGACCGCTTGAGTTCTTCGATCTGATCTCGCGAGATAACCTCCAATTTGCCACCCTGAATCTTCAAGGTCACCGCGAGGTCTGTCTCCTCGACCGGCAATCCTGTGACAATCCGGTCCTCATCTGTCAGGATCGAAACGGCTTGATACCCCGGTCCAATAACCTGAGATGGATCAAACACATTTTGAATTAGCTGATTCCAGTCATTGCGGCCGTTGCGAGTGATGTCTGGACCAACCTCGGCCCCCTCGCCATGCAGAACATGGCACTGAGCACAAACTTTTTTGAAGACCGTTCTGCCTTCAAATGGATCGCCTCGCATGCCAGCCAACAGGTCCTTCATGTTTCGCACAATCGATTGCCTTGCGCCAGCGTCATTCTCTTTGACAGTGCCGAACAGTTTCACAAATTGCGATTGAAGTGCCTCATCCTTAAACGAAGCCAAACGACGGAGTTGGTTCAGGTTCAATTGTTCAGCAGGAATGCGTGCGTTGGAAATTTCTAACAACAGCAATTTGGACGAACTCGGACGTTGCGTGAGCAATTCGATTGCCTTCGGTTTCAAGCTAGCTGGAAGCCGGTCATAATTGTTGCAAAGCAGCGATGCGATCTCATTGTTCTCACGATCGCCAAGTGCATCGATAATAAGCGCTTGCCCATTGGCATCAACCTTTGAAGCAAACAAGAGCTTTGTTACGATTTCAGGAAGAAGTGGGTTGGCCGTTGTAGCTAACGTACGCAGTGCCGCGCTACGTGTTTGAATGTCGGAACCTTCCGCAACAGCAAGCGTTGCAACCGAGTTAATAGACTCCACGTCATTCCAGGATGCCATGACAAGGGTCGCCAACGACTCGGATCGATTGGAGTTGCTTCGGCGAAGCATTGCCACTTGAGCAGCGCATTGTGCTTGAACATCTTTGGAAATTTGCTGATGTCTTTGGTTGCCAGGTTTTAAATTGGCGGAATGAATCCAGCTCAAGATTGATTGTTGCAACGCAGGATGGTTGCTTTTTCGCAACAACACACTTGCTAAACCGGCAACCTTTGCTGTCTCGATTTGGTCGGAGCTTGCTGCCCAAGCCAGTAGGCCAGTCGCCCATTGCGTTGCCCAAGGGCCGAGATCAACTGCCTGATCGTAGTTGGCGATCAAGATATCAATCGTTGAACCGCTTTCGCCTATGTTTCGCAAACAGTTGTATGCAATGCCTTGTATCACAGAGTCAGATGGATGCAGCAAAGCAACTTTGGTAATCGCATCGAATGCACCTTCCAATGAAATGCTCTGACACTTTGCTAAGGCGGAAATTAAATCGAGGCAAAGCGCTTCGTTAGCAACGTCGAAGTGTTCGTCTTCGAATTGCGACATCACGAACTTGCCGGCGACGACATCGCCGTCATTGGCAAAATTTCCCAAGAAACGAATGCACTTCGAGGAAATAGCTGCAGGCGTCGATGTTGACAACTCCATAATTGCCGCGCGTGATCGTTCGCTAGGGATCATGCTACCTAAGACGCATACAGCGAGGATCCGCGTTCTCATCGCTAGGCCATTGTCTGCGACCTGCTTTTTCAGCATGTCGATTGTTGTCGGACTGGAGCGTTCGGCCAGCAATCGTTGAGCAGTAGTTCGCTCGAAACCATTTTCGCTGGCGAGTAGATTTACTAAATCACGATCGGCTAATGTTGCTAAATCGTTAGCATCAATTCGACTGCGTTTCGCCGACGGGTCCTCTCCATGATAGGCGAGTCGATAGAGTCGGCCTTTCAGACGTTCAACACCGGCCGGATCAGCGTTCGCATCTTGGTAGCAATGATACTGGTCGTACCAATCTAAAACATACAAACAACCATCTGGCCCAGTAGCTTGAGCGACTGGCATGAACCAAGCATCGTTTGCCGTGAGTAAGTCGTCTTTCGGAGTTCCAAAATATGTGCTTCCCTTTGTTTTAACAACATCAGAATTCAGACATCCACCATGGATGTTCCCCATGTAAAGAACGTTTCGAAACTCGCTCGGGTATGCATCGCTATCGTAGTAAGTGATTCCGCAATAGGCCGCCTTTTGGTGGTGATGATCAACGATTGAGCGCATAGGCCAAGTGTTCGGCGGATAGGGTCCACCTTGCCGAATGTAGTAGCCGTTTTCCGAAAAGTGCCAGAGATGATCGATCACACAAGCGGAAAGAAAAAACTCGCCAACGTTGTTGATTGCAATGCCCCATGGATTGCTCGTTCCTTCGGCAAAGACTTCGAACTTCTTTGACCAGGGATTGATTCGCCAAATAGCACATGTAAAGCTGGTTTCGCTTTGGTCAGTCGTTGCATTCGGATTATCTGGCCCATACGCGACATTGCAGTAATTGAAAACTCCGTTGAGTCCATAAAGCCATCCGTCTGGCCCCCAAGTCAAAGCACTTGGTAACTCGTGTGTATCGGTTCTGCCAAAACCGGTCAGCAATACCGAAGTACGATCAGCGTGGAGGTCACCATCGGTATCCTCCAAAAACAACAAATCTGGTGAGTTCACGACCCAGACACCATTGTGTCCAATCGCAATTGCCGACGGTATGTTCAGGCCTTCGGCAAAGATGGTGGACTTATCAATTCGACCATCACCGTCGGTGTCTTCAAGCACCTTGATGCGATCCTTGCCTAGTCCTGCGTCCATTCGCGGGTACTCAATACTCTCCGTAACCCAGAAGCGACCTTTCTCGTCGATGGCCATCGATACAGGATTAATGATGTCCGGTTCAGCCGCGACGATCTCGACGTGGAAGCCCTCGGGAACGGTCATTTTTTTGATCGCTTCCTCGGCCGAAATCGCTGGACCGGGTGGCTGATCGTGCCGACGTGGAACTTGCAACGATTGCGAATAGCACTCCGATACGAGAACGCCACACAGCAGCAATGCGAACACGACTTTGGGCTTCGAAATTTCTAAAGCACTCTGAGATATGTTTTTGCAGTTCGACATGAATTCAAATTCTCGAGAATCGAGCGAGAGGTGAAGGAAAATTTGCGATAGAAGTGCATTCTATCTACTAACAAGGTAGACAAAACGTTCTAGCTGGCTTCGTCCGTTACGAGTTCGGCGGGGAACATCGAATTATAAGTCGGTGACCTGTTCATGGCTATCGATTAACCAAAAAGTTTGCTCAACGTATTCCCTGAAAAAGTCAGCTCGACGAGCGCCCCAATTGTGACGGGACAACGAGCTAAAGAATTACGAAATTCTTTGCAGTTGCAATCCAAGCGGAATCGAGTCGCCCATAATCTCGCTCGACTCGATCGAATCCATTTCTGTCACGGTCTGTATTTGTTCAATCTGGCGTTGACTCGCTTGATGTTTTTTCAAGTGTTCGACCAGTGTTGCACGTATTGTTGTGGGAATATCGCGATATCGATCGCCAGTCATCCTCGACAATTGCACGATCGCTAGGCGAACGGATGGACGACTTGCATCAAGCTTTCGCAAGCGATCTAAGACCGGAATAATAATGTCCGGCTGAAGCACCAAATTTAATGGTCCATACACCGGCTGACGGGCGCCGATTCGGCCCACTGCCCAGAGTACCGCGTCCTCGAGCTTGACTAGTTTTGCATTGCCTAAAGCCGCGACCATACTGCTCATGAGCGTCCGTTTCGTAGCAAGCGGCAGGTGCTCTAGCGATCCGCCCAATCGAATCAGCTCGCTCGCATAACCAAGAGTTACCCCGGAGATATTCCCCGCAAGGATTCGGTTTAATTGGGTCGTGTGTTCTTGCAGCAACGCTTGCTGTTGCCCGGCAGCAAACCCGCCGCTGACACGTCGCCAAAGAATAATCGCTTCGCTGACGTTGCCGAAGTGCCGAAGTTTTCCGCCGACCGATCGCCACGTATGCCCAACTCGCCAATCGTCAGCGGAAAAGCCGAAACCGGGCCGTAAAAAATATCCCTGCAAGTTCAGCCATCGCGACTCAGCTTCGACCGAACTCCTTTCGCCGGCAGGAACTTCATTCACGACTTGCCACAATTCGCGGAGCAGCGAGACCGGCCATTGGTCACGCGGCAAATCGATCACCTCAACCAAGCGACGAAACAGATTTTTTGATGATGGGATTGGGCCTGCGTTGGGTGAGAAAGCTTCACGAATCACGTCGCTCGCTCGCCGGATCAGGTCAACTGGTAAGAAGCCTTCTTGTTCGGCGATCGCGACATGTGCAACGCGTTCGGTTTCGACGGTCGAGCGCAGATCAAATTCAAGCTTCCAACGTTGCGCGCTATTGGAATCGCTGATCTCAGAAGCTGAATTCGCTTGCTGCTGCAAATAGAGTTGCAAAGTTCCAATCTCCGAGAGTTGGCTTTCAAGCACAGCCGATACACTCGCCGCTCGCCCGCGACGCGTACCTTGCAAGACCGTTTGCAACAGAGGCAACGGTAACATCGCTTCCAAGTCTAACGCAACGATTTCGCCAGCGGCTTCGTTCAGCCGCGTACTGCTGTAGTAAAGCGGGAACTGTACCGGTCGACCAATTTGCACCTCGAACGGTTGGGACTCAAACACGTGATGTTGCAAAGTCTGCGAGCTTGCCGCCATGACACACATCACCAGTGGAGGTAGGGTCTGGATCATTAGGAAATAAGAGCGAGCGAGGCGGGCATCGATTCGAACCCCTTCCGCAATTTCGAGCCCTTCATTTCGCCGAACCAATGCGAAGTATGCGGCACCGCGTGAGACGGCCAGATCAAGCGATTGGCTCTCAAGTATTTGGCAGCGATACGCTTCATGCTCGCCGCCGAACCAGCGTTCAATTTGATCGACTATGCGATTCCGGATCAACGATGAAGTCGTCACGCCGCCGTTGAAGAGTATCCAATCCGGACGAGCCGCCAGCAGGTCGCTGTTCCTTTTCTCATCGGTTGCTTCGCGACCATCGAATCGATGTTGCCACAAAAATTTCGCAAGGTGCTTTGTGATTGCCGGGTCTTTCGCGTAAGGCAAGCCGAACTCTCGGAAGCCCGACTCGGTTTGAATCGGCCAACTTTTCAAGTCCACAATCGGCAGAAATCCATCCAGGACCACTTCCTCGACAGTCTGCTTGCTCACCACGAATTGGCTGCCCTGTTTGACCAGACTTCGGCCTTTACCGGCAACATAGATCTGGTATTGATCCTCAGCGTTGTCGTTAAGCAGCGCTTCCTTCGCTTGACGACACTTCCCGCGAACAGACTGCCATACCTCAGCAGAAAATTCTTGGCTCCCTTGCGCCTCTTGACTCCGTTCGATCTCTGCCGCGATCGCCGCGTCGAGATTATCGCCACCAAGCAACAAGTGCTCTCCGACCGCGACCCGATGTAACCCATAACTTTGGATCCCTTTTGGTGTCTCTTGTTCCGCTGAGCTTTCTTCGGCCGCGGCGTGGATGCCTCGTACGCGGATGAGCGTGAAATCGGTGGTCCCGCCGCCGATATCACAAACCAAGATGGTTTGGCCTGGACGAATCTGATCGCTCCAAGTTGCTTCTCGATCCGCCAACCAAGAATAGAACGCGGCTTGAGGTTCTTCGATCAGCAGAATTCGCTCCAAACCGGCCAGCTTCGCCGCTTGGATCGTCAGCTCACGAGCGACCTCATCAAACGAAGCTGGCAATGTGATCACTACGTCCTGTTGAGCGAGCGGCGAATCAGGAAAATCGGCGTCCCAACTTTCGCGAAGGTGCAACAAATATTTGCTGCACGCGTCCACCGGCGAAAGCTGCATGACATCCGACGCAGCATGCCAAGGCAGTATCTTTGCCGTCCGGTCAATACCGCCATGGCACAACCAGCTCTTGGCAGATTCAATCAACCGGTTCGCAGTCACCGAGCCCAACGACCGCGCCCCATAGCCAACGCAGTAACGCATCCCTTCAGCCGACTTTTGACCAACGGTCGATGCCGATGATTCTTCGCTGAACTGATATAAAAACGAGGGCAAGGTCGTTCGCCGCTCGATGGTCCCGAGATCGACAAGCTGTGGAACTAGATACTGCGTCAGTCGTCGGACATTCGCTTGAGTGTCAACATACGCGACCGCACAATTGGTTGTCCCAAGATCGATACCGACGCAATAGCGAGCCGTGATTGGATTGTCAAAAAGTTCCGGACCGGCCATAGCGCTGAATTGTCGAGAAGCTGGCGTGTGAGTTGGGCCATTGGATATACTAGGAAAAGCCGCATCGCAGTTTCACGTTGGCTCGAACCAACTAGCGAGCTTTGCGATACGATGCCGCAACCAATTCATTCTTGCGCAATTTAGTCAGTCGGTCCAGGTCCTATCAACAGACTCAGGTGCGTTTCAATGTACGATCTATCTGTCCGAGGCCGATCGAATTGATTGGTGCGATTTCTTTGGCACGATCTCCTATGCGTAAAACAGTACTCTTACTCAACGCGATCGTTATCGTCTTCTTTGTCTGCTTCCTCGCCTACACTTTCATTGCTCGACAGCACCTCGATGTACTAGGTCGTGAATTCGTCACCGAGAAAACGCTCGACTACTCCCAACCGATAGTTCAGACGGCCAATGCAGCGATCGATCAACCAATCGTACAAAAGATGCTATCAGAAGAAAGAGTGCTCGTCATTCGCCAAGAAATCAAAGACTATCAAAACGCCCCGGCGGCATACGTATCAGATTTGACACGGCAACGGTTTCGTGATTTGCCGATTGAAAATGACAATCCGCTTTTGACAAAAGTGATTTCGATCAAAGAAAAGATTCGTACTTTCTATGACAAGACTTTGAACGAACTGATTACCAACCTTCGGGTTTTCTCAATATCAAATCTAGTTGCCGGGATCATTGCATTCGGCTTTGCCTTTCGTTCAAGACCGGCCGTTCGTCATTCGCTTGTTTGGTTCTCTTTCCTGATGTTTGTCACGGTCCTTTACTGCTCCTACTTGTACATTAATGAACTTACCTTTTTCCGAATCCTTTTTCGAATGCGCGTAGATTGGTGGTATCCGTTCGCTTTGTGCGTCACATTTGTTTCCCTGTATTTGGAATTCGGGCGTCACGCAAATGCCCCAGAACCCCGAAACGAACAGGAAACCATCGACCACGCGGACTCAGGTGAAAAGTCGATAACGGCGACACGGTAAATGCGGCATTTATCGAACGAAAGATGGCGGGTAATGGAAGGCACGCCGCTCAGAGATTTGTTCCTCGCAATCCATCGCCAGATCGTACACTTCCATGATCTGCTGCATGTTCACGCCATCGTGCTGCTGGTGTTTATCGGCGAACTCAGCCGCGGAGCAATACACGGGATAGTTGCTCCAATCGAACGTGTCGCAAACAACGATCATAAACTCTTTGCCATCGCGAATGCCCGACTCAAACCAATCTCTCAATTCTTCTTTGCTTGTTTCCATAATCGCATTATAGATCACGAAGCTGATTCACCCATGAGACATGGTGATGTATTGCTACACGCCCCCATCGTGGGTTTATCCCACCGGAGCGAAGCTTCGTCAGCTAAGCCAGCAACCACCTCGTATCTCGCCCCCGTTGTGGGTTCACCCCACCGGAGCGAAAGCTCTTTGACGCTCCAAGAAAACTTATTCACCGAACGGGATGAACCCGTTGGGGTCGTTCAGTGCGGCGTCGTGATTTAGATCACGAAGCTGATTCACCCATTAGACAAGCTCATGGGGGGCCGAAAGCAGATCCTGGACGAAAAAAGATAGTCCTCGGGTTCAGATCGGAAATGCCGTGCAAATCAGGAACTTACTTTGTGCCAAGCGCTAAGCTCATTTTTGCAGCATCACAGATTCTGCTAGAGAGTCCCATCTCCGCGCGGTCATCGTTGGGCAATTGTTTTCGACATCTGAATCATCAATTCGAGTTCTCTGTTGGTATACTCAGTCTCCAAGTGATTCGAGGTTGTGCACGGGACAACCATCTCGCAAACTCCCTGACTTATCGCCTTATCAAAACTTTGCATAAATGCTCTATTCGTGCGAAGAACAAAAGGCGAATCAACTTTCAGCACGTGTCGAACTTTTTAGTTTAGGGCATTGAAATGACACGCATCGCATTGACGTTCGCGGTACTAGCACTTTTCGCCAATGACTTACTCGCTCAAATACGATTTATGGGCAGACAAGATGGCGACGCCATTTTCGTGTCGCTTCCGATGGAGAAGTTATCCCAAACACCTGAATGGGACAGCTCGCATAAGGACGAACTCGAACCACCAATCTCAATTGGTAAAGCGATCCGACTCGCAAAATTAGCCGTATCAGAAAAGTATCCGCAGCACAAAAATAAACTCTGGTCTGTCTCCGTTGAATTCTGCCCAGAACCTATGGCAATCAATACTGGAGACTGCCCAATTGACGATAGCGGCAACCGATACTTTCGCAATAACGGTACGCTGGAAATGACGATTAATAAATGGGTGTATTGGATTCGTTTCAGATGGAGCCCTCTTTTTGGGAATGCAATAACAAATCACTTAAGTCCTAGTATTCCGGTCGCTGTGCTTATGGATGGCACAGTCCTTGTTGCACAAAAAGAGCGAATGAATGTATCGGACCAAGAGCTCAAAGCGTCGTATCGGAAATGGGAATCATTACCGTAACAAAAGATGGCGGGTAGACCTGTTCGGGTCTTTGGCTGAAGCGACGTAATCTTAGATCACGAAGCTGATTCATCCATGAGACAAGCTCATGGGGGTCCGAAAGCAGAATTTGGACAGTAGGAAGGGTTGCCAAAAGTTTTGACGACTTTCGCTACCGCATGCCGGTTCATCATTCCGCTTTAATCCTCGCCAATGCAGCCCGTGGACTCGCAACCGACGAATTGCAGTAACGCTCCGCCGATCCGTTGGGTGAACACCAAAGGCCAACCCGGCCCCTGGAGCCAAGTCATCTCCGCGACGATTCCAGCGGTGCAGGCCAGGACCGGTGCTGATGAAAACGGGGTCATCACTGTTAATTGAAAACTCGAATTATTCGTCCCGACGGGGCAGCAAAAGTCTAGCTCTGGGCAACGCCCAGGGTCGTCATGAAACCTTTTTCAATTAGCCCTAAAGGGGCGAAACATGCGACTTGTGCCGCCCCTTCAGGACCTTCAGTGGAACGGGAAATCTAAATCCCTGGGCGCTGCCCAGGGCTAAAATGTCGTTGGCCCGATGGGCCGAAGAACGTGGGTCAGCTATACACGATGATTAACACATTTTCATCGGGCCTGGTCAGGCGAGAGGAGGCCGATCATCGACATGACAATTCTTGGCCCAATGGAATTCATCCTGTAACCACAAGCCCTTCTGCCTCAAAGTAACGGACGCGAAAGCAGCGAAAATTACAGGGTACTGATTTCATTGTTTTGCTGCCAACTCAGTCTGCATCAATCATTCTGCTATATAAGTACGCTCTGGACGGCGAACGAAATTTTTGAAAAAATTGAAGTGGTTTGGAGCTTATGTAGAGCTCTACATAAAATCGATTATGTGCTGACGGCTTTTATGCACTGTCAATTCTCCGATACTTGTGATTGCGTTCATCAAATGGTCTCCATACTGCACATAACATCCGGCCCCTCAAAGGTTCTTGAGCCAAGTCATGAGACTCTGGTCGCGCTGCCACGATGGGACCTGCGATTTCGGAGCGCTTGGTTCGGAGCGTTCCATTGCTTTACGTTTCATCTCCAAGTCAGCGCTGGCATAAATTCCAACTGTCTTGATGTCAACATGGCCAAGGATGGCCTGTATAACCGAAAGCGAGTTGCCGGCCTGAAGCAGGTGCATCGCTTTCGAGTGACGAAAAACGTGGGGGCTTACATCCTTGGTAAAACCAGAGTTAGCACCACGGGCCATTGCGCAGTACTTGTCAATCAAATATGTGACGCCCGATCGCGTGAATTTATGGCCCGCGCGATTCGTAAACAGCGGCTCCGAATCATTGATTCCATTTCGCACGTGTTCGATATACGGCTTGAGCAAACTCAACGTGCCCTTCATCAGTGGCACGATTCGAGTCTTACGCCCCTTACCAGTCAGTTGAATACTCGCCGGCGAATCGAGCCGCACATCGCGCAATCTCAAATCACAGAGCTCTTGAACTCTGGCACCAGTGTCATACAAAACTCGCAACATCAACGCATCGCGACGGCCGCTGTTAGTACTCGTATCTGGTTGCGCAAACAACAGCTCAACTTCGGAAACATTCAAGTAAGGTATCGAAAGTTTCTCACATCGATGAAATGGTATCGACATTATTCGCTGACACCAGACCAATCGCTCAGGCAATTCGGTTTGAAGGTAACGAAAAAATGCATGGATCGCTGCCAAGCGTTGGTTGCGAGTCCGAGACTTGCATCCACGCACTTGTTCAAGGTGCGAAAGAAAATCAGTCAACGTATTTGGTTCGATCGAATCAAAGTTCAGTCGTTCTGGCTGGATCTTCTTTACGTCCCTGCAATAATTAATAAGCAACGAGAATGTGTCACGGTACGATTTAATTGTATTGGTGCTGACGTTCCGTTGATTCGGAAGATAGTCACCCAAGTAGCGACTCAAGTAGATAGCGAAATCTGTTGGCTTCATGCTGTTGCCTCCATTGAGGTGCACTCATGAAACAAGGCTTCCAGCTTCTGATTAATCTCTGGAAAAATTCGAGGGGTGAGTTGCAAGTATCTTTGAGTACCAAGCAGAGTCTGGTGTCCCATATAGACAACAAGCAATGGCAAGCATGCGTTCAAGTCATCGCCGTTTCGATACCATCGCTCCAAGCAGTGAACGGCAAATGTGTGTCGCAAATCATGAAGCCTTGGGCCGCAACCACGACCACCATGGTGAATGCCGATCTTCCGGAGAAGCATACGGAACGTTCCATAAATTGTACGCTTGTCGTAACACTTGCCAGTCACTGTAGGAAAAAGCGGCGCATCGTCGAGTTGCAACTTCATTGCAGAGCAATAGGTCGCGACTTGATTATGGAGCGACTTCGAGAGTGGAACCCAGCGATCCTTCCGAAACTTCGTATCGTTGATACGCAGTGTTCCATCGCTCAGGTTCACATCACCGTACTTCAGCTTTATGACCTCACTGACTCTAAGACCGCAACAGCAAAGTACTCGGAACAGAACAGGCATAACAATATGTCGTTCTGGAGCACGCGAGTCTACAGCAAGTTGATCTGCTGTACTCAGCAACTGATGTATCTGTCGATGCGTGAATATATAAGGAATGAAATCAGTACGCTTGATCGCAGCCAAACGCGCGTCTGGAATGTACGTTTTTACGTTATTGGCGCTGGCATACTTCAAAAACTGGATAGTCAGCGACAACCGGGTGCGATGCGTCCGAGGGCGTTCGTGGGAACGCTTGGTAGTCCATGCATCAACAACATCACGGGTGATTTCGGTCGTCGACCGATATTGACTTGTAAGAAAACGATCAAACCTCTTGAGCAACTGCTGCTCCGAAGTATAACGATATCCGGAAGCAAGCTTCAGCGCGACAAAAGCGTCGAATATGTGAGACCATGGAGAACTAAACTGCGTCATGACAGTAGTCCTCCGTTGGATCGAGCGCGACGCGACGCAGGGACTCGATATCAATGCGCAAGTACGCCCGAGTTGTTTCGGGAGACGCATGACCAAGGGTGCCGGCGATGGTATCGATTGGAATCTTGGCTTGAAGCATGCGACTTGCCAATGAATGACGCAACGCATGAAGACCTTTTCGGCTCTCGTGTGGCAACTCTAGTCCAGCCAACCGGCGGTATCGCGCGACTAAATCAAAAAAGGCGTTGCGGTCACTCAATGGTTCGTGGGGCGCATGAACACGCAAAAACACATCGCGGTACTTGGAAACCGGGCGACCGTTCTTCAGATAGTCAATCAGAGCCTCGCCGACCTCGGGTGGGAAAGGCTGGTCCAATCTGTTGCCGGTCTTGCCTTGAATTATATGGATTGAGTTACGTTCCCAATCGATATCGTCAAGTCGCAGGGTTCGAATATCTCCAGCGCGTAACCCTAACCGCGCCGCCAAAATCAATATGGCATAGTCACGCTTACCGACAGGTGATGCACGATCAACTGCAGCCAATAGTCGCTTTACATCATCATGGGACCAGACGGTTGGCAAGCGATCGTCTTTATAGATTCGAATCTTTGGAACTCTTTGAACCAACTGCGGTTCGACAATGCCCATTATGCAAAGATGGCTCAGAAATGACCGAAGATGTGACAGCTGGTTGTGCACAGTCCTTGGTCGCAAATGCGTCTGTCTGCCAACAAACGCTTCGATCGCGTCAACTGTAATCTGTTGTGGGCACGGAATGCCGCGAGAATCGAGAAAGTGAAAGAAATGATGGAGCATCAAAACGCGATGATGAAGACAACGCAAAGGTGTTCTGCGCCCCACGGTGCAAGACTCAACATAGCTATCCAGGTACTGCTGCCAGTGCTTGGCAAATGGCGACTTCACTACCTGCTGGCGTCGGCCAATATGCCCGTGCAACGCATACTCCTTCAACACTCGCATCGAAAGTCGAATATCGGACTGACTGGAGGTCAGTTGTATATGGGGTTCATTGGTAATACCGCGACTCTCCAGGAATTTATCAACGATATCCGTCGAAAAACATTCAGACTTACCGCCCGCATTCGCAAACGCGAGAAAGCCTCTCCACCGTCCAAAGTGGTTCCGCACCGATCCCTCGGTGTATCCATGCTTCTTCAGATGCTCCGACGCATCTGCAATCAACTCAATCAACGATCGCTCTTTCATCTAATGCTCCAAGTAAAAAGTGGGCCACACAACTGCTTACTCGTAGCCAAGCGTGAGAGGTTATGTTCAGTCAAAAACAAGGCGTTCATCAAAAAGCCTTGGGAATCAAATCGCAATCGACGTTCAGATCGTCAAACTCCGCATAACTTCAAACTGCACATAATGATTTCCACATCCAGAGTTTACCCAACCCGAAATCTATGACTCACGAACCACATGACCAAGTGCGTTACTACGAAAACAAACTGGCGTTCGAAATTGATTCGTGGGACTTAAAGGTGGCGATCGATTCGACGGACCCCATCGTGATCGTCGATGCCCGATCGGCTGAAGCATTTGGATTGAAGCACATTCCGGGCGCGATAAATATTCCCCATCGATTGATGACGCACGAGACCACGTCGATGATTGATCGCAGCGTATTGGTTGTGACCTACTGTGACGGGATCGGGTGCAACGCATCGACCAAGGGCGCGCTCAATATGGCCCGACTCGGCTTCCGCGTTCGCGAGCTCATCGGCGGTATCGACTGGTGGGTCCGCGACGGCCACCCAACCCATGACGACACTGCTGCGGGAAAAGTTTCTAGTTGTGGTTGCGGATAAGCTCAGACGTCTTTGACACCTATGAGCGTTCCTCATCGGTAAATCTGTTTCGGCGATTCTTTTGTCAGGTCACCGATTGCTTGAATTCCAACATCGACTTGTTGTAACGGCTGATCACGTCCTTGCGGCGAAGCATGCCTAGCAGTTTTCCGCGATCGTTGTTATCGACTACTGGAAGCTGATCAAGATTCAAATCGGTGAAACGCTTCAAAGCGGTATTCAAGTCATCTTTCGGACTGACCGAAACGACGCGCGTGGTCATGACGTCGTATGCGTTGGCGATATTCCATAACGACTCGCTGAACAAGTAACGCCGCACATCGTCGGCTGAAAAGATTCCGACGAAACGGTCGCTTGCGTCGACAACTGGATAATATTGTTGCCGCGATTGAGCGAGCAGGTGGATGATGTCCTGCAAAGCGACATTGGACTTGACGGTTGGCTCGTTCTTCCAGACAACGTCCTCGACCTTGATGCCTTCCAATACATCGACCAAGAAATCTCCTCGATGAGCGGGCGAAACTAAACGAGAAGCAAGCTGCTTTTCATACAAAGTCCAAGGCTCACCCAAAATGAAACAGAGCGTCGAGACCCACATCGTCGGAACAAGCAAGCTGTAATTGCCAGTCAGCTCCGTCACCATGACGATTGTTGATATCGGGGCATGGGCACAGGCGGAGAAAAAGCCGGCCATGCCGACGACACTGTATATCGCTGGATTGGGAACAAAGGTCGGAGCGACACGATGCAACAAGTCACCGATCGCGCCGCCCGTACAACCACCGATGACCATGGACGGACCGAAGACGCCGCCGGAACCACCGGAACCAATGGTCGCCGATGTCGTCAAAATTTTGACTACGGCAATGATAATTAAGAGCGGTGCACCGATCACCAGCGGATCGATCAATGCCTGCTGCAAAGTGCCATAGCCAGTTCCCAAAACGGACAGGGCGGTTCGATTCTGACCAATTGAAAAATACAATCCAACGCCAACGAGCCCAGCAAGCGTCGCACCGACGACTGGTTTGACAATTGGAGGTACTTTCCACCGCTTGAACAGCCGATGAATGCCATAGAACGACTTGATATAAATGATGCTCATCAAGACTAACGCGAGGGCTAGTAAAGTCAGCGGGCCTAGCTCGCTGAGCGATCCAAGTTGATGTTGAAGACGATTTCCAAAGAGCGGCATGAAACGAATATCTTCAGGCAACCAATAGGCAAAAACGGTGTAGCCGACGATCGAGGCAATCGCCGCAGGCACGATGACTTCGGTTTCGATGTCTGACTCGCGATACAAAATTTCAGCCGCGAAGAGGGCTCCGGCAAGCGGCGCGCGAAAAATTGCTCCAATGCCCGCTCCCATTCCGGCAGCGAGCAAGATCCGTCGATCGCGCGTGGACAACTTGAGCCGCGTTGCCAACAGCGAGCCAAACCCGGCGCCGATCTGAGCGATTGGACCTTCACGTCCACCCGAACCACCGGTGCCGATGGTGACGGCAGATGCCAGCAGTTTGATGACTGGCACGATGGGCCGAATCTTGCCTTGCTTGTGATGATAGGCATCAATTACTGCGTCTGTGCCATGGCCCTCGGCTTCGGGTGCGAATCGTTGCACGAGTAACCCAGAAACAAGCCCCCCGGCGGCCATCACTGCGATGAGAATCAATGGGGAAAAGGGTACCTCGGGACTCGCAAAAAGCCGCTGCTCACCGGCCGCTTCCTTGGGGGAAAAACCAGCAAGTCCCTCGGAGGCAAATCGAAATACAAGCTGCTCGGTGACTTGGAAGACGATTCCTCCAAGCCCAGCAACGACGCCAACGATCATCGAGAGAAGAAACCATTTTGCCGAAGAGCGGAGCGAAATAAAATGCTCAATAATTCGGCGAATCAATAGATTGCTCCTGAAGATCAGAAAGTACGAAAAGTAATAAAATGCTCTTCGTAGCGGAAGTCGCCAAAACTTCCGACCGCATCATAACCGGTGGCTATCTTCAATTGACTAAGAATTCAACTTGCCGGTACATTTGCTCGACTGCCTCGTTCAGCTTCGTCATTGTTGGTAGTTCAAGCGTTGTGTTCTTACGACAGGTTATCGATCTAACTTGACCGTGCCAGTGTCTTTTTCAGAGTCCTTAGGACGTTCGTCGTACTTGGCGACAGGCATGCTCGTTTCCACGGGAGCAACGAAAACGTCGATTGCCGTTTCAGCCGGAATCGATTTGAGGAAAGAGGTGTCTTGTTGCTCGGTTACCTTCGCTTCATTGATGATGCTATCGATAACTTGGCGTTCGATGATCTGGTTACGAATTGCATCCATTTGGCCGGTTCGTTCAAGGTTCGTCCGCATGCGACGAACGGAAACGTCCGATTGGGCGGCGATCGCGGCGATTTCCGCTTCGTAATCATCCGACGAAGGCTCCATCTTCAGATCTTCGGCGATTTTTTCGAGCATGAAGTGCTCACGCAACGCTCGAATGGTCTCTTCGCGAGCGTTTCGGCGAAGCGCGTTCGTCGTGATCTTGATATCGTCTTCTGAAGAGCCATTTCGACGCATTTCCAATACGCGCCGTTGCAGTTCGCGGTTGGTTTGGCGGTCGACCAACGTGTTTGGCATTTCCCACTTCGAATCTTTCAGCAATTCGTCAGTGATTTGTCGCCGCATTGTTTGTTGTTGTTGGAAGGCTTGTTGGCGCTCCAGCTCGCCACGAACGAATCCGCGAATTTCATCTGCGTGAGTGAATCCGAAAATGTCCAAAACGCTCTTCGGGATGTCGTTTGCATCCAAGCGATAAATTGAATCGATTTTGAATTCGACTTCCACAGTCTGACCGCGCAATGCTTCATTGCTGCTGCTATCAGAAATCGTGACCGTTGCGTTGCGTGTGTCGCCTTCTTTGGCACCGACCATCAATTCGCCGAAGTTGGCGACTTCGCAATCGGACAGCGACAATCGTTCGCGAAGTTCGACCTTCTCTTCGTCCATGGTTCCGATTTCCTGACCGTTATGGCGGAATATCGCAGTCAGATAAAGCGTATCCCCCAGTTCGGCGGCACCCTCGACAGCTTCACCGTCATTGAATCGTTTGAGTGTGCGGACCATTTGCTGATTGATAATCTGGTCCGATAGTTCACACGTCGGCTTGGTCAGCGAAATACCTTTCCACTCCGGTGTTTGGAATTCGGGGCGAACTTCGATGGTAAATTCGAAAGTGAAGTCGCCTTGGTCTGGCAGTTCGACTGCTCCGTAATCCATGTCTGGTTCGCTGATCGCGGAGATCGAACCAGAATCCGTTATCTGCTGCAGAGACTGCATTACCAAAGTGCTTTTGACACGATCAGCGACTTGCACTCGGAAACGGTTTTCTAACAACTTGCGAGGCGCCTTACCAACGCGGAAGCCTGGCAATTCCGCTTGCGGAGCGATTTCATCGAAAGCCGTCTTGAACTGCTTGTCGATCTCAGAGCGCGGTACCGTCACCACAAAATGCCGCTCGCAAGCGCCGGTTTCAGACATTTTGGTCTGAATGTCAAGTTTTTCGTCAGATGCAGGATCGGCTACGGTGTCAGTTGACATGATAAATCAGTAAAGCCCAAGAAGCGAACAAGTGTTGGAAACTAGCAAGTGCTAGATGATGAAGCGGGTGAAATTCTGAAGTTGGTTCAAAAGTCAACCACGCATTCTTAATGAAAAACGGACGATCAGGCGAAAAGCTGATCAAGAGCGGGTGATGGGGATCGAACCCACGACAACAACGTAGGCAACGTTGTGCTCTACCACTGAGCTACACCCGCGATTAAAAATCAGCCGACTAATAGTCCGGTTTCAATCATTGCAAATTGTGCATTCCAGCTCGCTAGAGCAAGTTTGCCAAGCGATCTAGAACGTGATGCGACAGCAACAAGACGCCGTCACAGCACCCCGAAAGGTAGCGGGATTATATGACTCTCTGTCCGGCTTGCAAGTCCGTAAGCGTTTCGTTCATCGGAAATATTTGATTGATAATTGCCCTATAGCTTGCGCTTGGGGCAGCATAAATTGCCACGATGAGGAGAACAGCAATTTTCGCCCGCTGTCAGCTTCGGATTGAGCCAGCCAAAGCTCGACTTGCACCTAGCCTAACGAAAGAAATGCTGCGAGAGCGACTTCGCAGCCTGGCCGAAATAAGATAGTTTTAGCTTTTGCTAGGATGAACTCTTGGCGACTGATCGCTTCGCAACCGTCGATCCGAAATCGACAGGATCAGCAATGCGAAGATTCGGCTGGGCACAGTTGCGGTGATGAGCATCGGTTTCTGATTGGCCCTCGAATTGCACCCGCTGGTTGAAGAACTTCGAAAATCAGTTCTTCGAAAATTTTGGATATTTGGATATATCGTGAAACATAAAGCTCCCGCAAAATTAGCTCTCGAAGACGGCACTATTTATACCGGTTACGCGGTCGGCAGCTTGGCCGAGGCTGATGGCGAAGTTGTCTTCAATACTTCGATGACCGGTTATCAAGAGATACTGACCGACCCAAGCTATCGCGGCCAAATCGTGACGATGACCTATCCGCTGATCGGAAATTACGGGGTCAACGTCGACGATGAAGAGTCAACCAAGCCCCAAGTCGCGGGTTTCGTGATGCGTGAGGAAAGTCGCGTGGCGAGCAACTTTCGATCGACGCTGACTTTTCAGGAATATTTGATTCGGCACAACATCGTCGCCATTGCAGGCGTTGATACCCGCGCGATTGTCCGAAAAATTCGTTCGGCAGGTGCTATGCGCGGCATTCTCTCCTGCGTCGATCTGGACGACGACTCTTTAGTCAATAAAGCGAAACAAAGTCCCGGCCTCGTCGGTCGCGACCTTGTCCGCGAAGTCGTGTCGTCTTCAAAACGACCGTGGGATGAGAAACTGCACGAGTTTGCTGATCTCGGCCAACAAGCCAACGCAACGAGCAGGCCAAAGGTGGTTTGCTTGGACTTTGGTATGAAATCAAACATCGCTCGACATCTGGCTAGTCGCGGCAACGATGTCGTAGTCCTCCCAGGAACTTCGACCGCCGCTGAAGTACTAGCCGAACAGCCCGATGGAATTTTGCTGAGCAACGGTCCCGGCGACCCAGAGCCGCTGACACAAGCGATCCAAACCATCCGCGAATTGCTCGGCAAGAAACCGATCTTCGGAATCTGCTTGGGACATCAATTGTTGTCGCTAGCCAGCGACGCAAAGACCTTCAAATTGAAATTTGGTCATCGAGGCTCTAACCAGCCGGTGCTTCGCGTTGGCGGCAGCCATGTAGAAATCACCTCACAGAACCATGGGTTTTGTGTCGATGAGGACTCGCTACCAGCAAACCTCGAAGTAACCCACCGAAATCTAAATGACAATACGATTGCTGGTGTGAGGCGAACTGACGTCGACGCATTCAGTGTGCAATATCATCCCGAAGCGTCCGCTGGACCGCACGACAGCAGCTATCTGTTTGATCAATTTCAAGCGTCAATGAAACGCTAGTTAACCAAAATCTACTTGGACAACGCTACTTGGTCCAAGCTGCGCATGAAGACCGACTGAAGTGCCTTCATGCGATGAGTTTTCGACTGAATGAACATTCGCGTCGCTAAGCTTCAACTTAGCGGCCAATGTACAGCGAGAAGCCCGATCCGTAACCTCGGCCGAGTCCCGGGTTAATACCGTATGCACCGTAGGCTGGAAATCCTCCATTGCCGTAGCCAAGCCCGGCTGCTCCATAGTTGAGCCGGTTCGCGCTATAACCTCCGTATCCATATCCGCCCGGATAGCCGTAACCAATCGAAGGATAGGCGCCGATTGGTGGACGATATGCTCCATAACCGGCGCCGTAACCCAAACCTCCACCGCCGTAGCCGCCGCCATAGCTTGAGCCGCCGCGATGTCCGTGAGAATGACAATACGGATCGCCCGCCATTGCATTCGAGCCAGCCGCTATCAAAAGTCCACTGAGGACCAAGCCTGTCAGTTTTCGAATCAACATCTTCGTTTTCTTTCTTACAATTTGCAGCAACGTTCCACAGGCCAATTGCCTGCGAACATTAAGCAATCACAAATTTGGTGCCGAACTTTTCATTGCAGCAGATTTGCGGGAATTCAAGCGCCTCCAACGACTCGCATTGGCCAGCGATTTGAGCCGTAAAAGAATAATTTCCAGAAATTTCGCATACTTTGCTTGGCTAATACCACCGGCGAAATTTTTGACCGTAAAATGGTTGAAGATTGTCCGCCCGTTCAATCTCGTGAGTGACAAAAGAAAGCGTGTCTCTTTTTCGACACGCCAAGTGTGACTTTTCTGTCCTTCCGCAAGCTCGCTCTTTTGAAAGCTGATTCCAATGTTTAATTCGCCCGAAGAAAACAACACAACCATTCCAACCGATCGCTTCGATTCTAGGCGTTCCTTTGTCAAAAAAGCGTCGTTAGGCGCCGCCGCACTGGCGATTGCGCCGGCCATTCATACGGCTAGCCGAGCGGAGAATGCCGAGGTGATCACTGGCAAAAATGAGCTGACCTTTCGAGTCCATCACAATTGGGCTCAGTTGCCCGAGCAGTTCACTTGGCAGACAACTCATAATGTTACTGTCGATGCGGAAAACAACTTGTACGTTATTCACGAAGGCCGAGAAGACCAAGCCACGCATCCATCCATTTTCGTTTTCGACTCAGCCGGAAAGTACATCCGTTCGTTTGGCCATGAGTTTCAAGGCGGTGGACATGGGCTCGAAGTTCGAACCGAAGGCGATGAACAGTTTCTTTACGTATCGGCTTATCAGCAGGTCAAATCGTTTGCCAAGATGACGCTCCAGGGCGAAATCGTTTGGCAGAACTTCGCTCCAATGGAAAGCGAAGTTTATGCGGCGGGTGAAGCTGAAAATCCTTCTAGAGTTTGGGGCCGCGACCGCTTCATGCCGACTAATTTTGCCTTCCTGGACGACTGCGGCTTTCTGCTGGCCGACGGCTACGGATCGTTCTACATCCATCGATATGACCAGCACGGAAATTGGATCAGCAAGTTCGGCGGTCCTGGCGATGGAGCAGGCACTTTTAATACACCGCACGGACTATGGATCGACAATCGTAATCCGTTGCTGCCAGTCGTCGTCGTAACAGATCGTGCTCATAACTCACTGCAACGCTTCACGATGAATGGCGAATACATTGACACGATCAGCGGATTTGGTTTACCAGCAAACATTGATACCAGTGGAGACTTGTTATTGGTACCTGAATTGGTCGCTCGCGTCAGCATTCTTGATCGAGACAATAAAACTTTGGTGACCTTGGGTGATGATGTAGAACGACTATCTGCGGACAAAGATAAAACAATCCGAAAGGATCCGAGCAAGTGGATCAATGGCAAGTTTGTTCATCCACATGACGCGTGTTTCGACGTGGATAAGAACATCTTTGTGGCTGAGTGGGTCGACTCCGGTCGTGTTACCAAACTAGAACGCATCGTATAATTTTTGGGTTCTCGCCAGCAGGGAAATATCCACCAAAAAAGAGGAAAGACATTTGCGACTGTCGGACAGGAATTGCCAATCGAAGGATTGGCTAAAGTTTTGCTTTAGGGCAGTTGTCACTCCGTTGGTTGTTTTTGCAACCATCAGCGCCTCGATCGCTTTACCCGCCAATGCGGACGAACTTACACAGTCGGATCCTTCCATCCGCTCGCCCGGCACGATCGAAGAAGCGTTCAAGCCGACCGCTAGCGACGAGGCAACGTTGTCACGAGCTAGCGAGCTGGCCAATAGTGTCGCGACGACTGATTGGCTTGGCGCTCTTTCGCCAATCGCCTTATCGCCATTCTTCGGCATGGCTTGTTTGTGCGGCATTGCGTTATACGGTCCGGATTGGCTTGCAGCACGCAGCGACCTCTTTGCTGAAAATAGCCCGTTGGCCAATCCTTATCTTTTCTGGTCGATGGTTGTGCTCACGATCTTAACGAGCATCCCGAGGTTCTCGAAAGTCAGCAAGCCGTTTGCATTGATCGTAGACAAGCTTGAAACTTACTCAGTTATTCTGATCCTTATTTGTCTGCGTGTGTTTGGTGGGATTTCCGACAATCCGATGCCCGAATTGCAGACTGATACATTGCAAGCCGCTGGCATAGCTTCGCTGCCACTTGATGTCGTTTTGGCCATTTTCGCAGGCATCAACTTGATAGTCGTAGGGACAGTGAAGCTATTTTTCGAATTCGTGATTTGGCTCACTCCGATTCCAGCGATCGATGCATTGCTTGAAATCGGTAACAAATTTGTGAGCGGTTGCCTGACAGCGATCTATTGTTTCAGCCCATTTATGGCCGCGGTTTTAGACGTTTTAATGTTGCTCGTCGGCTGTATTGTTTTCTTTTGGGTCTCGCGACGAATTCAATATTTAACATACGTCTTCGCATTCCCATTGGCCTTGCGTTTGATTGGGAGACTTAAAGGTGGAGAGCTTAGCGCAGAACGCTTATTCTTAGGTGCACCCTGGTGTTCTTTGCCGCTGTACACTCCTGTTTATCTGAAAGGTAATCCATCGACGGGATGGATTATCACGACAAAACGCTTCGGCTTTTTTCGACGTTCCGTGACACTCGCCGCGACGAACGTGACGCCTAGCGAAACATTACTTCATGGCGTATCGATTCTCGATGACGGCAACTTACCGCCGCTTCGTTTGCATCATCGAAAACTGCCTTCGAGCCACACCGAATGATTGATTTACGTGGACACACGGCGTTGATTACCGGTGGTACGCAAGGAGTTGGGGCAGCCATCGCAGCAAGTCTGTCGGTCGCGGGTTGCAATGTTCTCTTGCAAGGCCTGGCCGAAAACGAGGCAGCAATTGAAACCTTGAAAACGTGCCGCGAAAACGGTGTCATTGCTACCGCCGTGTATTGCGATTTGTGTCAGCCGATCGAAAATGTGATACCGCTGCTGATGGACTTCGTTGCATCCAGTTCCTCGCAAGTCGATTTGCTGGTCAACAACGTCGGCGTATTTATCGATAAACCGTTTCTTGAAAACGATATTGAAACATTTCAACGGACCTTTCAACTCAACGTCGCAGTAGGCTATTTTTTAACGCAAGCGATCGTACGAAAGTGGCTGTCCCAATCGATTCATGGACGAATACTTTTTACCGGCAGCATTAATGGTCTACTCGCCGAACCCAATCACACGGCTTACGATGCGAGCAAAGCTGCGGTGGCGGGGCTTGTCCGCTCGCTTTGTGTAACGTTGGCCCCGCTAAAAATTCGCGTCAATTCGCTAGCTCCAGGCTTGGTTCAAACACCTTTGACTGCCCCAGCATTGAACGCCGATGAAAACGCCATGCGCTGGATGGAATTGCACACACCCAACGGACAAGTCCCTGAAGCAAACGTTTGCGGTGGACTTGCGGCGTTTCTATTGAGTGATCTGGCGTCACATATTCATGGACAAACCATCTACGTCGACGGCGGCATGTCCGCTTGGCAACAACCAGACCGACCCAGCAAAGATTCTTCGCTCTAATCTTAATCGTAATCTCATACTTACTTGCATCACTTGAGAATGCGGAACGGTATGTGTTTAAGACTACGATTAGGAGATTTAGTTTGTATCTGGTTTACCAATAGCGTTCGACGATAATATTGCCAGGCTGTTTGTGCGTTTGGCGTTGCAGGCCGCGTTCGACAAGAATTGTTTCCATCTCGTTGAGCATGTCCGGATTGCCGCAAAGCATAAATGTGCTTTGCGTTGAATCGATCGCTGCTCCCATAGCGAACTCCAATTCACCGTTGGAAAGCACGGTCGTAATTCTGCCTTGCAACGCTCCTTCGACGCTCGCGCGTGATGTGACTGGCAAGTATTTGAAACGGCGGGGAAAACGTTCTGAGTACGCTGCCATCTCTGCTTGGTAGGCAAGATCATTGGCAACGCGAACACCGTGGACGACGAAGACTCGCTGAAATCGTTCCCACGTTTCCGAAGATCGCAACATCGCGATGTAGGGCGCCAGACCAGTACCTGTTCCGACCAACCACAAGTCATCACCGCTATGCACGTGCGCGAGTGTGAAGCTGCCGATAGCATGGGTCGCGACATCCAAACGATCACCCAGCGTCAGCGACCAAAGCGTTGGCGTCAAGCGACCGTCATCAACGCGGACGATGAAAAAATCAAGCACTCGACCATGTGGCGACGCTACCGAGTAGGGACGGTGCAAGTGTTTATCTGGACGTTGCACTCCGATCTGCAAATATTGCCCCGCTTCGAACGGATCAACCCCCGGTGCATCCACTTGCAAAGTGAATAGTCCGTCGGACCAAATTTTTTTACCGACAATCGAACCTGAAATGAACTTCATTGCTACTCGACAACCAAAATGGAGAGGAAATAACCGCGTCACCGTCCAGCGACGATTGGCGACTAGAAGCTTCGCATTTTATCAAGTCGCGATTGCGCGCGGGAAACCAGCGGAATCATTTCAGCGTTTCCGTTGTACAAACTGAGAATACTGTCCCAGATTTTTTTGGCGGCAATGATATCGCCACTTGCATAAAGCGCATCTGCTTCGTCAAGTTTTGCGGTCAAGAAGCGTTGTAGCTCTTCTTTGTCAGGTGGCTGGCTCTCGATCTCGCGAATCTGACGCAATGATAAATTGACGAACGGTCTTTCATCTGGATTATCGCTATACAATTCAACAATTGCCCGATATCGGTCTAGGGCCGAAATACGATCGCCGAATCGCTCATACCGCCGCGCTTCGGCATAGCGCCTTTCGCCTTCGCTGGACGGATCGCGATTGAATCGTGTGTTATTCTCCATCTTTACTTCAGCGTTGATCATCTCAATGAACTCGATCTGACTTTGCGCCCAACTTGTATGCTCGCCGTCTGGAAATCGTTGCAGCATCGGCACAAGGTAGCGATCACGCGCGTCGATGTAGGCCACTCGATCCTCGCGGGCCAAAAGCTTTTCCGCTCGACGCCGCATTGTTTCTTCGTCCAATGGACGCAACATAAAAGCAATCAGAGCGATTACGATGCCGATGCCACAAACTAAAACTAGCGGTCGTTCGAAGAAGGGAACGTCGCTTGCATACTTGCGACGCTTCTTTTTGGCTTTCACGCCCATGGCACGTTCCGCTTCAGCTTTGTCCAAATTCATTTGGAGCGGCGAAAATCCTCCGATTGCATCCTGAACAACACTTGCGTTACTCATGGCACGTTTCTGTGCCTCGCTGAGCGCCATGGCGACGGCAGCAGCGGTGAAGGGTCGCTGGACTGGATTCTTGCTCAGCAATTGTTCCACAATTTTGCTCAGCCAGACCGGGCAGTCAAAAACGAGTGTCGCGACGGGCGGAATATCGTTGACCAAAACTGATCGACGAAGCTCTTCAACGGTTGCTGCTTCGATAGGTCGACGTCCAGTCAACATCTGGTAGAGAATCGCTCCCAGCGCGTACAAGTCGATGGCTGGATGCGGCGTATGGCCTGATTCAAACTGTTCCGGCGGTTGGTAGCTGAGCTCTTCAACGGTTTTTGGTTTGGCCAACAAACTGCGAATGTACTCTCCTTCGAAGCCAACGATTTTGAGACTGTGATCGCCAGGTTCGCACAGAATTTGGTTGGGTGTTAGTTGCTGATGGAACCATCCATTGTTATGAGCATGTTGCAGCGCATCGCACAATTGCATACCGAGCTGCATGACCAGCTCCCACGGTAATCGTTCAGTCCTTGCAAGTCGCTGCTGAAGAGATTCGCCATTGACTAGGTCGTAGACCAGATATGCATCCTTGGCGTCGAAGCCACCTCCATAACAACGCACAATCTGGTCGTGTCGTAGCGATTTACGGCGATCAAGTTCTTCGCTGAAGCGTTTTTTCGCTTCAGCCGTCAGGCCCATCGGCAAGGAAATTAGGCGAACCGCAACTTGGCTGCGTTGCTCGATATGCACTGCCCGGTAAAGTGTCGAGCCTCGATCGCCCAAGGGGCCTTCAAGAGCGAGCGGACCAATTCTCGAACGTGCCATACATGTACTTGATAGTGCGAACTGAAAACGATCAGTCCTCGGAGTTTTGCAACGCGAAGCGGATCGCGCGGCGAATGGCAACCGAAGCGGCATCAATATCGACGCCAGTCGCCACCTCCATATTAGCACGATTGTTAACGAAAGGGCGTCGATCCGCGACCAACGCGCCGCGAGTTAGTTTCCCTTTCGTTTCGACTTGGATGTATTCTTCTTGCGTGGTAAACAGCTGAGGTTCGGTCAGCATCAGCCAGCCAAGTACCGCTTGAAGGGTTATTGCCTCGCGGGCATAGTTGTGTCGCATCGAGCGAAAATAATGCGGCATTATTTCTTGAAAAATGCGACCAACGCGTGAATTTTCGCACGGCGTCAGATCCAACAGATCCAGACCGAAACTGAGCTGGTTGCTTACATCGAGCGGAATGAGCGTTTTGGTTGTAGGAGATCGAAAAACCGTGTCCGCACTTTCAGGATCAAAGTGAATATTGAACTCTGCTGAAGCAGTCGTATCGCCATTGCAATCGATCGCGCCACCGACCATCACTATGCGGTCAATCGCCGGTGCAAGCTTCGGTTCGCGAATCAAAACTTTTGCGACGTTAGTCAGCGGTCCGAAGCACAGCAGCGAAATTTTCCCCGCATTAGCCCGAATCTCGTCGCTCATCAATTTTTCGCTGCCAATTAAGTGCTGGCGGATCGCCGGTTCGGCTTTCCATGTCCCCAACCCGTCTTGACCGTGCAGCAGTGCCCCGTCGGAAACCGGTGCTCCATCAGGATCGACAGCCATTCCAATGCGCGGATGCTTTGGCGGATCCGAATACTCGATCAGCGCCGTGACGTTTCGTGTAGTCCTAGCCGCGTCGACCGAACCAGCCGTCGCGGTAACAGCCATCACTTCTAATCGTGGATCGAACAGGGCAATGATTAAGGCGATTGCGTCGTCGATACCTGGATCGCAATCAATAATTATGCGTTTTGACATGAGGCTTTAACTTGAAGGGTTTAGGACAAACGTTGGCCTGGCTAAATGATCTATTTTAAAACTTCGAGAACTGCGGAAACAATTTCCATCTCAACAAGCAAATATCGGCTCGATATTTAGTGTAAAATTCATTTTATGAATCAATCTATCATGCAACAGGCGCTTGCACAGGTCGAATCGGGAGCGGATCTATCTCGACCGGCGATGTTCGAAATCGTAACGGCCATGCTGACTGGTTGCATCGACGACCAATCTATGCGGCAATTGCTGGTCGCGTTGCACTCCAAGGGTGAATCGGTCGACGAAGTCGTTGGAACAGCCGAGGCGCTGCGAGCCGCCATGACACCGATTCGAACGCGACGGACGAACCTTCTGGACACTTGCGGCACTGGGGGCGATGGCTCACGGACATTCAATATCTCGACTGCGGCGGCCATCGTTGCTGCTGCTGCAGGTGCGACGGTGGCGAAGCACGGAAACCGTAAAATGACCAGCTTGACCGGTTCGGCCGATGTCCTCTCGGAGCTGGGAATTCGAATCGACGCGTCGCGAGAAATTGTCGAGAGCTGCGTTGACGACCTTGGGATCGGCTTCTGTTTTGCGCCGCTTTTACACCCAGCAATGAAGCACGTCGGAGCGGTGCGTCGATCAATTGCAACGCCGACTTTGTTCAATTATGTAGGTCCACTGTGCAATCCGGCTGGAGCGATTTACCAAGTTTTGGGGGTAGGCAAAGCGGCATTTGCAAACAAGATGGCTCAGGCGCTTCATGCCCTGCAAGCCTTTCGCGCAATCGTTGTGCGGGGTGAGGACGGATTGGACGAAGTCTCATTGAGTGCTCCAACGCAAGTTCTGTTAATTGAGCCAGCGGGAATCACTTCGCTTGAATGGACGCCGGAGAGTTTCGGCTTACAACCAATCCTTACCGATGATCTGCTCGTCAACAGCGCCGCCGAAAGCGCAGCGGTCATTCGCCTAGTTCTCTCCGGCGTGAAAAACGCAGCCCGTGATATTGTCGTCGCCAATGCGGCGGCTGGGATCTGGCTGGTAGGTCTGGAAACCAATCTCGTCGATGCAACAAAACGCTGCGAAGCGGCGATCGACAACGGGCTAGCGAGCAGCCTACTCGAACAGCTCGCTCAGCGGACCCATTCTGACCAAGAATCTAGCTAGCAACAAGAAATTGCGAAAGGGCCGTTCGCGAGTTAGCTAAATTGCAATCGAAATCTCAGTATCTGAAGCTTGCTCAGAATTGACTATCCGCATCTTGGATAGATGCGGTTGCTGATAGATCGTACCGACTTAAGCAGCCGATCGAACGATGTAGGCCGACAAGCGACTCTTCAAACGTGATGCTTTGTTGACGTGAATTACGCCCTTGGCTGCGGCTTGATCTAGAGCTTTACAAACTCGCGGAAAAATGGCTTTGGCGTCATCGAATTGCTTCGCTGTAACCGATTCACGCAGCTTGCGAATTACGGTCCGAAGACCCGACTTCACCGCACGATTTCGAAGTCGTTGCTGCTCGCTTTGACGCAGGCGATGCTTGGCACTCTTAGTATTTGGCATAAAATCACGTAGGAACGGGGTCGAAAACAGAACCACCCCGCTGGAACTGCAGCCGGGTGAGGAACGGTCAAACAAACCAGCCGGGGTTTGGAAACCGAATTCAGGGGACATATAATTACACGCTCCGCGAATTCTGTCTAGGCGTTTTGCCAAGGTCCGGCCAGAATCAAGCCGCTCGGTCGATAAGAGCTTCGGTTTTGCAGACCAAAAGCAGCTAGTAGTCCCTCGCAAGTTGAACTTCGGGTAGGCAAAAGTCCACCGGACCATAGATTAAGCTGCGGAACAGTTCGAGGCATGCGAACAGTGGCAAAATTTTTTAGCAGCCGGATCTGTAGACGGCTACTGAGCATCGCAAAAAACTGGTGAGCAAACCCATCGACACAACGCATTCCAATAAATTAGCCCGAAAAGCAAGCAGCCAGACTGGCAAAGTCTACTTGGTCGCTGCCGGTCCAGGCCAGCCAGATTACTTAACTCTGCGAGCAGCAGAGGTCCTCGCAAGCTGCGATATCATTCTGTATGACGCTCTAGCCAACATCGAGCTCCTGAAGCACGCAGCGCCGACAGCCAAATGCATTTCTGTCGGAAAACATGGCACAGACCGGCTTTGGCAGCAAACCGAAATTATGGCAGAGCTGCTGCAACATGCCCGAGCTGGTCGCCAAGTCGCAAGGCTCAAAGGTGGCGACACTTCAATTTTTGCTCGCACCGGCGAAGAGCTGGAGTTTTTGCTTGCCGAAAATATCGAATTCGAAGTCGTTCCAGGCGTAACGTCTGCTTCTGCCGCGTCGGCCTGCACCGGTATTCCACTGACCCATCGGGACTGGGCGTCTTGTGTCGCTTATGTCACCGGGCACCAACAATCGACCGACGGAGCGGAAGAGGCCGAGGACGATCTCGACTGGAACGCATTGGCAAAATTCCCTGGTACGCTCATTCTGTACATGGCCGTTACTACAGCCCATCGCTGGTCGAATGCGTTGATTCAGTCAGGCAAGCCTAGCAATACTCCGGTAGCAATCATTCGCAACGCAAGTCTCCCCAACCAGCAAGTTATCCGAACGTCGTTGGGAGAACTCGCGAGCGTCGTTGCGGGACCACCGAAGCTGCGACCGCCTATTCTCTTTATCGTTGGTCAAGTTGCGAATGCTTCGGCGCAATTGGATTGGTTCGGTCGGCGACCGCTGGTGGGAAAAATGATCTTACTGACACGTCCAGCGGGCCAGAATGAATCGATAGCTCAAGCTTTGCGTTCACTTGGCGCCGACGCGTTGATCCATCCCGCGATTGATCTGTGTCCGCCACCGGAAAAGTCTCCTCACGCGATCGAGCTGCTTGAGAGCATTGAACATGCAGGGCAATACGAGTGGATTGTTTTTTCGTCCGCTAACGGCGTCCGATTTTGGATGGAACGATTTTTCGAAACGCACCGTGACGCGCGAGCGCTCGGTAGTGCCAAGATAGCCGGCGTTGGGCCAAGCGTCGCCGCGGCGTTATCGGAATACCGACTGTCGTGCGAGCTTGTGCTTGATGCTGAAGGCGATTCTGAAAAGCTCGCCGAAAGAATGAAGCTGCTGGTTCAAGATAAATCGGTGTTGAATGTAACGACCAATCACTCGCGAGAAATTTTGCAGCAAGAACTGTCGCCACACGCCAAACGTGTTCAATCGGTTGTGGCGTACGAAAGCCATACCAACTTCGCATTGCCCGACCATGTTAAACGCCAGCTGCAATCGACCCAACCTTTTTATGTTACGGCGACTAGCACGCGGATCGTTCAAGCCGCATGGCAACAGCTTGGCGAACTTGCAGCCAATGCAATCTGGCTGGCAAACTCAATTCGCGCAGCGGACCAATTAAAATCACTCGGTGCGTTCGACGTTCGATTGTTGCCAGAATTGACGGCTGAGGCAATCGTCGAAGCCATGATCGATGAAAGGAATGAATCTCATGGGTCTCTTTGATGGAACTGCGTTGGAACGACCGGTGATGTGCGAACGCTGTGGCCAAGACATGAAGACTTGCCCGTGCGACCCGAATGCAGAACCAGAGCTTGCACCGGAGAAACACAAACTGAACCTTCGTGTCGAAAAACGCAAAAAGGGAAAAGTTGCGACCGTTGTCAGCGGTTTCGTGAGCTCTCCAATTTTAATGGACACAACGCTGGTTCGGTTGAAAAATGCTCTCGGGACTGGCGGTACGCGCCAGCTAGATTCATTGGAGTTGCAAGGCGACCAAGCCGCTCGGGTGGAGTCGGAATTGCTCAAACTTGGCTTTAAGGTTTCCAAGTCGCGTTGAATTGACACCTAAGGAATTGTCCTGAATTAACGTCCGTGCTTCGCGGTTTTATAGCAGATCAAAGATTTATCCCGCCCCCGCGTTGGTTCATCCCGCCGGAGCGAAGTTCCTTGACGCTTCAAGCAAACTGATTCACCAAACGGGACGAACCCGTGGGGGTCTTTCAGTGCGGCGTCGTGATTTAGATCACGAAGCTGATTCACCCATGAGACAAGCTCATACGGGTCAAATGCAGATTTAGGACACTGACCAATAGTGCTCAGTTTCAGATTGACACAATCGTGCAAATCGAGAACTTATTTCGTGCCAGCCCCCAAGTCAGCAAATATCAAATTTTTTTGCAGTTTTTTGTACGGAATCGACTTCGAAATGTCACTAACTTAATGTCAGATTCCACGCGAGAGCTCGACTTGTCCGCGGAACTCAGACAATGATGTTGCGAGAATTCGCAACCGATAGATTTCAATCTCAATAGTTTATTCAAAATGCGTTTAACGTTACGAACCCTGCTGGCTTACATTGATGGCGTACTCGATCCGCAAATTGCGAGTGAGTTGGAAGGCAAGATTCGCGAAAGCCGTATCGCTCAAAACACAATGGAGCGAATCGACGACGGATTAGCGAGCAAGTCGATCGGGATCCCGGTGGCCGGCAGTCGAACTAATGACTTCGAGGCAAATAAGGTCGCCGAATATCTCGACAACACGCTGCCGCCAGAGCAGTTGCCTGCCTTCGAAAAAGTTTGTTTCGAAAACGATGCTCAACTTATAGAAGTAGCTGCAGTACATCGAATTCTTTCCGTGGTCCTGACCAAACCAGCCCTCATTTCAGAGCCCTTGCGACGGCGTATCAAGCAGTTGCGATCCGACGCTAAATTGACCAATCAGGTCGCAAATCTTGACGACGTTTCTTCGGCGATAACACCGCCGATTGTTAATGCTGCATCACAAAACGGTTCACACAATTCGAACGCCGCCGCCAGTGTTAACCTGCCGGCCAGCGGAGCAAAGAAGCTACGATTGGATTCTGCCCATCAAGAATCGCCGGCAGCATCATCTGTTTCGAGTACGCAATCGCTGGCTTCCGCTGCGGAACCTGCATCGTCTGAGATGACCCGCCCGCCGCGCGAATTAGCGACTCAAGGTTTGGATTTATCTGACCAGCGGACTAACGCGGTCCCTGAGTACCTTCGCGACCGTTCAGAAGGAATGTGGACACAAGTGGCGATCGCGTCGACGTTGGTTGCCGCTTTGCTAGTCGTTGCTTGGTTATCCATCGGTTCTTGGGATCAGGTGCGATCGATGTTCTCTGAGCCGGTTCAAACAACCAGCGGCCCGACGACAGAAACTGTTCCCTCACGAGCCATCGCTCAAGCACCGATCGTCCAAGCTGATAAGACAACACCGTTGCCAGCCAGCGAAATCCCCGCGATTGCTGTTGCGGCAACAATACCATCGGTTGCACCGGAGAATTCAATTACCCAATCAGACATCGCGCCGCCAGCGAACAACGTTGCGGTCGCTGAAGGGCCCGTGAAAGTCGATGCGATTGCTCCGCCTGGCGCGGAAAGCGTCCCGCCAGTCTCTGAATCACCGCCGATGGTTGGGCCGGTTGAGGTCGCCAGTGCTGATGCTCCACCGCCATCGCCGACCGCAGCGATTGCAACCGCTGAAGTGCAACCGCCGATGATTTTACCAGCGGGCAATGAGCCTCCAGCCACCATACCAACGCCGACTGGTCCAATCGAAAAAGCATTTCAAAGTCAGCTTGTCTGGCAACCTGAGACCAAAGACACTGCCGCCGCCGTCGTGCTGTCACTGCCCAGCGAAGCAATCAACGGCGACTTGTCGAAGCTGCGTGCGGTCAACGTCGCGGAGGTGATACCGCTCAATGAGCGACTCATCGTGCCTGACGCTTACCGAACAGAATTACGGATCCAACCAGGCTTGAAATGGCTGGTCGCTACCGCCTCGGACATTCAAGGGGAAAGCGGTGACGAAGCGAAGGTAGCCTACGTTCGTCTGCGACTTGGTCGCGCGATGATCAATTCAACTCCAGAGTGCAACACGTTGCGATTGAGCGTTGGTAACGCTGAGTATCGATTGACAATGGAGACCCCAAACACAATTGCAAGTATTGAGCTAAAGTATTTTCCGGCAATCGGACAACCACTCCTACCGACCGAAATCGCAGCCGATGCGAACGGAAAAACCACTCCGGTCCAACCTTTTGTTAGGCCGGTGCTGACGATTGTGACAGTCGATGGCAAGGTCTCTGTCAGATCACGCGAAGGGCTGACTTGGTCGCCTCCGGATTTGCTTGAACCTGGCCAAGCCATCAGTTGGATCGACAACAAACGCAATCCAACTTACACCTTGCGTGAAATTCCATGGTGGTATCGAACCAGCACCGAACGACCAATTGACATTGGTGCGGCTGAAGATCTAGCGATTCAATTGCGAACCGCCGCTCCACAGATTGAAGATGACCCGGTGGCTACAGAGGCTGTCGCGGCTCAAGTCGCAAAGCCGAAGCTGGTCGACGTACTGCAACAAGCAACTACTGTCCGGCGAGCAGAGACGGCAGCGCTTGCCGCCAGGACGCTGGTACTGTTGGGACACTACGAATCCGTTTTCGGCCGCGATGCGATTCTTAATCAAGCTGCTTCGCGGCCACATCGCACTTTAATTCTCGATTCGGTCTTTCAGTCGCTAGGCATTGACGATTCACGACGCCGATCACTTGCAACAATTTTGAACGCGTTTGATCCGCCTCGCGGTCCGCAAATTGTTGAGTTGTTCAGCTTGCCGGATGACGCGACGTTGAAGGATGCCGCGGGTGCCCAATATTTGATCGACTCCTTGTCGAGCTCGTTTTTGGATCAGCGTTCGCTCGCGATTTATCAGCTCACTCGAATCGTTGGCAAAGAGCTGGCCTATCAACCAGATCGTGTAACCAGCGAATCGTTGCTGCAATGGCGCAAGATGCAAAACGCGGGCAAAATTGAGTGGGGACGCAACTCGATCAAACCGCTCGATATCGGCCAATAAGCAATTAAGACTTCGCTACTTTTGCAATAACGTTTGACCGATGGCCAGCATCTCAGTCGCGTCGATAACTTGATCGTTCTTTTCGAAGGCGGCGGCAATTGCGGCTTTGTGAATTTTCATTTTTAAGCCGCCGACGCCCAAGGCTCCGAAGTCAAATCGCTCGCCACGACGTACCGCTTTGTCATTGGGCTTAATCCCTGTTAAACCGACTGGTGGTACAGCATTCAAATCGATTGCGACCTTTAAATTGGTCGCCTTCGCAAGCTGGGTCGCGGATAAAAGTTCAATTCCGGCCGCACCACATGAGATAATCACTTCGCACGTTTCAAGCTGCGCTGAGAGCAACTTTTGGCTGTCGTAATCGAAGCATTCAAAGTGCGTCCCTTTAGCCGAATGTTGCTGGATCGATTCGGCGACCGCTTCGGCCCGTTTGCGACTTCGCGAAGCAATTGAAAGTCGTGCATTTTGTTTCGCCAGCAACAAGCAGACGCGTTTACCAACAGCACCAGTCGCGGCCAGCACCAAGGCGTGTTTGCCGTTCAAATCAACATGCTGCATCGCTGAGAGGACAGCCGCACAAGCAGTCGAATTCGCACCGTTGCTGTCCAATACGACTGAAACTCGCAACGGATCGAACATCGCCTTGCAAACGGATTTGAGCACTGCTTCGCCCGCGTCCAAGTCGCTGCCACCAATGAAGATGGCTGTTGAGTGCAAATCGGCGGGCCCACGAGTGAAGATCGCTCCATGAACCAATCCCACAACATTTTTGGGATCGACACTGGCATATTGCAGCAGGTGCTGTGTCCCGGCATCCAAGGCGACAACGGCGTCGAAGGAGCTGGGCAACTGGTCAGTGTCAAGCTGCAAAAGAATTCGTGGCTTCATGGGACAAAAGCGTTGTTTAACAGGAGCTGTTTCGCGGTATGATTGGCCTATTGAGTAAATCGCTTGGACGGATTCGACCGCAAAGTTTTGAACATCACCTAAATGTTGTTGCAGCCAGGGCCTTGCTCCCAGTCTCGGTTTCTAATTCGAGATCGCGGCCCGATGGGCTCGCGGTTAAACAAGATAGAAGGGTAGCACCGAGGAAAGAATTGCGGCGGCTGTCGGGTTTTCTAGAAACCTTTGAAAGGATGCGATGCAGTGTTGCGCTGATCGATCATTTCTTGCACCGATGGTTTGCCAGTCATTGCATTCGAAATTGCATCTTTGGTCGCTGCATAGTTGTATTCGTAGATCTTCTTGTCGTCAGCAGCGGCTGGGTGAATGAAAACGCCACAGACAATAACCAAGCTTTCCGCTTGGTCCTTTGGAATAACTCCATCAGCCACGCTGTCGGCAACCGCTTTTGCAACTGCCGCTTGAGCCGGACCAAACATCTGAACCGCTTGCTTCATACCTTTGATCGTAACCTTGGTGATCATTACGGTCGCAGGCTTTACGGCAACGTTAGGAGCCAAAACGGCTAGCAAATTGCTGTGACCAGCAGATTGAGTAGAAAGTGCGTTGGCAAACGCGGTTCCAACGGGACCATCCTTGCTGCCGATCATCAAATCGATGTGTGCGATCTCGTTGCCTTCGCCCGTCAAAGCTTCGCCGATGTGCATGGACATGAAATAACTCCCTGGTTGCTTCGTGAAAGTAAGTGATTTTGGAAATGTTGCATTCCGCCTTTTGAAGACGAAAAGAGTAGCAGAATGCAACATTTTGCCAATGCGTCTAGTCATTCGACATCGCTTGAGAAAACTTTAAAAAACAGGCTTCAAGGCCTGAAGCGGAGAAATACCAACGAAATCCCAAACGTTTGAAGTTTCGCAGTGGTTGAAAAGCAATTGGTGAGCTTTTCGAACTGCCACAAATCGAGCGCGCGGCATATTGGTTGCTTTGTTCATCAAGCCAGCCGGCAGTCGGAGGGTAATAGTGACCGAACCGTCCGCTGATCGTTCTGCGACGACGTACCATTTGTTCAAGGTGTTGTCGTTGCTTTGGTCGGAATGATCGGACCGTAAGGTTTGCCTATTCCGATTGAAGTCCGGCTGAGCCTCTTTCAAATCGCTTTCAGACCTGAAATTTGATGGAATTCTTCATTTTTTCGAGTTACAGTATGCTGTATAAGGCGAAGACTCGACTGCTTTTCGTTGTCCACCTCTCGGTTTCCCGTTCAAGTTTCTCTGGATTAGAAGCACTATGAAACTCACCGTTTGCACATTTGTCATCGCAATCTGCTCGCTCGGTTGGACCGGGAATTCGAACGCAGAGGACGCCCTAGCGACAGAAACTGCGTCTACAGAAGTCAGCGAAACTGCGGAGAAGACCGTGGCTGAGACCGACGCCAACGCTGCGATGAAAATAGAAAACGATCGTCGTTTAGCGATAAACACAAGCCCGATGGCTGACACGAGTGTTGAATTTTTTGAAGCGATCGACGCTGGGCAGCTTGAAGTCGAATTCATCGCCCGAGACTCGTCTAAAGGCACCGTTGTAATCAACAACAAAACCGACAAGCCAATCGATATTCGCTTGCCAAAAACGTTCGCTGCAGTACCTAAAGCAGTCGCCCAAGCTGGCGGCTTCGGCGGCGGCGGTGGTGGACTCGGCGGTGGCGGTGGCGGTGGAC
>JBGSKY010000045.1:0-11843 GCA_041740995.1 Pirellulaceae bacterium
CGGTTGCATGTGAAAAAAACACCGGCGGCTAGCGCCGTGCCGCTGACAAACTAGCTCTTGTTCGTAATGTCGTCAGCCGTGTTCGCTTGACCGTCAGGTCCGAAGCTGCGAATCTCGAAATCGGCGCCGGTCACTTTGTACTCATACGCGTGATTCCAAGGGTCTGGCGGAACTGGCTTTTCGATCACTTGGTCCCACTTGGTCGGGTCGGCGAGATTGCTCGGTTGCTCATACAAATCGTTTAACGAGCTGGGCAGAGAACCGACCATCAACTGATATCGATTGACATGGTTGGAAAGATTGGCAACCTGCGTCTTGGCCAGACTCTTGTAAGCGTTGTTGGTCGTGCCTCCGATGTTGACGACCACCAAGCCGATAATGACCGACAAAATGACCAACACCAAGAGGACTTCGATCAGCGTAAACGCAGCGCGAAGCGATTTTCGATTGCGATTTTGACAGCGGGTCAAACCTTGTGAACGTCTCACGACTTTTCGTCTCCAAAAGCGGGGAATCAACAGGAAGCAACCAAAGGCGTCCATGTCCGGAATATTAATTTTGAGCGAAAAACGGCTTCTCCCAATTTTCGCCTGATGATTTACAACCATCGGAGCAGCCCTAGGTTTCGCTCGCTCGCTCCGAATTCCTAGTTTAGTCGAACATCGCCCGCTGAAGAACCGCCAACCCCGCCGAAAGGCTAAAATGTTGCCGAACGTTAGCGGAACGGCGCAAGCCGTCCGGTTCTTATTTGGTTCATCTTACGACTCCGAAGAACCGGAGGGCTTGCGCCCGTACCGCTTTGGTTGGCAACGCTAACTCATTTCATCGCCCGGTCGAGTCAGCTCGTGCGGTTCGCCCAGTAGACCGTAGAACTCCGGATGCCGGTCGGCGAAACGGTCGATGATATGCTCGCCGGGAACACGAACCAATCGCTTCGCGCGAGCGATATCGGTATCGACTCGCCCGATCACGACGCCTTCGTCTTCGCCGACACACTGGCTGATCGGCTCGCCGTCTACGCCGCATAAACGGCTCTCGCCAATAAAGCGAAAACCGCGCTCCGTGCCAACTCGATTGACGCTCATGAAATAAACGTTGTTCTCCAACGCCCGCGCGTTCGGCAGATACCTTGCAAATGTCGTCGCGCCCGGCGGCCAGTTGGTCGGCAGCAGCAGAACGTCAGCTCCCTGCAATGCCATCACGCGCGAACTCTCGGGAAAAGAACCGTCGTAGCAGATGTGCACACCGACCTTCATGCCGTCCAGGTCGTAAACTTGGTACGGCCAACGACCGGCGGTCACGAAACGATCGATGCCAAGGAACGGAAGGTGAATTTTTCGATAGACGCCGATCAACCCGTTGGGACCGACAATCGGACAAGCGTTAAACAGCTCGCCTTCCGCGGTCGATTCCAACATGCCAAAGACGACGAACTTTCCATTTGCGCGGCACCAATCTTGAATCGTGTCTGTCGCCGGCCCAGGGATCGATTGAGCAATCAAGCGGCCTTCTTCAAGCGAGCGAAAACAGTAACCCGACAACATACATTCCGGGAACACAATTACTTCAGCCGGTTGAACGCGTTCATCAGACAACCAACGCATCATCCGCTGCAAGTTTGCGTCGGTGTCAGCGAAAGTGACATGCGTTTGGATACCAGCAATCGTCTTGAGCATAAAATTGTTCTTTCATCCTTCGCTAAATGAACCGGAGGGCTTGCGCCCGTGCCGCTATAGCTCTTCTTCGTCTTCGTTAGCGGAACGGCGCAAGCCGTCCGGTTCTTCCCGTCGTCAACTTCGCTCCAAACAACCGGAGGGCTTGCGCCCGTACCGCTATAAATCAATTGCGACTGGCTTTAATGTTGTGGCGATTGCTTCGGTCAGTGGCTTCACACTTGGCCGCCAGCTCGCGTCCATTGTCGTCTTGTTTCGCAGGTCCTTGATCTGGCACTTCCCCGCGTCCAGCTCCTGGGAACCGGCGATTAACGCGATCGGGAATCCTCGGAAGTCGGCGTACTTGAGCTGCTGGCCCAGCTTTTTCGGTTCCGGATATAACTCCACATCAAAACCCGCTTGACGAACCGCCGTTGCGATCTGCAAGTAATCTTTCAATCGGTCCGCGTCAAAATACGGAATAAAGATCGTCCGGCTGGCCGCCGTTTCATCGCCGCTACCAAGCTGCTCCAAGGCGGCCAGCAATCGATCCAATCCCAACGAACCGCCGATGCCCGGCAAATATTGCTTGGTGTACTTGCCAGCCAAATTGTCGTACCGTCCGCCGCTACAGACGCTGCCAATCTCAGGCAAATCGCTAAGAATGGTTTCGAAAACGATTCCCGTGTAGTAGTCCAACCCCCGAGCGATTCGAAGATTGATTTGGACCCGTTCCGGCGCGACATTCATATCTGACAACGCGTCGCAGATTAACTTCAATCGATCAATGCCTTCGGCCGCGTCGGCTTGCGAACCAAGCAATTTTTGCAATTGATCAATGATCTCTGTATTGCTGCCGGTAATTCTCGCCATGGCCAGTACCGCGTCGATTTGCGGCGGCACAAGCTGAGCGACTTCTTCCAATTCTTTAGCGACGACGTCTTCACCGAGCTTGTCAAATTTATCGAGCGCTCGAAGCACCACCGTCGCACGATCACCGGCATCGATCGATTGCAGCAGCCCCTTGAGGACTTTGCGGCTGTTGATGCAAATCTCGAAAGCGGGCAGCTTCAAAGCGGCCAACAAATCGTGCGCGACGCAAATTGTTTCGATATCTGCAAGAACGCTTTCAGTGCCGATCGTATCAAAATCGCACTGAGAAAATTCACGATATCGACCAGCTTGAGTATTCTCGCCACGCCAAACCGGCGCGATTTGATATCGCTTAAATGGCAAACCGACCGTCACATGATGCTGGGCAACGAACCGAGCCAGCGGGATCGTCAAATCAAATCGCATCCCAACATGATGACGCCCATGTTCGAAATGGTACATCTGCTTGTCGGTCTCTTCGGAACCCTTACCTGTCAGGATTTCGAAGTACTCCAAGGCGGGTGTGTCAATCGGAACAAAGCCGAAGCGACGATAGACCTGTCGCGCCGTTTGCATCATCCATTCGCGACGCACCATGGTCGCTGGCAAGTAATCGCGAAAGCCCTTGAGCGTTCGCGGCTGAATCAAAGAGTCGGTCATAAGTGGGGTCAGGAGATTCGTCGGCTACGAAGCGATCACGGGCAACATGGCGGGCTGGGGCGTTCGTAGCTTTTCCGAATCGCCGCTGAAAAATCGAGCTTCCATGTACTCAGCAACTTGTTCGGGCGTTTCAAAATAGTGATCATAAACTGCCGTGTCGTCGTATTCACAGCGCTTGGTTGAGTAGTCGCGGCAAATTTGTGGACGAGTCATATAAATGCCACAGCGGTTGTCCGACTGCAAATGTTTGCATGTCGTATGGACCAACAAATACCACGAATCCGTATCGACAAAAATGCTGGCCCGATCGTGCAGAAGGTACCATCGCAAGTAATCAAACTCGTGCAGCTCCGTTGGCGTGTCGATTGGCAACGCGAAATATCGGCAGCAAAGTGCGGTGCAGTAATCGCACAAGCATTCCGATTTAGGAACTTCGCTCTTTTGCGGTCGTCGGCCGTCAATCGTTTTCAAAGGCCGTGGGGGCAGCGTTGTAGTACTCACGATCAAGCTCGCTGGTCAGTGGGCATTGGCATGGGCTGGGGGCAGTGAATTTTGCACGGAAATATCAACCCGTGCTAGCACCTAAACTTACCCGAAAATGGTTTGACAACAAGCCGCAGGCGTCAGCGAGACCCGGTGCAAGGCGGTTTTCAAAAGTTCGCCCTCCAACCGCAGGCCGTCAGGCCCAGTTTCGACGCACAAACCGCAGCCAACGCCCGACGGCTATTACTGCGGTAGCGACTGGTCTTACCCAGCCGATCGCGCGTTCATTCGTTGACAGAAATCGGCGAACCAAGTTTGGACGAAACCAAAAATGCTTTCGCGATGGTTCGCTAATCGGCAGCGGCACCGCTGGCCAACAGACAAGCTCGCCGCGTCGCTGGCTGCCATCGAAACTTTGACCGTAAATCGAGCTGCGGAAGCCACGAGTCTGTCTTCACGGCCTTTGACTGCTTCTTGACGAACCGCAATTGGCCCGCCGTACATCGCTGCGAAAATCGGATTGGTAATCGTATCAGACGCTTGCGGCAACACTTCAGCAACTTGGCCACCAATCACACGACCGCTTTCCATCGCAATCCGGATTTCATTGGAGTGGTCTGAATCTTGAGACGCAAAATCGATCCATGGGTCGATATCGCGTTGGCTAACAAGCACTTGCACTTCGATCTGATCATCCTGGACCACCACGCCCAATACGTTGCTCGGATTGACCGATTGGCCCAAAGCATGACCGACCACACCGGAACGAAATGTGCCATTGCCAGTCGAACGAACTATCAGCCCATCAACTTGCTTTTGCAGCAGCTCGGTTTGTCGTCGCAGCGATTCAACGCGCGACAACGCAGCCTGCATCTCGGCCATTTTATGTTGAGCCGACAAAGCCTGCGAATGCTCTTGAGCTGTTTCCAGTTCGATTTGCTTCTGTGCCAATTCCAATTTCAGGGTCGGATTGACCAGCCGCGCGATCGGCTGCCCGGCTTCCACGCGATCACCGTTGCCCGCCAAAAACGCTTCGACCAGCCCCTCAACCTGCGGTCGGATTTCTGATTGCGAACGGTAAGCTACAACACCCGGTGCGTATCGAACGACCGGCGAGGGCAACCAATTGGACGCACCAACGAGCAATGGTAACGCGGCCAACCCAACAAGCTGCGGCCGCCACGAATTCAATCGCCCGAGGAAAGAACGACTCGTTGCAGGTCCTGCCATCATCGATGGAGCTTGCGATTGCTGTCGCTTGCGAATCTGCGGGACGACGAACCACAAGTAAGCTGCTAGTCCGACCATCGCCATTCCAACGCCTTGCCAGACCGCGATCGCTCCCCAAGCCAACCCGACTAGCATAAGCAGCCGATAAATGGTCGTCGATATTCCATAGACCGCCAGCCCAACGGAATTGACGATCGGCGAGCGACCCATCGAGAGCAACCACTTGCATCGCGACGACAACGCGAGTTGGGCGTCTTGCCATAACGTCGGTCGATCGAGCAGGTCGCTGAGGACGAAATAGCCATCGAATCTCATCAGCGGATTGGCATTGAAAGCGACTGTCGTGATTGTGCCCAGTGTGGCAATCGTCACACAAAAGTATTGCAGCGTCGGCGACGAGGTAGTACAGCCAACGATGACCGCCAGCCCCGCCACGACCGCTTCGGCCAGCACGCCACCCATCGTACAAAGCATTCGCTCACGAGTTTTTGCACATCGCCAAATATCGGAAACATCGACGTAAGGAATCGGTGCGAAGCAAAAGAAAGTGATCCCCGCTTGCCGAACGCCGCCACCAAATCGAATCGACAACGTCGCATGCCCAAGCTCATGAACGCATTTGAGCACCAGCCAAGCGGCTAGCCACCAAAGTTTGCTCTCCGGCACAAAAAGTGTCGCCGCCATCGTCGTGAAGCTAACAAAATTTGCGGCCAGCATGACTGCGGCGACAATCATAATCATAACTGCAACGATCGCCATCCAAGCGTGAACGTGCCGCGCGGCGGGCGTAAGCCATCGTTCGATCGTCGAGCCGTTGAACAGCTTGATTTTAAATGAAAACGGATCGAACAACTTCAGCGGCGCTGTTGGCGGTGTTTGCGCCGGCGCTGGATTGGCTGCGGCAGATTGGCTCTCCTGAGCGCTAGGTGGGTTGCTAGCGACCGGTCGCACAACTTTTTGCTGCATCAACCACTTCAAGCAATTCTCAACAAACTCCGGCGCCCAATTCGCGTCCGGCATAGAAGCTTTGGCAACCGCAATCGATTCGCTCATCGAACGACGACCATTCATCGCCGCGGCCAGCAAGTACTCGCGACGACCGATCCGCAGGAATCGACCGGTGAGCGTGTCTTCGACGATGTATCGCGCGACTGAATTGCGATGGACCGGCGTGAATCGCAGTCCGTTGCACAGCTCAAATGTTGATTCAGTCATATCAGATACCGTTCACAACCAATTTGCCATTTTTGCGGCACGGCGCGAGCCGTCCGGTTCTTTATGCGGTTGCCCCCACGCATCGGAAGAACCGGAGGGCTTGCGCCCTTCCGCTTTTGTTCTTCATTCTTCGTTAGCGGTACGGCGCAAGCCGTCCGGTTCTTTATTCTTCGTTAGCGGCACGGCGCGAGCCGTCCGGTTCTTTATGCGGTTCGTCCCACGCATCGGAAGAACCGGAGGGCTTGCGCCCTTCCGCTATCAATCGGTTACCAAACCCAAAGGTTCGCCAGCCACTGATACGGTTGATGAAACAGTTGCCAGCCAATCGTCCGATATCCAACGTCGATCGCCGCATCGGCCTTTAAGCCCGGTCGCAACACGCCGTCAAGATTGTCCAATTCGACGTCGGCCAGGAAAACACACTTTGATTCGATGACAGCGGCTTGCGGTTCAATGCGTTGGATCGGGCCGCTGAATCGTCGCCAGCCGAGCATGTCGGTTTTGATCTTCACCTGTTGTCCGGCAGCCACGTCGGCTATATCGCTTGGCCGCAATTCGACGCGGGCGACGATGCTGTTCAAGTCACTGATTTCAAAAAGCGTTTGGCCCATCGACAGCGGCATTCCCTCGCTGCCAAACCAATCGCCTTGAACGATAATGCCGTCGGCTGGGCTGCGGATTTCCGTTTCACCGAGCCGAGCGTTCGTCGAAGCGATCTTCAGCTCTGCTTGCTGCTGTTCAAGCTGGGCGATTCGCAGCTCGCCACCGTTACGGCTTGCCAACGCGATGTCACGCTTCTTTTCCGCCGATTCGTATTCGGATTGAGCAATTGCGAGATCGCGCCGCAGTTGCCGATCGTCCAACCGGCCAAGTAGTTCCCCCGCAACGACCCGCTGGCCCGGTCGCACAAACGCTTCGGCCAGCGTACCAGCGGTCGGGGCGGCCAGGTAATGTCGAAAAGTCGGTTCAAGCTTGCACGATCGCACCGGACGATAAGGGATCGGAATCAGCATTGCCAAACAAAATATGCCGACCGCGACCCAAGCGGTCCGCATCGAACACCATTGACGAAGCCGTTGCACGGTGGCGGTCCATTTCACGCCAATACGGCACATCGCCCACGTTGCGATGCTTGCCGCAAGCCGTTCACAATTGTCGTGCAAAGCTTGCAGCGATTCCGGCGACACGCCGTCGCTGCTCGACGAACGAGGAATGATGATTGCGGAGACATGTTTTGCAGACTTAACGCCGAACGAAAACGCGATCACGGTTCGAAACGCATGATCGCTCGAAATCTCGTCAGCGATCGCGCTGACCGAGACCGATTCGACTGACAACGGTCCCCGAGCTGATACGATCGGATGACTCGCAAACGTCGCTTCGATCGCCACCGCTTGACCCCCGCGCGCGGACAAGCCCGCTACGGACTCAGGCGAGGATGAGGCTACCAGCCGCGCAGCGGCACGATGGACTTCGAACAGGTGCACGTCGGCCTCCAGTCGATGGGCCAGCGTTGCGACCATTGATTGAGGCATTGACGGATCGAGCCAACGATCCGGCGACGGGTTGTTTGTTGGACTAACCGGCGGTGGTTGACTCGCCGGAGCTGGTTCGTTCAAGCATTCGACGACTTGCGATTGAAGCGTCGCCAACTGGGCCAGCCGGTGTTCGACCACTTGCGTCGGTTGATGCCCGACGTCAAAGCAGTTCTCTAGCGGATAGTTGTCTTCGATCTTCATGAGTCTATCAAGTTGAGCGGCCAAGCCGTTCGCGATGTTACTTCAACCGTGTGCATCGCGAGCAGCGTATCGAACCGTCGGGGTTATCAATCAAGATCGTGACCATGAACCAACCGCTTTCCGGATCAGCAACCGGCGGAATAAAATCGACTCGACCAGTTACCGTTTGACCATCGGATAATTTGACTTGCATCGATTCACGCGTGCCCAGTTCGCGAATGTCCGATTCGGTCATCGGGAACGTCGCCTTCAACATCGATACATCGTGCAGCCGAACGACGCTCGGTGCATTGGCTGCCACGAACTCGCCAACTTGCTTGTGAACTTCGACTACGATGGCATCGATCGGAGAACGAATGCTGCGTTCGCTGATCAGCCGCTCTAGGCGTTCGACTTGCAAGCTCAGAACCTCGGTGCTTTCATGCTCGGATCGCATCTTGGCTTCTGTGATTTCGAGGTCGGCCAGTGCTCGATCAACCTCGCGTTGATTAGCTTTCCCTTTGGCGGCAAGTTCAGACAGGATGCGCAATCTGTTTTCGTGCAATATCAACTCGCCTTGGATTTGCCCCAACCGTCCACCAGCCTCGCTCTCGGCTCTTGCGATTTCCAATTGGCTTTGAAGATCTTGACTATCCAGTCGAGCGATCAAGTCTCCAGCTTTGACGTGTGTTCCCGGTTTAACCAGCATTTCTCGCAAGATTCCGAATTCAGACGCGGCGACGTCGACTTGTCGGTTCGGTTGCAACACGCCTTCGAACAGCGTCGAATCGTAGCCCGCGGCCAAACAAGGTGAGCTGGCAAGCGACCACAGCGCGAACAACAGCGCAACGCTAAACGCGTTTGCGAAGTGTTTTGGCGGTAGGTTTTGTTTGCTCATGGCTCTCTTCTGAGGTTTCGTTGCACGACGGGTGAAGTTCACCCTTTGAACTCGGTAACAAAAATCAACCGCGAAAACCTAAGCTCAGGATTTCCAGAGGGATGAATCTAAGTGGTCGAGTTGGAGGCAAATCTAGCATCCAGCGTCAGACTCTATCGGTTGTATCGATATTCCGTTTCAGATGACCTTCAACGGCAGCGGAAGTCAGGCCAGGTCCTGGCTTTCGTGACATTTCCCAGGACCTGTCCTGACCTACCCGCATCGATCCAGCGAGGTGTTCAGCCGGGCTTTAATTTTTCTTGTCGCAGCGACATGCGTGCTAGTTCTTGCGCAGAAGGAACCTTTTCGGCAGAAAGCAGCGTTTTTTCAGTCGATAAAGCCAACTCAATTAGAAAAGTCGACACAGAATTCACGATGAGGAACTGTGGGCAGCGGTTCGGCCTGCGCAGTGGCTGAAGTTTCCGAGAAATTCGGTTCGCACTTTTGCCGCCCGACAAGTCCGCTGGAGTTCTCGACGAGTTTCGTTCATTTCCTTCGATCGTTAAGTTGCAACTTTTGATTATGGCTTTCCAAGAGAAACCACCGACTGAGAACGAATCGTGGCGAGCCCGCATCCAGCGAACGCTCAATCGATTCCAGCCAGGTAAACGCAAAACTGGCCAGGCGAATGAACTCGATGCTCTGATTATCGAACCCCGTGTGCTGTACAGCGCGACTCCCGTTCCATTTGATGGCGATGTCGTGACCGACCAAGTCGACCAGCTTGAGCATCTAATCGCCCAAATCGATTGGTCCGATCTAAGCACGATCGACGACTCCGCTGTTAGCATGATCGCCGATTCCGCCGTAGTGCCCGATACTTCGAGCGAAGTGAGCCAAGACGCTCAGGTTCGTCACGAGGTCGTTTTCGTACAAGGCTCGCTCTTTGATCTTGAAAAATTGACGGCTGATCTGTTCGGCATTGATGCGCAAGGCCGCGTGCTCGATGTTATCGTCCTCGACCAATCCACTGACGGTTTCGCACAAGTTGAAGCCGCTCTTGCAAACTACACTAACCTTGACGCGATCCACTTTGTCACGCACGGTGCCGACGGTTTCATTCAACTTGGCGACTCTTGGCTGACCTTCGCGAACATTGACGCTCACGCAGCGGACTTACAGCGATGGGGAATGGCCCTCAATGCCGACGGGGACATTCTGATCTATGGTTGCGACGTCGCGGCCAGTGATGTCGGCCAGCAGATGTTGCATTCGATTGCGACTTACACCCAAGCCGACGTCGCCGCGTCGAGTGATGCGACGGGCGATTTGTTTCGTGGCGGCGATTGGGATTTCGAATTCAACCATGGGCAGATTGAAACGGCAAACGCTTTTGGTATCGAAGTCCAAGAAAGCTATGACGGATTGCTAGCAACGTACACCGTCACCAATACCAACAACAGCGGTGCAGGCAGCTTGCGTCAAGCGATCACGGATGCGAACAACAACCCTGGAGCTGATACGATCGTTTTCAGCATCGGCAGCGGTGTGCAAACGATCAATCTGACAAGTGTATTGCCCAATTTATTTAGTCAGGTCACGATTGATGCGACGACCCAAAGCGGCTTTGCCGGTACACCTCTGATTGTCCTCAACGGCGGCGGAACGATCAATGATGGTTTGAGGATTTGGGGTGGTAGCGCTGGAAGCACGGTTCGTGGCCTTGTCTTCAACAACTTTACCAACCTCGCAATCGACATTGCGACCGCTGATAATACCACGATTGCCGGAAACTACATCGGAATCAATCAGGCAGGAACAGCAGCTGCTAGCAACGTCAACGGCATCAACATCTTCAATAGCAATAATGTTGTCATCGGTGGTTCGACCGCCGCCGATCGGAACGTGATTTCCGGTAACACGAATATCGCTCTATTGATTTCCGGCACCAGCACTGGAAACTTCGTTCGCGGCAACTATTTCGGCACCAATGCCGCGGGGACGGCAGCAATCGGGAACCGGTTCCATACGATCTATGTTGATGCAGCCGGCAACACGATCGGTGGCACATCGACCGGGCACCGCAACGTCATCAGCGGTACGACGACAGGCTTTGGAATAACGTTAAACGCCAATGGCTCGAACACCACCATTCAAGGGAACTACATCGGCACCAACGCCGCCGGAACTGCCGCTTTGGGAAACTCCTCACACGGGATTTACGCCTTAAGCAGCAACAACACCATCGGCGGAACAGCCGCCGGCAGCGGCAATGTGATCAGCGGCAACTCCGGTGACGGCATTTATATGTCGGGCAACTCCAACACCGTCGCAGGGAACATCATCGGACTCAACGCCGCTGGAACGACGGCGCTTGCCAATTCGGCCAACGGTATCGAACTCGTCGGCGCGAACAATACGATCGGTGGGACCGCCACTGGTTCACGCAACATCATCTCGGGGAATTCCAATTCCGGAATCACGATGTACGGTGCATCGGTCACCGGTAACTCTATCCTCGGCAATTACATCGGTACCGATATCACCGGGCAAATCGACCGGGGAAACGCAAATCAAGGAATCTACATCGGCGCCGGAGCCAGTGCGAATACGATCGGCGGATCGACCGATGCGGCGAAAAATATCATCAGCGGCAACGATACGTTTGGCATCCAGTTGAACGGCTCGGGCACCAACAGCAACCTGATCTATGGAAACTACATTGGCGTTGCTGCGGACGGATCGACATCACTCGGGAATTCAAACTATGGAATCTTGATCGAAAATGCGGCATCCAATAATCGCGTCGGCGGAGTCACTTTCGGTCAGGGCAACCGCATCGCCAACAATTTGCGTGGCGTTGTCATCGGAGCGAATGCTTCGAATGCCTTGAACAATTCAATTCTAGGCAACTCGATTTATTCAAACACAGGCCAGGGAATCGACCTCGGGAATAACAACACGATTCAAACCAATGACGCGGGAGACGGAGACAGCGGGCCAAACGGACTGCAAAACTTCCCCGTCCTAACTAGTGCAACGTCCGTACAGACGGGGACGACTGTGGTTGGTTCATTCAACTCAAACGCCAACACGACATACCGTATTGAATTCTTCGGAACTCGACTCGGCATT
>JBGSKY010000046.1:0-1608 GCA_041740995.1 Pirellulaceae bacterium
TCAAAGAATGGTCTGGTCGCATTGGAATTCGAAAGAACCGAGAGAGGTTTTTAGTGAAACGAACACTTGTCATCTTAACGGCGGTTTTTGCTGCTCTCTTGAATACATCCGCAAAGGAAGCGTATTCCCAACAAGTTGTTATAGGTGCCTGGAATATTGAATGGCTAGGGTTTGCCGATAAGCGAGGGAAGCCCGGGAAAGATGTCGTGCAATCCCCTAATGACCTTGCTACTTACATTGCCGATTCCAAAGTAGACGTTTTGGCATTATCCGAAATTGGTGTGGATAGTCCGACGGAACCGTTTCGTAGCCAACAACTCGACCAGGTGATGAGCCAGTTGAAGACGAGCCACAACCAGGAATGGGAATACGTCCTATTTCCCAAAGCCAATTATGAAGTGGGTACTGAAGACTTCATTGTCCGCGGGCAGCACACCGGCCTTGCTTGGTGCACCACCAAGGCCACCAAGGTTGGGGAACCGTTTCGCGTGCCGGTAGGCAGTAACGAAACCTACGGCATCAAGTTTTGGGAGCGTGGCCCCAATGCGGTTAAACTATCTTTCGGAAAAGGAAAAACAGATGTGGTTTTTATTCCCATCCATTTGAAATCCAACCGAAACGACGTCAACAAAAGCGATAAGAAGTTCACTGAAAAGCAACGCCTGGCCGAAGTCGAAGTCCTTATTGCTAATATGCCGAAACTGAAGGAACACTTTTCGGACGATGACATTGTTATTCTTGGCGATAGCAATTTTCTAGCCCCTGAGGACGTCTCCTCAGAATTGCTGCAAGCGTCCGGTTTTGTCGATTTGAATTCGCACGATGAAGGCACTACCGCCGCTTGGGGGCAGGGTTATTCCAGCGCTCCGTTTGACCGGATCTTTGTTGCTGCGAAACAGCCTGAGTTTGCAACGTCTACCATGAAGGTTCATAAAACCAAAAATGGGACCGATGACGAAATCCGAACCTTCAAGAAGCAGTTTTCAGACCACTATTTGGTGTCATGCATAATTGAAATCGGCGAAGACGACGACTAAGCAGTGCTGCTACTTGCAAAGCAAAACAACGCAGGTCGCAGCTGCCAGTTCCGAACGCCCAATTTCGCCCACTCCTTCGCCCGTTTTCCCCTTCACGGAAACCTGGGCGGTATCGATCTTGAGCAATTCTGCGATTCGCTGTTTCATGGCCCCTTTATAAGGGGACAGCTTTGGCCGTTCCATTTGAACGACGCAGTCCAAGTTCACTAGCGACCAGCCATTCTCCCTAACCAAATCCATAGCTTGGATTAGCATCTCGCCTGAATCACGGCCTTTGTTTTCCGCTGAAGTGTTGGGAAAAATCTGCCCAATATCAGGGAGTCCTGCAGCGCTTAAAACGGCATCGGTGATGGCGTGCAGCAAAACATCTGCGTCCGAATGACCAACCAAGTGCAAATCCACATCCAGTTGAAGTCCACCCAGAATCAGTGGGCCTCCGCTGGCAATCCGATGCGAGTCCATTCCCAAACCTACTCGAAGTCCTTGGATCGCGTTCATCCCGATATGCCAGCAGGGTTAAAGTAGGTTGGCTCGGCACCGGGTTTCCATTTGATGTTGCAGCCAATGCTGG
>JBGSKY010000047.1:0-3199 GCA_041740995.1 Pirellulaceae bacterium
CACAAAAACGGTCACAGTCAACGTCACAGTTGAGAAGCAGTCTGCAACAGCTGGAAGGGTTCTGCTTACGCTCGATGAGCGCATCCCCACTGGGAGAGGAAAAATCACGGTAAATGAACGGGTGGTTTTATTCAATTTAAGGTGAAATATGCGGATATATTTTCTGCTATCAATCGCTCTTGCCAGCTTCTGCGGCAATCCGAACGCAGCGCTTGGTCAGAGTGGGTTATTAGACCTTGATCCAGTTGCAGCCGATTTGTCTTCGCTAGCCGACGTACACAAGAAGCTAACGACGTACACGTTCGTTGCAAAAGGATTTATCGTACGTCAAAAACAAGATTTAATCCGAACGAACGAAACGATTATAATTCGGTCGGTTAGGAACGGCAAAGAACAATTGCTTGCAAATTCAAGCTCCGGTGTAAATACTTTTTATTGGCTGCTAAGGCTCAATGATCAATCAGAGGTAAGATACAAATCCGGTAGCCTCAAGCATTTAGAAGAAAAGAATATTGACGATGTCAGCAGTTTCCCGATCAAGACGTTTGATCCAATTCTTCAGTCACTTTCTCACACAGCAAATTTTGTTAACAAGGGAAGTTTACCTGCTGACAAGTTTAAAGGAATCCTGGGAGAAGAGAGGCTAGAAGACGTTGTGTTGGGTACGGACGAGAACATTGCCACATGGGCGAACAAACAATCGAAAGGAGACATTTATTTTCAAGAGACGGTTTTCTCAAAAGCTCAGAGAAATCGCCCTGTTCAGACAGTTATATCACGACGTCAACAAGGAAAGATTCAAGTTCGGTCACGAGTGGCGACAGAATGGGGCGACTTTGATGGGCGATATCTACCTAAAAGCATTTCCGGCGTGTACTACCCAATTAATCCAGTTGATACAGAAACGCAGTTCGACTTTGAGATCGACTGGCGATTTAACGAATTGAGATTTGATTCAGTGTCGGCAACCTGGATTGAACCGATAGAAGAGAGTTTTGGATACCTTTTCCCTTAAGTTGGAGTTTAAAAACATGAGATGCTTACTTTTTGGATTGGTTGTGTACTTCAGTGTCGAATGCGCAGTCGCAGGATGCTATTTTGAAATGAACTCTGGTTGCCCGACAGGAGAAAGTTCGACTACTGCCTGCGAGGCTCCTGAGAACAATGCATGCGATTCTAGTGTCTTTGTTGCAGGGCCAGATGCTGGCTGGACTGGTATAGACTATGTTCCAGATATTTTTGCCGATCCAAGCGAAACTGTTTTTTATGAGATTGTGGAAACTGTTTATTTCGGCAAGTACTGTGGCGGCACTGGCGATTGTGAGTATTCTGAAGAAGAAAACGCTTTAGGCGATATAATTCAGAAATGCTCACCTCCCGATATGAGCGGGGAACAGTCCGAGTTTTTAAAGTTAAACACTACCAGTATGTGTGGGTCGTAACTTTTTCTACGAGTACGAAGCTGCTTATTGACCATGCGTACCTACGCGATCGGGGCAAAGCACACGCAAGGTCCTTTGCCCCGATGGATAAACGGCAAAACGCAACTCAATCGATCAGACCAATTTGGTCTTACCCGGCACTGCGAATTCCGGCGCAGGCAGCGAACTGTCTGCCGTCAAATCCTTGGGGAACAGGTCCAACTTTGATTCGTTGGTAATGAAGTCCCACGAAACTTGACGACCGGTATAAGCCGCCATACGTCCCATGACTGCGGTTAGCGAGCTTTGAGCCGTCTGGATCAGTTCGACGATCGGGCTTCCGGCTCGAATCGAATCGACAAGCTCTTTGTGTTCTTGCTTATAGGCCGCGTTGATATCGCCCTTGATCGACCAGACCACATTTCCGGTCTTGTCGCGGATCTCGCAAGGTTCTGAGAACGATCCGATCGTCGCGGAGCCTTCAGTTCCATAAACTTCGCTGCCGTTCTTCGTATCACTCCCAGGAATCTGTTGGCACTTGAACGACAACAATCGGCCGCCTGGATACATGTAATCGATGTGCATGTTGTCCCACATCTCGCTGTCTTCGGGGCGAGTGAATCGACCGCCACATCCGTACGCAGTTTCCGGAGGTCCACCCATCAACCAGTTCATTGCGTCTATATTATGAACTGCTTGTTCGACGATCTGGTCACCCGAGACCCAAACGAAGTGCATCCAGTTGTCAATTTGATATTGTGCGTCACTCACGTTGGGCTTGCGGTTTTTGTACCAGATGCCGTTGGAGCAATAACGACTTTGCGCAGAAACAATGTCGCCGATCGCGCCATCGTGAATGCGTTTCATTGCCTCGATAAAACTGGTTTGGCGACGATACTGAGTCCCCGTCACGATCGCAGTCCCATTGGCGACAGCTTTCGCGTGCGTTTCCAAACAGATCTTGTAACCCGCTGGATCAACACACGTTGGCTTCTCCGCGAACACGTGCTTCCCAGCGTCCACCGCATCGCGGACATAGTATGGACGGAAACCTGGCGGCGTCGTCATCAGCACCAAGTCGATGTCTTTGTTATCGAGGATGCGTTTGTAGCTGTCCAAACCGACATGCATGTTCTCGTCGGTCACGTTCACTTTGTCTGGATGCCGGGCGCTCAATGACTTGCGCACAGCCTCGGGCGTGCCCTCATTCATGTCCGCGATCGCGACGAGTTGGATGCCTTCGTTGATGGTCAGCGAATCATTGATGGCGCCTGTACCGCGACCGCCTGCACCGACGAGGGCCAATCGAAGCGGTTGCAGGCTACTCGACGGGATCGCTTCTTCGCCATGTACAGCCGGGATGGCCATCGAGGTCGCGGCAATTCCGGCGGTAACTGCGGTTCCAGATTTCAAGAAAGATCGTCGTGATGATTGCTGGTTATTCGTGTCGTTCGAGGGGGTCAAGGTTAAACTCCGGTCATGCCAGGTTAAGGAAGGAATCTCAGGCGGGAATACACAGTTTACTCGATCCGAGTCCCCGGTGGAGCCTGCTTTTACATAGATCAGATTTGTCCCCTTGTGCCGCCGTGTTCACGGTCACTCCGCCTTAAACAGTGCAGAAATTCGTTGGCAATTGGCCCTCTAACGCTGATACAATCCGTGGAGACCGTTCTTCCTTATCGCGGAGTTGGATCATGGATCGTCGTGCTTTTGGTAAACAGACCCTCGGCTCGTTATTGACGTTTTCTTTGCTCGAGTCGGTGATGCAGTCAGATGCG
>JBGSKY010000048.1:0-2572 GCA_041740995.1 Pirellulaceae bacterium
GCATGGCATCAGCCAGCTGTCGAAACCTTGATTCGCTTTTTCGTAAGTTTGCTTCGGCACGACGGCGTTCCTGAACTTCGTTCTGCAGCGACTCATTGGCAGACGAGAGGTCATATGTCCTATTCTTGACACGTTGTTCCAGTTCCGCGTTTAAGTTTCTTAAAACCTGATCTGCAGCCTTTTGCTGAGTAATATCGTGCATCGACACGACTGCCCCCAACACAGTTCCATTCGTGTCATGAAACGCCTGGCCGCTGGCAAGCACAACTCGTCGTTCGCCATCGGGTGGAGCGATCACCATTTCGACATCTTTGACTCGTTCACCCCGAAGTGCTCGCATCAACGGAACTTCGTCAATGGTCATTCGCCGAGACTCGTCTGCCACATACAGATCATAAACCGAGGGCCATTGTGACGAATCGATCACTCTGGGTGGTAATTGATGGAACTCTCGGGTTGCTGCGTTAAACAATGTCAAGTTCCCATCTTGATCACATGCAACAATTCCGTCCGACAGATTTTCCAGTAGTGCATGCATGAATTGATTAGCATGGGTCAATTCGGATGTGCGAAGCTGGACACGACTTTCCAGTTCGGAATTCGCTTGCCGGAGCATCGATTCGGCTTCGCGTCGCTCAGTAACATCTCTAAAGATCAAAACCACACCGACAATGTTCCCGTTGTCATCACGGATCGGTGATGCCGAATCGTCAATCGGACGACGCACACCATTTCGATCGATCAAGATGGCGTGATTCGCTAGTCCAACAATAGCTCCCGTTTCTAAAGCCTTCAGTGCCGGGTTTTCCGTTGGCAGTCCGCTGCTTTCATCAATCGGAGAGAAAACGGAGGTAAGTGATTCGCCGATCGCGGCTTCTTGCGACCAACCTGTCAATTCGCACGCGACCGCATTGCACATCGTGATGCGTCGCTGGGAATCTGTTGTTATCACTGCGTCTCCAATACTGCGCAGTGTCGCGCTGAACCATTCTCGTTCGAGCCGTAATTGGGTGTTGATTTCAACCAGCTCGGCGGTTCGATCCTGGACGCGTTGTTCTAATGCGTTGTTCGCTTCCACCAACGCTAACTCAGCCCTCGATCGGGCATCGATTTCACGTTGCAATTCTTTTGGCGATCTCATCGCTAATGCGATGGGTGCGATGCGAACTAATGTAACAGCGGTGATACATGAGACGGTTGCGGTAAGTAGTTTAATAACGGCGGCAAGTCGATAGGCCGGCCACCAGAAGATAACGGCCTCCATTAAATGCGTTGTGCCGCAGAGCAGGATGAAAGAAACGAACAACAAGAGAATTCCACGAAACGGAAAATCCTTTCGCTGCCACATGAAGTATCCCAGTATGCATGGGATAGCAAAATAAGCGGCCCAAATCGCAATATCTGAAGCGATGTGCAACCAACCATGTCCAGCAGTCCAGTCACCACAGTACCATCGTGGTGGGAAATCGCTGGTAACAAAGAGTTTCTGCCAAAATTCCATCACGTCTGTCATTCTATGGGATTGATGATCTGCACCGACATCAGAAAAATCGACAGTCATCGCGACGCATGGGCGAGGCGAGACTATCGCGTTAGTCACCCACTATCTCGATTCCTTCCAGGAGCGTTAAAACATCGGCCGAACTGACTGGCTTGACGAGATGGTGGTCAAACCCTGCATCAACAAATCGATCTCGCTCGTGGTGTTGGTCCAAACCGGTTAATGCAATCAATAATACTTCGCTGCCATGCCTATCGGCGCGAATTGATTTCGCCGCTTCATAACCGTCCACCTGGGGCATGCCGATGTCTAACAAGACGGCATGTGGTTGAAACGACTTTGCAAGCGTGATCGCATCCCGGCCACCATACGCTGTTTTCACGTCGTTTCCTTGTCCTCTTAGCAAAATTGCCATGATATCCGCCGCATCTCGATTGTCGTCCACGATCAAGACTCGTCGCTTATGAAGACTGGGCACCGAATTTCTCCTCCTGGAACAGACGTTGATTGACTTTCTGGCAAGCAATCCGATGCAATCTGAGCCCCAACCTCCAAACATGACGATTGAGTGGATGGACCGCGCCGCTTGACAGCCCTATTGCACACCACGGACTTGATTCTGACAACAGCCCCGAACTCGATCTAGAAACGAACATGATAAATGTGCCAGGATACCGACGACTTTGAAAAGGATCGCAATCATACGCGACGTAGTGGAAGTCCCTTTGGTGCTTTCGGTGTGACTTCGGTTCATCCGCTTGCAGGCGATAGATAATATAACCCAACCACCCCCCGCGCGATCATATGTGTACGCAAAAACTCGACTATTTTTTGCGCACTTTATGCTCTAACTCAAACATGGACATGGTCCCCCGCGTCTCGCACATCTGCAAATAAGAAATACATGGTCACGCGAATGCAACATGTTATAACCAAACAATGATATACCGTAGCGGCAAATTGCAGTTGGCAGTGGTCTCTATGCAAACAGGAATAGTCAGCGCGATGCAAAATGAGTCGAAACGGAACGCAACAGGCTACCTAGTGGGCGGTGCCGCTGTAGTTCTCGTT
>JBGSKY010000049.1:0-1703 GCA_041740995.1 Pirellulaceae bacterium
CAGTACATTACCATCATTGTAGATCGTATGGAAAACCGTTCGCAACGTATCTTCAAGTTGTTCATCTTCGCTGTTGGTTGACGCAACGTTGACTGTCCATATGCAAGCTTTGTCGTCATAGAATATCTGGACTACTCTGGCACGCCCTTCAGAATTGGCGTTACAAGTCGCAGCGGCAACCTGCGCCATAAAGCGCATGTTGTCGTCAGGAAAGCTACCACGGCACTCCAAGAGTATCCGGTGCTGACCAACCGTAACCCATTCGGAATGAAAACCGGAAGTCGGCATGATTGATTCCTTTCGTAATAAGATGTTCGGTTGAGTTCCTGGCTACCGGCAATTATATATAACGTCGGCAAACAGAGCATGAAAATAGGCAGTCTTGTCTATAGTTCTCGCGTCGATTTCCCAAGGTTGCAGTCTTCGCACAGCGTCCACAGGTTTTCATCTTCATTTGAGCCACCCTTAGCCAATGGTGTGCGGTGGTCGATATGCAGTTTGGCTCCGTCTTCTTGCGACTGCCCACATAACTTGCAACGGTAGCCATCGCGTTTCAAAATCGCAAATCGTCGGGATTTAGAGAATGATTCACGGGGAGCCTTTTCTGTTCGCAGGTCCATATCGTCGTCCGTCTCCGGTCCAAAGTAGCCAGTCGGCACATTGGCGATGTTCGCCCGTTGGATTATTCCTCCACTACGCAACTGTATCACGGGAGTTGTCCGTCCTTCGCCTATCCAAAACAAGCACAAGTGTGGATTGCGATAATGCGGTAACTTGTCCGATTCGACCTGTAATCGCTTGCCTAAGTCGAAGCCCCGACCCGCACGACGTACTGCCCTTTCTTCCAACCACTTTTTCGCGTCAGGGTCGTCGGTTGTTTCGTACTTGTTATGATCCTTGGACAGCACAATTGGAGTAATCAGGTCGTCATCGGCGAGCAATGATACAAATGTTGTCATGCGAACCAAGAGCGCCAATCGGTCCACGCCAACTGCTGATTGAGGATTCTCGGATGCCCGACTCGTTAGTCGTGTGAGCCAAGTTTCAACAGTCTCGTGTGGTTCGTATCGCTCAAAAAAGAACGCTTCGTCTTTGTCACCTGAGAAAGCGTGAATGTGAATTTCCTTGTCTGTGTGTCGCCAATCGAGTAAAGCGGTGCAAAGTCCTTTGGGTTCATGTCCAAGTGCAAAGCGAAACAGTAGTGCTGTACGTTCCTGCCTGCCACCAACGCACTCAATGAATCGAGAGAACGGGAGGTTCAAGGATGAGAACGGTAGCGATAGCTTCACGCTCTCCGCCAAGCTGATTGCAATAGGCCACACGTTATAATATGGCCGCTCGCTCTCTGACCAGACACCCTCGGCTTCAGCCTGATACGCATAGTGAAAGCTGCCTGAAGCGCCCGCCGACACTGATTTTATGACCTCGCCACGAAACTGAGATGGTGTCAGCGATTTGTAATGCTGCCTTGCTGACGCATCGGCATTGCGAAGGATTCTATTCTTGAGACTGAAGTATTCGTGAAACTGCATTGCAATGACTCCGTTGACCAAGGAAAAGTGATTCCCCGGCCCGAAGGCCGAGGAAGTACGAAAGTGCTCAGAACTATTACGAGTTTCCTAAGCCCTTCGTTTGGTCCACGAAATCTTGCGTTTGCTTCACAGCAGCATGGAAGAGACCGGGAACATGCCTCAACATCGTTA
>JBGSKY010000050.1:0-43681 GCA_041740995.1 Pirellulaceae bacterium
CATGCAGCAATTCGTCATCCTCGCCCAGCTGGATTCGCGAGCGAACCAAGTTCCCCAAGTACAACGGCGACGTTGGGGCGAGCTGATGAGCTTGAAAGTAGTTTTCTCGTGCCTCTAAAGTTCGTCCTGCCGCTTCGAGCGTCATTCCCAAGTTGTTTTTCGGTGTCGCACTTTGTGGCAACAAACGAGCAGCGGTCTCGAATTCTGAAGCGGCCGGTGCGAGTTGCTTTTGCCGGAAATACACCAATCCTAGATTATTGTGTGCTGCCGCATTGGACGGACTTCGATCAATTGCGATTTGAAATTCTTTAGCGGCGTGTTCGAGTTTGCCTCGATCGAAATGCCGCAAACCCTTGCGATAATGTAGCCGTGAAGCGACCGTGTCACCGCCACCAATTGCTAGCAGTTGATCACAGCTTGATTCGCGCAACGCGGCACATCCACCGAGCAAAATGAGAGGTGCCAATCCGAATATCGACGCCAGACCCATTCGACCAATTGATCGGCTAATTCGAATGTGATGCATGGGGCGAACGAACCGTGCGCAATCGAGGCGTCCACGAACAATTAAAGCTCGCTTATCGGCGAAAAAATCATCTGCGTCAAGGTCAGCCGGACGTTCCATAGCTCTTGGCCTGCCGCGCCTTCAGACCGTCCGCGGTTGATAGCCAAATCTCGCACCAACATGCCCGATTGCGGCTCTTCCAAGCCTTGCACAAAGCCCGCAACTTGCCAGAGCTGCGCATCTTGCAACACGATTTGAGTCGCACGAACTTGGTAAGCTGAACGCCCAAGCCGAGCCGGGGCCTGCGGATCAATTGATAGGATCGCGTAGGCTGGCAAATCGGCATTTTGAGCCGCTGAAGCGATCCGGTCAGCGATTCGATCGGGCGATTCAACTGCCAGCGATGCAATGCGAGGCGCGTTTCGATTGCGATTTAATTCTTCCAACAATCGCTGGCACTCTAGCAAACCATCGGCAGCTTGGTTTGCACTAGCCGCCGAGGCGCGATAGTAGTTCCAGCAGCTCGTCAAACAGAAGATTGACGCTGCGATGAAAATGATCCAGGGCAATCGTTTTCGCCAGTTGCTCATTGGCGCACCCTCATCGAGATCGGCTTTTCAAAGTCGGCCTGTCGATAGGACGCCAGAATTGTCGCTGAGATCCGATCATCATCGGTCAGCGAGGTTGAGGGTGGTTCGACCTCCAAGCCTTGATCGGCCAGAGCGGCAGCCAGTTTCCCTGCGTCTTGTTGCGACATGAATTTTACTTCCATGACAATCGACCCATTCTCAATTCGGATCTGATCGATCTCAAACGGCAGCTCGTCATTCAAGCTTTCAAGGATGCGACGAAGGACTTGCAGCGCTGACGCTGGTACCTTGGTCTTGTTATCAACCTTGCGAATTCCGATCGCTTTGGCATGTTCGCTTTTTAAGCGGCTTAGAATTGCCGCTGGAACTCGTTGTTCCGGGAAGGCTTTTTTAAAGAGCGTCGCTTGTTCGGCGGTTGCTTGACGAGCCATTGCTTGATACTGAAATGATCGCCAGAGCAAGGTGCCGCAAACCAATAACAAAGCGATGCACCCAGAGATCACAAAACTGCTGATCGCAATACGATATCGCCGAAGCGGATCGCTCGCCGCCAACTGATCACGACGAAAGTCAAACGTCGGTTCACGACGATTACTGAGTATGTGACGTGTCGCTTTACATTGCATCACCAATGGGTCAATCACGACCGATTGGTTGGCGAGTTCTTGCAGCATTTCATGGCGTTGCATCGCCGACCTGTTGGCCAATAAAACGACCGGCAACTCTTCCGGATTGATCAGTTCCAAGAGCCGCGACACGCTGATCGGCCGCGCATCGCTGACTTGCCAAGCGGTCAGTTTCCCTTGGCCATCAAAGCTTGCAATCTCCGCGTGACCGGAACGATCATCGCAGCTGTTTTCCAGATAAATTACTGAGCTATTAGGCTTGAGAACTCGTTCCGCCATCGCTTGCTCGAACACCATCATTGATGCGCTTACGACGAACTGCACTCGGCATTCACAACTTTCAAGCTGGTCAATCAATGCTTGCAGATGATCGCTTTCCATCGCGGCCGCTGACAAACCAATCGATGGATTGTTCGAAATATGAATCGAATCAGCGACAATACTTTCCGCGTTGACTGGCAATAAAGCTTCCAACGCAAAACGCAATGACTGGTGGTTCGTAATGTTTACCGCATCGCCTGGTTGGATGGTTGTAAAAAGAGTTGTGGTCGAGGCCACCGCAATGACTACTTTTCGGCGGTCGAGTCGATGTTTCTTTGAGAAGTCGATTGTCGCATTGGCGATTTCGATTGGACTAGTCGATTCAACGAATTGCGACACGTCAGCGGCTTGGCTGTTTTGCAGCCGCCAACCGTTGGATACTTCTAACAGCAAGATCGCTTTCATCAAATTCTGTTGCCCTGGCAAATTAGCGATCTTGCAATTATTGGTCATTGTTTCGCGATCGTCCATTTAAACTATCAAGCTCTTCTTCAATACTCATTCGTTTTACAGCCTCGCGGGGTTGCGCAGTTGCTGAATCGGACGGATTTGCGATCGGAATTTTCGCCGACGAATCCGTGGGCTGCGAAGCTTGCTTAAACGAGAGCACTTGCCCCATTTGCCAAGTTGTTTTCATTCCCTGATAGGTCACTTCTACCGCTTCGGGCGAGATTGAATTGATCAAGATGCCCGGAGGTTGTAAACGCAGCGTGTCGCCTTCGCTTCGAAAATCAAGCTGCCCATCAGGCGAAATTGCGATGGCCATTGACTTGCCTGTTTCGAGCACAGTGCCTACCAACCGCACACCAAGGTTACTTGACGTTCCAGGATCGTTTGCGATGGTTGTTGGGGACGGAACTTCGACGATCGGTGGCGACGTCTCCTTTTCACTCGCAACTTGTTCACTGGCAGCGTGGTTAAGCCGAAATCCTGATTGCAACGGCCTCGACCAAATTGGGTCTAACGGACGAAGTGGATTGTCCGGGAGAGCTGCAACGTTCGGCTGGGCAGCCAAGGCTCGCGGCGCAGTTGCGTTATTGCGAGATGCAAGCGAAGGACCGATCGGAACAAAAAATCCCCAACACGCGATTGCAGTCCCGAATACAACGACAAGGCAACTGGCAAAATAAAACGTTCGACGGATAGACTTTCGGCTTTTCATGGCACCTTGCAGTTTACCGCGTCCCTTGGTTCAACGCAGCGTCATTTTTGCATGCAACCGCCGGTCTCCTAACCGCGATTTTTCGCCATACAACAGCAATGATGGTTGATTGGAGCAGATTTTGATACAATCAGTCCGGTGTAGGATTTGCTCATGCCGCTACAAAGTTACAATTTGTGACCACGAATGCGTTGGTCAGCACGATTTTATTTGCATCAAACCTTAGAACCTATCCGAAAAGGGGTCTGACCCTTTGGAGGAACGGAGAGGGTCAGCCCCCTTTCCGGATAGGCTCTAAGTCTGGTTGTGAAAATAATTGCTGAGCAGAACTCTAACACTCACGTAATCGCCCGCCTAAAAGACTTTAAAAAAATCTATCTAAATATGTTGTCCTCGAAATGGAAAACCTTCCTGGCCACAATCGGCTTAGGATTCACTGCGTGTACCAGCACGCTTACTTTGCAAAATTTAATCGCTCAGGAGAGCAAGCCATCAGCGGCTGACGCAGGCGAAACGGCTCAAAGCAAAATCTCTGCGGCAAGCAATTGGGCGCATTGGCGTGGCCCGCGAATGGACGGTCACGCATATCAAGCAAATCTGCCTGAGGATTGGTCGACCAAGGGCGAAAACGTGATTTGGCATAAGGAGGAATACGCTTCACGCGGTACGCCAGTCGTGATGAATGGCAAAATGTATCTGACATGCCGCTCCTTCCCTGAATCGACCAAGGAAGGTGAAAAAACGGTTTGCTTTGACCCTATCACTGGTGAGCTAATTTGGGAAAGCATCCACAACGTTTTCCTCTCCGACGCTCCTGCCGAACGGGTCAGTTGGAACAGCCCAATCGCCGACCCCGAAACCAATCGCATTTACGCCTTGGGCATTAGCGGTGTCTTCCAATGCCTCGACGGCGACACTGGCGAAGTCGTTTGGGATCATTCAATGATGGAAGAGTACGGCATGATCAGCCCGTACGGTGGCCGAACGAATTTTGCGACCGTGTTCGAAGATTTGGTCATTGTCAGTGCGGTGATGACAGGCTGGGGTGAATCGGCAGTGCCAGCTCATCGCTACGTTGCATTCGATAAATCGACGGGCATGGCCGCTTGGATGTTTTCGACCCGTCCCAAGCCAGAAGATACAACTTACAGCACGCCGGTCTTTACCGTTTTTAACGGCCAAGCGGCAATGGTCTTCGGCGCTGGCGACGGCGGACTTTACGCACTGCAACCCCGAACTGGAAAGCTAATTTGGAAATACCAAGCTTCGCCGCGCGGGATTAATACGACACCGCTGGTCGATGAAAATGGAATCGTCTATTGCGGACACGCGGAACAAAACGAAAGCGACCGAACAATTTTGGGAGCGCTTTTCGCTGTCGATGGAAAAATGACCGGAGAAATTCCAGAAGCGGAACTGGTTTGGAAAATCCCCAAGATGACAGTGAGCCGATGTGCGCCTGTGAAAAATGGCAATCAGCTTTATGTTGTCGACGATGGCGGTCGCTTCTTTTCGATCGACGCAACGACTGGAAAAGAAATTGAATCGAAGAAACTCGGACGCAGCATGTTCGGTTCGATCCTCTTTGGCGATGACAAGCTCTACATCGCCGAGAATTCTGGCCTAGTTTATATCCTCAAACCTACTGCGGACGGCATTGAGCAGCTCAGCAAAGTTCGCGTCAACGAAGGCGAGTTTTTCGGATCACCGATTGCCTACGCCAGCCGAATTTATTTGCCCACCAACACTGGATTATTTTGCGTTGGCGATAAAGATGCCGAGCCGTCTTATGTCGAAATGCCGCCAGCACCAGTCGAAACACCAGTGGCTAAAGATCAAGCAATCGCTCACATTCAACTCGCGCCCGTCGAATTGATGCTACGTCCAAAGCAAAAAGTGACCATGCAAGTCCGCGGGTACAACAAAATTGGTCAGTTCGTAAAACTCGTGGATGGCGCTGACGTAAAGATTGACGGTCCAGGCTTGTTCGTTGACGGCGTTTATGTCGCCCCCCAAGTCGATGAGGCCACCGCTGTGATGATTACGGCTACTAGCAATGGTATGACCAGCACTGCACGAGCACGCATTATTCCCGACCTGCCGCTCAACGCGAACTTCAATGACTCGAAAGTCCCTTTGCCTTGGATTGGAGCCGCGTATCGTCATAAGCCTGCCGAATTCGAAGGCGAAAAGGTACTTGTCAAAATCAGTACGATTCCAAAGGGGACTCGATCGCAGGCCTGGATCGCGTCGCCTGATTTGCACGACTACACCGTCCAAGCCGATTTTTACGCGACTGATAAGCGAGCTGATATGACAACCGATAGACTGCCCGACATGGGCCTTGTCGCTCAACGGTACACATTGGATTTGAAGGGCTCGCAAGAGTTGCAAATTCGATCGTGGACGCCTCGACTCGAAAACCGATTTGCGAAGACTATGAAATTCGATTGGAAAGCAAAAACTTGGTATACGATGAAGTTCCAATCCGAAACGGTTGGTGAAGCTGCCACGTTGCGAGGCAAAGTTTGGCTTCGCGGCGAAGCAGAACCAGCGGATTGGCAAATCGAAGCGACCGACGCCGTTGGTAACTTGCAAGGCAGCCCAGGACTGTTCGGCAACTCCGGCGACGCGGAATTTTATATCGACAACGTGACGGTTTCCAAAAACTGATTTTTATAGATAAACCTGATTCACATCTTTTAACTCCCGCCTGAAATTTATCGATGACAAAAAAGCAATTTTCAATCGCCCTAGGACTTTTCACTTTAGTCACTCAGCCACTTTTCGCGTTCGATCCGGTCGCTGCGGTCAAAGAGCAAATCGCTACCATGAACGTCGGTCCCAACGACTGGCCTCAGTGGGGCGGAACGGCGATCCGAAGCAACACACCGCCGGATGCTGATATCCCGTTGACTTGGGACTTGGAAACTGGCGAAAACGTTCGGTGGTCGATGGCGCTCGGCTCTGAGACGTACGGCAATCCTGTCGTCGCCAATGGAAAGGTCTATGTCGGTACCAATAACGCATCGGGCTACCTCAAACGCTACCCGAACACTACCGATCTTGGCGTGCTACTGTGCTTTGACGAAAAAGACGGCAAATTTCTGTGGCAGCATAACAACGAGAAATTGCCCAGCGGTCGTGTCCACGATTGGCCTGATCAAGGCATCTGCAGCGCAGCGGCCGTTGATGGTGATCGATTGTGGTATGTAACCAGCCGCGGAACCGTTTGCTGTCTTGACACACAAGGTTTCCTAGATGGTGAGAATGATGGTCCGTACAAATCCGAACCAAATGAGAACAAGGACGAAGCGGACGTCATTTGGGAACTCAATATGATGAACGAGTTGAGCGTCAGCCAGCACAATATGTGCTCGTGCTCGGTGACATTCGCTGGCAACTTGTTGTTCGTTAACACTGGCAACGGCGTTGATGAAAGTCATATTACGATTCCAGAGGAACAAGCGCCAAGCTTTATGTGCTTGAATCGCGACACGGGCGAAGTTATCTGGACCGACAGCTCGCCCGGCGGCAACGTATTGCACGGCCAATGGTCTTCACCAGCGTATGCGGAATTGGGCGGCGTGAAACAAGTTCTTTTTGGCGGCGGCGACGGTTGGCTGTACAGTTTCTCCGCTGAAGGCAAAAACGGAAAAAGTGAACTGCTTTGGAAGTTCGATTGCAACCCAAAGGACTCGCTCTACTTACTTTCGCGAGCGACCCGCAACCATCTAATTTCGACGCCGTTAATTTATGACGGATTGGTTTACATTGCCGTTGGCGAAGATCCGGAACACGGCGAAGGCGCTGGCCATCTGTGGTGTATTGATCCGACCAAACGTGGCGATGTCAGCCCAACTATTGTTTACAACAGCAGCGACCCGAGAACTCCAATCGCTCCAAAGCGTTTGATTGCCTTGGAAAAAGATAAAGGCGATTTCGAGCGCGACAATCCAAATTCGGCAGCGGTCTGGCATTACGTTGGGAGCGATCCTAGCGATTTCGAAACGACGATGCACCGTACCTGCGGCACTTCGGCGATCAAAGATGGATTGTTGTTCGTGGCCGACTTCAGCGGCTTGGTCCATTGTGTTGATTGCAAAACGGGTGAAGGTTATTGGACATACGATATGTTAGCCGAATCGTGGGCCAGCCCGCTGCTGATCAACGACAAGGTCATGATCAGCGACGCGGACGGCGAAATTGCAATCTTTGAACTATCTAAAGAAATGAAATTGATTGACGAAGTTGACGTTCAAACGGCAGTTTTCACGACACCGATTGTTGCCAACAACACGATCTTCATCGCCAACCGAAATCGTCTCTTTGCGATCGAAAAGGGCGCCCAGGGCGAACCGCTTGAATAGGCAATTGATCAACACGTTGACTCCTGCGAAACGCTGATACGCGGTCACAGGCAAAGCGTCCGAATGCTCCCATTGTGGTGCGTTCGCAGCGGCAACCGCTAATCCATGCGCAACGCGTGAATTACATGGCGAGTTGCTTTCCGCGATGCTTACGCGGAGAAGCCGACTAGATCAGCTGCTCTCTAGTTGACGGATGGCCGTCTAGCGAAAATGATTGTGGGATTCCAACGGATCCATCACATCGAGGCGAGAATGTTTGATCGACGAAATTTTATCAGCGCCACAGCCGGCCTCGCAGCCGCCGGCATGCTCCAATCCACGCAAGCCGATGCGGCCGGGGAAGAACCCGCTGACAATGTTGCGAGTCAAGCAGCCAAGCTGCGATATTGCTTAAATGTGAGCACTATCAATAACAGCAAGGTCGACGTCGAAGACCAGATCGCGACTGCTGCCAAGGCGGGCTATGACGGCATCGAACTCTGGCTCCGCGATATCGAACGCTACACATCGGCAGGCAAGAAGTTACCCGACCTGCGAAAACGTATCGCCGATTCTGGCTTGAAAGTTGAAAGTGCGATCGCGTTTGGGCAATGGGTTGTCAATGACGATGCCGCCCGAGCCAAGGGGCTCGACGATTGCCGTCGTGACATGGAAATCGTTCGCGAGCTTGGCGGTCGATTGATCGCTGCACCGCCAACAGGAGCCACTGAAGGCGCAAAATTGGATCTCGACCAAGTTGCCCAGCGCTACCAAGTATTGCTCGACATCGGACGTTCTCGCGATTGTTTCCCACAACTAGAAGTGTGGGGCTTTGCCGCCAACTTTTCTCGTTTGGCCGAGGTGCTGTACGTGCTGGCTGCGGCAAACGATCCGGATGCTTGCGTGTTGCCAGACGTTTACCATTTGTACAAAGGTGGCTCGACGTTTGCGAATATCGGAACGCTGGCCGGTAGCGCGGTCCACGTCCTGCACATGAATGACTATCCAGCCAACCCACCGCGCGAGTCAATCGTTGATGCTGACCGCGTCTTTCCTGGCGATGGTGTCGCCCCGATCGCGATGATCCTAAACACGATGTTGCAAAATGGTTTTGCTGGAGTGTTATCGCTGGAATTGTTCAATCGCGGCTACTGGCAACGCGATCGCGACGAGATCGCGAGCATCGGTTTGGCCAAAATGAAGTCGTCAGTCGAGGCAGCCATCCGATATGCGAGCTAGCCATCGGTAGCCGCGTTTATTGACGACCGGAACACCGTCTCGCAGCGAGCAATCTACTCCTTGAACTAATGCTTCCACGAAATTTCAAGTGCGGGTAACTCGTAGCCGAAGTCGCCAGACTTCGGAGCTTTTTTCGTTGAGAAGTCCGATCTCTGGTGAGATCGGCTAACCTGAGATTGCATGCGGTTCAAGCACTAGCTAACGAACGGCGTTGCATCGTCTTTGTCTTCCAGTATGACGATGTGACGAACCAAAAATGTCAGCGCAATGGCAACCGAAAGGAAGCCGGCTACGATCCATAAGGCAAGTGATAGATTTTGCGTGCGGGCCGAAACGTAACCAAAAATTGCTGGGCCAGCAAACCCGCCCAAGTTCCCAACGGAATTAATTAGCCCAACACTTCCTGCCGCCGCGATGCTAGTGAAAAACAAGTTTGGCAAAGCCCAAAACGCTGGCAAGTACGACTTCATCGCACAAAAGGCAACCATCAACGCGGCAATCGTTGCAGTCACGGTTGCGGTCATTGGCGTCACAATAAATGCTACGGCCGCGATGGTTAGCAAGATGATTACGTGCCACAACCGATGACCGAAACGATCAGTGCTCCAGCCCACGGCAAGCTGTCCGAAGACGGCCAACAGCGGCGGCAACATAATAAGCCAAGTGATTTCATTGATACTTAACTTGTACCATTCTCGCAGGATCGTTGGCATGAAAAATTCAATGCTGTAGGCCGCTGTCACGGCAGTAAAGTAGATCGCTGTCAGTAGCACGACTCGCGGATGTCGAAACGCTTTAAAAATCGAGAGGTCCTTACGCTTGGCTGCACTACCTGAAGACTGGTCAATTGCACTTTGCAATGCGAACCGTTCTTCTGTCGAAAGCCATTTGGCGTCTTTGGGCCGATCGGGCATCAATTTCAGCACCAGGAATCCCATCAAGATTGCTGGCAAGCCCCAAATAATGTATACCCACTGCCAGCCCTCCAACCCCATGAGCAACGGATATTCGACCATCACATCACCAACTTTTTCACTGGCTCCGAACATTAGAAAGTAGCCCGAGATCTTCGGCGAAAGGACTTGTGCAAATGGCGAAGCGATCAAAAAGATCGACAGCGCTTTACCGCGATCTTGAGCTGGAAACCAGTGAGAAATGTAGACGATGACGCCTGGGAAAAATCCGGCCTCAGCCAACCCCAGGCAGAATCTAGCCGTATAAAAATGCCACGGCTGGCTAACGAAAGCGGTCAACGCAGCGACGATCCCCCACGAGATCATGATGCGGCAAATCCATTTCCTCGCGCTCCACTTTTCAACCAAAATGGAACCAGGGATTTCCAACAAAAAATAGCCTAGGAAGAAAATTCCAGCTCCAAAGCCGATGACGGCATCGTCAAAGCTAGGAAGGTCCTTTTGCATTTGCAGTTTCGCAATTGCAACGTTTTGACGATCGACGTAAGCGATCACATAACAAACGAACAAGACCGGCATCAATCGCATGAAGGCTTTCGTGCGAGCGGAATTCAGACTAGTCGTGTCGACCGAAGGGGCAAGGTTCACAAGAATACATTTTCGTCAGTGAGGAATTGAGCGATTCGGTAACCAATGGATGCACCGAAGTTATGGCCACTGCGATATCCCGACGGTCGATTTTTGTTGATGGAAAGCTTCCCAAAATGGTTTGGTCGGTGACATCTCAGCGAATTCGTTAACCATCAATGGTTTCGCGGCGGACCAAAAATCGTCGAACGCCGAATTCATCTTGGCCAAGACCTTCGGTTCTTTCGGGCCAATGTCGAGCGTTTGATACGGATCTTGCAGCATGTCAAAGAGCTTCCCGTCGACCAATCGATAGCGTTGGTTTCGAACGGCGTAACCTTTGAACTTGTGTTGGTCAACGTTGGTATGCGTTGGCCACCTGCCGATGTGGGTGAAAAGGTATCTTTCGCCAACAATCGAATCGACCACAGATGGAAACTCGGCATTGCTCCACGGCATCAAACCGGTCAACGAATGCCCTTCAACCTGGCCAATGTCAGCGATACTTGCATGGCAAATTTCGGCCACTGTCGGCAAGAAATCAATGTGAGCCACTACGGTATCAATCGATTTATTGGGCTTTAGGTGTCCGTCCCAACGGAAGAAGCAGGGAACGCGAACTCCGCCTTCGTCAGGCGAGTTTTTCAAGCCGCGCATGTTTGCGTTCCAGCCAAACAGTGGCATTCCATCTTCGGTGGTTCCAAGACTTGTTTGACCTTTGATTCCTTCATGCGCCATGCCATTATCTGACATGAAAACCAGCAAAGTGTTTTCCATCTGCTTTAGGTTTTCGAGCCGAGTGATCAAACGCCCAACATTCTCATCGATGTTTTCGATCATGCCATAAAAACCAGCCGCTTTGTCTTCGAAACCCAATTTTTTGAAGCGTTCAATATTGGCGGCAGGTGCGAAATATGGAGCGTGTGGAGCGTTGGTTGCAATATAGGCAAAGTATGGCTGTTCAGCGATTATCTGGTCTTCAATCCATCGAGTGGCTGAATCGAAAAAGACGTCCGTGCAAAAACCGGATGTCTGAACAAATGTGCCATTATGTCGAATAATCGGATTGAAATATCCATTGTCAGGTACGTCGGCGCATGAGCAATCGTACGCTTGACCAATCCCGCCACCGCCATGAATAAACGCTTCATCAAAGCCACGATTTTGCGGTTGGTATTCATCTTCGTCACCCAAGTGCCATTTGCCGTAGATGCCTGACTTGTAGCCGGACGTGTGCAAGATCTGTGGCAAAGTGATCGCACTTAATGCCATTCGTTCGCGTTCAAGAATCGTGTGCGTGATCCCATTTTTCATCGGATGACGACCGGTCATCAGAGCCGATCGAGTCGGTGCGCAGGTCGGAGAAACAAGGAACCGATCGAAGCGAACGCTCTGATCGTATAGCTGATCGAGGCTCGGGGTCTTGATCCACGAATTGCCGTGCCTTCCGAGCGGTCCATAACCCTGATCGTCTGTCAAAATCAAAATAACATTGGGATGCTCCGAAGCGATCGCCACAATCGCTGAACTGTAAACAAACAGCATTGTTGCGGCAATCAAATATTGCCAACGAAACTTGACGCTTGAATCTTGGCTTAGTTGCATATGGCCAGTGTGAGATTGTAAGAACATGGCGAAATTTGGGCCTTTGTAAAGAGCTCGAAATTCAATCATCAGTAGTTTGTATGACCGAGTTGATTGGTTTTAGCGTTAGGCCGCAAGCCGTCCGGTTCTTTTGACGACTCGCAAGTTTGCTTGTCGAAGAACCGGACGGCTTGCGCCGTTCCGCTATAGTTCGCATCTTGAAGAACTGGACGCTAACGCCGTGCGGCAAATTAAGATTCCGATTGCTTTACTTCACTGGCAACGTCATCATCGTCGCGCTCATCGGCCTCGTTTGATTCATCATCATCATCATCATCATCGTCGTCGTCGTCGTCGTTTTCGCTTACGTCCTTGCTCTTCTTGCCATCTTTATCAAGTTTGGATTTTTTCGCTTGATCTTTTTTCTTCAGCTTCGCGGGCTTTTCGCTATCTTTTGCATCAGCCGCTACCGCTTCGTCGGTTGCATCGGTCTTCATGCGTTTCGCCGTCGAAGTGTCACCACCCATCGAATATTGCATTCCGCGAATTTCGCCTTCTTCGCCTTCCAGAAACGTGACCACCGCCGCTGTAAAGGGCAGCGTGAACTCGGTCGCTGAATGCGGAATCAATCGAAATTCACGACCGCTGAAATCGAGCTGCAGCGTGCGATCGATGCTGCTGATCTTGTACCGTGATTTTCCGTCATTGCCATAGTCGCCGACTAAACGTTCGAGCTGGTCTTCGGATGGCACAAAACTGTCGCTGTCGTAGGCCGTCGCTGGAGGTGGATACGGATGGTCGGTCAGTTCGCGGACCCAGACGTTACGATATCGAACCGGATTGCCATGATCTTGGAAGCTGAGTGGGGCTTTAGGGCCAATGTTACTGTATGGGAAATGTTGCAGCCACGAGGTCGGACCAAATGGTCGCGTATGATCCTGGACCAAGACGCCATTGTGCAACACCGTGATCGACGCTTTGTCGGTGACGGTGCCGCTGGCATCGAAGCGAGCCCGATGAAAAATAATGTCGTACGCTTGCCACTCGCCCGCCGGTCGCGATGCGTTGACCAGCGGCGGATATTGGCCGTAGACGGAAGCAGCTTGGCCGTCAGAGTAGGTCCGGTTGTCGAACGAGTCGAGCACTTGGACTTCGAATTGGCCCATCAAGAAGACGCCGCTATTTCCGCGTCCTTGACTCTTTCCTTCAACCTTGCTTGGCGAGGCCCATTCGACGTGCAATTGGATGTCGCCGAACGATTGTTTTGTAAAGATGTATCCGCTACCAGGAACTGATTCCATGACACCGTCAACGATCTTCCACTCCGACGGGTTTCCTGCCGCATCAGTCCAACCATCTAGACTTGAGCCATCAAAAAGAACAACCGCATCAGATGGCGGCAGAGCGGGTAGATTCGATTCGCCAGGGGTCACAACAGGTCGCGCTGGTCGCTCCCAATCGTGCGCCTTCCAGCCAGTAGCAAGTTGTGCGTTTGCGGTAAGTTGAATCGTCGCGGCGATCGCGAGCGCGGAGAGGATCTTATTAAAGTGCATCGTCAGCCCTGGAGAGTTAGGTTCGAACAGCCATACCCTAGCAGTATACTTGCCACGTGCAGCGATAGAAACCAGCCCTCCTAGTCGACCGACGATTCACTTGTCACGACGGTCCGGACAATTACGCCAAAGTCTCGACCGGTTCGACGACGGCAGAAGTTGCCTGAACTTTGGAATCGGCAAACGCCGCTTCTTCACGAAGCTCCTCAAGCCGTTTGGCTGGTTGTTTCTTGCGAAGTAGCAACGCCATTCCCAACAGCGAGACGGCCGTACACCCCGCAGTGCAGAAAACCATCACGACATTCCTGACATTGGATGTCGCACCGAAAAGATCGAGGAAATGCCATTTGTGAAGGAATGTAAAGGACAACAATTCCCAGCGTCGGACGTTATCACTGCTTCGAACAATTACGCATTCGTCGGGTGACACGAAATAGTGCCGCCCGTCGTCACGTGCCATAGTTACTTTAACCACCGGTATTCGTTTAAAGACTGGCGGATAATCGCGTCCAAAGCTGCTCCGCCGTTCACTCGACGCAATCGATCGATCTTTTTCGGCATCAGAGTTTTGGTTGAGTTTGCGCACAACCTGCTCAGCCAATTCGATATCGCCATCTTCGACAATTTCACTCGTCGTTGCATCAATCATTAGCGACTCGTTTGGGCTTTCGGAATTGTCGCTGCGCAGTGTCAGCAGATAGTGTGGCTTGTTATGAAGTCCAACGACAGCCAAATTGATCGGTGTCCATTCGCCAGGGACCAACATCAACGCTTCGGCTGGGCTGATTGCGATCTGGCTAGTTGCTATCTTTTCATACGACCGAGCGTTGGCCAAATGATCCGGCGAAAAATTGTAAAACGCATGATAACAACCGCTGAAAGCAAACAGCAACATCACCAGTGAAAACGTCAGACCGAATCGACGATGCCAAGTTTTCGTTCGACCGACAGCGGTTTTCGCCGCAACTCCTTTGCCTAATCGCCGACCCATCAGAGCGTAAATAAAAAGCCCGCTGAGGCCACCGCAAGCGACCAACCCGCTGAAGATCAGCAAAGCGACAACGCGAACAATTTCTGGGACGCCGGGAATCTGCCAATTGTGAAAGAGGGTGAACACGAAAAGCAAACGGCTACGCGTGGCATCGGAAAGCATTCCAAGCCGACCAATGGAAGGATCAACATAAGCTCGCATATTATCGGGACGTTCGAACTGCACAACATATGCTGGCGCGAATTGAAAGATCTCGCGATACTCACTGGTGAAGTCCGGAACGTATTGGATTGATTGAATGGGACTGGTTGGGTCGCCAACGAAATGTCGAGCCAAAATTTCTGCGAATCGCGTTTCGCCGTTCGGCAACACGGCCGCCGTCGACGCGCTGATGTAAATCGGATCCTGCGATTCAACGCTGATGCGATAAAACGTATCGTTGTCAAAATTAATTACCCGGGCAGAACTAAATTCTGTGATCAAGTTTTTCGTCAAGGCATCGCGAAGCGGAACTTGGAATTTGTCAGCGTCGAGCGGCGGCTGCTTAAAATTTTTCTCCTTTGGTTCGGGACTCAGCCAGCCCATAACGGGATGACAAATTCCACTGAAAGTCCAAGCGATGACCGGGACACAAGCGAGCAATGCGACTCGACGATGAAATTTATAAATCAGCGATTTCATGATGTTAAAAACGTTTAAGAGATGAAAATTTGGAACGTCGAGCAATTTGAAAATTTGCGGCCCACTAAGGTTTGGCTACTTACACACCCGCAGTCGACTCACGGGTCCATCAGCGGTGTTTCGCCGACGTTGCGAGTACCTAGAGCTCGCCACGTGTCCAAATCAATGCTTTCGTTGATCGCCTGGACGCTGCCGTCACAACGAGTCAAATTGATGCCGCCAACATGATTGCTACGAGCCGCAAAAACGCCCCAGCCGCACGATTGCATATCGGGAATTTGACTGTTGGGCGTATGATAGTGTGAGTAGCCGGTCCAGTACTCACGGCCGCTGATCCAGCCTGCCCCGCGTTGGCCGGTCCAACCGCGCATCAGACCGCTGGCTTGTGTAGCGGCTTCCAATTGATTGGGATCGTACGGCAATTCATAGTTGACCATGCCCGGTTGCGTCGGACGTTGGCTGCGGTCGATGAAGCGACATGTGACGTCCATCATCGATCGCTGACGTTCGAGCAGATTTTTCGGCGCAGGTGGTTTCTGCATTGGCAGTCCAAAGAGCGACTCCGAAAACGCCGCCGTGTTGCTTAGCCCGTCGGTGATTGCCGCGAAAGTGACTTCGCCATCGATCCATAAAATTCCGTCGGTCGGCAAACGTGTATCGTAAAGCGTCCCGACGCCAGTTCCGATGTTCATGTGATAATTAGTGCCCGAGTAGCGTTCAATCGGACCACGACCAGAAAGCGTCGTGACTTCGAATTCACCTTTCATGCTTTCGCTTGGGCATCGCAGCAGATTAACCCGAGTTTGCGCTGACTTGTCGTGCGGCGAGACAAGCGTCCCAGGACAGCAACCCGAGACGAGTGGCTTGGAGAAATCGACTAACCGAGACAAGTTTGCTTGCTCGACGTAGGGCAGCATCTGCGCGAGAACCGAAAAGTTACCGCTGATGCCTGTGCCTTGTGTGTAGTTGGTCGGCAGCACTTTGTAGGTGCTCTCATAGTTTTGCAATGCAAAGCTGAGTTGTCGCAGATTGCTGCTGCAAGACATACGTCGGGCCGCTTCACGTGCTTGCTGGATCGCCGGCAGCAGCAGTCCTGCCAATATACCGATGATCGCGATAACGACCAGCAACTCGACAAGCGTGAATCCGCGCCGCAGCATCGGCATTGACGTTCGTTCTGTATTTAGATGGAACATTTTTTTGTTTAATATTTGAGTTGGATTGTTGGTTTAAGAGCTTATTCGGAAACCATCAGCCGCACGGCGTTAGCCGCGGTTAGTTCCGTAAAAACCGGGGCTAATGCCCATCGGCTAGTGGGCAAAACCGGCGTTTGCCGCATGCTTCAAAGTTGTTCTGGCTCGAAATCGGTTTCGCGTGGCACGCTCACGCACAGCCGTTGGGACGGCACTTGTGGAGAGCGAGCACCAACTGACGACGCGAGCGCACCACGGAAAACCGCGAACCGAAAAGTAGCAAGCAAGTCGAACCACGCGACGTCAAAAAACGCACGTCGGCGACACGGAAAGACTGCAAGTAAGAAAGCTCGAACTTCGCGAGCTAGGCACCGTGTCTTGGCGGTGGTAAATCAACCGAGAGGTCAATCGAGAGTGGCATCTGCTGATGGATCGACGTCGATTCGCTTAAATGATCAACGACGTTCGAAGCGACTCCGATCGGTCGCACGATAGCCCATGGCAGCAAAATAAAATCGCTGCTCTGGCCTTGGCACTTTAAGGCTTCGACTGAAATAACGAACACACGTTTTGACTTCCCTTTGGAAACTTGTTTAACCGTCGGAGAAGCTTTTACGGTCGCGGACTTGCAGCAACTCAAGACCTTATCTTCGACCTTTGCCTTCAACACGCTACCACAAAGCGGTTGATCTTGGGCGGCAAGACGTTCGACTTGGCTTTGGATTCGAATGACCGGATCACTCGATTGCTCAGATTGACTCAGTGCAACTACATTGTGATTCGGTGCAACTACATTGTGATTCGGTGCAACTACTTTATGGCTGCAACACGCCCGAGGAGCCTTTGCGGCGGCGACAGTTTTCGATGGCGACGGTTCGGTTCGCTCGTCCGTCAGCACCGCGTAAGCCGGAGGCGTCACGCCGTTTTTCTTGGCCCAATCGAGCCGCTGGGCGGGTGAATTGCAACAGCACGCGGTCCAACAATGCTCGGCCGTCGCACAACCGCAGCGACCGTGCTCGCAGGGAAATCGTTGACTGATGACCAGCGGCACTTCGATTGTGGAGACTGGAATCGGGAAGACTGCAAGGCAAACGCTAACAAGAACCAAAAGCGAGACAAGCTTTGGCTTCAACGAAGACATCAATTTGCGAGCAGGAAAAAGCATAAACGCCTGACAGCCGATTTGGCTGGCAACTTACAAGTTCAATTCCGCTCGCTCTCCACACCGCTGATTCTACCGGCTCGGAATTTGCCCGCAAGCCATTTCTTTTTTGAGGTATACTAGAGTGGTGACCGCAGTTCATTTTGATGGTGGCCGATGTCGCCAGACTTCGGATCGGTACATGATTTCCGAGAGGCTTCAAATTTCCAAAGAGACAATGATGAAAAATCTGACTGTTGCGATTTTGATTGCATCGCTTGTCGTCGTTGGCTCGACGACCGTGAGGGCTGATCAGATTGTACTCAGCAATGGGACGGCGTTGGTTGGCAAGCAGGCCAGTGTTGATCCAAAAAAAGCCAGTCAAACGTTGGTGCTCGAATCGGGAATCGAATTAACGTTGCCGTTTTCAAGCGTTCGGGCCGTGATGCCTGAAGGGCCCAATGAAACACTCTATTTAAAAAACGTTGATCGAGTTCCCGATACCATCGAAGGTCATCAACAGATGATCGCTTGGGCCAACAAGAATGGGCTGCGTGATGTCGCCACCGCCCACTATCAACGGCTAGTCGAACTGGAACCAGCCAACCGCGCCGCTTGGGCCGCACTGCAATACAACGAGACCTCAGCGGGCTGGATTCCACGCGATCGTTATTGGCGTGCAAAAGGGATGGTTCGCGATGCAGGACGTTGGGAAATCCCACAAGATGTCGCGATTGCCCAAGCGATTGAGAATCGTAAAAAATCTAGCTACGAAATCAAACGCAAAATCGATAGCAGTTTTCGCGATCTGTTGGCCAACAACAACCGTGCGGCCGAGGCCCGTCAATACCTGCGCGAGTTGAACGACCCCAACGCACTTCCGGCGCTTGTTGAACAAGTCCAGGCTAATGCGCGCAACGATGTGTTGCGAATGGAGCTGATTAACATCATCGGTCGCTTACCCGGTCGTGGTGCCGAGACGGCGCTCGTGGTGATCTTGGTCAATGAGGCCGACGCACAGATTCGAAATCGTTGTATCGATATTTTGGACCAGCGAAATTCGGCCGCAGCGGTGGTGAAGTTGCAAGGCTACCTAGTCAACAACGATCCGCTGCGAGATCGCCCCGAGACGATCAATCGCGCCGCTGAAGCCCTCGCGGTGTTGGGCGACGAAAGGAGCATTCCTCGGCTGATTGATGTGCTGGTTACCGAACATCAACAGAAATCCGGCTCGCAGCATGGCACAAACGTCGGCATGACCGACAACGGTGGTATGGGATTTTCTCAAGGCGGTCAGAATCGAACGACCAAGCTTGTGTCGCAAAACAAAGACGTGCTGTATGCTTTGCAAACGCTTTCGCGGGAGAGCTTGCCGTCTTATGAAAAACAAGCTTGGTTAGACTGGTACGCGTCAGCCAATGCCGACACGGGATTGCAATTGCGCCGCGATCCGTAGGGCTGGCACTAGATCTACTTTGGACCCCCTTGAGCATGTCTCATGGTTGAACCAGCTTCGTAAGCTAACACCTTGTCCTAAATCTGCATTTGGACCCCCATGAGCTTGCCTCATGGGTGAACCAGCTTCGTAAGATTTGGACCCCCATGAGCTTGTCTCATGGGTGAACCAGCTTCGTAAGCTAACTCCACGACGCTCCACCAAAAGACCCCAACGGGTTCATCCCGTTAGGTGAATCAGTTTGCTTGATGCGTCAAGGAACTTCCGCTCCGATGGGATGAACCCACACGGGGGCGGGATGCGCGACTGCGGCCAGCTTAGCTGACGAAACTGCGCTCCGGTGGGATGAACCCACGCGGGGGCGGGAAAGATCCCTCTGGACTCTTCGGGATCGTAAAACGTGACATGTTGCCGCTAAAACCATCTGCTCCAAAAAGATGTCGTGTTGTGCAAAAACCGAGATAATGCCGACTCAAAACGCACTGTCGAAGATTTGTGGAGACTAAATCCGCCTAGGTTTGACAAGCTCGAAACACACCTATACAGTTCGGCAAGGCTTCAAAATTTTGTAATTCTCTCGAACGGACGGTTTGATGCAAAAACTTTGCCTCTACTCCTTCGTGGCTTTAGTAGCATACTTACAAAGCTTCCAAAGTGTTTTCGCTGACACCGCCCTAGAACGTAAAGTTCTAAACTCTCAGATTGAATTTTTCGGTTCTGAAACGCTGATGCTTCCTATTCAGCTTGGCGATCTAGAAGTGGGTAAGACCTACGGGTTTACATTGGTTTTGAAGAACGCCACCGATAGCCCGCTTAAGATAGTTGAAGCATCTCCCCAATGTGGATGTACAAAGTTCAGTATTCCCCCGACGACAATACAGGCAAAAGATTCGATCGCTGTTGATTTTGCGTTGGAGGCTGATTTCAAACGATTGCCTTCGGAACTTTTTAATGTGCAACTGCAAACCGAAGGTGCCGTGACATCGGTAACACTTGGATTTCACTCGAACATCTCTGGCGCTCTAGGATTTCTTCCTTTCCGTTCGATTTATCGCGCCAGTCCGATGCGGGACAATGGTGACGCCGCCGAAATTCAAGAATTTAAGGTGCCAATAATCTTTAGCGACCCAATTACCGAAATGGATATACAAGTTTCCACCGACGATTCGCTGGATTATCTTTCGTGGCGTTTTTTACAAGAAAACGAGAATTGGTTTGTAGTCGGGTCTTGTCGTACCGATCAGATTCCTCCTGAAAGTTCTAGCGGCATGTTGCGACTTAGCCACAGGCAGCGGCCACAACAGATAGCGGAACAGCATTTCGTAATTGAGAAACCGGAACCGGTAGAGTTCGCACCAACGCGAATATTGCTATCACGAAGTAGCGAGAACGATTTCTGGACAGGTTCTGGTTTCGTACGCATCGAAGCCGCCAAATTTGACGCCAAGGAACTTGCATCCATTAGATTTTCTGTAGAGCCCAATTCGGATTTAGAAATTGTTACGACAGCTCGGGAGCTCTCAAAGGCCATCCATCAGGTCAGATTTATTGTGAAAAAACTTGATGCTGAAGACGTGAGGAATAGCGACTCTCATACTTTAAAATTGCGGGTTGCTGTTGGTGAAAAAGTCTTCACCAAGGCTTTGCAATTAACTTTTTAAATTCGGAGAATATTTATATGAATTAGAGAGTTTTAGTAACAAGTTTGGTTCTTGTTTCGGTTGGAGCAGAGCTAAAGACCAACGCAACCCCTTGTTACGTCGCCGACCAGACTGCTTACAACTGTCCCGTTCTGCTTTTGCCATCTGACTGCAATATGTTGAACACATATTGGGACGAGATAGGCCGACATTGGGCTTGTTTACCGATGGTCACGCCGCATGCGTCACAATACTACGACGTTCGGCAAGCAGTGTGGCCTGAGGCTTCTGGCGCAAACGGCAAACAAGGTGCGGCATTCATCTGCTACAACATTATTACTTGCGTGATTGACGAGTACACTTATTCGCTTCTTGATCCTTCAGTAGTTCCGCCTTGCCAAGCGAACGGCTCTGGTGGGCTAGATGCTGGTTTCGGGTACATCCCATACGGGAGTGTTTGCCACACCGTAAGACCGTAATGCAAATAAATTCTGACAATTGAATTGCCACGAGTCGTCGTTGTAGTGAAAAAGACAGACAGGAGAATTATGTTACGCTTTGAATTATTGAAAGTGATACTGCTTGCGGCGTTATTGTGCACTACTGAGAAAATCTTGATTGCGCAAGAGGCCGTAAGTGAGACCAAGGGACTGGTAATGGCATATTTCGCGCAAGCCGAAGCGATGACGGTTGTTGACGTCATCGTGCGTGACAATCGAACGAAAGCGGCCCATGAATCGGAGCTTAAAAACGCTGATTTCTCTAATCAAAGTATCGTTGATATCCGTCTCACCGCCGATTACGAAAAGCACGAGCTTCGGTACGTCAAGAGAACTAAGCGCTCCAGAGTTGATCTCCGAAATTCAACGGAAAGCGTGAGTTATAAGACGGTAGCCTGCTGTTACACAAAGGATGTAGGTATGGTCAGACGCTTTGAGAATAAGAGTGAAGCGGTTAAATACTCCGAATCGACTTTTGAAGAGTTCCTAAACAAAAACGGAATTCAATGCTACAATGCGGCAGGAATGGGTGGCCCAATCAGCATCACGCCGAACAACACAGTGGCAGAGCAATTACATGCGGGCGGACATAGCTTTGATAAGGCCACGGTCATCCCCAAGTCCGACGGCATATTGCAACTGCTGATCGAAGTTAACGATCGTCCGCCAAAACGCAGTGCGCGTTTACTCTTCGACGAACGTAATTTAAGACCTGTGCGACTCACAAGTGAATTTTTTACTTCGGAAGAGACTCAATTTATCGATTGCGTGACCGAGTATGAAACTGTGAACGGTTTTTCTTGTCCCAAATCGGCGACGATCAAATCATTGTTACGAGTGCCGTTGGAAGATCAATCTAAAGCGGTCCTTGTAGATGGCCGCGGGACCGCCGACTATCGATGGCTGCATGTCAACGATCCACTTCAGAATTTCATTGATCCCGAGAAATTGATGCAGGACGAACAAGCAGCGATCAATTACCTCAAAGGCGACTAAAATTAACCTTTGCTTGACGCCTTGAGCGAACAATTAACGAATGTTAAAAAGTTCGGCGGGAAAAACCGGCGGCTAGCGCCTCGCCGCTGACATTTTGACTTGCACAGCAAGTCTTTCTCCCCTGCCCTTAGTTGTTTGAAGGCAAACTCTGAGCGAGCGGCGAAGTTCGCTTGCCAGCGCGGGAACCCAAGTCGCGCCAGACTTCGACATCAATCGTATTAGCGACTGTTTCGACGTGTCCGTCAGCGAAACAGACGGTAACGCTGCTGCGGTGATTCGATCTTGCCGTAATGACACCAGCCATTGGATAAGTAATCGATCGTCCGCAATCCAAAATGGCCGAATTCGGCGTCTGTGTATGAGTATAGTGATGGAAGAGTTGCCAATGGCGACCGTAGCTGCGTACCCAATCCTGATGCTTGTTCGTAATTTCCGAGCACTTTTGTATGAATCGATTGGGCTGTCCAACTGGGACGATTGCATCCTTGATATCGGCTAAATCACGAAAGGGGAGACCTCCAGTACTCGACTGGTTCCCTGCCAGCGGACCTCGAACCGTTCCGACAAGTCGCTCGGCCAGCATCGCGGTGTTCGAGAGCCCATCTTCAAAGGATGACGAACGTGTAGGAACTCCATAATCAAAGGCACCGAGAAATCTTGAATCGACTAGCTGTGGGTTGAACATCCCCGCATCGACACCGCCGTTGACGGCATAGCTCAGCGAGTAGCGGTCCGCTTCGCCGTCTGAGCCGCATTGAAACGCAGAGGTCAGTGGGATTTCGTCCAACTTATACGAGCCCATAGGACTAACACGCCAGTCGATTTTTTGGCTGGTGGCCGCTTGGTCAAGAAACGGGAGCACTCGCGGGAGCATCCCAAATCCGGCATCGCCGCTATTGCGTGATGCTCCAACCGGAAAGACACCGAAAGCGGTTTCGTAATTTTGAAGCCCAATTCCAATCTGTCGTTGGTTCGACAGACACGCGCTCAACCTTGCCGATTCTCTGGCTCCGAAAATAACCGGCAAACTGATCGCCAGAAGTAGCGTGACAATTGCAATCACGACCATCAATTCAACGAGCGTAAAGCCGTTGGCGAGCTTGTTTCGATTCATGATGTGATACTCAACTAAACCCAAATTGTCAGTGCTGAGAAATCAATCCTACGAAGGTCTGACTTGCAATTCAGCCACGAAAGTTAAACGTCACGGGGAAACTTCTTGTCTCGTTTGCCTCTGACTTCTCATCGTTGATTTCGATGTTTAAGATCATGAGCGACTGTTCAGGGAAAGTAATGCCGTCCTTTCGTCGAAAACCAATTTGATTGTCGCCGACCACGTATGCCGCAACCAACTCGTCTTGCTCAAACGAGACGCTTTTGATCTTGAATTTCACGTTGGACATACGATAGAGCGTGATCAACTTTGGAAGCATTTGGGAAGGCATCGAAAGAATCGTTAGTTCCTGCGATCCATTCAAAGACCACTCGTCTGTAATTTCTGCTGTGATATTAACGTCAATTTTCGCATTTCCATATGACACGAAAATCTGCGAACTGAACGCACCATACTCAAGTTCACGCGGCGTGAGGAATACTGTCAGATCGCCGTTAAGCAAGTGCTTATTGTTTTCGAATTTTACGACGATTGAGTCTGTGTTGAGGTTGAAACGAATCGTCGGATTTTCATTTTGAATTTGAAGATGATCAATATCGAGTTCGCTTTTGCTCTCGATAAAAAATTGCATTTCGCGCTCGATCGTTTCGCTTCCTTTGTAAGTTAGACCGAAGTCACATTGATTGTGTAATTGAAGCGTTGTGTCTGCTGCAGGGAATTTCACTGTCGTTGGCTTGGACATCCAACGCTGCTGATCCTTGACAGAGATGAGGCTAATATCGCCGATAAAGTCGTCCTGAGGGGGAATCGCTTTAACGTAGAAATGAGCGAAACCCCTTTGACCTGGATCAATCGTCGTTGGACTTATCGAGTCGTAAACAAAAAAATGGGAAAGAGGTGCTCGTTCGAAGTCATTGCTGTGTATTGGTAACTGGCTAGCATTCCTAATTTCAACGGAAAAGTCCTTGCGTTCGTTCGGATTCATTCCGATCTTTTCCGGCCAATGGATTACTTCGATCGGATCAGGCGATATTAATCGTGGTAACGCCGGAGCTCCGTCATCCGGACTCCCGGATTGGTCACTCAGTTCCGGGCTAGTACAGCCCGCAAAAGCAGCAATGCTAAACATCAAGCTCAAGCAACTTTTTACTCCAAAGGGTAAACGCATGTTTTCCTCGATTGCTTTTTTTATTCAATCAAACAAACCAAAAACTAATGATAAAAAGTTCGCATTACGGAAATCTCCTAACTACGCTTTTTTCTGAAGCGTTTATACGTAATCAAAAGTGCTGTGAAGCCTAGGGTGACAACAATCCCGTAAAGCCAACTATTGGATGAACGGCTGTAATTGCCAACGGTTGGTAAACTTTCGAGATCCCCTGATTCCTTTAATGTCATAAACTCGTTTAGTTTTTTAGCCGTCTCGTCGGTTACCACGCGCTCAACTGGCACTTCACCGCCAACCGTGTAGTTCCTTCCGTTCTTATTGTCTACGACCCGCGTTCCGATGGGAAAACTGAATTCCCATGCTAGCGGTGTATTCGAGCTGTCGCTTTGAATCTTCGAGGAACGCGCAGTCCACGTAGTTTCCAGTTTTCGAATCCGATTTTCCGACGCGTTGGTATTCTCATAAGTCAGCGTGCTTGAACATTTGACCGGAATCCAAATGCCGTCGATCTTTTCGTTCGAGTACTCTCGCTTACTAGAGCTGTGATAGCCGTTCGTTTCTGATTTAAATTCGTAGCTGTAAATCTGAAATCCGTCCTGGTCATCAAAGATCGTTTTGGTTACCCCATTATCAGATACTGTTTTCAAGACGAATCGACCATCGACTGTCGGTTCGACAGTATCCTTGCCGAACGTCATAAAATTAAAATGCCTCTCATAGAAAATTTTTGCTGGCCAGAAGCAGTCCATCAACGCCATCATGTGACTGTCTAAAGTTGACACGCGGCCGAGTGGCTGGCTGGTCTTCGTTTTCTCGGCCGCTGGGTCACGAGAAAATAGTGACGTGACCGTGTTGGGCGTTTCAAGCCGCATGTCAAAGGTCAAGGACGGCGTCTGCAATTGCATTCGATAACCCTGGCGAGTGGAAAGCATCATTTTGCCGCTGGTTGATGCTAGGCTTTCGTCCGAGGTCCGACTCCACCGTGTTGTTAAGTCGCCGTCGTCTCGCATTGACCATTCTACATCAACGCGCTTGCCATTAAGTTGCTGGTAGTAACCTTGATATGCCGTCTCAATCGGATTTGAAATCGCAACAAGCGACTCTTGCGAGAACCCGACACTTGGTAGAAGCACTAGGATCGAACAAGTGATGACCGCTTTGGACGTGGTAGTGATGGCTGGCCGTTTGAAACTCATGATTATTCCCGTGTAACGCATGAAATCAAAGCTTGCTCATTGTTGGAAAAGTTGGACAAACAAATGAGATAGCAAATATTTATTTCGTGAAAAACAATCTCCGCGTTATTTTATCATCGCGAATTCGCCAACGAAACAAGGGCTGGGTCAAGATTTTAATTTACTTGCACCCATCCCAAGTTTTGCGGACTCCATTTGTCCGTTGATCTTCACGTCCAAGTGCGCACCGGCGTTCAGCGAAGTCTTTGTTACGTTACCGAAACTGGCGAAGCTTTAGCGTCGCTTGAAAGATGTGGTTCACGCGGGATAGCTGCCCCCATTTTCAAATGGCTGCGTTGCAGCGAGAATCGTTTTTTGCTGCCGACATCGAAGGTTAGCAAATCGGTAACTCGTTTCGAGTCGATTGGCCCCGCTGTTTGATAAGCCAGATATTGGCTCGGCGATTGATACAAGGATTAAGTATGACTGACCCAACGCCCGCGGAAAAACGACGAGCGGTAAAACTGTTCACTGACGGCGCCTGTCGTGGCAACCCGGGGCCGGGTGGTTGGGCTTATATTCTGCACGACGTCGCAACCGGCAAAGAACGTGAGTCCAACGGCGGCCAGCCTGATACGACAAATAATCGGATGGAGTTGATGGCCGTCATCGAGGGACTTAAGGCGCTGAAAAAATCTTGCGACGTGCAGCTTCATTCAGACAGCAAGTATGTTTTGCAGGGGCTGGAAACGTGGATGAAGGGCTGGAAGAAAAACGGCTGGCGACGAAAAACGTCGAGCGGTTTTCAGCCGGTCAAGAACGACGACCTTTGGAAGCAGCTTGACGAGCTAAAAGAGCTGCATAAGCTGAAATTCATCTATGTCGCCGGTCACAGTGGCCATGCGGAAAATGAACGCTGTGATGTGCTGGCCGTCGAAGCCGCCGAAGCGATCCGAACACGTCGCTAGCAAGTAACGTCGACTGCTAAAAAGTTTCTGTTGATAACAATTGTGTGGTTGTGAGTTTTATTCCCTAAATTCAGCCCAGATCGCGACACAAAGCGTTGCCAGCCATAATTTGTGTCGCCCTCTGGGCTTGCAAGCGACTTTGCGACTCCTTCCGGTGGATGACACCACCGGCAGTTCATGTGCCGCCCTCTGGGCTAATTTATTGGACAGTCATAAGTGCCAAAAATTACGCAACTCAAAAGTGACATCACCCCAAACTTTCAACAGCCTACAGTTAGCCTTCTTCGACCGCTTCGCGAATCGCTTGTACGATCGATGTTGAACTGAAGTGCATTGTTGCAATACGATCGACGTCGATACCAAGCTGACGTCCGATCCACATTGCAAGATCGACATCGCGAACACCTTGAAACTGATTGACTGATCCGTCGTCGGTATAGAGTCGCTCGTTTTGCTCGGCCAACCCGCTCTCATAGTTATCACAGAGTGCGTTGATAACCGATTCGGGCACGCCTCGCTCGCGACAATGCTCGACTGACCAGACTTCGTCGCCGCGACATTCGGCCAGCCACTTGTAGAGCCGAAATGGATCTTGCATTTCAAGTTCGCTCGGTGGGTGAAAGTTGTGATTTATTCGACGATTCCGTCGTACGATTCGCGTTCCGATCGCGTGATCGAAAAGAGGTCGTGGATCAGTTGAATATCGCACGGTCGCTGCTGAACCGAACGCCTCGCAAAAACCCGCTGTTGGGTTGCGATCATAATCTCGGGTGGCAATGCGGCAATTTGACCGAACATTCTCGCGTAATTGACAAAGCTCGGGACGTTGCTGGTCACGAAGCCGTACATCATGCTGCATACGCCGATGACTTTGCCAGTGAAGATGCCGGTGTTGATTGCCGTCTTGGAATAATCGCCCATGACGCAGCCCAGGAATTGCATGCCCGTCGCCGACTTGCCAACCGGATATTCCATATTGACCAGTCCGTAAGTGTTTTTGAGATCGCTATTGCAAGTCCCAGCGCCCAAATTATTCCAGCTCCCGAGATAGCTGTGCCCCAAAAAACCGTGATGCTGCTTGTTCGAGTAAGGTTCGACAATCGACGCTTCGACTTCGCCGCCAATTTTGGTTGTGTGGCCAAGCGACACCGCATCTTTGACGGCGGAATGCTCTAAAATTTTTGAGTTCGGACCGACATACAACGGCCCACGCAGCAACGTATACGCTCCGACCGAAACTTTGTCGTCGATAATTATCGGCCCTTTGCTCGCATCCATGAGAACATAAGGCGCAATCTTGCTGGTCGGCGACACAAACACACCGTCGTCAGATTGTTTCAGGCCATCCCGCGCAATTCGGTACTCCAAATTCTCGTTGATAATCTGCATGTTTTGCGATATCACTTCGTGCGGCAGTTCGAACGTTGCCAGTGTATGTTCAGACTTTTTGAATCCCCTTGCCAGTTGCAGCAGTGGCCCGAGGTCTTCGTAACCGCCGCGCAACAAAGTTGCGAGCTGCCATGGAGCGGCGATGATGCCAGCGACCATATCGCGATCCATGATCACTTGCGGCACTGCTGGCTGTTGGTCCGTTGCGGCGGCTGACTTAAGCAACTGCTCGATAGTTTTGCGGTTCGCCTGGGACGGAACCACGCGGCCACTGATCATCAAAATTGGCCGTTGGTCATCGGAGTTCGAAGGAGCAGTCGCTTGTAGATCCGGAACGTCTGCGACAAGCAGGTCAAATAAATAAGGACGGCAAATCCCAAACAACGGCACGCCAAAGGATCGCAAAATATCCAGCAATCGCAGCGAGCCACATGAGATCAAAGCGGCCAGTCGCCCAGCGCTGATCGGTGCCAACGCGTCACAGGTGCTATCTTCAAAGACAAGAATGCTCACAAAGTTTCCGTTTGCTTAAATAGTAGGATGCCCGCTCAATACAAGCACGCGAGCGGCTAAATCGTAATCTTATTCTTCGAGCCTATCCGAAAAGGGGTCTGACCCTCTCCGTTCCTCCAAAGGGTCAGACCCCTTTTCAGATAGGCTCTTAATCATAATCCTAATCTGTCGAGCGGCAGGCACTGAAGGGCTTATCGGCGACCACACGTTAGCGTCCCGCTTGCTTTGCTGATAGCCGTCGAGCGTTAGCTCCGGTTCCAACGGCACAATCGGGCCTAACGGCCTTCGGCTTGTGTTCGCAGTTTTAAGAAAGGAAATGTCCTGGTAAGCCAGCTTGGAACGGGGATTGCCATAAGAAGTAAGACTGAAAAAATGAACTCGGTGATCGCTATCAATGCAAACAGCCTCGCACAAAGGCGAGGCTGTTCAAATTCTACGATCGACACGAGGTCGACTAGATTAGTATCCGCAACCGCAGCTTGGTGCAGCGTAAACTGGAGCTTCGCAGCCACAACTTGGAGCAACTTCGCAACCGCAGCTTGGTGCTGGTTCGCAGCACGACTTGGCTCGGTGCAGACGGCTGAACAAGCCCTTGAGCTTGTGACCGCAGCAAGGTGCAGGAGCTTCGCAACCACAGCTTGGTTCGACTTCGCAACCGCAGCTAGGTGCTGGCATTTCGCAACCGCAGCTAGGTGCTACTTCGCAACCACAGCTTGGTGCAGCTTCGCAACACGAAGCGGCTTTGTGATGACGGCAGAACAAACCGCCCAAAAGGTGCTTGTGACCGCAACCGCACGATGGTGCAGGAACTTCGCAACCGCAGCTTGGTGCGACTTCGCAACCACAGCTTGGAGCTGGCATATCACAACCGCAAGCTGGAGCAGTGTCACAGCAAGCGTTTCGGTGGCTGAACAAACCTGCTTCTGCATTGTTGGAAGCGAATACAAGCGACACAACGGCAACAGCGGCCAAGATAAATCGACGCATTGGTAAAACCTCAGGGTTTAATCGCCAAAAGTGTGACTTGTGTCCGTACGTTTGGCACGACAGGGAAATTGGAAACTTCGTACCACGACAGCAGACTTTTACAAATCGTGAGCCGCTTTTAGTCGGAAGGTACTTAGCAACAGTCTGCGCCACCGTTACGATTGCGGCGGAAATAATTTACCCAATCGACAAGGTGCCCCACGATTGGCGTCCGACTCTGATAGTTGTGACGATTTTGCAGCCTTTTGAACGTCTAAAACGAGCTTCCGATGCCAGAAATTCTTTTTCGAGCCAAGCGTTTTCAGATAGAACGGGTCCAGCAAGAGCTTGCCGACGGCGGCAGTATCAGTCGCGAAATAGTCCGGCATCCCGGCGCTGTCGTCATTCTTCCGCTTGTTAGCCCGACGCAAGTCTGCCTGCTGCGAAACTTTCGCGTCGCCGTTGGATGTTGGTTATGGGAGTTACCGGCGGGAACGTTGGAACCGAACGAACCGCACCGCATTACCGCCGTCCGCGAGCTAGCCGAAGAGACAGGCTATGAGGCTGGTGCGATCGAGCATATCCACTCGTTTCGCATGTCACCGGGCATCTTGGATGAACAGATGCATTTTTACGTCGCCGAACAACTGACAGCCGGTCAAACGCGTCGAGAAGTCGGAGAAGAAATGGAGAACCATCTTTTCAGTTGGGATCAATTGGACCACATGATTCGCGATGGACAAATTGAAGACGCCAAGACCTTAGTCGCGCTGCTGTGGTACAAGCGGTATAGAAAATACGCGTAGAACTTTTTTGCAGCTCGTGTTCAGCACCACGGCCGTTTTTCCGGTTGACACAATCAGTTTGCGTTGAGCACTTCATCTAGCTTGGCTTTGATCAAACCAGACCAAATATTATAGCCTACATCGTTTTGATGCAGTTGGTCTTCGCGGAACAGTCCGGACTTTGGCTGGTGGTTATCGTCTAAATAAGACTCCGCAGTGGAAATGAAATGGACGTTGTCAATCGATTGGCACACTTGCTCCAAGGTGTCGTTAAGCTCTGCAATTTTTGGCCAAACGTCGAATCGCGAGGGAGTCGGTGTGACTGCGACGACGAAGATCGCTGCCTTGGGCTGCGTCGCCTTGGAAACATCAACCACATAACGGAGCAATTGACTAACTTCTTCAGGCGTATGGTCGTTTGGCTTGCCAGCAATATCGTTACCGACGAACAGAACGAGCCCCTGGTAACGATGTGGTTGAATCAATCGTTTTGCATAAACGGCGACGTCTGAATATCGTGATCCACCGAAACCACGCTTGATGACATGCCACGGCAAGAGTGCCTCGTTGATCTCATCCCACAATCGGATACTGCTGCTACCAACAAAAAGAATCGCATCGTCAGGATGTTTTTCTACGGCATCCTTTTGTTCCAGAGCACGGATTTCCTTCTCCCACTTTTCGGTTGATTGGGTGACATAACGTGACAGAAGGGGACCGTCAGTCTGCTTGATACTCAAGTCAATTTGATCCTGACCGCACACAAAAACAGGTGTGAAAAGCAAAAGACCAAGACCAAAAATTATTGATGGAATTTTCATAGCAGTTTCGCTCTCGTGAAGGACTTCAATTTGGTGCAAGTATCGCCAGCGTTGACGAACCTTTTGAAACGCAAACACGAAGTTTGTCGATTTTTAGATTGCTGAAATTGTATCGCAATCTCGCCGCCAATGTTTTAATTCGCCTCAAAGACTACTGACGATTTCGTACGCGGTTTGCAACAATGACCGTTGATCGGAAATGAGACAGATTTTAAGGAGTTAAACATATGATTCGAGTCGGCATCGTTGGTGTGACTGGTTATACCGCAATTGAATCAATTCGTTGGTTGCTGCAACACCCGCAAGTCCAGATTACGACCGCCACGAGCCGTCAAGGCGATGGTTGCAGTATTGCCGAAGTGCATCCGGAACTGGAAGATCGATTGAAGATTACGGTCGCTGACCTCACACCGCAACAAATCGCTGACAATTGCGACGTCGCGTTTTGCTGTTTGCCACACGGTGCGTCGGCGAAGTACGTCATGGAGCTGTTGGAGGCAGGTTGCCGCGTGATTGATCTGAGCGCGGACTTTCGATTCAACGATCCAGAGCTCTATAGTAAGTGGTATGGCGAAACACATCCAGATCCGGCTCGGCTGATGAATACGCCCTATGGGCTGCCAGAACTGTTTGGCGATCAACTCCGCGACGCCCAATTGATTGCCAATCCTGGTTGCTATCCAACGTCAGCTATCCTGCCTCTATCACCGCTGATTCGCGAGGGACTGATCGAAAGCAAATCGATTCTCGTTGACAGCAAGAGCGGCGTGAGCGGTGCCGGTCGAACGCCCAAGCTTGGCAACTTATACGTCGAATGCAACGAAAGTGTGATGGCGTATTCAGTGGGTTCGCATCGCCATCAGCCGGAGATCATCAACGTGATTGATCGCTTCGCCGGCAAGCTTCCACAGCTTATTTTTACGCCGCATTTAATGCCAATGGAACGCGGTATTTTATCGACAATCTATGTTCGCGCCGCAGCCAACGCAACCGCGAACCAAATCCGCGAGTGCTTGTCAACTTTCTACGACGACAAACCGTTTGTCCGTGTAGTTGGCCATTTGCCCGCAACTCGGTTCGTCACGCGAACGAATTATTGCGACATTGCGGTCCGAGAAAATGACGGGTGGATCATTCTGATTTCGGCTATCGACAACTTGGTTAAAGGTGCTGCTGGGGCCGCCGTGCAAAATCTGAATTGCATGTATGGGCTCGATCAACGACTCGGCCTGTTGCCAACTTTTTAGAGTACTGCATCAACGGCGAAGCAGCTTGACCATTCCACCAGCTATCAATGTCGAGACGTTTGCCAGGACTTGCGGTGATGCGAAACCACCTGGAGCGGCGAGGTATTTGGGATGCCAAACTGGATCAAATTTCGCTTTGTAAGACCGCAGGCCTTGGAAGTTATAAAAGTGCTCGCCGTGCCGATAAACCAGACTTGAGACTCGGTTCCACAGCGGCCCGAGTCGGTGCGAATCGACACCTGCCAGCGGCGCCATGCCAAGGCTAAACGTTTGATACCCCTCTTCGCTGCCCCACATCATCAGCTTGGTAAACAAATACTCCATCACGCCGTAAGGCGCATCTGGTAGATAACGCATCAAATCGACCGATAATTCCTGGCGGTCAGCGCCACGCCAAATATTCGTAAAGCCAATTGGCTCGTCTTTCAGCATAACAAGTCCGATGTCGTATCGACGTAGATAGTCAATGTTAAAGTTGCCAAGCGAGAAGCCTTTTTCGCCTGTGGATTTTTCGTTCATCCAAGCGTCCGAAATACGCTGTAGCGTTTGAAAGAATTCAGGCGTCGACGGATCGATCCAATTGCCTTGCTTGTCGGTTGGAGAATGTTCAGCAGCAGGCACAACTTTAAAGCTCAGTCCCATTTCATCGGCGCGTTTCATTGTCCGCCGCAGATTTTTCCGAGCACTACCTTCCAGCGAAAAGCCTGGCAGAGTCACTTTCGCCTCTTCGCCCAATTTTAAAATCGACAAGCCCATTTCGATATATCGACCTAATCGCGATTCGTCGACTTGATAGAACGCCGGCTTAACTCCAGCTTCGTCGCACGCTTCGCGAAATCGCCAAGCGGCATCGTCAGCCGAAGCGATGTTTCCTACCGGATCACCCATCGAGACCCAGCTTCGACCTTCGCAACCGAACATCACAAACGCTTGCTTGTCTTGACTGAAAATGAAACGTTTGTCGCCCAACAATGCCAAGTTGGCTTGCGTCCGAGGAGACTGGGCAACAATCTTGGCCGCCGCTGCAATCTGGTCTGGTGTCCCTAACTCGGGTGGCACCGGGTGAGCCCGAATAATTCGAGCAACACCAACGACACATAAGACCACCGAGACGCCGACTAACGCGCGCAGCGACCGCGGAGCATCGCCTTCATAAGCGAATTGCCACCACATTTCGTCAGAGTACTGAACGTTGCGATAAGCGAAAAAAATGAGCCAAACCAACAATCCAATCGACATTCCAATGGTGACGATCCAGCCTACATCCGCTCGCGCCGCCAGTAAACCACCACGTCGATAAAAATGCTCGCGGCAAGGCAACAAGATGACCAACAGCAATAACATGACGATGGCTTCTTCATAGTCGAATCCTTTGGCGAGCGAGAATATGGCACCAAACGCCAGCAAACCACATGAGATTCTCCACGCCGCGTCAATGCGTTGCTGCAAACCGCGTCCGAGCACGATTAGCAGCGCGCCAACGAAGCTGGCTAAGAAGTGCGATAGCTCTATTACCGTCAGCGGTAGCAGGTCGCGGACTATCTCCATTCGTCCTTGAGCCGCCGGCAATGAACCGGAAACAAGAAGCACGATGCCTGCTAGATAAACACCGCCTGTGATAAACCGCGGCGCGATGATCGTCGTCAAGCTGGCGGTCGCGGCCACTAAACCAGTAACGCGATGATGATGCTTGTATACCGTGACAGCAGCCAAACAGATCATGGCAATCAATAACGGCAACAAATAGTAGACAATGCGAAAAATCAGCAATGATGCAACGATCGATTCGGATGTCTGCGGCAACATCACCAGCAAGACAACTTCCAAAACACCTAGACCGCCCGGGACGTGGCTGACCAGCGCAACGAATAGAGCAAGCAAGAAAATGGCTGTGAATTGGAAGTATCCGATTGAAATATCGGCTGGCAGCAAAACGTAAAGTGTTGCTGCGGTCAATCCAAAATCGAAGGCGGCAATCAACGCTTGTACGATCGCGATGCGAAATGGCGGTGGCTGGAAATTAACTCCGAAGAATTCAATCTCCTTGCGTCGAAAAAAGCATATCGACCAATAGATAGAAACGAGAATCAGTAGGATGTAACCCAGAGGCTCACTGCTGGCCAAAGGAAAATGCAAGCGTTGCGGTATGTCAAAAGGCGAGAAAATAAAAACCAATCCGGCCAATAAAAACAGCCCCGTCCAAAACGCGGAACCAATAAAGTAGATCAGCCGTACGATTTCTGGTGCAGTCAGCCCCCAGGCTGAGTACATTCGCCAACGAATCGGCGTACCACCAAAAAGCGCGCCCAACGAATTGCTAAAGGCGTAAGAAAATAGCGAGGCGGTTACAATTTGCTTGCGACTGATCGGATGATCAATACATCGTATGCCCAACCAATCGTAGCCAATCAAGACGACATAATTTAATGCCGTTAGCAACAATGCAGCCACAATGGCCAAAGTCGGAATCGTTCGCAGACTTTCGACCACTTGAGCCATCGACAAGTTGCGAAACTCTTGTTCCAAAAACCACAAAGCAGCAAGAAACGCGATCAGCGGAATCAGCGCAACGGCGATTGCTTTTCCATTTTGCCAGCGATCTTCCGTGACAGTGTCGTTCAAATTTCTAATCCATTCTTAGCTGGCAAATTGTGTCATTCGGTCCGTGTCTCGAGCTACTTAAGTCGCATTGTTTCGCTCTACATCGGGGACTGCGGTGGACGATGTTTTAAAATGAAACGTGCATTATGTCGAGCAGCGTTAACGAACCAAGGCCTTCATCCAGTCACTAGCAGACCATTCGCCATTCGTTGTCGGCGGCATCTCGGTTGGTAGGAAACGCAACTGATCACGCACGATTGAATTGCTGTAGGTGTAATGGTGCTCGACGCGATTACTATAAAACTCATGCACCAGCTCGACATCGGGCGACGGTTGAATTGCCCAATGCAAAAGCGGCGTAGTTGGAGTCCTAGTTTCTGTTACGGTAATCCGCAAGTTTCCGTTTTGTGATTGTTCAGTCGCGCTGAGCTTGATGCCGCTTTCAAGTTCCGGTTTCAACGCCAACTGTCGCAGATTAAACGCTTGGCTAAAATCAGGTGGTGTGCTCTCTCGACGCAACCACAATCGCGATTGGATGACTTGCCCGCGCAACTTTAAGCTGTCGATCGGAACGCGGACCACCGGTGCTCGACGAATGTCTTCCCATTGAACATCGCTGGTCCAAACGATTGGTTTATCAGTTCCGGCGTTCTCGCTTCGTATCTCCAGCAGGACATTTTCAGGACGCAGAGTTTGATTGGACATGTCGCGGTTCTCCAAACTGACGCGGACCAACGCCTCGCTCGTGTCTTGCATCGAAAGCCAAGACGCATCGACGTTGACTTCGGCTGATTCCATCTGCGCATCAGCTCGACTTCCGCCATTGATTTTCCATGTTCGCTCGATGCCACTGAATTGAAAAATCGGGCCTCGTTCGTAAGACGCCTCCAATGCTTCGCCACCTTTTAGCAGCAGTGGCAAGCGGTCATTGGTGCCTTCTATTTCGACACGAAAATTTCCAGGCAGCAACTTGCCTGGGACTTTCAAAGTACGCCCCAGCACTTGAATGCCCAAGCGAGCATTGCTTTGCAAGTCAACCAAGATAAAACGTTTGGTTTGCAGCGACTCCTGCAATTTGCCACCCAACTCGTCCGCTGAGGAACTGTCATAAAAGCGGCCACCCGTGCGTTCGGCAAGCGACTTCAAATTTTCTGACGAGATTTGTTGCTTGTTGAATTTGAAACCGATGATGTGCAATTGAAAATTTGAAATATTCGCAACGGCTGATTGCACATCAGCTTGCGACTTGTCAAATTCTGGCGGCACTGCAAAGACACCCGACGAAAGCGGCTTGCCGCCCGACGTGGCTTTGACATCATCATTGCCATCGGTCAGAACCACGATGCGTTTCGCACCTGCATATTGCGGATCGGCCGACAGGAGCTTGGCGGCATTGATCACGGCTAAAAAAAGCGGGGTTCGACCGTGCGGCAGCAGCAAACTGAAATCGCGATCAAGCGCGGTGAAGAGGCCGGTATTGATTTGTCCGTCGTTATCGGCCGTTCTCGTCAACGGCAAAATAGTCTCAACGTCGTTGCAAGGCTTGCGATCACTCGGATGATATTCCTGCCATTTGGCTTGTTGCACCAGATCCTTGTCGGAGCGGTCTGGGTAATCGATCGAGTGCCCAAAGACGACGACGGCAACTTCGGTTCGCTCGTTAGCAATATCATGAATTGCTTCGGTGAGAGCAGTCTTCGCTTTCTCAAGATCTTCTTTGTCGATCGAGCGGGAGCAATCGAGCACAAAAACGATTCGCGCCGGCGTCGGCTTCGCAAAAATTCGCACACTCGCTTCGTTCGGTTCATACAATCGCCAAGCTAGTCGTAAAGGCGGATCGATGGCATCAAGCTGCAATGGTAGATCCGCCGTATGCCCGCGGAAGGCAGCGACCAGCAAGTGTTGGCCGACGGGTAACTCTTCGGCAATCATGTCGATCTTTTCGCTTGGCCTGGCTCGTGTCCCGACTGGCATCGGCAGATTGATTTGCTCCGTACTTGCGGAACGCAGCTTCGCAATCGTTTTCAAATTGCCATTGATTGCGACGTTCAAAGCTGCTTGACCAAATGGATACTGATCAGCTTTCCATTCGCCCTTTACGGCGATCGGTTCAGTCGTTGTCGCCTTGAGGCTTTGCAAATTTTGCGGCCAAGCGGCGGCCAGACTCACATGCCTCTGCAGTTCACGTGAAGCAGATTCGACCGGACCGGCAATATCGCTGGCTACACGTTGGGCAGCATTGATCCAATCATTGGCAGCCGCTTCGAAGTAGGGTCGCGCATTTAAACGCGGCTCTTTGGGCGTCGCCCAGAAATCGGATTGCAGTCGCGACGCTTGCCACAAAAAGTTGTTCTGACGCGAGAGCTTGATTGCTGTTTGAGCTGGCGAAATTGAAGCACCAAGGGTGTCAGGTAAAATCGAGTTGGATTGCAATCGCGACGCCTTGGCAGTTTCAAATAGTTGCTCACGCGTTTCGACCAATAGTGCAGGATCAATCGCTTGCAAGCCGCTGATACACTCTTGTTGTAGCCGCAAAACTTCTTGAACGGTCTCGTTACAGAATTGTCTTAAAACCTTTCCGTAAATTGCCGCAAAACCGCGGACCGTCTTCCCTTCGCTCGTCGGAACAGCAATCTTCGTCGGTGTTTTAGAAAAATCACTTGACGCATCCATAATGGCCGCATGCAAGTCGATTCGACGATACCAAACGTCGTCGCTTGTCACACGGTTGGTCAGATCGATTGGGTTCTTAACACTCTGCTCAAATAGCGATGCGAAAACGTCCGTGTCTTGCGCACGCCGATTCATCGTGATCAAGCGGTCTTCGACGTCTTGTTGTGATTTAACGATTTTTTCTGCATTTAATTCGACCGGACGCAAGGACAGTAAACGCAACAAACGGCCGAACGTCGCCGCTTGATCGACTGTCCCCTGAGCGGTCAACTCCGTCAGTTCCGACGCGTAGCCATCAATTTGACGACTGAGCAATCCGGCTGGCTCATCCAAGTCCGATCTGCTTGGCACGCTGCCAGATTGCAACGTCCGGCGCAGGCTGTTGTAATGACCAAGCAGCGACTTCAGTGCACCGATTTGTTCTAACGTGTTCGACTCGGATTGTTCGGTCGACTGAAAGACCTCCCAGTCAAACAATAGTGGCAATGCATCCGCCAATCGATCGCTTAACCGCCAAGCTTCTTCGAGCTGGTCACGATCGCGAAGTAGCTCTTGAGCTTGGGTCATCAGTTGCTTCAACGAAACCGTAACATTGTTGATCTTGTCGGGCGTATCGGCGGAAAAAATTTGATCTGTCACTAAGTGAAGCTCATTTTCGAGCTTCCCAGCTCGTTGTGAAAGCGTAAAGCTAACGCGGTCATCGAGGATTGCCAGAGCTTCATCGCACTGACGAACGACCAACATCAACCCGTGCCAAATCCGCGACGGTGTCTCTTGTCGAAGCGGCCAATTCCGAGTTGTTTCGAGATGCGACGCGATGTTTTGCAAAAGACATTCTTCGTGGCACACCTCCTGGCTCTTGAAGGCTGGATCGATCAGCTTGATGACATTTGCGAGATTCTCTCGGGTGAACTTGGTGTTTTCCTCCAACATCCACTGCAAGCCCACGTTCACTCGCGCGTACCGTGAACTGGCAACGGGCAAGTCGATCGCGGTCCCCTCTTGGGTTGTCGGTCGAAAGAGCCACTCGCGTGCCGCTTCGTCGAACAAGTACTTGCCGTCGGGGCCTGGCTGTGGTGGTTTTCCAATGCGGTCAACAATCGTTGATTTGTTGGAACTCGATGGCGCGATTTGCGGTTTTGAACCGTCGTTTGGTGAAGGGTCCTTAGCATTGGTTTGATCGATCGTGGCTGCCGAAGCCTGTTCGTTAGCCGGTACGTATTCAACTCGTTGCTTCTCATCTATCTCTGGTTTGAAGGCGCCAGTGCGAATCAGATACGGCAATGAAACTCCGCCCAGTCGCACGTTTGGGCGATTGGGAATAATGGAGTTAAGCGTGGTATTCGCATCGCCAAGCTCGCTTCGCATTCCATCCTGATAAGCCTTGCCTGCCATCGCCATTTGTGTTGCACGAGTCAGATGCGACAGAATTTTTGCAACTTGCCAAGGATGCTCCGACGCAATACTCGGTCGGCGAGCATCAAACGATCGCCAAGCGTCTTCGGTTTGCTTGAGCATCGTCACGTTGTTGAGCGTATTGGGAATCCAAGGTTTCGAGTTGGCGGCGTACACTAGTTCGAAATCCTTTGCCGTTCCTCCATCAGACCAAACCAACCGCGGACGCTGCGGTTGTTCGCGTGTATTCCAAACATAATTTGTTGTTTGATCGGCAACATAGTCCGTCAGCTCGATGACGGTGATACGACCGTTTCGGTTTTTATCTGCCAAACCCGACAAACCTTTGACCAACGCGACGCCGTAAACGGAACCACCAAGCTCAGGGGCCGTCCAAGCAATCTGGTTTGGCGACGTCGAGAATTGCACCGCGAGATTCGGAAAGCGTAACGCTTCAATGATCGGCACCGCTTCTTCTATAAAACCGTTTTGCAAAATCCCCATCCGTTGATCTTCGGGTTGCTTTCCAGTATCGATCACGATCAGCATTCGAAGTTTCGCCTCAGTTGCATGCTTACCTACCATCGTCATTATGGTTTGCAGCGGGACCCAAGTTTGGTCATCGCTTGGCGAAGAGTCGGAGAACAATAAACAGGGAACACCGCTGCCGTTGAGTACCCCGTGAGCGCTCAGGTGCAAGATCGCCGTTCCGTAACGACTGAAAATTAGTCCGCCTCCGGGCCCGCCGCGTTTCAATTTGTGAAGCGTATCGATGAGAAGCTCTTCCCACTTGCCATTTACCTTTTCCGTTCGCGCGATGGGCGTCAGGGTGTCTTGATCGGCCAGCACTTCATTGAAGAGTTGCTGATCCTCAAGTGCCCAACCATTAGGGGCCAACGGGTGCGAGTAATCGTAGGCTACGATGGACGCAAGCTGGACGCGCGCATCCTGACGCAAAAGATAAATGACGAACATCAAAACACAGCCGCCTAACAAGACGAGCATCGTGAAAAGCTTCGCGAAATTGCTCGGTAAAAGGGCCGCCGAACCTTTTCCACTAGCCCAGTACTTGCCGCTTCCTGTCGCGACCGCGGCACCGCCTTTTTTCCAAGAGGCCTTCTTTGATTTGGGCGTCGTAGAAACATCAACATGCGTGTCGCTGACCGAGCCTGAACGCGTTTGCTGGGGCGTAGCGGCAGACTTTTTCGAGGCGCCTGATTTTGCGTTCTTACCCCGCCAGCCAGCCATCCGATTCACCTGTTCCTGCATCCAACGTTATCGAAATTGCAGCGGACTAGTCCATCGTCAGGATTAGTTCAATTGCTGCCAGTCGTCAATTTAACAGAAGCGTAACTTCATTGCAGGACATCGCCCAGATTTCCGACCCACTGAGGCAACGGCCAGCGTAGGTCATAACCTGTCCTGACAGTTTCGTGTTAGCCAGGACAGGTCCTAGCCTACGCGAAGTTCAGGTTGAGAGGGCATACGAGCACTTAGGTCAGATGGCGTTTTTTTAGGTTCGCCATTCCGGTCAGCAAGTCGGTCGCTGTGCCATCGGGTTGAACCAGCGAAGCGAACGGGAAATTCGGTGGCGTTCGGTCGTCGGGCTGATTCCAAAAAACGCCATGAACCGACGGCTTAGAGAGGGCCAACGCGACCATCTCAAACATTTGAGAGCTGGCCGACTGCTTCACCAAGCCCTTTAGCGCCGCTGGATCGAAGGCCGGCGGGGATGACTTCCAACTCGGAATCGAACCGTATTTGGAGACGGAAAGTTTGCTGTCGATCGGTGCATCAGAGGCAAGTTTACTGGCAGCCTTTTCGGCCAAACGCGTCTTCGTCTCGCCGCTCATTGAAAGCACTAAAGGCAAACCGAGCGTTGACCACAGATCGAGCAAATTCGATAAATCCAATGCGTCATGCATCGGTGTTCCGGCTGGCCAAACTCCGTAGTTGATCTCAAGCAACAAACCGTTTAGTCCAAGGTCAGCGCGGATCAACGCATCGGCAAAGTGAAGCGGGCTGATGCCGCTTTCGTCCACACCCAGATACTCGCCAAACGGCATGTCAATTCCAAACACGATCGGCGTCATCGGATCAGCTTTACGAACGGTCTCCAACAAGCTGACGGCCAACAACATTATCTGATCCTCGTTCAATTTCAACTCGTTAAGCGAATTGAAACCGCTGGCCAGATTCCAAAGATTAACCCGTCCGCGAAAACGACTGACCACTTGTTCGGCGTACTGACACGCTTCGTCGACAATGGCTTGGAAATCGTCCATCACAAAGAACCAATCCTGGATCGCGTGTGGTTGCAAGCTGACCAGTGGACCGGCTATGACTCGCAAACTCGCATTGGCACACCATTCGATTTGATCGTCGATCTGTTGCAGATTCAAACGCCCGGAGCTTTGCCGAATCACATGCCAACTTGCATCAACCCAGCCGGTGTTCATCATCGGCTTAAGCGTCGTCGCGACCGATTTCCAGTGTTCATGCGTTGGCAGGCGCGCACCCTGCAACGTCGACAATTGACCTTCGTTCTTGTTTCGATTGGACAACAGTTGCCGCGAAAATGTTTGACAGAGAATCCTCGACGCGGCCAATGCAAACTCGATCGAATGCTGAGCGGACAAAGCAACGTCGCTGAGGTTCTCTTTGGCAACAATTGCGTCGACTAGAAATCGTTTCGCGTTGGCGAAAAGCTCAAAGAAATTTTCCGGCGGTTGAATTCCCCAGCGGGTCCACTCCGACAGTCTAGTCGCCAAACGGTCGACTGAACCGCGTGCAATTTCTAACGGCAAAACGTAGGCTTCATCGTTGACTCGCAGCGACGCTGTGCCCAACATCAATGGTCCGCGCGTTACCGTTGGCCAGACAATTTGAACTCGTCCCGATTCATCGATCGCGCGTAAGATACTCAGCTCGTCACCATCAGAAGTGATCCTGCCAGCCCACGGCACGCCCTCAATTCCGACGACCGCAGCAGTGGTCAGCAGTCGAGAATCCAACTCGGCCAGTCCAGGGATATGAAATTTCATCGATCCCATTGGCTAGTCGTTATTATCGCTATTGGTTTTCTAGAAAAATTATGACCGACGGACAGTCAGTTTGTCGCAAAGCGGCGGAGGCAATAATCGAACCCGAGCCTTCAACGCGGATCAGCAAAGAGCCGCATGGTCCAATTTTGGTGAGAGAAACGTCGGTTAAACCAACGTTTTCAACGCGTCCATAGCAGCGGAATAATTGGGCTCGTGGGTCACTTCAGGAACCACCTCCGCGTAAACAACTTTCCCGTCGGAATCGAGGACATACACAGCACGAGCAAGCAGCTTCAGCTCGTCGATCGTCAGCCCCCAGCTTTCGCCAAACGCCCCACTTTGGTAGTCCGAACCAACCTTCACATTTTTGATATCTTCAGCGCCACAGAAACGATTCATGGCAAACGGCAAATCGCGAGATACAGTCACCGCATTGATTTTGTCTCCCATTCCACCCAGCTCTTGATTGAACCGTTTGGTTTGCAATTGGCAAACGCCGGTATCGAGCGATGGAACGACGCTAAGAATTGTCGGTTTGCCCTTCAAGTCGGCTAATGTAATCGTCTTTAATCCGTCTTGGAAAAAATGGATCTTGAAGTCAGGCGCCATTTGACCGGTGGTGACCTCATTGCCTAACAGGGTCATCGGATTGCCTTTGAAGGTAATTACGCCGGTTCGAGACATAGAAGCGTCCTTATTGGGTTGTTGTTTTAGTTTTGCGTTGCAAATTGAGGGAACACCGTACCGCATGAACTTACCCAAAGCAGCCCGAATTCCCAAGCCCCCACGGACTCAATCGGTAACGATTTTAAATCAAAGTGGCCTCAGTTTCCGTGTTATGCGGGCTGTAAATGCACTCTAGAAGCCGATCTTTGGGTTCTGGTCCAATATCGCCACGGTAATTAGCAAAATTTCTGACTGCTATCTTGCAGGCCGTTTGCATATCCAAGCGTTTGCTACTGATAGTGCGACTTTCGTTAACGCTGCGCTTCAGATGTTAACTCGGCAGTGGTCGCTGACTCCGCTCCGATTGATCCTGGCTTATTGTTCGCAAATTAATTCGATCAAATCGCCGATTGTACGGTGGGACTCAATTGGATGTCGCAGCGGCTTCTTGATCAAAATTTTGTAGTGGTTCTGCCGGCCGATCTTCTCTCGCTCAATAAATCCGCCCGTTTCTAAGTCGGCAATGATCCGCTGAACAGCTCGTTCGGTGATTCCGATTCGATTGGCCACCTCGCGCAGGACGACTGATTGATCCTGAGCCAAGAGTATCAAGACGTGTGAATGGTTTGTCAGGAACGTCCACCCCTGCGTCTGCTCGACGAGAACCGAAGCCCGCGTTGATGACTTGGTTGTGATTGCCGTCGTCAACTTGCCGACCCGTTTGGTGGCGGTTTTTTGTCGCGCAGTGGATTGAGTCTTTGACATGTCGCTTCCGCCTAAGAATGCGTTTATCGGTTCAATTCCAAAACAAGATCGATGCATAAAAACACACGTCCGCGAAACACACGTCTGCCAGCGGTTCCTCGGGACGGTCAAAGCATCGAAAAAATCTAACCGAATTTCTAAGCATAGCAAATCCGCATGTTCGGCGGAATCGTGAATCGCAAATCACGACAATATTTTCGCAAATTCTTAAAAAACTTTAGAAGATGACGTAAAAATCACGAAAAGCAATTGACGACACAATTGTCGTATATTATCGTTCGGCCTAACTGATTTCTTTCGTTCAGTCCTTCGAGTCATCGGAA
>JBGSKY010000051.1:0-2006 GCA_041740995.1 Pirellulaceae bacterium
GATGATTTTCGGCCAGATGAACGAACCGCCGGGCAGCCGGTTTCGTGTTGGCCATGCAGCATTGACAATGGCCGAGTACTTCCGTGACGATGAACACCGCGACGTGTTGTTGTTGATCGACAACATCTTTCGCTTCATCCAGGCTGGCATGGAGGTCTCTGGTTTGATGGGGCAAATGCCGTCACGTTTGGGTTATCAACCGACGATGGGAACCGAGCTCTCCGGTTTAGAAGAGCGGATCGCCAACACGGACTCGGGCGCGATCACGTCGATTCAAGCGGTATACGTCCCAGCCGACGACTTTACCGACCCCGCCGCCGTTCATACGTTTTCGCACCTGTCGGCTTCGATTGTTCTGTCGCGCAAACGAGCGAGCGAAGGTTTGTTTCCAGCGATCGATCCCCTGCAATCGAATTCAAAAATGGCGACGCCCGGCATCGTTGGCAAACAGCACTATGAATTGGCTCAAGAGATTCGCAGCACGCTTGCCCAATACGACGACTTGAAAGACATCATCGCGATGCTGGGGCTTGAACAACTATCGCCAGACGATCGAAACATTGTCGCGCGCGCGCGTCGGTTGGAACGATTTTTGACTCAGCCGTTTTTCACGACCGAACAGTTTACTGGCTTGAAAGGCAAGTCGGTCAGCTTGGAAGATTCACTGGACGGGTGCCGGCGGATTCTGAGCGATGAGTTCAAAGATTATCCGGAAAAGGCTCTCTACATGATCGGCAAGATCGACGAAGCGAAAATGCCCAGCGAATCGAAACCCAGCACTTAGAAACCTTTTATGGAAAAGGAGTCAAAGGTCTTGTCCGTAAATTAGTTACCTGATTGCTCGTCAGCCGCTGTGCGTTAGCACCCGGTTCATGCGTCGTGGTAACCGGACGCTAACGCGTTGCGGCTGATAATCAGACTAATTCTCGAATGAACCTTAACCATGAATACCCCAGCACGCATGACGCTTAGAATCATGTTGCCGTCTCAAGTGCTCGTCGAGCGCACCGATGTACTGCGAGTGGTTGTAGAAACTCAGTCTGGTTGCTTTGGACTATTGCCGCACCGACTCGACTGCGTGGCCGCGATCACGCCCGGGATTCTTGTCTACGAAACAGAAGAAGCGGGCGAATCATTTGTGGCCGTCGATGAGGGCGCGATGGTGAAAACCGGAATGGACGTGCTGGTATCGGTGCGCAATGCAATCGAGGGAGTGGACTTAAGCGAACTGCGTAAAGCGGTTCAGCGAGAATTCCTGACGTTGAATGAGCAAGAGCAAAACGTTCACGCCGTACTGGCGAGAATGGAAAGCGATTTTGTTCGTCGGATCGCGCAGTTGCAACATGAATGAACGACCCGAACCCAATGAAATGCAATCGGATCGCGAATCGAGTCACTCGTCCAAGTTTGCCCGCCAAGTGGAAACAAAAGCGAAGCGAAAAATGAAAGCGATGCGGCATCACGACACCGGCGTTTGGTTTGGGCTTGGCATGATGGGCCTGGTCGGTTGGTCGGTCGTGGTGCCGACGCTTGCCGGAGCGGCCTTTGGCATGTGGCTTGACCATCGGTTTCCGCGTGGTCAGTCGTGGACACTGATGTTGTTAGTGGCCGGTTTGCTGATCGGCTGTTTCAATGCATGGATGTGGGTTTCCAAAGAAGACAAAGCAATGCACGAAGAAAAGGAAGATGGAAATGTATGAACTTTTGATTCTGGAGTACCACTTGTCGCTAGTTATTGAGGGTAAGAATTGAACAGAAGGAAATAGAGTTAATAGAGATTTGATGTCTGTAAACAAACACAAAAAACATGTACACCAAAGCTCCGTTTCCTCCGTTCGCTACTGTTCAAATCAGTCCAACAACAAGCGCACGAATCAAGTGACCAAGCGATACACATAGAAAAGTACGACGAAAATGAATGAACTATTTAACACCGGAGTACCGCTTGTCGCAGGCTTGGCCCTGGGTGCGTTTTTCTTCGGAGGGTTGTGGTGGACGGTTCGCAA
>JBGSKY010000052.1:0-2202 GCA_041740995.1 Pirellulaceae bacterium
GCAGAGTTTCCGCTACAGTGCCCGAACGCTCGCCGAGTCGTATTTGACTAGCTGTAATTGGGTCACACACTTGCGGGAATTGATTGAGAGCCGCACTAAATGAAACACCTGACTCAACCTTGCGTCTTAGCGATTCTAGCAGATGGCGGTGTTTGGTAAGTGTTTGTTCACGCGCCAAAGTTGCTAAGGCCTTTGGCAGCGACACACCGTTACTCACTAATGTCGAAAGCGTGCGCAAAATGAACGTGAGCTCGTGTGGCTTTAGTCGTTCTGACTTTTTGCTAGCACCTGAAATCGATTGCCACCACTTTCCCCATTCAAACTTCGGCCGCGCTTGTCCCGTAAAGGTAGCACCGATAGCAACTTGCTTGTGACGTGACATCGAGACAACTCGCTCAGTTCGAGATTTTGAAGAAGACCTCTTCTACAGTCGTTCTGCCAGCAATGACCTGCTCCAGGCCAGCCGTGGCTAATTCCACCAAGCCTTCTTGCAAAGCGATTTCGCGTAGCTTTGAGGTTGGCAAACCTTTTTCGATCGCCATCGCTAATGCTGGCGTGACCGACATGATCTCGTATATAGGTATACGACCCGCATAGCCGGTACCAAGACACTTCTTACAACCACGGCCCGCAAAGTACACGGTATCAGCTGGGATTTTCATATTGTGCCGCAAGGCAGAAAGAAAATGTTCATTCGGCGTGACAGGTTCCTTACAATAGTTACATATTGATCGCAATAAGCGTTGTGCGATTGAACCCAACAATGCCCCACCCGTTTTGAAACTATCAATCCCCAGATCGTTAAGTCGAGCAACGGCTCCAATTGCGTCGTTGGTGTGCAGCGTGCTAATCAGCAAATGCCCTGTCAGAGCCGCTTGCACGGCAGTGGTGGCTGTTTCGTGATCGCGAATTTCGCCGAGCATGATTACGTCAGGATCTTGCCGCATGATATATTTCAAAGCGTTCGCGAAACCTAAGCCGTGCTCATTATCCGAAGCTACTTGGTTGATACCGGGCAGTCGATATTCCACAGGATCTTCCACCGTCACTATGTTTCGGCTAACCGCGTTCAACTTTGAGAGCAACGCGTACATGGTCGTGCTCTTTCCCGAGCCTGTTGGCCCCGTCACGACGATCATTCCGTGAGGCTTATCTATGAGGCCTTGAATCTTCTTTAAATCGCGATCGCAGAGCCCCAATTGATCTAGCTGAAAAATGCGACTGCCTTCATCAAGCAAACGCATTACAACCTTTTCGCCACCAACCGTGGGAATCGTACTTACTCTAAAATTTACCCGTCCGGTAACTTCACTGACCGTGAGTTGGCCATCTTGGGGCCGGCGGTTTTCTGTGGTGTCCATGTCTGCCATAACTTTGATGCGAGCAACAACCGATTCTTCAATGTGACGGGGAATTGTCATTACCGCCTGTAATTGACCGTCGACTCGGTAGCGTACCCGCATTTCGGGATGATGAGGTTCGAGGTGAATGTCGCTCGAGCCAGCATTGATGGCGCCCATGAGAATTGCACGTACGAGTCGCACGACGGGAGTTTGATCCTCGTCAATAGTGACTTCGGCCGCGAGTTCTTGGCCGACCATACTTTCGGCAGCAGCCAAATCCGCCATTTTCATATCGACAATTGTTTGTCGAGCCACCACGCGGTCGTCAAAGCCGCGATCTAACGCTCCTTCAATAGCATTTTGCAACGCTACCAAGGGAACTACCTTGTAACCTGTGATCAATTCCGTTTCCGAGATGACATCGATATCATCGGGAGCCACCATCGCTAATTGCAGGGTCCGTTTAATAACGCCAACAGGTACAACTTTATGATGACGCGCTAAATCTTCAGGAAGTAATCGCACTACTTGAGGATTGATGCCCTCGGGTACCACTTCCATAAACGGTACGCCATACTGCTCAGCTAATGCTTGGCCAAGTTGATCACTGGTGATCAAACCCCGTCGAACAAGGATCGTACCGAGCAGACCGCGTTCCGAACCTTGCGTGGAAATAGCGCTTTGGACCTGACCTTCAGTGATCCAACCGTGCTTAACAAGGATGTCGCCTAAACGTGCCATATCTTACCGATGCTCAATTGGTCAGGATCTAAGAACTTGCGAAGAACCCACGAGAGTTTCCACTTTTTTTTCCAATGTAAGTGGGTCAAAGGGGCTTACCAAGAATTCATCGGCTCCG
>JBGSKY010000053.1:0-3539 GCA_041740995.1 Pirellulaceae bacterium
TCTAGCTTGAAATTCTCCACGATCGAATATGCAGGACAATCTGTTTTGCAACTAGCGTCATTGCGAAAACACCAAAAATTAACACAAAATAAATCTTGGTCAAAGTTTCGCAAATCGTTTTCGATTCACTTGCCTTTGTGAATTGCGATATCGTTCGAATGAAGTGTCAATCAGTCGCTCTAACTCAGGTCTGTCCATCACATAGGTTTGTAACGGACTACCTAGCAATCGACCAATCGTATCGACCACGAATGGTCTTGTCTCCTCGCAAATTGCCAATTGCAATGGACCTGAACTGTCGCTGGTTATGCAGATCGCTTGTTGCCGGCAGAGACTGATAGGAACCATATCAAAGAAACGTTCCGAGAGGTTTTCCATCGACTCAATCATGAAACTTCTTCGCTCCGGTGTAATTGTTTGTTCTGCTGGTATTCAAATTGAACTTCTATCGAGCGTTTGTTTTTCAAAACCGTCCGTGAAATTTCGCAAAGTATATATTTGAATCTGCAATCATGGCTCTCGGTGTTTTGTGAAAGTTCACAATGGCTAGTCAATGCAAAAGTTGTGACGAGTCTATAACTCAATCTAGCTTGAAATTCTCCACGATCGAATAGGCAGGACAAACTGTTTTGCAACTAGGCGTCATTGCCAAAACATCAAAAATTAACACAAAAGAAATCATGGTCAAAGTTTCGAAAAACGTTTTCGATTCACTTGCCTTTGTGAATTGCGAAGCATATCTTCAATGCACTTGAAGAGCGCGTACGCGATAGTTTAGGTTGTCTTCAACAACACTCTCTTCGTTCTCAGTGAGCCGTGAAATGTCGGACCGATCTGCTGCCGAAGGTCTTGGATCAAGCAAGTCATTGCTTGCGATGCTGTTATTCGTGCAGGCATCGTTGCTCACTTGGTCGGCTTATGTTCATTCGCCCACCTGGGATGAGCCTGGTTATCTTGTCGCTGGCTTGTCTCATTTGCGAGATGGGCGTTTCGATCTGTACAGCGTGAATCCTCCCTTGGTTCGAACCATTGCCGCTGTACCGGTGGCAATCTTTTTCGAACCAACAATCGATTGGTCGCTCTATTCAGAGAATCCCGCTGACCGGTCGGAAGTTGCGATTGGTCGAGCGATGATCGAAGATAATGGGCCACAATCGCGATGGATGTTCTTCGTGGCTAGACTGGCCGTACTCCCTATTGCACTCATCGGAACACTGCTCTGTTGGTTAATCGCATCACAGCTCTGCAAATCGACCACTGCGGGGCTGATTGCCGCGGCCCTTTGGGCCTTCTCGCCTGATTCGCTGGCCTTCGGAAGCGTGATTACACCTGATCTGGCAACTGCCGTGTCGGGACTTGCCGCCGGATGGTTGTTCTGGGGCTTCTACATCAAGCCGACGGCTGGTTCAGCCGCATTGCTGGCGGCTGCCACAGCGATTGCGATGTTATGCAAAAGCATTTGGCTCATTCTGCCAGCTATTTACTTGTTGGCATTCGTTGCTCTTATCTTCGCAAATTGGATTTACCAACGAAGGAGCGTCCGTCACTCTGACCGATCAGAGCATGCAATTTCGGTCGAAACCGATTCGGCATCAGTTGGGCAATCAAGGGTAGCGGCAAAGCGCGTGTTGTTGGGTGTTGCGGCTTGTGCCGTAGCGTTTCTATTGGTTAATGCGTTTTATGGGTTCAATGGTTCGTTTGTACGTTTGAAAGACTTTGCTTTTCGAAGCGAGCTTTTGACCGGTAACTCCTACGCGGCGCAACTTGCTCGTAACCCAAGCGGTTTGACCAGTAGCGCCGTAAGTGAAGCAATCACACTATCGGAAAGTTCGGTAGTAAAAAACGCTGAGCGATCGGAGCCTTGTCTTGACTGCCCGCCAGCGACTGATGGCGTAACCGAATCGAAAGCGGTGGCTTCGCAGTTCGGACCAGAGCATAACAAGTTATCCGGCAATCGTTTCGAAAGCTCGCTGCTCGGTTTCGTTCCTGTCCCGCTTCCGGCTCGTTATGTGCAAGGCATCGATATTCAGCGGCTGGACTTTGAGTTTGGTAACTATGTTTCGCAGTGGCAAAGCTATTTCGCCGGTCAGTGGCAACAGGGTGGTTGGTGGTATTTTTATCTGGTTGGAATCGTACTCAAGACGCCGCTACCTTTTCTTCTGCTTTTGTTAACGACCGCAATTCTGCTTTTGACGACGAAGCGCAGTGGCTGGAATGTTGAAATGTTTGTGTGTGTTGCTGCACCGGCGATTTCAGCATTGTTGCTGGTAAGTTGGAGTACTGAGGTAAGTCGCTACTTGCGATATGCCTTGCCCATGCTCCCGGTCCTGGCCATTTTCGGCGGCAGTGTGGCGATTTTTTTCGCGAGCCAAAATGCTTGGCAAGCGAAGGCAGCCAAAGGAATGACAGCCGTTTTCTTGCTTGGCTTTACTATCAGCAGCATGTGGAACGGCCCACATTGGTTGAGCTACTTCAATGCCTTAGCGGGAGGTCCATCGCGTGGCCACGAATGGTTTGCCGATTGCAATGTGGATTGGGGACAAGACCTGCATTTTGTGGAAGCGTGGTTGGAGCAACATCCTGACGCAAAAGAAGATTTGCATTTGGCTTACTTTGGAGCCTATTCGCCGGTAGCACTTGGCATTGAGTTTAAAGTGCCACCATTTAGTCCACCAGTTGGCAGCACTCCCAGTGCATTTGCCCTTCGCAGCTATGGTCCGATGCCGGGCTGGTACATCATCTCAAAGAACTATGTCATCGGGCATCCCATGCCCGTTCCCGGTGGCGACGGCAAGCTAGTTCTTCATCACGATTCATCTTTGGAGTACTTCAAGCAGTTTAAACCGATCGATGAAATAGGTAATTCGATGTTGGTTTACCACTTACAGCCAGCCGAAGTGAACCGTGTGCGGTTGACTATGGGGCTTCCTGTCCTGCGAGAAACATACGCCGGTGCGGGCAATCAAAGGAAGTCAGCAACGCTTGCTACCAATGTGTCCAATACAACGAAATCCACTGCGACTCTTTACACTAGCTCAAGCGCAAAGAAAGTTTATGCGGGGTCCGTGCCATGAACGTTCGCCTTTCCTCTCCTTTTGTACTTGCGGCTCTACTTGCATTGCCAATCGTGGGCGTTGGTGTCTATGTTGCCTTTCAATCGCCTATTACAGCATCGACCGAATTCAATCTTGACGGCCAGCAGAAACGACGTGTGTTGATGGGTGACGTTGAGCGGCCTCAATCAGATTTGAGTGTCAAGGCGCGTTACTCTTCGAGACTTGGCGATGATCGCACGTCCGATCTGCTAAAAGAGTTTGAAGTCAAACCAGAGATTGATGTTGATCCTTTCATGCGTGAGATGGTTCGAGGTGAAAACGCACAGGTCGATTCCGTCATTGAGGCGATCACTAACAAAACAAATCCCGAGCGGCTCAGCCCGATGCATTCTGCTCGACCTTTTGATCTCGAAGAATGGCAAACCAATCCAGATGCTTATTTGTCGGTAAGTGAGCCAGGTCGAATCTACGATGTACTCACCC
>JBGSKY010000054.1:0-1766 GCA_041740995.1 Pirellulaceae bacterium
GACGCACCATACCGATGCGGCATCGTTTTTGTCTTCGCTGGCAAGCTGTTTTTCCGCCGTCATGCCGTCGACTGAAACGTCTGCGTCGGTGGGTTCGCTCATGCCCTCAAACGTATCGAACAGATGCAGCTCTCGGTCGGTGTCCCCGTGTTTGGACAGCATTTCAGCGATCGCCATCATGCTGCCACCTCGCCACACACCACATTCGACAATATCACCCTCAATGCCGGCTTTAGCGATGTAGCGAACCGCCTCGCAGAGCCCGTTGAGCCGTTCAGTCGACGTCATCGTGTACTGGCGTACTTTGACAATCGTTTCGACCGCGTCACGACTCAGATCCGCCGGATAGGCACTTGGGTCGGCCAATTTGCGTTCTTGCCGCGCCGCTCGTCTGCGTCGTTTCCAAGACTTAATACTATGAATCACGATGCATTTCCTTTGTCCGGCGAAAATCAAAACAGCGACTGCTTCCCCGTTTCTTGTCGGGTTTCCCAACTTGGGGCGTCAACACAAATAGCTTTAAGTCGGTGTGCAAAAAGCCCGTCAGAGTGACTCTAGGCGACGGCTTTCCGGTCGCGAAACACATCCACGAACATGTTCATCGCAAGCTTAAACTCTGCATTTCCAGGTGAACTTACAGGAACAATTTCCGAAAATTCAATTGTTGGTTCTGCGGATTTCTGGGCTACGAAAATTCGTTTGCGTCCAAGCGATGGATCAAGCGACTGAAGTTCATTGGCCTCAAAGTGATGCCAACAATCACGACAACTTGGATCATTGCTTACAAGGGCGTTGATCTTGCCTCGCCAATCTTCGTAGTGATTCCCCAGTCGTTGCATCGCTAGAAAATTCGAGTTAAGAACATCATAAGTTCTTGTGAATACCAGCGAGCAGCCCTCCTTTTGAAGGACCGATCGAACTTCTTGTTCATGCAGCCAAGTTTCATGGCTGTTGATTTTTTCGAACTTAGCGGCAGTGGCCGGATCAATCGCTTGGCTCGCTTCACGATGGGCCGCGTTGGAGATCTCGAATGCGATCAACGCGCCCGGTCGCGCCACTCGAATCATTTCGTGCAGGATGCGATCCCATTCTGCAAAGTGAACCAGTAACCAGAATGAGATCACTGAATCGAAACATTCATCGGGAAATTCCAAATTCAGCGCGTCGGCTACGACGCATTGGTACGGTGCCGCAGACTCGCGAAGTCCTTGCTGCAGCATCGCGTCACTGATGTCGGCCGCCGTAACGTCGAGACCTGCCTCAGCTAGTTTACGCGAAAATCTTCCTGTTCCGGCACCCAAATCCAGCACGCGTCCTCGGCAGATTGCCTGAGCAATGTGAAGCTCCGTTTGCATACCTGGACTCATGGTCGAGACATTATCGGCATAGATCGACGCGGCTTCAGTCGATTGCCAAAACCGGTACTTTAATTCACGTGTGCGACGACGTAGTCGGTAGCTGGGTAAAGTCAGTTCGAGAATTTTCGTAAGCATGGCAAAATTTTGCATGGGCGTTCCGCAACAGGAACCGCTGGTTTACAGCAGTTTTCTTCCTAAAAATGGCTCATGAAGCTTTAACACGACGAGCCGACTGAGTGCAAGGTCAACCGTTGCGGAGCTCGACCGACACAAAAAGCTATTTTGGCCATTTTGCAGTGGCCGTTCGCTCGCCTCAGAATCTGCATATCCGATTCAATCGCTAGTTTGCTTGCCGGATCGTACCGAAAGGCAAACCGAAAATTTGCCCCTGGGAACGCTCGAAGTACA
>JBGSKY010000055.1:0-19868 GCA_041740995.1 Pirellulaceae bacterium
ATCGTTGGATGATCATAAACGACATAACAGCTTCGCCAATCGCCATCGCGAGGCTGACCAACGCTTCCCACGTTGATCATATATTTATCTTGATCGCTCAGTTTGGTTCCGCCGCCCAATTCCGAAGCAGGCAAAAACTCCATTTCACTTGAGAAAATGCCGGGCACATGCGTGTGTCCCTGAAAGCAAGTTTGCGAAATCATCGAAAAAAGTTTTTCCATCTTCCTTCGATTGTGAACATCCTCTGGAAAAACATATTCGTTCAGCGGATTGCGAATTGAACCATGAACATAAGTAGCCTGATCTTCTTTGATAAAACGCGGCAGCTCTAAAAGATATTGAAGTCGGTCTTTAATTTGCTTTTTAGTGCCAACATTTTCGATCACATTTCGTGTCCAAAAAATCGCTTGCTCGGCAGCGCTGCTAAAACCCTCTGGATCAATTAAAGCACCGTAGTCATGATTGCCCAATACACAAGCGTCAAGCGTTCTGACGAGATCAAGGCATTCATTGGGATTAGGACCGTAACCGATGACATCGCCGAGACAATAAACCTTGTCACATTGGCGCGAAGCGATGTCTTGCAGCACTGCTTGCAAGGCTGTCAAGTTACCGTGTATGTCGCTGATAATAGCGATTCGCATTTGAACAGAGCTCAGTAGAGGAAGATTAGCGGTAACATGATTAGGAGGATATACGGAAAACGGAGGAAGGGGAGTTTTTAATCAGGGTCAGCTAGCAACTAGGATTCCAGGGCAATTTTGAACGATCGTCAAAAATGCTCGGCATATGCGACTGCAACGTTTACGCAGTTTGCAACTCTTCGAATCCGTGAATTTAAAGACTCCAATTTTTTCGATTCAATCGGTTTTAAACGCGAAAACGAACGTTGGAGCCCTAGCGTCCAGTTCGTAAACGATCTCCCAAGACATTTTCCAGGTCCGGAATAGCGTAAATCTTTTCTATCGTTTTTTCAAAATCATACTCAACCCGCCGGTAAAAAATTCTTTGAAGGTCCTTATCGAGAATCACGTAACAGCTCTTGGGATTCTCGTCCCGCGGTTGCCCGACACTGCCGACGTTGATCATCAATTTCTCACGTGCAAGTGCGAATTCAAAATCGCACTGATCGGGTTCAATAAACTCCAAATCCTCAGTAAAAACCCCTGGCATATGAGTATGACCTTGAAAACAAAACTGCTTCACTCGATCAAACATGCTCCGCATTTTCGGTTCGTCGTAAATGGTTTCGGGAAATACGTACTCGTTTGTCGGATCTCGAGGTGACCCATGCAAGAACAGGTAGGTACCTTCGACAACCTGTTTTTGAAGCTCGCTGATGAAATCCCAGCGTTTGTTGGCAACAGATTGACGACCGCCGGACGTATCATCGAGCCGATCGCGGGTCCAGTAGATCGCTCTCAATGCAACAGGATTGAAGCCTTCTGGATCGAAAAGAGCGGCTTGATCGTGGTTGCCTAGAATTGAAAAGCGTGCTTTCTTCATAATCAAATCCAGGCATTCACAAGGATTTGGGCCGTAGCCAACGATATCGCCCAGACAAATTACTTCATCAATCGACTGCGATTCGATATCAGCAAACACTGCATTGAGTGCTTCAAGATTCCCATGGATGTCGCTGATTAACGCTAGCCGCACTGTTGCAAACTCCTGTTGAAAGAATCGCTCATTCTATCTTTACACTTGAAATAGGCACAAGCACGCATGAGTCATCGAAATTTTATGCTCTACTAAAACCCGAAAGTACCGAAATTGTAGTGATTTTTGTCCGCCGCGGTGCCATGTATGATGTTCATAGTCGATTATCCTGGATGGCCTGTTGTCCGCAAAGGACCTAAATGTAGCTCTGAAGTCACGAGCCTGTGCTTTAGAAAATCGATATTGAAACTGCCGCAAGCGGCCAGCCCGGTCGCTTGATCATATTCGTTCGATAGCGATTGGGGAGTGCCGATAGAATGTGCGGATCTTCCAGAACGCAATCACCGCATGCTTATAGGAGCCATAATTCAATTGGAAATGCCCAAGACCTCTCAGGTTCACAAAACAATTCAAGGAACGATCTTGTGCATCGAAACCAGCGGATTTCATGGCTCAGTTGCTTTAAAAATTGGCGATAAAGTCGACGACTTCGAACTCCCGACCGATTTCGGCTCAGCCAAATCGATTGCGCCGGCAATCGCATCGCTGCTCTCTAGAAACTCCGTTCGGTCATCCGACCTCGACTTGATTGCCGTTGTACAAGGTCCTGGTTCGTTCACTGGCTTGCGAGTCGGCCTTGCTTTAAGTCGGGCAATGGCGTTTGCGAACGACACACCAATGATCGGCATTAGCTCACTCGAACTAATCGCACAAACTTTCAGCGATTTCGCTCGCTCTACAAATCCGTCTAAATGGTTCGATCCCAACCAGTCTGACGTGATAATCGCTACTGCCATCAATGCATTCCGAAGTGAAGCCTTTTTCGGTCTTTTTCAATTTTCCATGGCATCGCAGGTAGTTCGGCGAACTGCGGTTGATCAGCGTGTATTGGTCACCGAGATTGGATCGCATTTTCCGGCTAAAGCCATTGGAAAGCAAGTGTTTTTGGTCGGGCCAGAGCCGAAAACTTTTTTTCCGAACGAACTCTGGGGCAGCGATATTTCACACTGTACGGTCCGACCGTCAGCTCGTTCCATGCTCCCTATCATCGGCCGAACATTGGAGTCCGAAGTGCAAAATGCACCCGATAACTTGTTGCCGATCTACCTTCGCGGGAGTGCAGCCGAGGAAAAAATTCGGGCGACTTGAAGCAAAGCGGCGACGTTATACGGCTTTCCGCAGATGTTTGTATTTGGCTCCGTTAGAGCGCATCCAACTTCGTCCCAACGAGGAAAATTGCTCGCCAAAAACACGATTGCTTGCGGGTAGGCGGTATGCAAGTTCCTAACAAAACACCGCAAGATATCCGAACTCGCGTTTAGGAAATCCAAATCGACCACGATCAACGTGGGTTCGATTTCGGGCAGTCTGCCGCTGTTTTCTATTGCGACCGCATTCCATCCGTCGGAATTGTCACCAAAAAAGTTCCCGACAGCAGCCATAAAGCTTCGACGGTGTTCCGAATCGTTGCTGACTAAAAGAGCCAATGCCGGTATCGATTTTGAGCAAGACGAATCGATTGCGATCTCCCGATTGCCCGATTTGGCTTTTATGAAACTCACGGCAATATAGCTTTCGAACCAGTAAAAAACCTGCTCATTCGGCAATAGCTTCAAAATGGAACGCCCGGCGATGCCTTGCCACCATTCTCCGAGGAAAGCGAGTTTGACCGCTTTTTCATTTTCGGAAGACGAAGATTTTTGCTCATCAAAACCTACAAAATCGCGGTTGGGAATGAAAATGGCCTCAAAATCCTGGCAAATCAGAACCGACGAAGCTTGCTTCGAACTGCTCACGTAGGGCTGCGACCTTGTATCCATTGGCGTTGCAGAGACCGAACTGATCTGCGTTTTGCACCAACGAAGTTCGGATGGGAGATGCAAATGATTTGTGACCATTTCTGACGTTTTCCAAGTTATTTGAGGGGTCGGACGCCTGGAAAACTCACCAAGCGTTGGCATCTCTTGCAGGAACGGGGAACTAACCTATACTCTGTCCAGTTTTCACAAACCTCGAAAGCCACCCAAACCACCCATTCTGCCAATTTGCAGACTATTGATTTATCCTTCACGTCCCGGATGGCTTTGATTTTGGTTTGCCTTGTGTCAAGAGTTCTATGACTTTGGTCTTTGAACTACTCGACGCCCGGTACCGTTGGTACGGACTTACTTGTTTTTATACTTTCAGACGGAAGGACTTCTTCGCATGTTGCGATTAGTTAGCTTGTTTCTAATGACTGTTGTGCATTCTTCGCACGTTGAAAAGCTGAGCTATGAGGCGGCTTATCAAAAAGCCCAAAAAGAAGAGAAGATTTTGTTGGTTGTTGTCGGTGCCGAATGGTGCGTTGCCTGCAAGTCTTTGAAATCCGGTACGCTCGAACCGATGCAGGAATCTGGAAAATTGGATTGCGTTGTTCTGACACAAGTCGACAAAGACGACCAGCCAGAACTGGCAAAACAAGTAATGAGCGGCAGCACGTTACCGCAATTGGTTGCCTTCAAACAAACCGCATCTGGCTGGAAGCGTTTTTCACTTAGCGGCAATCAGAGCCAAGGTCGCGTCGAAGAGCTGATTCGGACTGCTGAAGGCCCCAAATTAGACGTACCGACGGCGAAATGAGACAATAACAACGTCCACTTTGAGCTTGTACGAAGTGGATGGTGAGCCGAAAAATCGGCGCAATCGAATTAGATTGGAAGCGGGAATAGATCCGCTTCCATTTTTTATTAATTGCCATGTATATTTGGCGTCATAAAGATCAGAATAAGACGTGGATGCAGTTTCTGATTGCGGAGATCCCAAAATTGTGGTGAATAGCTAAGCCGATTCGATGTCTCGAAATTTATCATCATGAATATCATCGAAGCACTCAAATCGAAACGGACGCCGCTTAAGAAAAGCGAGCCTGTTGCCATGCTGGTGCTACGTCTGACGTTTGTGCTAATCATTATTGGCGTAGGGACGATTTTCGTTCGTTCGACCACAGATGGCAGCCCGAACTACATGCCGTACTTCATGCTGAGCGGTTGCCTGTTGGTCGCCGCTGGCGTGATCGCAGTTGACATGTTATTTGAGAAAAAGCGGATCGAGATCATCTCGGCCGTCTATTTCGGACTGCTTGTCGGCTTATTCATGACGAATCTTTTGTGGGTTGCATTGACCCCAATCGTCAGTTATTTGCCAGGATCTGCGGCTTTTTCGTTGATGTTGGCCGTCGTGCTGTGCTACGTGTGTATTTCTCTGCTCCTACAGACCAAAGACGATTTCCGCTTCGTCATTCCTTACGTTGAATTTGTGCGTGAGATAAAAGGGACTCACCCGCTGATACTCGACACCAGCAGTATTATCGACGGCCGGCTGGCCAATTTAGCCGACACATCGATCCTTGATAGCCAAATTATTATGCCGCAATTTGTCCTGCAAGAACTTCAAACGATCGCGGACAGCAATGACAAAATGCGTCGAACGCGCGGGCGACGTGGGCTCGACATCCTAAATACGCTTCAAAATCATGAAAAGCTCGAATTCGTAGTGTACGAACGAGAGCTAAGTGAGTGGGCCGGCTTGCCGGTGGATATGAAGCTCGTCGCCCTTGCGAAGCATCTGAATGGCAAATTGGTCACCGGCGATTTTAACTTGAACAAGGTTGCTAAGGTACACAACGTTGAAGTCGTCAACTTGAATGAAATTGCTAACGCTTTGCGACCGCAATTCTTGCCCGGCGAGGCATTTCAAATCCGAATCGTTAAATCTGGTGAAGGTAACGAGCAGGGCGTCGGCTATCTTGACGACGGCACAATGGTTGTCGTCGAAGGCGGTCGTGATCGGATAGGTCGGACATCCGGCGTCGTGGTCACCAGTAATTTGCAAACTCAAAGCGGTAGAATGATCTTCGCAAAGGTCGACGATGTGCTCTGACGTACTCCTGGGCTGATGCGTTAGACGAATTTCACTTGAGTATTGAAAAACGCAGATTTCAGCTAGTGCTCTGTTCCAAAGCAAGTCTGTTTCGCTGCTCTACCAACTCGTCGCTAAACTCTTCGTTCGCGTCAAATCGAGCCTTCTTGCGACGAATTCGAGAGCGTCGCATTAGATCGAAAGTATAAATCGCCAACGAGAGCCAGACGCAACCAAAAGCAATCCATTTTATCAGCGGCATTGGTTCCAAATAAATGAGCCACCCAATTAGTAGACCCAGCGTCGGGCTGATGTACTGCATCATTCCCAATGTTACAAAACTGCATCGGCTTGCGGCGAATGCGAATAGAAACAAAGGTACTGTAGTTATAGGTCCGGCGGAGACTAACATTGCCCACTCAATTGCTTGGCGTGGTGGCGTGTGGTTCGCGTCCAAAAAAAATAATGTAACGACGGCCAAGGGCGCAAGCACGGAAGTTTCCAAAGCCAGCCCAATACCCGCAGGCAGCTTTGATTGCTTCTTTAGTAGCGAGTAAGTTGCAAAAGTGACGGCCAAGACAACCGCCACCCAGGGAGTCTCCTCCATGGTCAGCAACATTACGAGAACCGCAGCTAGTGCGATCCCGATAGCAAAAACTTGGTATCGATTGATCGATTCTTTCAGCAAGACGACTGCCAACGCAACATTGCAAAGCGGATTTAGAAAGTAGCCCAATGACGTTTCGATGACACGTCCATGTTGAACCGCCCAGATGAACAGTAGCCAGTTGGCGGCGATTAGTATTGCAGCCGGAATGCAGGTCCGCCAAAAGCTAGGCGATCTGCCAGCTCGCCAGAAAGCGGGCATTTGGCCTGTCACTAGCATGACAAAAACCAGGGCGACAAGCGACCAGATCACACGATGGCAGACGATAACTGTGCTGTCGATGCCTTGAAAAAATTTCCAGTAGATTGGCAGCACGCCCCATATAATAAATGCGATGACACCCGCCAAAATGCCGCTACTGTCGACCTTTGCTTGCTCCTGCATTTGATATCGCTTTGCTTCCTGAACCGGCCGTTACCGTTTGCAGTAATATTCGAGATGGATAGAAATTTTTGGCGCAGACGGCTGAACCAAATCTGCCGCACAGAACTTCGCAAACCGCGAATTCGACCTTGGGTAGGTTGCTACACAGTGGCTCTTCACTAAGCTTAGGTTCAATCAAAAGTTCTTGTCAACCGTCGGATACACCTCAAGTGAGCAAGCAAAAATCGAAACCGACCAAGCCTTTGCCGAAAAGTACTAGCGCCAAGAGTGCGAAGGAAGAGACACCCGCGAAAATGATCGCGGATAACCGCAAAGCAAAACATGAGTACCAGATTCTCGAATCGGTTGAATGTGGATTGGTGCTCCGCGGGACCGAAGTGAAATCGCTCAGGACAGGCAAATGCTCGCTGGATGAAGCATATGGTCGCGTTCGTGACGGAGAATTGTGGCTCGTCGGATGCGATATCCCTGAATACAAGCAAGCTGTCTATTGGAATCATGAAGCGAAACGGCCGCGAAAGCTTCTGTTGCATCGTCGCGAAATGAATCGCTTTGTTGGTAAGACGAAAGAAAAAGGGCTGACGCTCGTCCCTTTGCGATTGTATTTCAATGAGCGAGGTTTAGCCAAATGCTCTCTTGCGTTATGCAAAGGGCTTCAATTGCACGATAAGCGGCAGGTCTTGAAAAAGAATGATGCACGCCGCGAAATCGAACGAGCAATGCGTCGCAAGACTCCGTAGTCACGCGATTTTCGCTCTTCAAAACTAACTGGTTTGCGCCTTTTCAAGATCCATTATTCGTCATGTTGAAGATTACAAATCTGGTTAAGAATTATCGTGATCCGGATGGTAACATCAACCAAATTCTTGGCATAAAGTCTTTTGAAATTGCGGCCGGCCAACAACGCGTTATTCGCGGACCAAGCGGCGGCGGTAAGACGACGTTGCTCAATTTGATCGCTGGGATTTTGACCCCAGATCGCGGCGAAATCCAGTTTGATGGAGTGGATATTTGCAAGCTGAGTGAAGGCGGAAGGGATAAATTTCGATCGGCAAAGATCGGCTATGTGTTTCAGACTTTCAACTTGCTAGCCGGTTTTACCGCTCTCGAAAATGTTCGGTTGGCGATGTCGTTTGGCAAACGAAAGCATGATTTAGCGAGGGCCGTCTCTTTGCTTCAGCGAGTCGGCTTGGGAGACCGGATGCATCATCGGCCAAGTCAGCTTTCAGTGGGTCAGCAGCAGCGCGTCGCGGCGGCCCGCGGTTTGGCGAACAAACCAAGACTGTTACTGGCCGATGAACCAACCGCCAATGTGGATCCTGCAAATCAAGCCATCATCATTGACCTAATCAAATCGGTCTGTCGAGATGAACAAGTTGCTTTATTGCTGGTGACGCATTCCGATGAAGTCACGGCTCAGTTCAGCGACGTCATTCAGTTCAATGAGCTTAACTCGGTTTTGCCTTTCAATTCGTCAAAAGTTTAGCCATGAATCTATTTCAAATTGCTTGGCGAAACCTTCGCTATCGCTCCTTAGCCAGCGCACTGACCATTCTTTCGATGGCTCTGGGAGTCGCGTTGTGCGTGATCGTGCTCGGCATCTCCGGCGTCATCAATCGTTCGCTCGAACGCAACAGCAACGTCGGATACAACCTAATTGTCGGATCCAAGGGCAGTGCAACGCAGTTAGTTTTCAATACGGTTTTTTACTTATCACAGCCGGTCGAAAACCTCCCTTATTCGTATTACATGGAATTCCTGAACAAGTCACAAAGGAACGCTTTACACGAAAAAATTTCTGGTCAAGCAAACGAGGACGAGCCAAATGGTCGGTATTCGTTTCTCGTTGGCGACGGATTTGCGATTCCTGTTTGCTTGGGCGATTACATTGGTGAACATCGTTTGGTTGCCACGACGCCACAGTTCTTTAACGACTTAAAGTATGGCGACGCTGGAGATGAAGCGTACACCTTTAAAGCAGGTCGTAACTTCGAAGATTTTTCGGAGCAATACGGTTTCTTCGAAGCCGTTGTCGGTTCACAAGTCGCTGCCAATATGAATCTAAAGCTTGGCGACGAGATCTTTGCCTCGCATGGCCCCGGGAACCTAGTGCATGAAGACGCTTTTACGATCGTCGGGATTCTTGCTCCCACTGGAACACCAAACGACCGAGCAGCTTTTGCTAATATTGAAGGCTTCTTCTTGCTGGAAGGCCACACTGCACCCAAACGCGATGACACAGGGATTGAGCTCGACAAAGGCTTGCCGCTCATCGAAACAAAAAATGGTGAGAAGACAAGTTCGAACCTTCTGACCGAACGACTCCCGATCGAGCGACGTGAGGTCACGGGGATTTTGGTTCGACATGGATTGATCGGTGCGGGGCTAATTCGAGCAGTTAACAAGTCGAAATTTGCTCAGGCCGTTTCGCCAATTTATGAAATCACACAACTGCTTGAGTATTTCGTTCGTCCGGTCCAAGCGGTTTTGTTATTGATGACGTTGATGGTCTGCCTCGTCAGCGCGGTCAGTATTCTGGTCAGCATTTACAACAGTATGAACGAACGGACTCGAGATATCGCGGTCATGCGTGCCTTGGGCGCGTCGCGGGATCAAGTGATGCTGATCATCTTCAGTGAGTCGCTGCTGATTACATTGATCGGCGCGTGTAGCGGAGTTGTGGCTGGCAAAATTTTCACCTATTGCCTCAGTCCTATCGTCGAGCAACGAACCGGCATCAAGATTCCGTTGCTTGCCTTCAACATGCCGTACGAACCAATCGTGATTGGCGGCTTGGTGTTGGTTGGAACTCTCGCTGGCCTGATTCCAGCCTTGCTGGCTTATCGAACCAACGTTGCCCGGAATTTATAACTCGCATGTGAGTTACGAGGTCGGCGCGTTGCGTCGACCAGTTCGAGTGGCACGATTTTTGGCAATCGTTTGCATCTGCTCATCGCCATATACTTTTTCAGATCCACCGTAGCCGTACGAACGGTTGCCATAAGAGTAGCCAGCGACGCCGGACGTCTCATATCGATAGCCACCGTAGCCGTAGTTGTTTTTCGCTCCAACGCCGTTGATAACAACCCCGACAATATTTGCATTAACCGAGTCCAAGATGTTCTTTGCTTGTTCAGCAATCGGGCGGCTATTTCGTCGCAGACGCATGGTCAGAATCACTGCGTCGACAAAAGGAGCAACGTTGGCCGGGTCGCTGACTGAAAGCATGGGCGGTGTATCAATGACAACAAAATCAAATTTATTTCGCAGTTCACCGATGAGCGCTTGGAACTCAGGCAAGACCAGTAGCTCCGATGGATTTGCAACGCGAGGACCACTAGTCATGATCGACAAATTCTCTACTGATGACGCTTGAATGACATCGTCAGCGGCAACGTCCGAAGTCAAACAGGAGCAAAGACCAGCTTCATCCTTAACGCCAAAGACCTTGGCACCACGCGGTCGTCGCAAGTCACAATCGACGAACAAAACTTGTCGTCCAGATTGCGCCAACGAAACCGCAACGTTGGCAGCCAGAGTACTCTTACCGTCACCTGGCAGCGGGCTGGTGACTTGTATAACTTTCATCGATCGACCCATGTCGTTCATTTTCGAAAAGAACAACGCCGTTCGGATACCACGATAACACTCGCTGGTATTGGACTGCGGTTTGTGTAGGGTGACGACCGACGCGTCAATCAGTTCATCGCGTTGGTCACGACGATCGACTTCAAAAATTGGAATATGGCCAAGTACCGGCATGCTCAATGAGCGAAGTATTTCTTCTGGTGAACGGTAGGAGCGATCGGCCATTTCAAGCAAGTAGGCTAAGCCCGAAAATAACGCCAAGCCGAAGATGCCACCGATGCCAAGATACTTAAACAAGCTCGGCCCGGTCTGAACCCCAATTTTTGGAAAGTTCTGAACGATCATTTTCTTACGATTGTAGTCGGCGCCAATCTGCAAGCTCTGAAGTGCCTGTTTCAGATCAGTCGATGTCTCTTCCATCAAATCTTTTTCGCCTTTAAGCATCTCAATCATGGCCAAGCCACCGGAAAGCTCCCGGCTTTTTTGCTGCTCTTCGGAGACCATTTTTTCCAAGCTTGTTTTTTCCGAAATCAGCGCTTGCCGCTGTTCTTGGATAGAAGCGACCGCCCTCGAAAGTCTTTCTTCCGGAGTTGCAGATGTAACGCTGCGGCGGTCAAGTTCTTCTAAGATGCTTTCAATGCGTTGTCGATCGGCTGTGCGTTGTTCTTCAAGCCCGCGTTCAAGGGTTGAAATTTGACTGTCCAAATTCACGACTTGCGGATTTTTTTGTCCGAGTTGCTTTGTTAGCCGATCCCGTTCGAGAAGGGCCATCGTGAGACGTTCTTGCATTCGCCCAGCTTCGCTACTCTCGCCGTTAATCGAATTCATCCGCTGAATGATTTCCAACGATGTTTCAACCCGCTCTCGATCAAACTGACCAAGTCGTTCACGTTCAAGCAAATCAAGCATTGCTTCAGGTGGACGGCCTGCTTTACCGGCGTTTGCAATTTGCTGCATCATTGAATCAATACGCTCAAGTTCAATTTTGATCTCAGTCACGCGACGGCTAAAATTTTCCGCACTTTCGGCAAACGGATCTTTGATGACTTCGCCAACCACCAAAACCGGCATCTGTTTGCGAGCTTGAACGTATTGCTCGCTGAGCTTTTTATACCGTTCGGAAAACTCGTCTTTGTACTCGGCTAAACGATCAAAGACTTCACTGCCACGATCGCTGTATGCATCGTTGAGATATTGCTGGTAACCATTCAAAATGGCTTGTACGACTTCGGTCGCAAGCTCTTTGTCTTCGCAGGTGAACCGAATATCAATCAAGTCCGTGCGTGCCTCGCGGGTGCCGGGCGCGACAAACAATTTGTCTTCATCGACAATCCATCTAAAGATTTCTTCTTGGGACATTCCGGTGAACATGCGGTGCTGGTCAAGCTTGCCGGCACGAATTGCATTTTCGATCACTCGACCGCCACGCATGATTCGAATTTCGTCCTGTTTGGTTTCAAGGATTGATTCGCCAAGATCGAGTTTGCCGGTCTTCAAGTTCTGCTGTGACGGCGACAGAATTTGGACAAGCGATGTCGATGTGTACTGGGGTGGCATTTGTATCATTACCAAATAGCCGACAGCCAAACCGATAAGCAAACCTAAGGCGATAAGGCCTTTCCATCGCCAAAGCATTTTGATCGCATCAAAACCATCGCTTGAAGTAGGTTGCGTGGAATTAATTCCAGCCGTCCGTGCGACCTGAGGAGCATTATTCATTATTTCGCGTTCAGCATTCATAGCAGAGAGCTTTTGTGCGATCGAAGTGCAAGCGATCAGTTAGAAAATTCAAGCCAGACAAGTAGACATTCCAGCACTATCTTATCTTTTCAATACGCTTTTGTCCCTAGCTGAATTTCAGCCAGACGCACGAACAGCAAAGTTCATGTGAAATTGGCAATTTGTGTCGATTATTCCAGCTTTGTCTGCTTCTGATCTCTTTCCAGATCCTAGCGTCATCTTGACGCAAATTCATTTCGTCACCGAAGAGGCTGCAGATTTCGCTTTCTCAATCCGTTTTTGCAGTTCTTGAACTACCGCTTCACTGCTGGCTTGATACAGCAAGACCGTCAATTGCTCTTCGGCCGCCGTAATGTTTCCCATCTCCAATGCGGCATTGGCTAAGTCTAGCCGTAGCCGCCACATCCCCGGATTTCGACGTATCGCCTCAGCCGAATGTTCCGCAACGGCTTCAAAATCCTTTCGGTCGGCGGCGATCTTGGCCAAGTAAATTGACCTTTCAGAGTCACTGCGAGGAAGACCAATGGCAAGTTTCTCCGCACGCATCAATGCTTCTGCATGCGAAATTGGATATTCGTTGCGCGGAAAATAGGAAGCTACACGGAGCAGATGTGGCACATCGTCCAAAAAGAGGTCCATTGGTATCTCGCCATCCTGATACGATTGTTTGAGCAATTGCGAGATCGCATTGTCGTAACCAATCGATCCTTGTAAAGCGTTTCGATAGAGCGAGAGCGCTTCTTCGTCTCGTCCGCTCGATTTTTCAATCGTCGCAACCCGAATCAGGAAACTTGGACGATGTAAAGCGATTCGATTCAGTCGCCGCGCAAAATTTTCTTTTTCTGCCGACTTCAGATCGTAGTCCAGCATGAAGAGTCCAAAATTAACGCGCCAATCCAAAGGACTTTGCAGCAGTGCTTTGACTAGAAGTTCGTCTGACTTTTCCCAACGACGCATTTGCGCGTCGCTTTGAAAAAACTGCTCAACCGCTTTTCGGTCGGCCGCGATCGGCAAAAGTGCAACATGGGTGATCGTTGGTGATGCTAGATCAGTCGCTTTTTTGGTCGTTAAATTTAAAGCTTTCTCAAGATCAATTGTTCGTTGCCATTGGTATTCGTTGAGAACCGAAAATCCGAGTATTCTCAAAGCGTCCGGACAGGTGTCAATGCGATCTTTGTTTTCGCCCCAAATGCCAGCCAGAATCACACTGGGCGAACTTGCTCGCTGTTGGGACTGTAGTTTCTGTTGCCGCGAATTCCAGAACCGCATGCGATCGGCGCGTCCCATCGAATCGAGTGCCGAGATCGAGTAGAGTTGAAAGAGGCTAAATATTGCGGCTGTAAGGGCAATTAAAACCAACTGTTCGATTCGCCCCAAAGATCGTCTCGACGGCTTCGGTTCCGCTTTGGCATTTGATTTCGAAGCGTCAAGTCCTCTACTAACATCCGTCAGCCGTCGTCGCGAGGAAGTCCGTTGTGTGCCACCGAACGAACCATTCGATTTTTCGCCCCGGCAGTCTCCATAGATTGAACCCAATAAGACTGCCGCGGTCACAAAACAGGCTGGAATGATTAGTGAAAAGTCAAAAAAGCTGTGTAGGCCAGCGGTGATTAAAAGCGACAGCGCGACCAGTTTCGCGGGGCTGTTGCGTTTCGCGTTTTCACCGCGTTTATCCGAGGAACGTTTTGGCCACAAGATATATAAAAAGGTGCCAATCAAAGCAACAATGGCAAACATCCCAACCCATCCGGCGCAAACCATTGCTTCCCAGTAAATGCTCTCCGCGTTATAGAACCAAACATTAATCGCTTGGTTTTGGAATGGCAGATACGCATTGTGAAATGTCCCAAGCCCACTTCCTGTCGACGCAAAAAACCAACTAGCATGGTACGACAAACTCCAAATCAGTTTTCGGCCTTGTTCGAAGTCTTCATCCCAGACCGACTTGTTGAGCCGCTCTCGAATTCGATCGTCCAGCTCGAACGAGAAAAGAAATGAAGCGCCAATGGCCAACACAATCGCAGCGATGACCAGCTTGCCGACGCTCGGCCCGTTGCCTGCGGAATAAGCGAAGACCGCCAACAGTGCAACAACCGCAGAAATAGTTGCGCCACGAGAAGCGGTCGCAAAAACTGAAGCAATCAAAATCGCATTGGCGACGATTGCGGCAATTTGCAACGTCGTAAGTTGCCCCAATGACATCTCGATTTTCGTCAGTAAAGTTTCCCACCGACTGGACGCCATCGACTGATAACGGCTATCGCGTCTTTGTCCTGGAAAGATGAATGCCGAGCTGGTCAATCCAAAAGAGGCCGACAAGCAGATATTAAGGAACAAGCCACCTGCGTTTCGTGAAACGAATGGACCGAAAGAAGAACCTTTCGATAAACCTAGCATGTTGGTGGAATTAAATGCAACGACATGCGCAATACCAAACAATGCCAGAAGCACGCCAAGCAAAGTTAGGGACAAGAACAACCAGAGCTGACCTCGGCGTCCGGCAAAGAATACGCGTCCGAACCAAATCAATGCCCCAACAATCGCCATCATGCCTACGGCTGCTTTGGTATGAAGCGGTTCGATACTCCAAGTCAATCGATGACCGTCCGCCCAAGCGGGAAGAAAGTTTTTTCCAGCTTCCGATTCGCCGGCAAGTTTCTGATCAATGCCCAACGCTTCACTTACTGACGGAACGGACTGACCCAGGAATAGCCGCTGAATTCGAATGCTGTTCGGACCGCTATCACCGCCCTGCAAATCGTACAACGGGACACTTTGCAACACTCCCCAAAACGCGAGGGCGAAGAAAATCAGGCTCGGCCAAGGCGGCAATACACTGGACGACTCTTCCTCCAAATTTTTCTCAACCTTTGAAAACACTCCGAGCAGAATGGCCGAAATGGCTGCTATTGAAACGACTAACATCGCAAGAGCTAACACATATTGCGACGTCCAATCAACCGCCGCGTAGTACCAAGGCACGGCAGCCATGACGGCTAGCAAAAGGATCCGAACGATCAAGATTCTAACTGGCGGCCACAAATTGGCTTCAGGGTTTTCTAAACCTAGAGCCCGCCGCGACTTCCAGTTGCTCTTGTACTCGATGCCTGATTTCATATGAAATTTGTTGGTCGCGGGTGAATTAGCGGCTTTTCTGGAGTCTTGTTGACGCTTGTTATTTTTCAATCGTTTTTCGGCGTGCAGAACTGCCGCCAGCGCTGGCCGCTAGTTTAACCCAAATTCCAAATCGATCGACACAGCATATCTATCAAAGACGTCCTAGCCCTAATGAAAACTACGGGCGACAGCTTCTGCTGAAACGATCGTTGCAATCGTTTTCTCCGATATCAACGAAAGAACCCGAATTATCGCTAAATATTGACAGGGTAAGCGGGCGATAACTTCAACACGGCGCGTTTTCGAGTCAATCCGCAATCGGAAACAGTCACGAACGATAAAGCCGTAATGAAAGCAATTTTCTTGGCGAGTCTGCTAGGAAAGTGCAAGCGACTGGAACGCTTCTTGGGGGGAGCCGCGAATGTTAAAACGTTTGGTCGATAGAGCTTGGCATCGCTCGCAGCGAGTACGCTCTGTATCAAAATCTACCGCATTAAGACTTACAAAATTCGCGACCGTAGCCGCTTTTACCGGCGTGATGACCGGCTGTGGTGGCTTCCAATCCGCGAGTAATTCGTACAAGTACAACTCGTCTTGGAATAACTTTGTGATGAAGCATCGCAACGAGGGCTGGGCAACAAAAGCCTGGCATCGTCGCAAGCACGCTTTCTGTAACGAAGCCTGTTTAGATGAATTCTGCGATGGCTTCCGCGCCGGTTACATGAGTGTCGCTGATGGCGGCGATGGATGTACACCTGCCTTTCCACCACGCGACTATTGGGGTTGGCAATACCAGACCGGTGACGGCCAGAAGAAAGTTGCTTCTTGGTTCTCGGGCTATCCGCAGGGATGCCGAGCTGCTGAAGAAGATGGGATCGGCAATTGGAGCCAGATTCAGACCAGCTATCAAATTCAAAAAGAGTACGACCAAGCTGGAATGTTAGGTGAAAACCAGCATCCAGGCATGTACCCAATGCCCGAGGCGATTCCGGCCGGCCAAGCAGCAAGCCAAAAACCGCTCGGACAACCATCCATCTTACCAGCGAATGCACCGGAGAGCTTGCTCAAACCGGCTGAAGATATTGCACCTGCAGTCGTTCCAAACACTGAAGCTCCGCCGCTGCGACTCGATCAGTCCTCAAGCCTACCTTTTGGGCCTGGATTTAAAAGATAGTCGATAGGATCGGAACGCCCTATCGGGCCGCCAGTCCACGAGACTCAGGCGGTCAGCCAGTGCTCCCGAAATATAGGCTCCAGCGACCACACAATTCGCTGCGAGCAACCCAATAACGCGTCGCAATCATTCCCGTTTGATTACTACCCCACAAGGATGTGAGGGATTCAATATGAAATTAAGTTGCTTGAAAAATCTAGCCAGACTGAAAGACGCGCCCGGTGTGTCGTTAAAACGATGCCTTGGAATGATTGCGGCAGTGAGCGGCAGTGCATTGTTGAGCGGTTGCTCGTCTCTGACGACGCCAATTAGCGGCATTCCTGCAAACCGAGTTCCACCTCAGTTTCTCACCGAGCCGAAGAACAATTACGTTCCAATCGATATCTCGCGATTGTCGCAGCAACCGCCGCGACAGTACTTGCTGGACGGTGGCGATATTCTTGGTGTTTACATCGAGGGCGTGTTACCATTCATTCCGCCAGACCAGCCACCAGAGCCGCCGCCGGTCAACTTCCCTGACCGAGACAGCACCTTGCCACCTTCGTTAGGTTATCCGACTGCGGTGCAAGAAGACGGCACGATCGCGTTGCCGCTGATCCGTCCGATTAATGTTCGTGGCATGACGGTTGAACAAGTCCGCGAAGTCATCCGAAACGAATATTTACGCGCTCAGATTTTGCAGGAAGAAGGCGGACAGGTTTTAACCCCAATCGTCAGCTTGATTAAAGAACGAACTTACAACATCGTTGTCGTTCGTCAGGATCTAGGCGGACGTGGAATTGGGAACCAATCTCAATACAGCCAAAATACCTTCTTGCGTGGTGCCGATGAAAGCGCCTCGGGCGACGTCGTCAAGCTACCGGCTTATCAGAACGACGTGCTTCATGCAATGATCGAAACCGGCGGTCTACCCGGACTGAACGCTCGCAACGAAGTGCAGATTCTGAAAGTGGGCCGCTACGAACCGGCCAAACGGGACGCGTTTGTCCAAGAATTCTATCGTCGCTATTACGAAAACCCAGACCCTTGCGGTTGCCCGCCTCCGTTGCCTCAAGATCCGACCATCGTGCGTATTCCGCTGCGATTGCCGCCAGGAATCCTTCCGAACTTTCGTCCAGAAGACGTAATCTTGGAAGACGGTGATATTGTTCTGATCGAATCCCGTGATGCGGAAGTTTTCTACACCGGCGGCTTACTCCGCGGCGGGGAGTTTCCGATCCCTCGCGATTACGATCTCGACGTGCTAGGTGCAATCGCGATTGCTGGAGGCGGCATCGCCGGCACCTCAGCTAACCAAGGGGGTGGAGGGCTTTTCGGCGGCGTGACCAACACCATCAGCGGTGTCCCGCCAGGGCGAGTTTACATCCTCCGCAAAACACCTTGTAACGGACAGATTAATATCGAAGTTGATCTTGCTCAAGCTATCGCTAGCCCTCGCAATCGTCCGCTGATTCAGCCCGGTGATACACTGATCATGCGATACAAACCAGAGGAAGAGCTCCTGAACTTCGGTCTCGCAACCTTCTTCACTTACGGTCTACAAGAGATCTTCCGATCGAGATAAGAACAGCTCGCACTCCAACGCGATCAATCGTTCACGAAAATTCAAAGGACAAGTCGAACTCGACTTGTCCTTTTTTCGTTTGCTCATCCGAAATCTTCTCTTGGGACTGGCTTGCAAAAAAACAATAGCAATCTTTGTCGGCAGCGTCCTTGACCGAAACTTGTGCCAGTCCGATAATCCGGCGGTCTGTGCCGCAAATACTTCGTTCACACGATCCATCCGCGAATGAAAATCCACGAATATCAAGCCAAAGAACTGTTCCGCGCCGCTGGCGTTCCCGTCCTGCAAGGAATCGTGGCGAAAACGCCCGAAGCTGCTGCCGCGGCATTTGAAGAGCTGGGGGGACCGATTGCGGTTATCAAAGCTCAAGTCCACGCCGGCGGGCGAGGTAAAGGTAGCTTCATCCAAAAGCCCGACCAGCGCGGCGTTCAACTTGTCAAATCGGCTGCGGACACTGCAACCGCTGCCAAGAATATGCTCGGCAATGACCTAGTTACCATCCAAACTGGTGAAGCCGGCAGCCGTGTCAATCAAGTCTTTGTAGAGCAAGGGTGCAAAATCGCTCGCGAATTGTACATGGCCGTGGTCCTGGACCGCAGCGCCGCGATGCCATTGCTTATGGTCAGCAGCGAGGGCGGCGTTGAGATTGAGAAAGTTGCTGAAGAATCACCGGAAAAAATCCTCCGCGAACACTTCGATCCCGCGTGCGGTTTGCAAAGCTTTCAAGTGCGAAAGCTCTGCAAAGCCCTTGGAATAAGTGGTGGAGCAGCGAAAAACGCCGAAAAATTCATGAAGAAGCTTTGCAAGTTCTTCGTTGATTTCGACTGTGCGATGGCCGAAATCAATCCACTGGTCATCACCGAAGAAGATCAGATGATCGCTTTAGATGCGAAGGTTACCTTCGATGACAACGCGATGTTTCGTCACCCTGAATTGAAAGAACTGCGGGATCTGGCCGAAGAAGATGCATCAGAAGTTCGGGCTGCTAACACTGGATTATCCTACGTCAAACTTGAAGGCAACATCGGTTGCTTGGTCAACGGCGCCGGCCTTGCAATGGCGACGATGGATATCATCAAGTACCACGGCGGCGCGCCAGCTAACTTTTTGGACGTCGGCGGCGGTGCTAATACACAACAAGTAACCGAGGCCTTTCGAATCATTCTAAGCGATCCAAACGTAAAGGCGATTCTGGTGAATATTTTCGGCGGTATTGCTCGCTGCACCACAATTGCAACCGCGCTGATTGAAGCATCGAAAGAAGTTGGGTTCGATGTGCCGTTAGTCGTCCGCTTGGAAGGAACCGAAGTCGAAGAAGGGAAGAAAATGCTAGCCGAAAGCGGCCTGCCAATCATCTCCGCCGACGATCTGACGCAGGCGGCCCAAAAGGTGGTCGCCGCAATTGCATAGGTTTCGCTTCGAAAACCTTTCGCCACAGTTCTATTTCAATTCGCTTTGCACTTTAAAATCTGTACCTTTCTATGAGTATTCTGGTCGACAAACAAACCAAGGTCATCTGCCAAGGTATCACCGGTAAAGCAGGCGAGTTCCATACTCGCGGTTGCAAAGATTATGGCACCCAAATGGTCGGCGGAGTAACGCCGGGCAAAGCGGGCGAGCAGGTCGCAGGTTTGCCGGTGTTCGACACTGTTGCCGAAGCGGTCAAACAAACCGGTGCAGACGCATCGATGATTTTTGTTCCTCCCGCCTTTACTGCTGACGCGATCCTTGAAGCGATTGACGCTGGCATTCGAGTAATCTGTGCGATTACTGAGGGAATCCCTGTCATTGACATGGTTCGGGTTTACGAAGTCGTTCGAGCGAGCAAATCGACACTGATCGGTCCGAACTGCCCCGGAGTCATCACGCCAGGGCAATGCAAGATTGGAATCATGCCAGGCTATATTCATAACGTCGGCAAGGTCGGAATCATGAGCCGATCGGGCACGCTGACTTACGAAGCTGTCTGGCAAACTTCACAATTGGGACTTGGCCAATCAACCTGCGTCGGGCTCGGTGGCGATCCGATCGTCGGCACATCATTTATCGATTTATTTAAGCTCTACGAAGAAGACGAT
>JBGSKY010000056.1:0-1536 GCA_041740995.1 Pirellulaceae bacterium
GCCAAGGGACCGAATCAAACGAATTGTCGCGAACGAGTTGATCCATTGCATCGGAACGAGCCTGAATGTCACCTTGGGCCAGAGCCACGGCAATTTCTAGCTGCTGGCGAGTCATGCCTCGGCGCAACAATTCATTCGAAGCACTGCTTGCAATTTTGGGTTGCGTACTGGAAAGAAGACGTAAGATGTCTTCGATGGGGCGCTGCTCAATCCCTTGAATTGCAACGGTTGGTTCGACATCTGCAACAGACACGTTGGAATTTTCTGTTTTCTGGGAAGTCTCAAGGAGCGGTGGTGGAATGGAAGTCCCTTTCCAATTAAGTGCGGTCGAGTTCGTTTCGGGCGGACGCTGAGTGGATGGCGCCTTTTCATTCATCGCATTAATTGGGCCAGCCTGTTTGGCTGCAAACCGCGGCGCGATAGGTATGGAAGCGTCCTGTGCCTTCGGTAAAACTGAGGCGTTAACAGGTGGTACCAAGGAGGCGACTGCAAGTTGGGACGGAGCGGTAACCATGGGCGGATAGGCCGCATAGGGCGGGGTGGTCGCCAAGAGAGGTGAAGCACTTAGTGGCGGGAGGGCAACTGGAGGCAGAGCGATCACTTGGTTTGGAAGAGGGATAGGTTTCGAATTCGCGGCAATTGAAATCTGCTCGGACGGTTCATTTTGTTTAGATTCCAAGAGGCTCATTCGCTCCAGAGAGCCACGGATTTTGGAAGCATTGTTGATGTTTGGCCCGACGCATCGAAGCATTCTCGATGCGAGTTGCGCACGTAGCATCAATGTGTCATGGTTGCTGGCCGGCATGGAGTCCAGTGTGTTCGTCAAAGCGGCCAACTCTGATTCCTTAGGTTGGGTTTCGGTTTCCCACCTTTCGACTCGTTTTTTTAGCAGATGGTAGGCGACGAGTCTTTTCTCAGAATCTTCACTCGCAAGTTGAGAGACAATCGCGATGCTGTTGTCGGGACTTAAGTCGTTTAGAGCCAGAAGGATAGGAAGCACGTCCTCCGCCGATTTGTTGGGCTGCAGCGATAGCTGTTTGTTCCACTCCCAGCGCAGCCAAGTTTTCGATGCAACAGGCCAAAGGCAAACCGATACCACAATCAGGCAGCAAAACACGACAGTTGAAAGTAGACTGCCACTTGGCTTTGAATCAGTGGCTGGCGGCGTGACCGCCCCTAGCGGTTCGCCTAGTAGCCAATCCGCATCGAGCAGTACGCGTTCTTCTTTTTGTTTCCACCGACCGAACATGAATGGAAGTTCAATTGCAAGCGAAAGGGCAAACACGGAAAGCGGAAAATCTTCCGCCAATATTGCATATAGATTAAAGTCCGCTTGCAGGACAACCCCAACGACGAATGGATTGAAAATCGGACACACAAAAGCGAATGCTTGCAAAGCAAACAAAAAATTAGAAAAATAGGTGCCAGGCACTTATCTTGACAGGAAGGGTGGGGGTTGGTATTTTTTAGACACAGGAGATTCACATGCCTCGTACGCCACGCGCTGAACAGTTTGACCCGAAAGAGGTCTGCATC
>JBGSKY010000057.1:0-3504 GCA_041740995.1 Pirellulaceae bacterium
CGGCGAGATATCAACGCCCGTCGGAAAGCCTGCGGAATACGCAATCACACGCGTCTGGGCCGCAAGCCCTCGAGCATTGATTTGCGCCAAGAGAGGCGACAGAATCTTGGTCTTGAAATCGTCGAGCGAGACTTTCAATCCGTCGGGCACCTCATCCAGGAACACAACGTTACCCGACGGGATGCCGCGAAGCTGCACATAGTGGTTGGCAATAGTCCGCGAATCCAGCGACTGCCCGTTGACCACAACAACGACATTGTCCGCCGAAATGCCTGCAATCGCACGGGAAGTGATAGCCAGACACAATGCGATCGCAAAGCAGAAGCAAAACACAAACCGTCGCATTCTTACTCTCTACTGTTGCTAGACAACCGGGGCACCAATCGTAACGTTCTACACCAGACAACCGAAATCTGGCGAGTCCGGCGACAATTGCCAACCCCAGCGTATGAATTTCAATTCGCTATTCGAACCGAGCAACCGATTTTTGTCTGACCCGGTGCGGTAAACTCGAGCTTGGGTAGCGACTTTCCGCCGTTAGTTCTCTTGGAACCAGATTTAACTTCGACTCGTTGCTGATAAAGTCCCTCAAAGCTTGGCGACCGGTATCCGCCGCCGTCCGACCGATAACAGCCGTCAACGAACGTTGAGCCGTCTAGATGAGTCGACGCCTCAGGCTGATTCGCCACTCTTCAACCGGTTCATGACGTCAATATCGTTCACAGCATGTTTCGACAAGTTGGTCGCCAGACATCCGAATGAAGTACATCCAGCAATCGATTTGGTATTGTGCGTCACACAGGTTCGGTGTGCGGTTTTTCCTTAAAATACAGTTGGACCAAAAGACGCTCGCCAGAGCAACAACGTCGCCGATTGTGCCATCGTGAATGCTATAAAAGTTGATTGATCTCGTCATCATTGCGAACCATAACATAGCACCAGGAGCACGGAATTGGATCGCTTCGCAGTTTCTTGAAAAGACCACGCAAACCTTCCTTGAAATTTTTAAATGTTTTGCTTGACAAGGATAATGCTGGTCGCTCAATTAAAGTCCTAATCCGGGCAATTTGCTGCCGAGCAAACGGATTTTGTGGGTCAGACAATTTATTAGAGGGCAATCTAATGATCACTCTTCCAAAAACTATGGTGAGGTTCGCTCTTCTTTTTGTCTTATCTTACATCCCGATCGTACTATCGGCAGATGTTCCAGGGTCTCCAAACGCGTCAACAATTGAGACTTCAATCCGACAGGGTACGTTAGACCTTGATTTAGGCGAATTGTTTGTCGGCGAATCGTGGGCTAGAGAAATTCTCATTACTAATGATACGAAACACCGTGTTCGAGTTGACTCGATCAAGGCTTCGTGTGGTTGCAGCAAGGCGGAGACGGATCGTCGCGATCTTGTACCTGGCGATCGTGAATCCTTGAAGCTGCAGGTTCGAACAACTAAGAATGCTCCTATCAAAAGTAGCGTTGTCGTTACATTCGATGATCTTTCGGTCCTAACGATTCGCTTATCAGCAAGAGTAGAAAATCCGGTTGAGTTCGCTGAAAGTGAGTACAAGCACGAACCAGAAACGACGGTTCGGCTCAATTTAAACGATAAGGAACTTCTCTCTGATTTGCAGTTGCTCCTACCAAAAGACGTTGAATTAGTCCGTCGAGAGAACTTCGATCACCATATCTTACTTACTTTTAAAGCTCCCTTGGAAAACGGCGAAAGATACCTTGTGATTCAACCTAAGGGCTTGAACGCAACGTCTGTTCGATTGTTTGACCCAACTTACGCAGAGGCACTCATTAAGACGGTCTATATGGAGGGTAACTTGGCACGGCTTCTTATAAAGGGCGATCCATCACTGCTATCCGGAACCGGGACATTAACAACCACAAAAACGGTCACAGTCAACGTCACAGTTGAGAAGCAGTCTGCAACAGCTGGAAGGGTTCTGCTTACGCTCGATGAGCGCATCCCCACTGGGAGTGCAAAACTCACGGTAAATGAACGGGTAGTTTCATTCAATTTGAGGTAAATAATGCGAGTTTTTCTTTTGCTATTGATCGCTTTTGTGACTTTCAGTTGTGGTCCGAGGGCAGCGTTCGGTCAGAGTGGGCTACTAGACCTTGATCCAGTCGAGGCCGATTTGTCTGCGTTAGCAGACGACTATAAAGAGCTTACGACATACACGTTTGTTGCAAAAGGACATATGGTACGGCAAAGAAAAGATGCGATCCGAACTAGCGAGACTATTATTATTCGGTTAGTTAGGAACGGCAAAGAACAGTTGCTGGCGAACTCAAGCTCTGGGGTAAATACTTTTTATTGGTTGCTAAAGCTCAATGAACAAGCGGGCATAAAGTACAAGTCTGGAAGCCTTAAGTTCTTAGAAGAGAAGCAGATTGACGATGGGGCCACGTTCCCGATTAAGACTTTTGATCCAATTCTTCAGTCGCTTTCTCACACCGCAAACTTTGTGAACAATGGAAGTTTACCTGCTGACAAGTTTAAAGGAATTCTTGGAGATGAGAGGCTAGAAGACGTTGTCTTGGGTTCCGACGAGAACATTGCTACATGGGCGAACAAACAGTCTAAAGGTGACATCTATTTTCAAGAGACGGTTTTCTCAAAAGCTCAGAGGAATCGCCCTACTCAGACAATCATCTCGCGACGGCAACAAGGAAAGACGCAAGTCCGTTCGCGAGTTGCAACAGAATGGGGCGATTTCGAGGGGCGTTACTTACCCAAAAGCATCTCCGGTGTGTACTACCCCATCAATCCGGTTGATACGGAAACGCAATTTGACTTTGAGATCGACTGGCGATTTAGCGAAATGCAATTCGATTCAGAATCAGCGACCTGGTTTGAACCAATAGAAGAGAGTTTTGGGTACGTTTTTCGCTAAGTTGGATTTAGAAAAGATAAGATGTTTACTTGTTGGATTGGTTGTATGCCCTGGTGTCGACTGCGCGGTCGCAGGATGCTATTTTAAATTGAATGCTGGTTGTTCTACGGGAGGAATTCTACGACCGCCTGTGAGGCTCCTGAAGATAATGCATGCGATTCAAGTGTATTCGTTGCAGGGCCAGATGCTGGATGGACTGGTATAGACTACGCTCCAGACATTTTCGCAGATCTTAACGTCGCGTGATCAATAAGTAGGACAGGCTGCCAGCCTGTCGCTGCTGAAATGACAGGCTGGCAGCCTGTCCTACGTTCAAATTCGTCAGTTGTTGTTCACGCAATCCTTAGCGAAACCGTTTTTTATGAGATTTTGGGACACCGTTTATTTCGGTAAGTTCTGTGGCGGCACCGGCGATTGTGAGTATTCTGACGAAGAGAACGTTTTAGGGAATATAGTTCAGAAATGCTCACCTCCCGATATGAGCGGGGAACAGTCCGAGTTTTTAACGTTAAACACTACCAGTATGTGTGGGTCGTAACTTTTTCTACGAGTACGAAGCTGCTTATTGACCATGCGTACCTACGCGATCGGGGCAAAGCA
>JBGSKY010000058.1:0-2157 GCA_041740995.1 Pirellulaceae bacterium
GTAACCGATTAGCCACTCCACGAATTTCCATCCAGCGATACGATCCAGTGTGGTGCCTGAGCCGGTATTCGCAATTGAAGGGAGCACCGCTGGTGACTGACTCTTGCCACCTTTCAAGCGTGTTGGCTCGATCGTCGGGGTGAACGACATTTGCCCAGCCATCGCCTTTCCATTCGTCGTAGGTTTGGCCAGTGAAAGCCCGCCAGCTTGGCGAATCTTCGATGACTGTTCCTTCGGCGTCAGTAATCCAAACGATTTGTGATGAAACTTCAACCAACGATTTGAACGCTTCTTGACTTTTACTCAGCTCGGTAACGTCATTGAAGGTCACCACGACACCGTCGCTCTCGCCGTCGGTCGCATGGTACGGCATGACACGGCGAATGAAAGTTCGACCATCACCGGTGTTGAGCGTCTCTTGGACTACATCGTCATCATCCAACGAACTGACCAACGGCAGAGGTGGCATGTTGTCGATCTCTGCCACAAACTTCATCAACGGTCGCCCGATGTCGGTTTCTACCAAATCGTAAATCGCAGTCGCGGCGGGAGTGAAGCCTCGGATGCGAAGGTCATTGTCAAGAAAAATCGTTGCGATTTGAGTGCTGCGTAGAAGGTTTTGCGTGTCAGTGTTGTTACGAACCAAGGTGTCGTTGGACAACTGCAACTCTTCTTTCGAAGATTCCAGCTCCTCGTTGGCTGATTGCATCTCTTCGTTCATCGAGAGCAATTCTTCATTGGACGACTTCAGCTCTTCGTTGGACGACTCCAATTCCTGGACAGTACGTTCAAGCACTTCGCGGGTCTTGGCCAGTTCCAGCTCTAGCTGCTCAATGACCTTTCCAGCGGTCTGATCAGCGATCCGGTCCGGCGTTGGCGAACGCGAAAGGTTACCATCATCGTCAATTTTGAGCGGTGTACCGATGCGATGAAACGCGACTAAGTGCAAGCCGACATCGCGCCCCATTTCAGGCATTGGCTGGACTGTGACATGAACGCGCTGGATGCCTCCATCAACAGGGACCGACATGTCTTCGGCCAAGGCTCTTCGTCGATGCTCTTTCGCCTCGGTGAATGCGGCCCGAAGGCCGATCCGCAAGTGATCATGCGCCAGCTTGATGACGTTATTTTTGAACTCGCCGGCATTGAGCTTTAAAAACGGCGCTGGGTCCGAGGATAACGTTTGGATCTTTCCATCATCGTCAACGACACACCATTGAGGCGAAAACTCGCCGAGCACGATCTGCTGGGCATATCGGAACAAATCACCGTCGTCGTTGGTCGCTTCGTTGGTTCCAACGTATCGGTTGAAGTTCACCGAAGGTGTGTCCAATGTGCTAGGACGGTCAATGGCCGTAAGACGCCGTTGGAACAATCGATGTTTCAAGTCGACGTTGCTGAACAGTTCGCGATTGACCGACAGTGTTTCCGCCGGTCCAAGGAAGAGATACCCAACCGGCTTGAGCGCATAATGAAAAAGCGGAATCAGTTTTTTTTGAAGATGGCTGCCCAAATAGATCAGCAAATTGCGGCAAGACACAAGCTCGATTTTTGTGAACGGCGGATCACTGATTAAGTTGTGAACGGAAAAAACAATCGAGTCGCGAATCGACTTGTTCAAAAAGTAGCGGTTACCCCGCTTAACGAAATACTTCTTTAGCCGCTCAGGCGAAACTTCGTCAACGATCCCGACCGGATACCCACCGCTGCGAGCGACTGCCAGGGCCCGTTGGTCAAGATCGGTCGCAAAAATTTGAAATTTTGGCGGCTTGCTAGCCAGTGCGAACGCTTCGTCAAAAAGAATCGCGATTGAACCGGCTTCTTGACCCGTCGAGCAGCCGGGCACCCAAATACGAATCGGCTCGTCGGAATCATGCTGTTCCACCAGCTTGGCTATGATGGTTTTGGCCAAAGCATCGAAAGCGTCTGGATCGCGGAAGAATGCCGTCACGCCAATGAGCAAGTCGCGAAACAACTGAATCGCTTCGTCCCGCGAAGTTTCCAACACTCGCAAATAATCGTCAACGCTCGCAAGTTTCAAGACGTGAATTCGGCGGCGGATCCGTCGCGCAAGTGTCGTCCGCTTGTAGTGCTTGAAATCATGGTCAGTATGTTTTTCGACCAGTTCGGCGATTTGCGAAATCGAAACCAAAATCT
>JBGSKY010000059.1:0-2714 GCA_041740995.1 Pirellulaceae bacterium
CTATTAGCAATTAGCGATTACCAATTAGATAAGCCAATGCGGCGACCAACTGTTAGTAGCAAACTTCCAAATGCTAACCGATAACCGCTAACCGCTCCCACTGTGTCCGTAGCCATCAAATTTGAAAACGTCTCCAAGCAATATCGCCTCGGCGAAGTCGGGACCGGCACGCTTTCGCACGACCTTCATCGTGCCTGGGCGAGGATGCGGGGAAAGCCCGACCCCTTTGCCAAAGTAGGCCAAATCAATAACCGAACAGTGAAGTCGTCAGTCGTCAGTCGTCAGTCGTCAGCAACAGCGGAAGCCGGCCCAGCCAACTGCCAACAGCCGACAGATGACACTTCCAACTACGTTTGGGCACACAAAGACATCGACTTCGAAGTAGAGCAGGGGGAAATTTTCGGTATCATCGGACGCAACGGCGCGGGCAAATCGACACTGCTAAAACTGCTATCGCGAATTACCGCGCCGACGACGGGGCACATCAAAGCCAAAGGCCGCATCGCCAGTCTGCTCGAAGTCGGGACGGGCTTCCACCCCGAACTTACCGGTCGCGAAAACATCTATCTCAACGGCGCGATTCTCGGGATGCGGCGACACGAAATCACGAAACAGCTCGACGAAATCGTTGATTTCAGTGGGTGCGCAAAATACATCGACACACCGGTAAAGCGTTATAGCAGCGGAATGACCGTTAGGCTAGGGTTTGCGGTCGCTGCGCACTTGAACTGCGAGATTCTGGTGGTGGACGAGGTGCTCGCCGTCGGCGATGCAGAATTCCAGAAAAAATGTATTGGTAAGATGCAGGAAGTCTCAACCACTTCTGGCAAAACGGTATTATTTGTAAGCCATAACATGGGCTCAGTTTCAAATCTCTGTCAGACGTGTTGTGTGATCGAAAACGGACTATTGGCTTTCATCGGTAGCGTACCTAACGCTATCAGTAGATATCTGCGAACAACAGAATCTTTAACTTCAGAGTTTGATCAATCTCAATCAGATATATTTTCGTTCGAATCAGTATCAACGCTAAACTGCTATGGCAATCGCACTGACGTATTTCAATCGGATGAAGAAATATGCGTCACAATTAAATACAACCAGCGTGAACCCATCGCTGGGCTCGAGCTGGGCGTAAGCGTATCGTCACAGCATGGCACGAAGGTGTTTACAACCGAGCGATCGCATTTGGAAAAATCGCGTCTTGACATCGGTCGGCATTCATCGACTGTCACAATACCGAAAGCTTTTCTCGCGTCAGGACGCTACACAATTGACATCGCGGCGTATATTCCGAATCAAAGAATGTTCCAACTATACGAACAAGCTTTAGGATTCGAAATAGAAGACATCGGCTCCGCGTTTAGTCGATACAAGCATCGGGACCACGGCTTGGTCTTCTGCGATTGTAAATGGGAAACACAACTAGGCGACGAGCTCGAAAACAATGGCCAAAATTGCGATGCAACTCCTCAGTAAATTAAAACGCAAAGCAAAGCACCTTATGATGGAGAACACGACAAATTCTCAGAATTCTTTCGAGGCGATGACGAATATTCTTGAGAGGAGTATGATCCTCCAGTCTTCTAGCATCACTTCTTGCCAAAAGTCAAAACCGGATTCATCCAAAACGCTTGAAGACTTCGAGTACAAGGTATTTTCCCAATTTGGAGATGACGGAATCATTTCCTACCTGACAAGTTTCGTTCAAAAGGAACAACGCACGTTCATCGAATTTGGGGCTGAGGACTACACCGAAGCAAATACAAGATTGCTACTAGAACGTGACAATTGGTCCGGCCTTATCATTGACGGCTCAGCTGAAAACATCGTGAGACTAAAATCAAGGCACGACTTATGGCGATATGACTTGACGGCGATCGACGCATTCATCACACGTGACAACATCAATTCGATCATTAGTGCGAATCATTTCGATGGCCAGATCGGATTACTGAGCATTGACATTGACGGAAACGACTATTGGATCTGGGACGCGATATCCGTCGTTAAACCTCTAATCGTTGTTTGCGAATACAATTCCATATTTGGACCAGACGCTCCAATCTCGGTACCGTATGACCCGCAATTCGTTCGTTCCTCAAAGCACTTCTCTCATTTATACGCAGGTGCGTCGTTACGCGCGCTTGATCACCTTGCTCGACAACGCAACTTGCAATTCGTCGGTTGCAATCGAGCTGGAAACAACGCGTATTTCGTTCACGGATCGCTGAATCATGGCATACCGCTACCCTCAATTGCAGACGGTTTCGTAGCGTCACGTTTTCTTGAGGCTCGCGATGCAAACGGCGATCTAATGTTGAAGACTAGCCATAAATGCATGAACCTGATCGAAGATCTACCCGTTGTAGATGTAATAAACGGAACGACGCTGTCTATTAAAGAATCGCTTGTGGCAAATTATTCATGAAAATCCCCGTTTACAAGCCAACAATCACCGACGTCGAGAAAGCCTATGTACATGAGTGCCTCGACACCGAATGGATCTCATCCAAGGGAACGTTTGTCTCCCGATTTGAAAGGGAGTTTGCGGAATACACAGGATCGAGCTACGCAGTCACGGTTTCAAATGGAACGACGGCACTGCATGTTGCATTGCTTGCCTTGGGGATAGGTGCGGGCGACGAGGTTATCGTCCCAACACTTACATATATCGCTTCAGCAAATGCAGTCACCTACACAGGCGCGCGGCC
>JBGSKY010000060.1:0-11911 GCA_041740995.1 Pirellulaceae bacterium
CAATCGGTTTACAACTCTGACAGTTGGAAGACTTCGCCCGGCGAAAATCAGTATCGGCGAGCGATCTACACCTACTGGAAGCGGACCAGTCCCTATCCAAGTTTCGTGACTTTTGATGCACCATCGCGAGAGGGGTGTGCGGCTCGACGAACGCTGACCAATACTCCGCTGCAAGCCTTGGTGACGCTGAACGATCCTGTTTACGTCGATTGTGGAAAGGCCCTGGCCACGATGGCGATGGAGCTTGAGAATGCTCGCAATGAAACCGCAGACGTTGAAAGAATGATCGATGTGATGGTGCGGGCGGTCACTAACGAACCGATGGCTGAAATGGATGCAATCGTGCTTCGAAGCCTCTACGATCAGCTCCGTGGTTCGAAAGAAGTGTCGATTGATGTCGAAGCATTGGCGATTATTGGAAATACACTCTTGAACTGGGAGCGTTCGCTTACCAAATGAACCAATCAATAAGCCAAGACTTGATTCAGCGAATGTTGCATGGTGTGACGCGGAGGCATTTCCTTCGCGATTGTTCGCTTGGATTGGCGGGCATGGCCATGGCATCGGACTTCGGCGTCGATTCGATAGCTCGGGCTGCAACGGAAAATTTAGCTTTGCCCGCCAAGGCCAAGCGGGTCATTTTTCTGCACATGTCCGGTGCGCCGAGTCAGTTGGAGTTGTTCGACTACAAACCCGATTTGAAAAGACTTGATGGTCAAGACTGTCCCGAGAGTTTCCTTGCTGGTAAACGTTTCGCCTTCATTCAAGGCGTCCCAAAGATGCTCGGACCACAATTCGAATTCGAACAAGTTGGTCAGTCGGGGGCGTGGGTTTCTGATCGATTGCCGCAATTTAAAACCGTCGCGGATGAAGTTTGTTTTGTAAAGTCAATGCAGACAACGCAGTTCAATCACGCGCCGGCTGAATTGTTGTTACATACCGGCAATGCAAATGTCGGTTCGGGTTCGTTTGGAGCTTGGTCGCTTTACGGTCTAGGCAGCGAAAACAAGAATTTGCCTGGATTTATTGTTTTGGTTTCCGGTGGCAAGGTTCCATCGGCGGGCAAAAGCGTTTGGGGTTCGGGATTTTTACCATCGATCTATCAAGGAGTTCAATGTCGCTCCAAAGGCGATCCGGTTTTGTATTTGTCCAATCCGGAAGGCGTGACCAGCCAGAAACGTCGCATGGCCCTGGACGCTTTAGAGCATTTAAATCAGTCCGTTTTTGATCAAGTTGGCGATCCCGAAACGCTCGCTCGCATTGCTCAGTACGAGATGGCTTTCCAGATGCAGACCGCTGCATCCGAAGCATTCGATCTGAAACAAGAAACCGCCGCGACGCACGAAGCTTACGGAACCGAGCCAGGAAAAGAATCGTTTGCCAACAACTGCTTACTGGCGCGACGATTAGCCGAGCGTGATGTTCGATTTATCCAGTTGTTTCATTGGGGTTGGGATTCACACGGTGCCAGCGGCGAGGAAGCGCTCAACGTTGGATTCAGCGACCGATGCCGCGAAGTCGATCAGCCGATGACAGCGTTACTGAAGGATTTGAAGCAGCGCGGTTTGCTTGACGATACTTTAGTCGTTTGGGGCGGCGAATTTGGACGCACCCCGATGCGGGAGAACCGCGGTGGTCGCGAGATGAAATTCATTGGCCGCGATCACAACCCGAGTGCCTTTACGATGTGGTTCGCTGGCGGAGGCGTAAAGACTGGTTCTACCATTGGTGCAACTGATGAGATTGGCTATCAAGCGATCGAGGAACCAGTCAGTCCGCACGACTTGCACGCCACGCTGCTGCAATTAATGGGCATTGATCACAAGAGCTTAACCTTCATGAGCCAAGGCCTCCCACAGCGGCTTTCTAACGTCACCAAATCCTCGCACATTATCAAAGCAATGATTGCTTGATGGTCGCTTTGAATTAAGCGGCAAAATTCATGCAGCGCTTACTCTATTGGTTGATACAACCCAACAAAGACAGTGCAGCCGCTAAAAGGATGCGTCAGGACTCACATGTTTTGCTAGCCAATCTAGTGCAATCCGATTTTGATCTGGACAGCGGTAAGTGAAAATACGTAGTTTCGGTGGACGGAAGGCCAGAGGTTTTTCGTTTCTGCATTGCAATCCAAACTGATGGCATGCCATGCAGGTCCATCCAACTGATTTTAAAAGGACTGACCATTCCAATGCCAGCCGCTCCTATGCGTATCGCACTGATGTCATCCCAACCGGACTGGGGCGGCGGCGAGCAATATTTATGGTCGTTAGGCAATGGTTTGCAGCAGCGTGGGCACCATGTCATGTGGGTCGCGCCGCCGTCGAGTATGCTGAGTGAGCGGATCGAATCACAGAATCAAAGTCTCTTCAAAATTGCCGGACGCAAACCCTCGCCGCTTGCGATGTTGCAACTTCGTAAAGAACTTTTAAAAGAGCGGATTCAAGTTTTACATGCCAATGATTCTCACGCGGTTCTGTGGGGCTCGATCTCAGCGATAGCGACGACGAACATCCGTCGTATCGGCATGAAGCATACGGTGTTTCCAATTCGGTCAAGCGTGAAATACAACTGGTGTTTAGATCGATTGGTTTGTGTTTCCAGGGCCGTTCGCGAATTATGTTTGGAAGCAGGTATTGCTCCAGAGCGTTTGGAAGTCATCCACGGCGGGATCCATCCACCAACGTACGATCGACTTCACGAGCGATCAGCGGCTTGCAAGAAATTAGAGCTTGATCCCGGTGTACCGCTATTCTCCGCAGTAGGAAGCTTGATTTCTTGCAAAGGTTTTGACTCGCTCGTCAAAGCCGCTTCTGTATTGCGGCACCGCATCCCAGAATTTTGTATCGTTTTGTGTGGCGAAGGGCCGATGCGTGGGGAACTCGAACACCTGATTCGCCAGTACGCTTTAGAACGCCACGTGAGATTGCTTGGCTTCCAAGAAGACCCCAACGCGTGGATTGCCGCGTCCGACGTTTTCGTTCATCCGACCCGTTCTGAAGGCTTGTCGTTGGTGACCATTGCCGCGCAAATGCTTGGGACACCAGTCGTAGCCACCGAAGTTGGCGGGCTTCGCGAAGTCATGAGATGCGCTGAAACTTCGCGACCGCTGGGCTGGATTCACGCAACCGATTGTCCTCGAGAACTGGCGGACTTGCTTGAGCAATCGCTGTGTCAAATTGCTAAGCGGCGAACGTTTACCCGAGAAGCGTTCAAATCCGCCACGGAACGATTCCATGTCCAACAAATGATCAGTCAATTTGAAACGCTCTACGGCACATTGATCAACGAAAGATCGACCAGCGAACTGCCAAACGCCGCGTAATTTTCTGGGCCAGGAACGCCGAATCTTTCGAATGCAGAGAAACTCAATGACACGCCATTGTCGCATCCTACTATCTGCATTCTGTATCGTTACTGCGGTGACAAGTAGTGCATTCGGCCAAGTCAGAAAGTACACGCAGTCATTTGAAAAAGATCGTCAGAACGATTCAAAAGTCGTTGAACTGCTTCAGCGATTGCAGACTTCCAATTCAAAACTAAATACCGAAGATCTTCTGAATCAGCTTAACCATTAGGGTACGGTTGGAACCACCACATCGATATTGCCTAGAGCCACATTCATTATAAAAGACGACGTCATCGTGATGAAAGTCTTTTGGGACAAAGACGATGAATCGATGTCGCAAGAGCGCATGGAAACCGAGGGAATGAATCACTGCCTTGGTGTCGCCGACGCGATCATGAACGCATGGAACAAAGATCGGAACTGTCGATTGGTGAGGTTTGCTGGAATTGAACTTTTAGCGTTCCCTTTGGACTATGCTGCAGGGAAACTGCCGGAAGACGGCTCGCGAAAATTGAAAGTCGTCGCTAGTCCCGAAGTCGTTATCCTGATCGAATAATTACTCTTCGAAGAATTTGATGCAAGCTGGCGAAGGAATCGAAACCAATTCGCCGATGGGGCTAAGAGTCCCGTTTTGGAGATCCAGCCGCAGATTCTGAATTGAGTTGCTGCTCTGGTTTTCGGCCAGTATAAATTGGCCGCTGGGGTCAATCCGAAAGTTGCGCGGTGTCTTTCCGTTAGTCGAGCAATGGCCAGCTAACTCAAGTGTTCCGTCTTTGTCAGTGACGCGGAAGCTGGCGATCGAATCGTGACCTCGATTCGATCCAAAAACGAATTTGCCAGTTGGATGTACAAGGATTTCTGCTGTCGTGTTGGCAATCTCAGAATCAGCCGGGAGAGTCGTGATGATTTGTATAATCTTCATACCAGCGGTTTGATTTTGCCAAGCAACAGTTGCAATTGTCGATGTTAGCTCATTAATCACATAGAGCGTGCTCAAGTTGGGATGGAAGGTCAGGTGCCGCGGGCCCGAGCCGGCAGGCAATTTGAGGTCGCTGTCAGGACTTGGTTTCAATCGATGATTCGCTCGATCAATTTCATAGACTTTGACTAAGTCGATTCCTAAGTCTGGAACCAGAAGCCACCGGTCTGACGGATCAACCACTGCGCAGTGTGCGTGCGGTTCCCTTTGTCGAGCGGTGTTGACACTGCTTCCAGAATGCTGGACCACGTCGCTGGCGGCTTGTAATGCCCCGTCTTGTGCCAGAGGAAACATGCTCACCGAACCGTCGCCGTAATTGGCTACAAAAGCGTGCGTACCCTCGGCATCGACGCTGACATAACACGGACCGCGACCGCCCGAAGACTGGCTAGTTAACTGTTCAAGCTTGAATGGATTGCCAGTCGCTTGAAATGAAACAACTACGGACCCATCTTCGCCTCCACCTTCGGCGACGCAATACCAAACATCGAGCTTAGGATGATGAGCGAAGAACGAAGCGTTTTTGACTTTGGCCACCAGCGACGGAGGACTGATCACGCCGCGGCTGGAGTCTAAGCTGCTAAGATACAAACCGTCGCCATATCCGCCGATCAAAAACGGGTATGGTCGATCGGCTTTTGGTGCTTGCGACAAAGCAAAGCTTTGTTGGCCGAGAAGCAGAGCGAGACATCCGAAGAATAAGCCGTAGGATGAGAGAAGGTTTTTGAAGCTCATAATTTCGTTCAGTAAGTTTCGATGAATAAAAATTGGGCAAGCGGAAAACGCAATATTTATAGCCTCATTGCGAATCGCTCAATATTGTGTCAGATTCTAACAAGCTATGAACAGTGGCGAGCCGCCGATGCGTGACGGAACTGTTTGATTAGCGCAGAGTAACGAAATGCAGACTCTTAGCGTCTCGCGATTCATTGTAATTTAAAGCAGATTCATGTGCGGGATAGCCGGTGGAATTTGGTTTGCACCTGAATGGTCGATAAGCCCAAGGCTTTTGGATCAGATGACCGATTCGCTGATCCATCGTGGACCAGACGATCGCGGCATCTTTCGAAGTGATTATTCAACTGATAGGTATAATAATTGCCAGCCAGCCGGTGTTGGGCTGGGCTTCCGCCGGCTCTCGATCATTGACTTGCAAGGCGGTCATCAACCGTTGGGAAACGAAGACGGCACGATTCAAGTCGTCTTCAATGGCGAAATCTACAACTATCGTGAATTGCATCAGCGGTTAGAAGGATCAGGGCATCGATTTGCGACCGACTCCGATACCGAAACGATCGTTCATTTATACGAAGATCTCGGGACCGATTGTTTTGCCCAACTGAACGGCTTCTTTTCGATTGCTATTTGGGACTCGCGATTTCAGCGATTGGTTATTGCTCGCGATCGGGTTGGTAAAAAGCCCTTTTACTATGCTGCGCAAGGTGATGGCGGGCCAAACATCAAGCGGTTCAGTTTCGCTAGTGAGCTAAAAAGTTTGGTTCACATACCAAACATCAACTTGGAACTCGACGCCAATGCAATTGATCACTACCTGACATACCAATACGTTCCTCATCCATGGTCGATTTATCAAGGCATTCGCAAACTGCAACCAGGGCATTTTGCAACGATAGAAAATCATCATTTCAGCGAACAAGCTTATTGGAACGTGGACTGGTCAAAAACTAATGATCTGAGCGAGTCGCAAACTGTCGAAGCAGTCCGTTCGACGTTGATCGACAGCGTTCGACTACGACTGCGCAGCGACGTTCCGCTAGGTGCATTTTTGTCTGGTGGAATCGATTCGTCTCTGATTGTCGCGATTGCTCAACGCGAGTTGAAGACGCCGGTTAAGACATTTGCGATCGGATTCAGCGAGTCTGATTTTGATGAAACAAAATATGCTCAGATGGTCGCCGATCACATTGGGACAGAACATCGTCGCTTTGAAGTGACCCCCGATGCGATAAGTATTCTCGACAAACTAATCTATCACTATGACGAACCTTTTAGCGATTCGTCGGCCATCCCAACTTGGTATCTTTGTGAAGAAACTCGCAAGCATGTAACCGTTGCGATAAGCGGTGACGGGGGAGACGAGTTGTTTGCTGGATATGATCGATACCGTGCATTGACGCTCTCTCAACGCTTTAGGAATTTCGTGCCAGCAAGTACGATTTTGAAGTCAGGAATCCTTTCTCTGTTTCGTGATCGTGGCAACCAACGATCGTTCACTCGTCGCTTGAAGAGGTTTTGCGAAGCGATCGACCAACCGGCGCCGCAACGGTATTTAAATTGGCTCCAGATTTTCGGCGAACGGCAACGCAGTGAAATGTATCAAGAGGCATTCTTGCAGGAACTACAGCCCGAGGATCCCTTTAACTTTCTTGCAGCGGCTTGGAACCGAATCGGCGATCGTGGGTTAATTAATCAGTCGTCGTTGGCCGACTTGCAAACCTATTTGCCGTGCGATTTGATGACCAAAGTCGATATCGCTTCGATGGCTCATTCTCTAGAGGCAAGGCAGCCGTTTCTCGATTACCGATTGATGGAGTTATGTATAGGTACGCCAGGCGAATGGAAGATGCGAGGCGGTCGAGGCAAGCAGTTGCTGCGAAAAGCGTTTGGCGATTGGCTGCCCGAAACGATTTGGAATCGACCAAAGATGGGTTTTGGCGTGCCAATTGCTAAGTGGTTTAGAAACGAATTGCAACCGAAGTTACGTGAGACACTATTGAGTGATGAGACACGAATCCACAGTATTTTTCGACCGGAAGCGATCGCAAAACTTGTAGAATCGCATGTCTCAGGAGCGTCAAATGAAGGGTACCGGCTTTGGAATTTGTTTGTCCTGGAGTTATGGATCCGCAAGTGGAAAGGGTAAGCCAAGCTATTCGGTTTACCGAATCTAGTGAAAGTGAAAGCAGGGCATCGCAATTGATAAAGCAGTCCAGTTTTGTTTGTTCGCTTTGATAATTTTATTGGTAAATGGTATTCTGGTACAAAGTATTCGTTACAACAGGGAAATGCCGACTAGATAAAACATTGGAATGTTTTGCCTGCTATTGGTCGATAGTTTTAAAAGACGAAATCTAAAGGCGTTGGTCAATCCTCTCACTACTTTGTCGGTACATCAAACAAAAATGAATTAGTCCCGTAGACCAAAAGGCTTGAAAACCATGAAGGACACCCTCGCCGTAGTGCTGGCAGGAGGCAAAGGAACGCGTCTTGAGCCATTAACGTTGGATCGAGCAAAACCTGCGGTCCCGTTCGGCGGATGTTATCGAATTATCGATTTTGTACTTTCGAATTGCCTTAACAGCGGGCTACGAAAGATTCTTCTTCTGACGCAATACAAGGCAATGAGCCTTGATCGTCATGTGAACGTTGGCTGGCGGCAATATTTCTGTCGCGAATTGTGCGAGTTCTTAGACATTCTGCCGCCTCAGCAGCGGATCGATGAAAGTTGGTATCGCGGTACTGCTGATGCGGTTTACCAAAATATTTACTCCATCGAAAAAGAGTCGCCTAAGAACGTGATCGTTCTGGCGGGTGATCACATCTACAAGATGAACTACGGTCCAATGCTCGAGTTTCATAAGCAGAACAATGCCGATTTGACGATCGGAGCGTTGAAGGTCGACCCGCAGTCGGCAAAAGAGTTCGGTGTAATGGAAGTTGACAGCTCACATCGCTTGCATGGCTTTGAAGAAAAGCCGGCCAACCCAAAGCTAATGCCCGGTTCGGAAGATCGCTGCTTAGCATCGATGGGGATTTATATCTTTGATTCCAAATTCCTGCTTGACCAGCTTTGTCGAGACGCTGCAAAAGCAAATACACAACGAGATTTTGGTAAGAACATAATCCCTTCGGTGATCGATAGCCATCGTGTGTTTGCCTTCCCATTTCGGGATGAGAATGGAAAGAAAGATGCTTACTGGCGCGACGTCGGCACGATTGACGCCTACTACGAAGCCAATATGGATTTGGTGCACATCGACCCGCAACTTAATCTGTACGATCAGAACTGGCCGATTCGAACATTCCTCCCGAATCTGCCTCCACCGAAGTTTGTCTTTGGCGCGGCCGAGCATGGCGGAACTCGCGGAGTTGCGATGGATTCCATGGCATGCTGCGGTTGCATTGTAAGTGGTGGTACGGTCCATCAAAGCATTTTAGGACCCAATACGAGGGTCAATAGTTATGCCACTGTCTCAGAAAGTATATTATTCGAGGGCGTTGATGTCGGTCGGCATTCGCAAATTCGACGAGCTATTATCGACAAGGGAGTCAAGATTCCACCGGGGACTCAAATCGGCTATGATTTGAATGCTGATCGCGAGCGCGGGTTCACCATTAGCGAGCATGGCGTGGTGGTCGTCCCAAAGACCAATCACTTCGGAAGTTTTGACACAATCCACGATTCGCATCGCAAAATAAATGCCTCACATCTGTCGTCGGCATTGATGGACGCAAACGTTCAAAGTCGCGTCAGCCTCTAATTGCTTTGACTGGGATGTTTGCGGTGAATGTCGATCTGACTGTTTTTTTTACCGGAATTTTAATCGGTACCAGCTTAATAATGGTTGGTTTAATCACCGGTTGGCTGTTAGGTCGTCGAGCGCATGCGGGCGGAAATAATCCAGCGACAAATGATTCTTTTCAGCAACGCCAGGTCGTTGATTTTATCCGTAACTTTGCAACCTGGACCAAAGATTTTTCCGGCGACTTTTCTAAGTACCAATCGAAGCTCAGCAAGCTTTCCGAACATGCTGAAAGCAACGCGGGAAATGTTTCTGGTGACGATGTCAAGCTGCTTTTACGTGATATTTTGGAAGCCAATCGCAGTCTGCAAGATCGACTCGAAGCGGCCGAAGTTCGGTTAGAGGAACAAACCCAAGAATTAGGGGCGTACCTCACTGAGGCTCGAACGGATGTCCTTACCGGATTGCCAAATCGTCGCGCATTTGATCAAGCCGCCGACGAACAGTTTAAGCTTTGGAAAGAGAAAAAAGCTGTTTTCGCGTTGGCCTTGCTCGATATCGATTTTTTCAAAAGCGTCAACGACACATATGGGCATCCAGCTGGAGACGCGGTCCTAGTCGAAGTCGCAGCGAGATTAAAACAGTTCGCCGGGCAAGACTTCAAAATTGGTCGCTATGGTGGTGAAGAGTTCGTCATCCTGTTGCCCTGTAATCTTCACAAAGCGGCCGCGCAGGTCGAACGATTTAGAAATGCCATAGCCAGTGAACCAGTTGCTTTGGAAAATGAACCGTTGCGAATAACCGTTTCGTGCGGAGTAGCAGAAATTCGAAATGACGAGCGACTTGGGAACTTGTTTCGCAGGGCTGACGAAGCGTTATACTCCGCAAAACTAGGCGGTCGTAATCGAGTATTCCTGCACAACGGCTCGATCTGCGAGCAGTATGGTCAACCGGGTGATCCAGAATTGCCACGTGTGCGAGATGCTGCTCAAGCGACGAATGCGGATTTGCAAAACGATTCGGATGATTTGATGCAGGCCAGACGAAAGCTGCAAGCAAGATTTGATGAACTCATCGGCTTGGAGATGCAACGTCCGCCGGTTAAGTAGCTCGCTACGGCAACCGCATGGTCAAGAAACCGCTGACGCTGACGCTTTCATAAACGTGAGCAAAGATGCCCGAGACATTCAACTCGCTGCTCAGCCAGCCATTGTAATCTCTATGTCCGCGAAGCTGGAAAAGTGCATACCCCTCGGAATCGGAGTCGATCCGCCCGCCGCCATAGACCGAGTACCAGTGCTCGGCAGAGCCTCGAAAGTTGTGTCTGCTGACCCAAACTCGGTGTTCTAAGCCAGCGGTCACAAAAGTAAAACCACTCGGGCTGAAGTAAGGATGAACCGCATTAAATATGTCGTTACTCGCTCCGATTCGCATCGTATCGTCGTCGTACGAGATCAAATTCATATCCAATCGAGCTTGCAATTGTTGCCTTCCAGGAATCAGCGTATACGCATTCCGAACGACCAGTTCGTGCAAGGAATTCCGATCGGAGTAAGCTGCGTAGCGATACATCGCGTCCGCCCTCCAACGCCAATTGAAATTCGTGGCGGCATTCAGCTCAAAACCGCCTCGATAGATATCCTGGCGAATCGACTCGCCATTTTCAGCAACGTTTTCTAAAAAACTGTTCAAGCCGAGTTGCACGTCTTGCGGCGTGCGAAAAGTCACACCGGTACGGAAAGTCGGGCGGGTTGAAAAGCCACGATCGTATTGTTCCAATTCCATCAAGGCGAAAAGATTCAGAAAGTCGGCTGGCCGATTCTGGAAACCGAGAATTCCTACATTTCCATTCGCATCGTCGCCTTGTTGTGGTAACAAAAACTTATGCGCGTAGCCCGCGATTAAAAACTCATCTTGATCGCCTCGCGGAATCATTGCCGTGCTTTCCAAGCGAAGAATATTGATATCGCTCAAGCCTTCGCGTCCTTTACGATATTGGAAATCGAAAGCGTTGCGGGCTTGTGGACGTAGTTCGAGACTTAACCGGCGACGCGCGATTTGAGCTTCGATGTGGCAAGGGTCTAGTTGAAGAAGCTCGTTGTACTTGCAAATTGCGGCTTGGGTTAAATTGAGTCCGGATAGCACCTGCGCATGGTCGAAAAGAACCTCTTGGTTCGTCGGCTGGATTGCTTCCAGAGATTCAAAATGCCCCAGCGATTTCAAGGGCTTCCAGTCCTTCCAATATTTTCCTGATCTTTCGGTCTCGATCGTCTGCTGGCGGTAAACTGCCTGCTCAAACTCGCCCTGCATCCAATCTAGATCATTTTCCAAGTAGCTTGTCTGCGGCAAGAAATCCTGCGGACGATGAAAAGACTTTGCCGCTTCGTATCGCCGATTGGCTTCATCAACGCCACTGTCAGCGTAACCAACTCGAGCGTGTTCCAATCGGGCGAGCGTATGATTGGGCAACGCAGTCAAAATCTTGTTGTAGTAAATTTGGCTCGCGACGAAATCATTGGATCGATTAAACGATCTTGCGATGCCAAGCTGTGCTCGGGTGTTCTCAGGGGCGACAGTAAGAACACTTTGATAGTCCAAGCAATCATCGCAACCTCCCGAACATCGATTGCACATGCTGCGGGCTTCGGCCAGGGCAATTTTGAGATACAGGTTCTGAGGGTCGAACATTAACGCCTGGCTCAGCAAACGTTCGGCCAGTTTGCAATTGCAATCTTCCATTGCAAGCTGAGCAATTAATATTCGATCGTAACTTGCCGGGCCAAAAGTGCTGAGTTCGTTAGACAGTACTGCTTCAGCCTTTGCTTGATGGCCGAGATTTGTCAGGCAAACATAAAGTCCGTAACGCAATTTGGCCGATTCTCCGTTTGGCAAAGCGCGAGTTCGGTTGAAAGTTTCCAGAGCTTCGGAATTCCGACCTTGTTTCAATTGTGCTAGCCCCAGAGTTGTCCAGAGCATCGCTGCTGTTTTTGGATCGGTTGTTCTCGGAATCGCAGATCTAGCGGCCCCTTCTGCTTGGGCGTATCGATGTCCACGCAATAAAATCTCGGCAACTCCGGCCGCATTGCTTCGCTTGCTTGA
>JBGSKY010000061.1:0-2453 GCA_041740995.1 Pirellulaceae bacterium
ACAGAAGACTTACGCTCAAAGGCAATAGCATAGAGATAAAACTTCCGAGCAGGGGGACAAACCGAAAGACAAATGTGACGGCACCCCAGACGGCAGCGTAGGGAATATTTAGCAAGTATAAAGAGAATCCAAAGCAAAGCGCAAAAACAAAATTCACACCGACCAGCCCAAGCAGGTAATTGCCCAGCCGGCTCGAAGATTCGTTGACGATGGTTGTTGCTGAAGTTAAATGTCGATTGCCAATCAGTGCAAGAAATCGATTTCGCAAATCCTCTCTCGAAATCAGCATGTACACCACCAAAACGACAACCACCAACGCTACGGCAAAAGGCTCGAACGTGTCAGCTACCAGGCTCGAAGCGGATGCAAGCCATGGCATCGCCGAGTTCTCTTCTACGATTGCGACCTGCTGAACCTCCGCAAGATCAGAGCCGGTACTAACGCCTCCAAACTTTCCTAGTAGTTCTTTCGCCACATCAATCACTTGGCTGATAGGGGTGTTGGGGCCTGTGCGAAAACTTGAAAGCTTGTCCTCAATCTCCTGCCTATGCTGAGGAAGCTCGACCACCAGCGCATTCAGCTGCGAGAGGAGTTGGGCACCCAGGAATAGCGATACGATTACCAACAGAACAACGATGGTCAGAACCGATGCGATTCTTCCAATTCCAAAAGATTCCAATCGACGAACGATCGGAGTCAATACGAACGCGATGATGAAACTCAAGGCTAATGGAGCAAGCAACGGCTTACCGATAACGACAATGGCGATCGCCATGCAAAAAAGTGCTATCGCAAAAAAAGCTCGACCAAGGGCCGAGGATACGAGTGCCTTCATATAGTTTTACAGCCAACATTCCGGCCACGGACCATGTTAGCTACCAAGCTTACGACGAATAAAGCGATGAACAGAAAGAATAATATTTTTGCGATTGACGTAGCGCTTGCAGCGATACCAGCGAAACCGAAAAGAACAGCAATAAGTGCCAAAACAAGAAAAGTTAGTGCCCAGCTAAGCATTATTAACCTCAACCTACGAGACTTGGTGCCAACTCCCGAAAGCCAGGACTTACAATAGTCAAACATCCTGCACGCAAACGCTATGCCCAATTCAACGATATTGACGGATCTTGGTATGTGATGTGCCAGCGAGCATCGAAAGCTGATCGCTTTTCGAACAACCTGCACCATTTTGGTACTGACGACCCGGCTTTCAATCGCAGTTCAGAAATGTTGCCGTTGCGGCATGACGATTGCGTTGGCTGTCACAAAAAGAGTTAGATCCGCAATGGATCAAAAACAAATTCTCCGACTCGCGCAACCAGGGACTGTTGAAAATGATTACTAAGGATCAATTATTGGGAAATTGGAACAACATCGTCGGTTCGATCAAGGAAAAGTTTGGCGATTTCAGCGCAGATGAGTTGGCTAGAGTCGAAGGTAACTTCGAGCAGTTGGTAGGACTAGTCCAGCGCAAATCGGGCCAAAGCCGAGACCAAATTTCTTCATTCTTGACCGAATGTTGCGAAACGGTGGGATCGACATACGGTCGTGTTTCCAATCGCGCTTCGCAGTATATTGACTCCGCGGGAGAAACCATGCACGACCAATATAGTCGCGTAGCTTCGGAAGCCAAGAAAGGTCTGGACTACACGGCTAAAAGCGTCGGCCGCCGGCCATTGGAATCCCTAGCGATAGCCTTGGGCTCCGGAGTTATCGCAGGAGTACTGCTTGGGCTTTCTATGTCAAACCGAAAGCGATAGTGATGAATGTTGCGCACAGTAAGACCGAGATGGATGCGGATCAGATTATTGAACGCATGCGCTCAGTAAGAAGGTCCGGTTACGATCACGTCGTTGAGCTTCAGGGTGAAGCGAAGCGACTGGCCGATTGGAAGGAATATGTCCGAGCCAAGCCGATCCTTTCCATCGCAGCCGCATCTTTGGTTGGCTTTGGATTAGTTCGGAATGCATTTTCGGTAGTTTCCAAAACCCCTCCATCCATGTTGTCCGATGCGCTACCTAGGGACAACACCAGGTCCATTCGTTCAACCATCTACAGTTCGGTTGCAACTCTGGTAACGTCGACCGTATCGAATGCCGTCAAAACATATATCAAAAACATGCTGCAGCGCGGGATCGCGAGAGGAAATATCAATGATCGATTTAAGAACGACACTCCAAAGGACTAAAGGGTTGCAAGAACAACGCCTTCAACAAGAGATGCTTTTGGACAACGCAATCGCACTCGAGTACGATGAGAATCGTTCCGATCCAATCGACGCTGCTCGCGAACTCATAGCTGCAAAACCTGCGATTTTTCTTGCGATCGCGTTTGTAGTGGGGGGGGCTCTGGGATGGTTGACATCGAAAAGATGAAAGGAAAATACAGGCATTCCAATCCAGTAGGCGAATTCAAGTCTACTGCAGGAGCGTTCGCATGCGAGCTACTGGAGC
>JBGSKY010000062.1:0-1900 GCA_041740995.1 Pirellulaceae bacterium
CTCGCATTAAGAACATGTGCCGCCATGTTCCGAAATAGAGCTCGAACTGTGGAGGTACGCCTTCGATCACTTGATCAAGCTGTTCTTCACTCGTGCTCTCAAGCCAAGCCATAAACTCTTCGTCCATCGAACGCAGTTGGCTCAAAAGCTCGCCGTACTGCGGGTAATCCGATGCGTCTGGATCGGGCTGAGACCCACCGCCAAACTTCTCTCGCAGCGATTGGCAGGGATTCACAGTACCCTGCATCATCTCGCGGTATCGGCCTTCAGAAAAAACCAGATGGCCCAGCAGCCAATGCGCATGATTGCCCGAGCCGGCAATCGGAGAAATGAGCGCAGCGGACTGCAGATCGTCAAGCAACGGAAACACGAGCCCAGCACACTGACGATTCGCTATGACGAGAAGTGATTTTGATTGCACAGTCAAACCTTGATGGAGTGGATAACTCTAGCCGCGATCAAAGATTCTGTCATCGCTCCAAAGGTGATGCCCACCGAGTAACAAATAGATGGGAATTGGAACGCTGACGCGACTGAAAGCCATGTTATCAAATGACTTTGTGCCTACGCCGAAATGATGACCTGCGCATTCCGATCAAATGCAGGATGGAATAGACCGCGAACATTCCCATACCGAACGGCAACGCTGTCGCGAATCCCACATCCCGAACAGCCACAGGGCCGAGGACCTTCTCGGACGACTCGGGCAGAAATCGAACATTCACTTCTTCGCCCAGTTTGGGCGTCATCAAGAACTGCATGTGTCCGAGTGTATGACGACGCTCGTTGCCATCCGCATCAGTGAAACTCACGGTTATGCTCGTTGGCAGGACGTTGGGTGGCGGTGGATCTAGGGCGACGACCAATGCCCTCGCCTCAAACGCGGTATCCCATCGCTGCTGTAATCTAATCGCCCACCAGATCAATGTGCCCAGCGACGCAACGAACGCGAGATGAACGAATACCATCCACATTGACATGCGATTGCGTTTAATGGGAGCTATCGAACCTGGAGGCATTTCACGCACCTCGGATAACAATTGCTGCTCCTTCGTCCATGATCCACTGCCGGATCGAGGTGAGTGAGCGGGATCACATAGATGCACTGTCGCGACGAGCCCGTCACGGAGCGTGAGCCCTAGCCCGAGCGAAGTGATCCAAATCGTTCCTCGCGCAAGTAGCTCGCGGCTTTGATCGGTTGTGTTGCCGTTGGTATTGAGAGCCTGTGTTTCGGCTTCGGATTCAATGCCGCACCATAGCGTTTCTTTTCGCGGAACTTTGAACATCCCGACAATCTCGTGCGCACGCTTCCCGATCACAGCGAGTGAACCAAATCGAACGCGTTCATCGGACACATCCACTTGTTCCAACTGCCGAGGGCTGGTCGACGAGAAAATCAATTGCGTGTCGATTTCGGTAACCACAACTTTGCCTGACACGTCCAACCTCAGTCGATCCACCTCGAAACCATGACCTCGTAATACTTCAAGCAGTAGCGCATACTCAGTACCGAGAACCAGCGGCCCCATGCCAACTCCTACGTCGACCGACCAGAACTTATCACTTTTCATCTGCATTACTCTGGGACTTCTGCGCCTTCAGGATTGATGAAAAACGTTCGGCCATCGAGGACCACTTTCGCTTTGCTTCCATCGAATACTTCTGCATACTCGTATTTCACAGGGATCACCACCTTCGAATGTTCATCGACGAATCCGTGACGATCATTCATAACGACCGGAATTCGCCGGACCGCCGGATCGTAGTAACCCACGTAATCGTAGATCAACTCCGTAATCAGCTTTCCGTTTAAGTCTACAAAACCGCTGCGATACTTTTCATCGTCAATGATGGTCACTTGTGTTTTGGTTCAGCGTGAAATGGAGTGGGGGCCGATCGG
>JBGSKY010000063.1:0-22882 GCA_041740995.1 Pirellulaceae bacterium
TGACTGACGCCGACTCCAACTTGAAAGCGGTCGCCGACTATCTCTTTCAACGATCGCTCGTCGGACTTGGTCGGAAATGAGACGACGGATTGGCTTTGCTCGCCCCACTGATCTTCCGCCCAACGAATAAAGTGCTCGACATTGGGTCCATCGGTATGTCCGCCGTCGTGCTGTCGCCAAGCTAATGCGCCCTCGAGCAGATCAACATTGACGCCGGGCATCTTTTCAGTCGAATAATCATCGCTTCGTTTCAAATCACCAGCGCCCAAAAGTCGGAAGACAGGTTGCGCTGCAATGGCGGCCATAAAACTCCCTTGATGATCCAGCCAGTTCGCATCGCCCTTCTCAGGAATTCCATGGCTGATAAACGTTAATCGAGGCGCACACAGGGCGATAGCAGCATGTGAATCTAGTGGTAAGTCGTCAGCGGTCTTGGATCCAAAGGCTGATTCATCGGCGGCATATTTTAGAAAGTTGCCAGCCATCCAATGGTAGGCCCCTGAGCCTGCAAGATTTTCCGGACTCTCACCAAAATTGCGACGGTAAAGCGCGGTTCCTCCAGCGCCAGAGGAGGCAATCAACCCCATGGCAAATCTTTCATCGAAAGCCATCGTAACCAGCGCCGCTTTTCCGTACCGCGACACACCGGCAATTCCGACGCGAGACGAATCGACTTGGGGAACTGATTGGAGAAAGTCGAGCGTGCGAGAAGCGCCCCAACCCCAAGCCCTTAGCGCGCCCCATTGATCCGGCTTGCGAGGTTGCCCACGATTTGTCAGACCAATAATTCCCCGAGTTAGTCCAGCTCCAGTTGGCTCGGCATTCGGATCTGCGTTGGGGCCGAATCGACGCGGCTGAAAGCCACCTGCGTCGTCTTGTATTGAACCTGGATTGAGCGTCGCACAACCCCAACCGGCGGCGATCAATTGGTCTTGCTTGGATGGTGGACGAGGTCCTTGGCCTTCGCCTCCAAAGCCGCGGAATCCAGAACGTTCCATTTCAAACGACGTCCTGCCAAAGCTAATTAGGACAGGCACTGGTGAAGTTGCATCCTTTGGCAATGTTAGCGACAAGGCGATGTTCACAACGATTTCCGGACACATCGAATTGTCGACCACGCCGACTATTTCTTTTTCTATCGCAGGCTTTCCACCCGCTTCGATTTCCCGCGTCGAGCGAACTTCCCATTTAACAAGCGGAACTTCCGATGGAATTCGTCCGTAAACTTCGCGTTCAAGCAGCTCAATCAATTCCGGACGCCGAATCTGCTGCCAAGCGTCAGGTGTGCTGACGATGAGGCCATCTTGCGAAGTCAAAAGCTTCGGAAGATTTGGATATGGATTAGCTAAGTCCTCGTCATAGTTCGCTGGATTGGTCGTTGCATCAGGGTTGCCGTTGCGACCAGGCCGTAGTTTGGTGATTCCCAGTTGCTTCTGCATGTCCTGATGATCTTGCTGGGTCGTGTACACAACCGGCGCTTTGGATTGTGAATTCGACGAGTCTTGCCCCAAAAGACTTGTTTGACAAGTCATGTTCAAATTTAAGGCGAAAGTGAGAAGCATGAAAATTCGAAGCATTTTATTTCTCTTGTTTGCCTGGAACATCGAAATCAAACTTGGTTGGAGTTGCAAAGTGAATCTTGCAAAACGTCAACTGAAAAGTTCCACTAGTTTACACGAGTGAAACGCAAAAAAGTTGGCTGTCCAACAAAAGTAAGAATTCAAGGGAGAGCCCATTGGACAAGCCTTTTGACTAAAATAGCGACGTTGTCTGCCGACGAAAAAAGAAACTTCGGCTTCTTGTTTCGTATGACGTTTCGCCGTAAGTGCGAATTGCGAAACTTAGATTTTCCACCCTTTGAGACGCTCTACTTCGATCATGCCACAATCTCCAAATGCGTTTTCGCTTGCAATGATTCCGCTTGGACCAAATCCGAAAATTTCTCCTAGCGCAATCAAAAACGATTTGTCGTCAACGTGGGATGACGTTCCGACGATCGGTCCAACTGAAAAGTCAGACAAGATGATTTTGTCGTTCGACGTTGGCAAACATGCTCATGTCTTCCTGTCATTGATGCCGGGGCCGATTCCGTGGTCAGATTTGGAAGGACCTTGTGCGACCAGCGTGCTTTGGAGCGACGCTGCGACGGTACTTAAGCCTCATCGGGCACATCTACTTGTTACGATTATGTTCGACGATGAACGGTCGCCGATCGAGAAAGCGAAGTTACTAACGCAAGTGACCGCAGCGGTCTTGGAAACTTGTGAAGCGGCGTTGGGAGTCTATTGGTGCAACGCGACGCTTGTGATTCAGCCTAAATTGTTTCGTGACTTTGCCGTTCAAATTCTGCCTGCTGGGCCGCCGATTCCAATCTGGGTCGACTTTCGAATTGGTAAAAACCAGGATGGGAAAATCGCGGGATTTACAGCTGGTCTTAACGCACTGGGGCTCATGGAATTGGAGACAACCAATTCGACGGAGCCACCGTCAGAGGTACGTGAAAGATTCGAAGGTCTGATTCACTATTTGTTAGCCAATGGACCAGTCATCAAAGATGGCGATACGATTGGCGAGGATCAAAACGAACGCATCAAGGTGACTTACTCGAAGTCAGTCTTTGGACACAAACAGCAGGTTATGCGACTGGACTACGAACCGATCAAAAAGAAAGGCTTGTTCCGTCGTTAAATTTTCAATCGCGAGGCTTGGCTGGTTTAAATTACCGACGTCGGTCGGAATGCCCACCGCCGCCGCGACCGTTCCGCGAGCGATTACCTGCTGGATGGTTACGATGGTTTTCCATATTCTTATTCACGATCACAGAAATCGCGTCGACCCATGGGACAATCGATAGCGAACGCGAACTACCATCGGTATCGGGCTCGTCATCCGCGTGACGCCCATAGATTTGTCGTCCAGTTGTAGCGCCGGCATCATCTTCAACAGTTGCCCTCGGTTTTCGACGTCGTCGTCGGCGTCTTGCTTCTTCCGCAGGAGCCGATTCTGAATCGATGGCTTCGATTGGTTCGAGGTCGGTTTCGTCGATATCTAGAGGTTCGTCCCAAGCGCTGGTGCGAGCGGCGCGCTGCGGTTCAAAATCGCGAGATCTTGGCTCTGACGCTCGTTCACCGTCGTTCGTCGATCCACTTCGCGAGCGAGATGGACGTGCAGAGTCATCGCGACGAGGCCGCTCACGGCGCGTATCATCGTTTCGCGAAGGAGTTCGCGCCGAAGATGGTCGCTCCAAAGCGTCATCTCGCGATCGGGTTGGGCTGGGCCGATTGGTTATTTCAGCATCACTATCCAGTTCAGAATGGGCTGGCGAATTCTCGCGACTAAGTTCCTGAGATTCGCGTTCCCGGTTTCCTCGGCGAGGTCGTCGTCGTGGTCCACGTCGGTCAGGTTGATCGTTGCCTGATTCGACCAAATCGTCACGGCCGATCGATTCGCTGCGAGTCGATTCGACGCGGGGTTCTTCGCGAACCGGACCGCGAGAATCTGGACGGTTTCTGGCTCGTGATTCGCGTGGGGCGTCCATGTCGACCGCGACGGTCCGAGGTGTTCGTTCTGGCCTGGACGAAACGCGCTCGGGTTCACTGTCGGAAACAAACATGCTCGGGCGACGGGTTGACGTTGTATCGCGGGAATCGTCATTTCCATGGCGACCGCGGGCGGATGGTACGACGTCGCGGTCTGCTTCCTTGCGTGCGACGCGAGATTCCGTTTTGGCTGGCGTGTTCGGCGGAGGCACAGCCGTCCGCGGGGGGGAGCGGAAGCCAGCGAGCAACGAGTCCAAGTCATCGGCGGTAGGCTCAGCTGTTGGTTTCCGAGCCAGCAGCGAATCGGCGACCGATTGTGAGCCGGCTGGTGACGTTTTACGGTCGCCAAAGTTTGAATCGCTTCGTATTGGTTCGTCGTTTCCGACCGACTCTTCTTCGGCTGCTGGCGCGACTCCAAAAAATTCAGCGACTGCGTCCCAAGTGCTCTTGCGTTTCGGTTTGTTCGACGCGGGCGAATCAGAACTGGCCGTTGGCGCAGCGACCGCCGTTTCTAAATGTTGTGTGCGAGAGATCGGAGCTTGAGGCTCAACTTCGGCATGCGTTGGCTCGTTAGCTGGCGCAGCAGGTTTTTGAGGACTGTTTCGGCGCTGAAATGGGTCCATTGAAGGGGTGCCGAGCAAATCGGCAAGATTGTTCCAGTTATCTGGCATGAGTGGTCAGTGGCGTTAGTGTGGTTTGGTTAGGCAAAAATGTGCCTGAGGTTTTCGACTTTACCGGTCGTTTCTTGCGGTTTTTGGAGCCATGTTGATGCCTGCATCGATCAACAAGAATTCGATTCGCTCTGAATCAGATATTACTTTGCTACTTCTTCACCGCAGTATACCGTTTTTAGTGTTTCCGCGAAAGCAACGGTTGGCATGCCACGCAGAAAGTCTGGAAAGCGGTAAGCTTTGAGATCGAAAAAGAGATAGATGAAGTCGTATCTGGCATATATCATCCGTCAGTATCCTGCTCTTTCGCGATACAAAAAGTCAGCAGCTTTGACAGTCGTGAGCGTAACCCCTTGCGAAAACATTGCTGAGGGGCGATCATTAGCAGGTCGGCTCGTTAGGGCTCTCGCAAGGGGGAAGCGTGAACCGGGTCAGGACTTAAGTGTAGCAGCCATAAGCGTCGTACTTTTGTGCGAGGGCCGCTAACGGGCCGACTTTCTATTGACGTTGCCCAAATTCGCTCATAAAGCGTTTGTTTGAGGCGTTCGAAACGTCGCTTTTTGGATCGAAATGATCTAGGGCTGAGCCGCTTCTCTTGCTAAACTCGCCGCGTATTGCTCGGTAAAGAAATCTTTCGCCAATTGGGAACAGGGGCATCACGGATGAGCCACTCGATTTGTCATTTTGTATCGCGGCTAAGCCAACGACTTTTTTTTGCTTCGTTTGCAATCGTTTTGTCTGCCAACACTTTGTTCGCTCAAAGCCAGCCAAATCAAGCGTTACCGACATCCATCGCTGAAGCACCAGCCAACGCAGCGGCTCAGCAGCCGTTTCCACCCTTGGCCGGCGAAATGGTCATTTACCTTGACAAAGTGCTCGCTTACTGGAGCAGCCAGACGGCGTCGATCGAACGCTATCGATGCGATTTCACGCGTTGGTCATTCGACGGTCAAAGTGCGGTGCATAGCCAATACGCTCAGGGCGTGCTGCGATTTATGAAGCCTGATAAAGGGATGATTCGCGTCGACGATCTCTATTTCTATCAGGGGCCGAACGCTCAACCAGCCTACTCCAAACGCCCCGGATTTTTTGGCGAATGGTGGATCTGCGATGGCCAGCGAGTCCACAACTATGACCGTACCCAAAAGGTTGTCGAGCGAACGATGTTGCCGCCCGAAATGCAGGGCGCGCAAGTTTACAATTCGCCATTGCCTTTCCTGTTTGGAGTCGACGCAAAAACGGTCAAAGACCGCTATTGGTTGCAACCAATTGCGCCTCCTAATGACGAGGCCGGGAATCCACGACAAGATATCGTTGCACTAGAAGCGTTCCCGAAATTCATCAACGATGCCCAAAACTATTTGAAGGTTCGAATCTACTTGGATCGCGAACAATTCTTGCCAAAATCGATAGAGATATTCCAGCCAAATTGGACTGAGAAAGTCGATTCACGCGAGGTGTATGAGTTCAATAATCGCGAAGTGAACTGGACATGGGTCGATCGTATCAACGAGGTCTTGAAGTTCAAAGAAGCTTTCATTCCGCAAGAACCGGAAAAAGGCTGGACTGTGATCGATACACCAATCGCCCCGCCGCCCGCTGCTCCAGGTGACCGGATGGCCACGCCGCCGAGCGCCGACGGAACTCGACGATAAAGTTCGCCGCGACGACGATGACTGCGAATGGAATTTCTGTTGAAATTGAGATTGGTTCTCAACTTGGGCTTTTCGCGGTGAAAGTGACGGTTCATAATACTGGTAGATCATCTGTCAGTTCCTGCCGCCATAGCTTTCATTGCAATTTATGAACGACGAACAGGTTATTGCCGTAATTTCCGAGCATGGATCTTCGGAGCGAATCATCTTCGCCGCAAGAAGAGGAAACGTTGAGCAACCAATTGAATTGCGTCGCGAGTCATTCAGTCCCGACGTGGGATGGTTTGCACAAAGCCGCATCCTGATGACTCGGCAAGAAATGATCAGCTTGCGAAGTGCAATCGGCGGTTCCGTTCCAACCGGATGCCAACAGACTCGATTGCGAGCTGCGGCCAATCAGCACGAAACGGAACTGGTTGAAAGCTGCCAATCTGAAACGCCTCACATTCTGGCGTTCGATTCAACCCAAACTCGAACCGCGTCCATAGCCTAACCCACTAAGGGATTGGCGGATGCTTAATAATTCAAGCTGTCTTGACGTCGGCCCCGAAAGTCTTGGCGAATTTCGCTTCGGAAATTGTTAAGACCTTCGAAATTTCAGCCTTTTCTAGCCAGACTTGCGGGCCGATGTTTCTTGCTGAAATGCTTCGGATTCACGCAGCAGCTTGGAGTACTCGTCGACGCCCTCTTGTTCCTGAATCAGGATGTCTTCCAAGAAAACGACCAGCGATCGGTTCCCTTCGGCAAGCTCTAAAGCTTGGCTGTACATCTGAACCGCTTTGCTTTCGAAGGCCAAGCTATATTCGAGGATTTCCTTCAAGTTTTTTGATTGCTTGATCTCGTTTCGCTGCGCAACCGGGACACCACCCAAGGAGACAATTTTGTTACCAATCAAGCGCGCATGGTTCAGCGACTCGTTCGCGTCGCCTTCGAATTTAGTCGAGTAAACTTCACGCCAAAAACCTTCGACGATGAAAGAAGCTTGCGAATATTGAGCAACGCCAGTCCATTCGTGCTTCAGAATTTCATTTAATTGGTGAATTACAGCTTCGTGGTTCATGATTTCGTTCTTTTCAGGCGAGAATTTCGGCAACAAGTTATGCCAAAGGACATTTGTCACATTGCACTGTAGTAAATTTTTCGCGATCGAACAACTCTTGTGAAGTCATCGTCGGAGACATTTTATCGCGTGCTGGTCGGTCAAGGCGTTTGATTGGCTAGGATTTGTTCGTCGAGCAAATGTTTCATCGTTTGCGGTTTGCAAAGCTGTTTTTTGCTGACTGCAACGCGAGCGCACCGTCGGCAAATGTACTTGCAGTTGGGCAATTCTTGAACCAGCTTGGGCAGAAGCTCCTCGATCTGATGACGTGTTAGCTTGCAGAGTTCTTTGGACATAACTGAGTAACGGTGCGATTGAAGGCTGTCCGGATAGAGTTACTTTACATGCTTCTCCAGCAGCAGTCGAATCTTACGCAGTTCGTCAATCATTTGGTCGGCTTGTTGCTTTGTCATCCAATCATTCTCGTCTGGTCGCGGCGGTCTGTCCTCCGCAATATCTTCCCTTTCGCTTGAATCGCGGAGCTGAATTCGTTTGCCCCTAATGCGAAGACTTTCCGCGTGCAGATGAATTTCACCGTGAGATGTTCGATGTCGCCGGCCCTGAACATCAACTTTCGTACCCAGCTTCAATTGGGAAGTCACCAAAGCGCCCAGATGCGGGGGGAAACGAACAATGGTGTCTTCATCCAAGTCAAACCCGTCGATATCACCGTGCTTATTTTGATGAAAGCTTACGATTCGACCTAGCGCTTGCATGTCACATCTCCATTTTCAAAAAGAGATTCGTGAGCTGCTCCCGATTTGGTTGCAGCTTTTGTAGTTGAGTCCCATTGAATAGCTCAGAGTTATTTCAATACGAGCAGAAGATCGCCTGACTCAACTTGGCTTCCTGATTGGACAAGCAATTGTGTTACTTCGCCATCGCGATCTGCGTTGATCATCGTTTCCATCTTCATTGCTTCCAAGGCGAGCAGTTTTTGACCTTTGGTGACGCGTTCGCCAACTTTGACCGCGACGCCGATCACCATGCCAGGCATGCTCGCGGCGACATGCGTCAGATCTGTTGCATCAGCCTTGACGCGGGTCGATGGGCCCACTTCAAGTGAGCGGTCGACGACTTCCACTTCTCGTGGTTGGCCATTGAGTTCAAAAAATACAGTTCGTGTGCCATCGATCCGGGCTTCGCCCACGGCCAAGAATTTAATGATCAGACGCTTGCCGGCTTCAAGGTCAACGTTTATTTCCTCGCCAATTTCAGGCCCAAAGAAAAAAGTCGAAGTTGGCAGTAGGCCGACGTTTCCGTAGTCGCGCGAATGGGAGACGAAATCGTCGAAGACCTTCGGATAGAGGACGCTAGAGAGGACTTCTTGTGTTGAAAAGTCCCGTCCAAATTTTTTCTTCAAATCCTCGCCAACAGCGCCGAAATCGATGGCCGGCAAAGTCTCACCGGGACGATTTGTAATCGGCTTCTGGTCTTTCAGAATCGACTTTTGGATATCCGCCGGAAAACCGCCAGGTGGTTGCCCCATCATGCCGCCCAGCAAGTCGATGACCGAAGCGGGATAGGATATCTCGCGTGAGCCAGCACGGATTTCATCGACCGTCAAGTCGCTGGCCACCATTGCCAAAGCGAGATCGCCAACGGCTTTGCTGGTCGGAGTAACTTTGACAATGTCACCGAGCATTTGATTGGCGTCTGCATACGCTTTGCATACCTCGGGCCAACGTTCAGACAAACCCAGTGCTTTAGCTTGCTGATACAAATTTGTGTATTGGCCACCAGGCATTTCGTGTTCGTATAAATCGCCAGCAGCAACAAGCGATTCGCTTTCGAATGGGCGATACATCTCGCGGACTTCTTTCCAATACGTCGCGATTTGGGTCAGCGGCGCGGTCGCCAATCGGCTTTCCCGTTCGGTGCCACGCAACGATTCAACCAGCGTATTCAAATTGACTTGCGAAGTGCCGCCAGACATCGGAGCAAAGGCTGCATCAGCGATTTCCAGACCTTCATCGGCAGCGCTCAAAATCGACGCGGCCTGAATTCCGGCGGTGTCGTGCGTATGGAAGTGGATCGGCAATCCGGTTTCTTCACGAAGCGTCTTGACCAGTTTGCGAGCGGCATTGGGTTTGCACAAACCGGCCATATCTTTGATGGCAAGAATGTGAGCTCCCATTTTTTGAAGCTCTTTCGCCAACTTAACATAGTAGTTTAAGTCGTATTTTTGACGATTGGGATTCATGATGTCGCCGCTGTAGCAGATAGCTGCTTCGCAGATCATCCCCGATTCGACAACCGCTTCCATCGCGACTTGCATGTTCTCAGCCCAGTTCAGTGCATCGAAAACACGGAAGATATCCATCCCGGCGGCGGCCGATTCCTTGACAAAGGCTTTCACGACATTGTCTGGATAATTCGTATAGCCCACTGCATTGGATGCCCTGAGCAACATTTGAAATAGAATGTTGGGGACCAAGGCTCGCAAGTCGGATAGCCGCTGCCAGGGGCTTTCCTTCAGAAATCGCATCGAAGTATCAAACGTAGCACCGCCCCACATTTCCATCGAGAAAAGCTGCGGTGCCAGACGGCTGTAAGTTTCGGCAATCTGGAGCATGTCGTAAGAACGCAAACGAGTCGCCAGCAACGATTGATGTGCGTCACGCATTGTGGTGTCCGTCAGCAAAAGTTCCTTGCTGTCACGCAACGATTTGCAAAAATCGCTCGCGCCCATCGCTAAGAATTTGTCTCGCCAGCCAGTTTGCGGTCCAGCGGTAACGTTCTTTGGTGGAATGGTCGCCGGTTCACGACGAACGGAAACATGGCTGCCCCGTTGTGGTCCATTGACAATGGTCTCGCCGATGAATTTCAGAACTCGCGTTGCTCGATCGCGTCGCTTTGGCAGCTCGAACAATTCTGGGGTCGTGTCGATCATCCGCGTTGTAGCTTCGCCGTTGAGAAACGTTGGGTGGGTGATCAGCGAGATTAAAAACGGAATGTTTGTTTTGACGCCGCGAATTCGAAACTCTTGCAAGCAACGTTCCATTCGTCGAGCCGCTTCGTGCAAGTTGCGCCCGCGGACGGTGACTTTTACTAATAGAGAATCATAAAAAGGATTGACTACGGCTCCACTAAAGGCGCTGCCAGCATCCAATCGCACCCCCAAACCACCCGCCGAGCGGTAATGTGTGATCCGCCCATAGTCTGGGCGAAACGAGTTACTTGGATCTTCCGTCGTAACGCGACACTGGATTGCCATTCCGTTGGCTTTTATTTCCGATTGTGTCGGCAATCCAACACTTTCATCGCCCAAGTTGTGCCCCATCGCAACCAAGATCTGAGCGCGGATTAGGTCAATGCCGGTCACTTCCTCGGTCACCGTATGTTCGACTTGAATTCGTGGATTGACTTCGATGAAATAGAACTTGTCGGTTTCGGTGTCGAGCAGAAACTCGACTGTTCCAGCGCAATGATAGCCGACGTTTTTGGCGATGGCCAAAGCGGCATTGTGCAGTTGTGTTGCAACGGCTGGCGAAAGCTGCGGTGCGGTCGCGATTTCAACGACTTTCTGATGTCGGCGTTGGACGGAGCAATCTCGTTCAAATAGGTGAACAATATTGCCCGACTGATCGCCCAGGACTTGCACTTCGATATGGCGCGCTCGGGCGACCAGCTTCTCGAGAAAGACCTCATCCGATCCAAACGCATTCTTTGATTCGCGTTGTGCTTGCTCCAGGGCACTTGGCAGTGCATCAGCGTTTTCGACGATCCGCATTCCACGCCCGCCGCCGCCTTTGGACGCCTTAAGCATGATCGGAAAGCCCATTGTCTTTGCGATGCTTTGTGCTTCTTGCAGCGATGCAACCGCCTGCGCTGAACCCTTTAGCACCGGCACTTTCACTTGTTCAGCAATGTTTCGCGCGGCAACCTTGTCACCGAGCATTTCCAGGGCTTTTACGCTTGGCCCAATGAAGAGGATTCCTGCCTCTTCTAAAGCTCGCGCAAACTCAGCATTTTCGCTAAGAAATCCATAGCCAGGATGAACCGCATCGACGCCATTTCGAAGGCAGATGTCGATGATTCCGGGAATGTCCAGATAAGATCGAATCGGTTCGCCTGGACGGCCGATTTGATACGCCTCGTCGGCTTTGAAGCGATGCAGGGCGAATCGGTCTTCATGCGAATAAATCGCGACCGTACGAATCTGAAGCTCGTGAGCGCTACGAAATATTCGAGTCGCGATCTCGCTGCGATTGGCGGCGAGAATTTTCTTAATTGGGCGAATCATGGATGCGGCTCTGGCCTTCACTGTGAGATAATTTCGCTACTTGTGATCGCCCAGCAATCAAGTTGATTGGACGCTGGGCAATCGTTCAATACAGTTGAGAGGAGTAGCGTAATCTTGGTTGCAATCGCGACTTTTGGCAATCGTACTTACGCAAAGTTAGGCTAGGAACTGGCCGCATAGCTCGTCCCCGTTGGATCGCATTCTAGGCATATTCCCAATTCGAAAGCTTGGCGGCCGTAATGGACTTTGGCTGTAAAGAGGCGACTTATTGCTAAAACAAAACACGCGATTAAATCGATTCGTTTTTCGATCGCTAGTTCGTCACGCCGTTTCCATAAAAAGTTTCAACTGTCGCGCCACAGACGGCAATTGAATTGCACATGACGTGAGCCATCAAGCTTGGCCAGATACGGTTGGTCTGACGATACAGCCAACCTAGAACAACACCGAAAAAAATTAGCGGAATCCAGCTCGCTCCGTATTCAAAATGAGCTAAGCCAAAAAGTGTGCCGCTTACTAGTACCGGCCACCAGGGGCGAGATCTGGCAGGGAGTTCTAAAGGATACTGTCTTGGACTGTCAGTCGTTGCGACTGCCGAATTGATATTGGCTGAATAAACGTCTTGAGGTGACAACGCGGCTGCCGTGTCTGGTTCGCTCCCTTGAATTGGTTCGCTCTTGGGCCCCGTCGATTCGCCAAATGTCTCGATCGATGCACTTGGGAACTCGCTCTTTGTTGTCTGCCCACGGCCAAATAGAACCGCGACGGCATTGATCGGTCGTCCATCCGCCATGGCTTGTAAGAAGCCTTGCAGCAGTACACGAAACGCAAATTCCTCCATCAATGGCGCGACAATCACTGCGATCCAGAGTGCATAAAGGATATTGATCGGATCACTCGTAAACGCTTCGAAGAGTGGATGCGAGTATTCGCGTTTTGTAGCAAGTGTTGCCACGATCATCAGGCCATACAAAATCGGTGCTGCGAGGACAAAGGTGGCAATTCCCAAGCACAAGTCGTGGCCAATTCGTTTTACTGACCAACCAATATTGTTGGCCACGCGGCCAAATCGCAGAATCATCCAACCGGTCGCTAAAAGAACGGCTAGCAAGGCGAACGCTTGAACGATCGCGATAAGTGCTAGTGGAGTTGGATCGGCCAGCATGGCCGCGCGATAACCCAGCATAACTAGGATCACTTGGGCAAAGATCTGGCACACAAACCACGTCGCAATTGCGATTAAAATATCGGACAATCCCCACGGAGGCGATTGATGATGTTCGTCCGACAAGGGCAGGGGTCGGCCGAGCGCTTTTGAAATCAACACAAAAGCCCAGCCAGCAAACGAGGCCACCAATAGGCTGAAGACAAACAACGCCAGCAACACAACAGGCCACGGCAAAAAGTCGCCACTGGCCGAACTGGAATTGTCCAAGCCCGCCTTGGGGACATTGGCGATTAAATAGTCAAAAATCTTCATAAACCAAGTCTAACCAACCAAGCCAGCTTTGCGAGTCACCCTCTGGGATTCTGACCGACAAAGCAGAATGACGACTGGATTATGAATCACTGACAATCGTAGAAAAGCCTGAAGGCGGTTTCGGAAACTCGATTATCGCGACCATTGGGTGTAGCGCCGTTGAGCCCCAAACTGCCGTGACCATTGATTAGTTGGCTCAGCGCCGAACCATCCGTAGGCATACGGCGTCGCGGGCTTGGTCGCAATCGGTGGATGTTCGAACGGGGATCGTTTGGCTTGAATCGCTTGGGCCCTCGCTCCAGCGATGACGACGTAGGTTGGCGATCCATAATTGGTGTTTGCGGAGGGTATGTTGACCTCTTGAGCTGACACGCATTGGCTGATACAGATTGCCGCAAAAGTCATCAACATGGCGGTTGAAGCACCAGCGACAAAACTTAGCCGTTGATTCTTTTGAGGGGTTCCAGTCAGTCTTCGATTTTGCAATTGCATCGCAGCCCTCTAACGTAGATCGCCTGTCCTGAGATGGTTCCTATCAACTAGTCTTCGGTCGGTCGACCAGTTCGGCTGCTCCAAAAGACGAGCGACTTCGGTATTGGCGGGCTCCATCGCGTGCCAGAACGCATAATCCCTTCAAAAAGCGCAGCAGTACAGCAGTTTTCCAGGCAACGACTCAAAGCCGTTTAGTTGGCCGCTCGAGCGACAAAACTTCCCAGGGCGAAGCAAGACCTGGAAATGGCGGCCAAATCGGCGGATTTAATAAAAGATAACAAACTGTCTAATGATCTTGACGGCTTTAACCGAAATTTCTTAATGGTCATACCGGACTGTTGAATATGCTCGAAAAGTGACACAAGGTTGCGTCGGCTCCCGTTGATTGCCAATTAACGGAATCTTCACAACAAACCGCTTTTCCTTGATGTCCATCCAGATGTAGCGCCTTGAAAAATCGATGTTGGACAGTCCAACGACACGAATTAGTATGTTGTTGACTTGGCACTTTGCGTGTCGTTGGTCACTTCGCTTTTCAACTTTTAACACGCATTAGATGCGACGCGGTGCCCTCTCCCGCCAGCAAGGATAGCTTGGCTTTATACGATCCGACATTTGGTATGCCCACTTGCCGCTTTGCAATGAGCTCAAGCTAGCGACGTCGCTATCTTGCGTTTTCAAAAGCGTAGTTCCCTCGACATAAGCGTGAATCGCCAACGCTTTTTTGTCGCTACATAGGGAAAGACGAGGGCTTCTGATGATCTTCTGGACATGTGTGCCACTGCTCATTGTGGCGTTGGGTGACGTAGGGTTTACCGACACGGCTCACGAAAACGTGGACCTGATCGAACTGAACCACTTTCATGATGACCTGGGACGACATGTGTACGACCAGGTCATTTTTTATGAATGGTCCGAAGCCCAAGCGCAATATCTTGTTAGAGCTTGGTGCTTGCTGGAGCCCACCGAGCTGATCTCGCGGCGCCCGACGCAATCGCACCATGATGATCGGTATCATGTCCGTTGGTTTGATCCAGACCAAAACATTCGCCGACATCTTTCAAGCCGACTCTATCGAGAAACTTGGACTCAAACTGACCCCGAGCGAATGAACAAACGGATTCTCGATGAACGCAATCGAACCGCGCTCTACCGTAGACCTGAGACCAACAATCAGCGGGCAGCAAAGCAAAATATCGCTCAGCTGTCGCCTGAACCGGTCGCGAGATAATTGAGAATCGAAAGTTCAACTTTCGGCGACGGATTGATTCAGGCCGCTTGACGCCTTCGATCTAGAATGATATTAATGTGATATCACATTAATATCCTTTCCTGTTCGGAGGTGTGTTATGACGGCGAGCGTAGACAACGGGCGAAACTTGAAAGCCAACCACGAGCGATCAGCTACGACGTTAAGTGGCTATCCAATGCTTTTGGTGATCTTGGCACTGATCGCACTTCAGATTTTCATTGTTTATTCTCTAGCGAATGAGCATTGGAAACCAAGTTTTTATAGCGTCGGCAGCGCAATTCTAGTGCCGATTCTTGGCATCTTCGTGGCTGCGGGATTTTACTTATTACCGCCAAACCAAGCGGCGGCGATCCAGCTTTTCGGAAGCTATAAAGGCACCGATCGACGGACTGGTTTGCGATGGCGTCTGCCGTGGTTGACGCGGGCTAAGATTTCGACCCGCATTCACAACGTCACTTCCGAGCGGATCAAAGTGAACGATTTGCGAGGTAACCCGATCGAAATTGCGACCAATGTCGTATGGCGAGTCAGCGATACGTCCAAAGCTCTATTTGATGTCGAAGATTATCATGCTTTCGTCGACATACAAATTGAGAGCGCGGTTCGAGTCATTGGCGCGAGGTACCCGTACGATTCGATCGAAGATGCTGACGTGACGCTCCGCGGCGATGCGGACGAGGTTAGTACGCAGCTAGAGGTGCAGCTTCAAGAACGCGTTGATCGAGCAGGAGTGACAATCGACGAGTGCCGTTTGACACACTTGGCTTACGCCCCAGAGATTGCCCAAGCCATGTTGCGTCGTCAACAGGCCGATGCAATCATTGCGGCGCGCGCGCGGATTGTTGCCGGAGCAGTTGGAATGGTGGAAATGGCGTTGGAGGAACTGTCGAAGAAAAACATTGTCTCGTTGGATGACGAGCGCCGCGCTGCCATGGTCTCAAACTTGATGGTTGTTCTGTGTTCTGAAAAAGACACGCAACCAGTGGTCAATGCTGGATCGTTGTATCAGTAGCCAATCAAGAAAGGGCATTATTGGTGTCGTCTCCAAAGAAAGCCTTTCCGCTGCGGCTAGATCAAGCTCTCTATGACGCGATTGCGCGAGTTGCCGCGTCCGATTTACGAAGCGTAAACGCGGAGATCGAAGTCTTGCTTCGCGAGGCGCTCTCGCGTCGCGGTGTCAGACTTGATGATCCCGAAATGCGGAAACGCGGACGTCCAGCGAAAGAAGCCGATTCAGAGATCGAGTAAGCTATGGGACTCGAAAATCTTAGCAACAAGATCGCTCGGTATGAAAACTCATTCGCTATTTTTTGTCGGCAGAGCGTTCGGATTGTTTTCCGTCGCTTTATTGGTTGCCTGTTGTGTGATCTATTCGATGCGGCCCGAACGGTTCGCTGCGTTTTTATTTGTACCGATTTGGGTTTGGATCGTCGTCGGATTGCTTTCAGCGATTGTTTCACGAGCTGCTTCGTTTCGGCTAACGTCCCATATGTTGATCGGTTGGCTGTGTTTCACTGCTGTGTTTGCCGAAGAGCCTCAGTCCCTTCTCCGTCGTCCGTTTCGCAGCGATAGGGCTTGGCTGGCGTTTCCGGCCGAGAATCGGTTGACGGTCGTTTCGCTCAATTGTGCCGGTGGCCGGCTCAGAGCCGCGAAGGAAGTTTTGTCACAGCAGCCAGATATTGTTTTGTTGCAAGAGACGCCACGGCGAGCGGAGGATCTTCAAGAACTCGGTCACGCGCTTTATGGCGGTGATGCGCAAATAGTTCAGGGCAATGACACTTCGATCATCAGCCGCTTTCGGACGGATATTATTGATGCTCCGGTTGGACTGAATCTGGTTCATGCAAAGCTGACGATTGCTGATGATCGAATCGTACACGCGATTAGTATCCGATTGTTTCCGCCGGTCATCGACATGGAGCTTTACACTCGACGATGTTGGAACGCGCACGCAATTGATCGCGCCGCTCGACGGGAGCTTATCGCAAAAGTGATGCAATATCTAAAAACCATTCCAGCCGAAGAACCGATCATTCTAGGAGGTGATTTCAATGTTTCAGCCAGCGATTCTTGTCTCGGCGGTTTGAACGCGCGTCTCAGCGATACATTTATTTCGGGCGGAGTCGGCTGGGGACATACGGTGATCAATCAGTTGCCGCTCTTTCGACTCGATCAAATTTGGGCAACTTCTAAACGATTTGGAGCGTATCAGGTGAAAGCTATTGCGACTGAGCACTCCGATCACCGACTGGTTCTGGCCAGATTGCTCTTGAAATAAAAGCTTGTTTCCCCAGTCTGATCCGACGCTTCCCAGCGATCGACGGGCATTCAAAACCTTGTGTACTGGCTATACTTTTCACATGATTCAAGTTTCGCATCTTTGCAAATCGTTCAACGCCCGCGGCAAAAAAATCTCGGCTGTCCAGGATGTTTCATTCGATGTCAGGTCGGGCGAAGTCTACGGTTTGCTAGGGCCAAATGGCGCTGGTAAGACAACGACGTTGCGGATGGTGATGGGCTTGTTGGCTCCTGATTCAGGGATGGTTAGCATTGGCGAGATTCGCAACCACAGTTCCAACCTGGCGCTGCGTCAGCATCTGAGCATGATCTCCACCAATGATGGTGTTTACCCGTATCTCTCAGTTCGCGAGGTGCTGCTTTATTTTGCCGATCTCTACAATGTTGCTCCGCCAGTTGCGCAGGAGCGACTGACGCGTTTTTCCGATCTGCTTGGCTTGGGGAAATTTCTAGATCAGCGATGCAACTCGCTGAGCACCGGTCAGCGTCAAAGGGTCGTGCTTGCGCGTGGATTGATGCACGATCCGCCAGCGATGTTGCTTGATGAGCCTACGCGGGGGCTGGACGTTGTCGGGAGCCGAACCATATTTCAGTTCATCGACATCCTCCGAGAGCAAGGCAAAGCAGTTTTAATTTCAACACACCGCTTGGACGAAGCGGAACGTTTGTGCGATCGATTTGGTTTGCTCTATGGAGGGCAACTGAAGTTGACTGGTAAGTTGGCAGAGCTACGAGCCCAAACGCAACGAGAGCATTTGGTGGATATGTTTATCGATCTTCTAGACGGTCGTCATCCAAACAACGAGTTGGTTCGGACGCCGGAGGCTTCATGTTGAATTTCCAGGAGCTAGCTCGTTTCGCCCGGATTGCTCAAAAAGAATTGCGTGAGACGCTGCGCGATCGACGAACAGTGCTGACGTTGTTGATGATGCCATTGTTGCTCTATCCGATGCTCAGTTTGGTCCTTCAGCGATTGGTGCTCAGCGGGGCAGGGGAGAACCGCGCGGGGCTTTACCGGCTGGGGGTCTCAAGCAAGGAGTTAGCCAACGACTTGCTTGAAACCATTAATGCAAGCAAGGCCGCTATCAGCAATGGTCCGCTTGAAAGCTTGCGGATTATTCGCGATCCCAAGGTGGTTACGAAACTAGAAAAAGTTATCGGCAATTCGGCACTCGCCAGCAAGTCAGAGAGCGTCGATGAATCTCAATCGCTCAGCGCGAATGACTTGTTAGACGGCGATGTGTTTGACCGCGAGCCTATGGTTGAAAAGGTCAATTTTTCCGTTTTATTGGTCGACGGCAGCCTTACAAAGGCTCTCGACAATGGCGAAATCGATCTTGCAATTGTCGACAGTAAGAAGCCTGGAAATCGCAGCTTCCAAATTCGATTTCGCGACGGGAATGTCGACAGTGAAGCAGCGTTAGCAGAGCTCAAAAAAGCTTTCGCTGCGATCAACAATTTGGCAATCTCAAATGTTCGCCGCGAAGTTGGATTGCCCGATCGATCTCCGGTCGAGATGCTGGCCATGCCGATTTCATCGAGTCGAAATGAGGAGTCTGGCTTGGTCGCAATCATTCCGTTGATTTTGATATTGATGACGATCACTGGCGCAGTTTATCCGGCCATTGACTTAACGGCTGGCGAGCGAGAAAGAGGCACACTGGAGGCATTGATCGCCTCACCAATTTCCCGTTTTAAGATTCTCGCCAGCAAGTACATCGCGGTGGTTAGTGTGTCGGTGCTAACAGCGTTGATCAACTTGTTGGCGATGACAATCACCTTGAAAGTGACCGGCGTTGGATCGGCATTGCTAGGTGGCAGCGACATGACTTGGCTGCGACTCTTTCAAGCCTTTCCATTGTTGATCTTGTTCGCAGCGTTTTTTAGTAGCATTTTGTTGGCCCTTTGCAGCTTTGCACGCTCGTTCAAGGAGGCCCAAGCTTATTTAATACCGGTAATGTTGCTTTCATTAGGCCCCGGAATTATCAGTTTAATGCCGACAGTGAAGTTGACATCCAACATGGCTGTTGTGCCGCTAGTCAATTTGATTTTGCTTGCCCGCGACACGCTCGGTGGATCGGCCACGCTGACCGCGACTTGGATCACGATCATCACAACGACGCTCTACACACTGGCCGCGTTGATGATTGCAGCGAACGGTTTTGGGCGTCAAGCCGCTTCTGTCGGCGAAGATTTTCGGTGGTCGGATTTGATTCGCCGACCGACGATGCCGAGCTTGGTTCCGACTGGCGAGCATTTGATCGCTTTTCTCGGCATGTTCTTTCCAATCTACTTCGTAATAACAAATGTGATGTCCGGCAGCCCGAACGACGATATCCGCTGGATTGCAATCAAGAATGCAATCGCGACTTTCGGATTATTTGTCATCCTGCCATCGCTATTTTCGTTCTATCAGCGATTCAGTTTTCAAGAGACTTATCGTTTGACGTGGGGGAGGAATCTAACGATCGGATTGATATCGGCGATCGTTTTCGCAAGCTCATTGTGGATCGTTGCTTTCGAAATTTTGCACTGGTCAGAGTACATTGGATTGCGGTCGCTGGACGTCTCGCAAATGGAAGCAGCCAAAGAGTTGCAGGCCAAATTCTTAGCGATGCCGTGGTGGTTAGTCGTCGTGACAATGGCGATTGTGCCAGCGATTTGCGAAGAGTTTTTCTTTCGAGGTTTTGTGCTCTCGACATTAGCCGTTCGATATTCCACTTGGAAAGCGATCGTCTTTTCGGCAATCATTTTCGGACTATTTCACGTGGTCAGCGGCAGTCTGCTGTCGTTAGAACGGTTCCTTCCAACGGCCATGCTTGGCATTTTCCTAGCCTGGCTTGCCATTCGAACCGGAAGCTTGCTTCCCGGTATTGTGTTGCATGCAGCACACAACGGATTGCTGTTCTCGTTTCCGTATCTGGAAGGCACCTTCAGGCGACTAGGCTTTGATCGAATTGAGGGCCGTTTGCCGTGGACGTGGATCGTCGCCGGACTGGCTACGGTCTTGCTTACCTCGTTGGTTTTCTATGCGGCGACATTCCGTCGGTCGGTGGGCTCTGATTCAATTGCCAACCCACCGACAGCGTAGTCTTAATGTCCTACATGATCGAAAAATAATTATCCACAGCGAAATCAAACAACTCGTTGCGCATTTCAAGCGTCAAAGAGTTGTAGAAGCAGTAAGCTCGAATTTGCAACAGTAAATCGCGTGGATGACAATTGCGGAATGGGCGATTAAGCGGCTTGTAGTGTTTCTCAATCAGGTAGTCGATGCACGCCGGTTTATGTGGAATCTTTAGCGATTTGGACATGATTTCGAACAGCTTTCGAAACGCCTCTTCGCTTGGATTGGGCACCTCAATTTTATAAGGAATACGTCGAAGGAAGGCATCATCAACAAGGTTTTTCGGTTCGAGGTTTGTGCTGAAGATCACTAGCTGATCGAACGGCACCTGGGTTTTTTTCGCGCCGCTGATGCTGAGATAGTCATAACGTTTCTCCAGCGGCACGATCCATCGATTCAGCAATTCATCGACGCACATTCGTTGGCGGCCAAAGTCGTCAATCAGTAAGACGCCGCAATTGCTTTTGAGCTGCAAAGGAGCTTCGCTGATGTTGGTCTCCATGTTGTGCGAGACCTCCAGCATATCCATCGTCAGCTCGCCGCCAGCGATGATCGTCGGGCGCTTGATCCGAACCCACCTCCGGTCGTACGCATTGTTGGAGAGCAGATTGTCGTTGGCTGCATGAGGCACCTCGTCGTGAACCTGTGGATCAAACAGTCGCATAATCGCGCCGTCTTGGACGACTGCTCGTGGGACCCAGATGTATTTTCCAAAAGCCAGCGTGACGCGTTCAGCGATACTAGTTTTTCCATTGCCTGGATAGCCGTAGAGAAACATTCCACGACCGCTGTTAATTGCTGGTCCAAGTCGTGCAAGCAGTCGGCCGGGGATTAGCAAGTCAGAAAACGCGCGGCTTAGATCTTCGCGATTGGGGTGCTGACGTTCAACGGACTGCATTCCAACCGACTCAATGTAATCCTCGATCGGCACCGGGGCGGCCCCAAAATAAGTGCAAGATTGGTTGTAGCGTCGCGCTCGGTCACGACCGGCATCGGTTAGCACGTGAATGTAATCGTGAACAGCCGTCGATCCAATATAAGCAAGGAATTGTTGCGATTTCAGACGGAGTAGAGTTGGTTCGACCAATCGAAACGGCAAACGCATCTGGTCAGCGATAGTTCGGCCTGTCGCTTCGCCGACATTGAAAAGATATTTCACGGCGATTTCTTCAATCAGCCGTTCATTGATTCCCGCTGCGTCAAGTGTATCTGGTTCCAATGGCAACATCGGCTCGCTTCGATCGCCAGTCTGGCTGAGTCTCGATTTTTTGCGGCCGCCGTTTGCGGGCGAAGTTGTGCCGAGTACCGTCGCACTGACTTTGTTTGCATCCGAGTTTGCTTGATCGAGATGCGACAGTCGCAATTCATTTTCCGAGCCGAGTGGTTGAGCGATCGTATCGGAGACATCAACTTCGGTCGAGGAATTATTAGGCTTATCATTGGCGAGTTGGCGAATGCGTTGAATCGCGTTTTCGAGCGCGTCATCGCTAGAGTTTTTCCTCGACTCAAACATGGGCGAATCCTGCCAGCTGGTGGCAAATGTGAACGTTGTTTGCAGGCTCGAGTGAGAATTGCAAAGTCATCCGGCGATAACAGCGGCGATTAGTGGCGGACTGTCCGTTATCTACTTCGAATATCGGAAGAAGGCTAGAAAAGCTTTGCTGGCAATGCAGAAAGTTAGTTTGAGTGTTTCGCAGGAACTTTGCGGGTTCGCCGTGCGTGTTTTGCTTGGCGGTGCGGCTGTAGGAATCCCATCGTATTTTGAGTTTGCATTGCTAAATGGTTGGGTTTCACAAGCCAAAAACGTGCATAAGAAGTTTTTTTCATAAAAGCTTAAAGAGGCCCTTGCGAAGCAGTGCCTCGCCCCGTATCTTCTTGCCTCTCGCTGACCGGACGCTTAAACGCGACGGACACTTGGTTGCAAAAATATTGCAGCTAGGCTTGACAGCAACCGATAACTGGCGGTACGATGTTCGACCCGCCAAAAACGGATGTGAATCAGGGTTTGGCGAGAACACATCTCTCGAGATGTGCAATTTGATCTTTGACAATCTGGTAGATGACCTCTTGTGGAAACGTTAGTTTCTGTAGGAACGAAAGTTCCTGCTGAGCAAGTTTTGTGAATTTATTAAGTCGTCGGGTAATGACCATGACCGACGCAAAGGCTCAGGCCTTCCTTGGTTAAAATTGAAACCGCTTGTCTAGCTTCGGTTAGGTAGGTGGGATTGAAAACAAAAGTGAAGGGTTTGATCCTGGCTCAGAATGAACGTTGGCGGCGTGGATTAGGCATGCGAGTCGTGCGAGAACCCTTCGGGGGGACAGCGGCGAAAGGGAGAGGAATACGTGAGAATCTGCCCCTGGATCGGGGATAGCGGCGGGAAACTGCCGGTAATACCCGATGATGTCTTCGGACCAAAGGTGTGATTCCGTCCGGGGATGAGCTCACGTCCTATTAGCTTGTTGGCGGGGTAATGGCCCACCAAGGCAATGATGGGTAGCTGGTGTGAGAGCATGACCAGCCTCATTGGCACTGAGACACTGGCCAGACACCTACGGGTGGCTGCAGTCGAGAATCTTCGGCAATGGACGAAAGTCTGACCGAGCGACGCCGCGTGCGGGATGAAGGCCCTTGGGTTGTAAACCGCTGTCGTAGAGGAGCAAGTGTAGTGGGGTACTCCCTGCTATTTGAGCGATTCTAGGAGGAAGGGGAGGCTAAGCTCGTGCCAGCAGCCGCGGTAAGACGAGCTCCCCAAACGTTATTCGGTATCACTGGGCTTAAAGAGTTCGTAGGCGGCTCTGCAGGTGAGGTGTGAAAGCCCACGGCCTAACCGTGGAATTGCGCTTCAAACCGCAGGGCTAGAGGGAGACAGGGGTAAGCGGAACAGATGGTGGAGCGGTGAAATGCGTTGATATCATCTGGAACACCGGTGGCGAAGGCGGCTTACTGGGCATTTTCTGACGCTGAGGAACGAAAGCTAGGGGAGCGAACGGGATTAGATACCCCGGTAGTCCTAGCCGTAAAC
>JBGSKY010000064.1:0-5392 GCA_041740995.1 Pirellulaceae bacterium
TGAGTTGTCAAGGTATCCGCGATGATTTGGTATTTCACGTACGGCTCTCGGTAGATCAGACTATTCAAGGGTTTGAGGCAATTGCTCTCAGATAGAGCCTGTCGAACCGCCGTTGAAAGCATTGACGCTTCGCGTTCGAACTATTGCACCGGAAGGAAACGCCGTCGGCGTTTGGCTATACTTTTGGGAAGATCGCTGTCTGGAAGTAGGATTCCGATAGCGATGCAAAGAACTGTACAGATTGCAGCACGGGCCCCCCAGTCCATCAGCTCCGTCGAATCTGGCCACATCACGGCGGGAAGCTCGCCGCAAATCACCAGAAAGCCTCCCAAACTGTATCCACGCACGAGAGCAACTAATCGCTTCGAAATCGTCCCCGTAACGGCAATGTCAACGGCGCCTCCGCTAAAAAGTAAAGTCGAAAGATGCACGGCCGCAACGACCAATGAGATTGCGGTGACGCCTCCAGCAGCCCAATACCAGAGCCCAAGGGCAAGTAGCAGGACGATCGCGATGTTCCGCATTAGCATGTGACGCATTGAGCCCCTCGCGTACGTGAAGCCATCAAGATAGAGACGCGCGACGCGAGCAGGGAGCGAGGCTGCTAGAATGGCTAGCGGAAGCTCTACTTCGCTCCATTGCGAGCCCAATAACGTCGCAACAAATGCCTCACGCATCACGATCACGCCAGCGGCGGCTACTGAAGCCATGAGAACGACTAGCCGCAAACCTCGCAGTGTCGCCCGGGCAGCATCTGCATCGTCTAGACTCCGCTGCGCAACGAAAGCCTGGCGAACTGTTTGATCGAGAACGGCAAAGGGCTCTTTCACTTGGGTTGTGATATTATAGGCTCTGCTGTAGATTCCGGCGCCAACCGCCCCGAGCGCTACGCTGGCAAACAACGTGTCAATATTTGCAGAAAGCCATGCGGGCAACTTGGTTGCAACACCTAGCCCGCCCTGCCGCCACGCCACCCGAATTTGTGGCGTAGTGGGCGGCAACACGGGGATACGCGACGCGATAGTCGCAAAGAAAGCCGTTAACAGCATGCTGATCAACTGCGCTATTATCAGGCTCCACACCCCGTACCCAAATAAGGCGAAAACGACCGCGGGAACTACATAGGTTACGGCAGAGATCACTTGAAAAGCTCCCGCCATTGCAAAACGATATTCCCGTCGCAAAATCGCATGGCTTGCAGCTAAAAAGGGCTGCGGCAAAAGCCCGAAGCTGAGTACTTGGAGTGCCTTTCCGAGTCCAGGCGAGTTCAGTTGCACCTCTAGCCAAGCAGCTGCAACCCAAATCAACAAACCCAGCCCAGCCATCAACGCGATGCCTACCCAAATGAGATTTGCAAGTCCCTCACGGTGGAGATCATCGTCGCGAATGGTAGGCACGTCGATCAGGCCGTCGAGTAGCGCAACGCTCAGTGGCAGAATCAGCGAGGCGACAGCAACCGTGCCGAACTCTGCCGGGGTAAGAAGCCTCGCGAGGACTGAAGTTCCAACCAGCATCACCAGCGTACGAACGATCCGGCCGCCGAGGAGAAACGTCGTGCCATGTACGACCATACGGCCAATCTTTTTATCGGCGCCTCGTGCAAGTTGAATGTTCGCATTCACTAAGTTTAATCGGCTTTTATAATAAAACGTTAACCAACAGCAGTAGTCGTTGGTGCCCTGTGTGACCAGGACGCGGAGCCATGTGGAGGCACATCAGCGACGCGTCGCATTCTTGGAAGGTAAATCTTTTTCGCGCATCGCATCAGTAAAGTACCAAACGGCCCAAGTGCGAGCGATCCGCGGAGGCCCCAGCACTTGAAGCTTTTTCGCACATGCTCTGGGTAGCATGCGGCTCCAAACTGCACGGCCCGGCGAGCATATGCGCGATTCCCAAGAGCGACTGCCATCAAACCTCTCAACGCGATGTCCTCATCTACAAACGCTTTCTCAATCGAATTCCGTGTTAAACCTAGGCTTACGAGCATTCCCTCGCTAAGGCTAAACGTCGCTATGTATTGATCCGTGAGATGTTTCAAAGCGCCGCTGGCAGCCTGTTGGGCACCTTGATTGCGATTGTGAACGCGATACTTGACTAGTGGCTTGTCGATAACGATTGCTTCACTAGCCTCTGCTAAAATTGCCCACGCGAACTTTTTGTCCGGATTGATGATCGATACTTGGCTGTAACCTTCAACCGCATCGTACAAACTGCGAGAGTAGGTCATCGAAGCAAAAGCGAACGGGGTTCTCATGCGCAGCAGCGACTGCCGCAGTAACTTGCGTGCATCGATCCGATAAACATCGCAGCCTAACTGTTCCGTAAGGTTTTGATCTCTTTTTGCGTTTTTCCACAAGCTCCAGTCGATACCAATTTTGTCGAAAGCTACACCTTCACCATCGATCACGGTTTGGGTTGACGAAATAATCGCTTTTGAAGCACGGCTACCGAGGGAATCGATTACCTGACTATAGTTGTTGAGAAAATCTGCGTGAAGTAAATCATCTGAAGAGAGCATTGTCATCCATGATCCCGTTGCCATGGACGCCGCCTTATCTAAGTTTCTAGAAAAACCCACATTGGTTTTGTTCACCTTGAGATGGATCCGAGCGTCAGTTGCAGCGTATCGATTTATGACATCGACCGAGCGGTCTATACTATTATTGTCAGCTATGACGATTTCAAAGTCGCCCACCGATTGCTTTAAAACGCTTTCGATCGTCGAAGGTAAGTAGTGCTCATAATTGAAGTTCGGTATACAAATGGTAAACATCGGAGCAATCATTGATTGATTTTCTTTATCTAGAGGATTGACGACAGTGAGCGTTCGCCCTCGGCACGTACCCGCACGCCGAAAAAGCACTCCCGTTATCAACTGACAAACGGCTCTCGATAATTTTTTCGACAACCCAGTGACAAGGAAACGGCACTTTTGATGCTGACGGTTTATTGGACTGAAGATCTTAAACCCTAGACGGATTTAAATACTAAACCGGCCAATGATGATGGTCGCTTCCATGCTAATATCAGCGATTTAGAACTTGCATTTTCTGTGACTTGCATTCCGAGCAACGTTCTAAGCGGTATTTCGAAAGACTACACCACTGCTCTTTGCAAAAACGCTTCAAAATGAGGTGACAGAGGTCTTCGACTATTTACCCGCATGGCTTTTTCAGCTCATGCGGACACATTTTTGCTTATCGGCAATTCCCCGGCAAGCATTTCGTGTATCAATTACTAATACGCCATGCTTTACAATTAAGGCGTAATCAACAGATGTGTGGTCTGTCGAAATAAGGATGCAATCTTGAACGACAAGAAACTCGCGTGTCAGGTCGCTGCTTGTCATTGGGGGCAACTGATAATGTCTCATGCTCGGAAGCTCCGGAATGAATGGGTCGTGAAAGGAGACGTCAGCCCCACGATCAAGGAGGTGCTTGATCAGTTCAAAAGATGGACTTTCGCGCGGATCGTCAACGTCTTTTTTGTATGCGACGCCGATGACGCATATTTTGCTGCCGCGGACCGGTTTGCCGTAGTCGTTCAGGCACTCGACAACCTTGCCAATAACATATGTGGGCATGCTAGAATTCACTTCGCCTGCCAACTCGATGAATCGCGTGCTCAGCCCCTGCTTTCGCGCCAACCAACTTAAGTAGAAGGGGTCAATGGGGATGCAGTGGCCCCCCAATCCTGGCCCCGGGTAGAAAGCATGGAACCCGAACGGCTTGGTTTTGGCAGCATCGATCACAGACCATATGTCAATACCCATTGAATCAAACAAAACCTTTAACTCATTGACCAAGGCGATATTCACCGCTCGGTAGGTGTTTTCCAAAATTTTGCAGGCCTCGGCAATCTCCAACGTGGCTACGGGGACGACGCTAACCACAGCACCTGCATAAAGTTGACTGGCCAAGTTCAGGCTGGCGGAATCGTATCCTCCTACAACCTTGGGAATATTGGCCGCAACGAATTGAGTGTTTCCAGGATCTTCGCGTTCTGGACTGTAGGCCAAAAAGTAGTCCTGACCACAGCGAAGTCCCTTGGCGTTCCTTTCAAGAATCGGCAGTACCACGTCCCGCGTGGTCGACGGGTAGGTCGTACTCTCCAATACAATCAATTGGCCGCTGCGTATGTTTTCAGAAATTGCCCTCGCTGTTGATTCAACAAACGATAAATCTGGGTCACGACTATCAGTAAGCGGCGTCGGTACGCAAATCAAAACGACATCAACTTCACCCAAGCCCGACATATCAGCGGTTGCTTGAAAGAGTTCGTTCCGTTGCCAATTCTGAATGGTTGAGGAGCTAATATGCTTGATGTAACTGCGGCCCGCGTTCAAGTCTTCGATTTTATTCGGATCAACATCGAACCCTACGCACTGAAATCCAGCTCGCGTGAAGGCGTCGATCAAAGGCAAGCCAACGTACCCTAGCCCGATAACGCCAACCTTTGCGGTTCGGCATGAAATCGCTTCGGCGAGTACATCAACCAGTGAAAGTGAATCGGTCTCTAACATTTTTCAAACTCAAAGTGAGGTTTCTATAGTGTTTTCAAGAGGGACAAGAATATCGTCGATCCGTAACAACATCGATTTGACGGAATTTGCGTCGCGGCCATGCGCCATCAACTCGGACAACATCTGATCAAAAGCACCTTCATTTATTTCAACCGGACGCACTGACAGAATCTTCGGATGAGAGGTTGCGGTGATCCCCTCATTGTCGTCGGCAAGTTCCTCATGCATCTTCTCGCCCGGCCGAATCCCGGTAAAACTGATCTCAATCGCGTCATCGGGCAATCCGGACAGTCGAATCATATCCTTCGCAAGGTCAACAATTCGAATGGGAGATCCCATATCTAAAACAAACAAATCACCACCGATGCCTATCGCAGCGGCCTGCAAAACGAGCTGTGATGCTTCCGGGATCGTCATGAAAAACCGAGTCATTTGCTCGTCTGTGACCGTAATCGGTCCTCCGCACCTGATCTGTTGTTTGAATAATGGAACCACACTTCCTGACGAGCCGAGCACGTTTCCGAATCGCACTGTCATAAATCGCGTAGGCGAACGGCTCGCAATGCACTGGACATACATTTCAGCCATCCGTTTACTGGCTCCCATCACACTGCTCGGTCGCACCGCCTTATCACTTGAAATCATGACGAAACGGGCCACGCCAAACTTATCCGAAGCGTCACAAATCACTTTGGTGCCCATCACGTTATTCAAGATCGCTTCTCTTACGCTACGTTCCATCAACGGGACGTGTTTATGGGCGGCGGCATGAAACACGACATCGGGTCGGAATCTTTCGAACGCGCGGTGAATTGCATCCGGATCGCGAATGTCCGCAATTACGGGTTCCAGTTTGACACCGCTTTCGCG
>JBGSKY010000065.1:0-7593 GCA_041740995.1 Pirellulaceae bacterium
GATAACAAGTTGGCTCATTGATCCGGCTACGGGCTGCAGTTTCAATCCGCGCCCGCTCATGCGAGCGGGCGATTTTGCCTATGATAGGTGGTTGGGGGGGAGTATGAGTTTCAATCCGCGCCCGCTCATGCGAGCGGGCGATCCCAGCAGTTTATACGTTTAGTTCACTTGGGTTTAGTGCAACGATATCGCGAAGGTATCTTAAAATTAGCAGAAATTGTTGCCGGCGATGCCTAACTTGCCGTAAACCCTTTTCGCACAGGGGCTTAGATCAGTCGCGAACCGATTGCGGTAAGCGTTATAGCTTTAGGTTCGCAAATCGAAAGGTTTTTGACCGCTGGACGGAATCTAAGGCAAGCTAAAGAATTAATGGATCATCGATAGGAGTTACCGATTTTGCCCCGACGTGCTCTACCCGATGTTGCCAATTATTCCCTAGAAAATAGAAACGAAGGCTGTCAGCATTCGGATCGATCAAGTTGAGCAATTCGGATTTAAGCCTTACCAACTGTTCCGACGAAATCGAACACTCGAAGACCGAATTTTGTACCCGTTGGCCGAAATTTTGGCAGGTTTTGGCGACCTTTTGAAGTCGCCGTTGACCCGCCTTGTCTGTAGTGGAAACATCGTATGTCACCAGCACCATCATTTTCGTATCCTTCCTATTTCCAAGCAAAGGGTGGGTAGGCATCCGAATCGCCCCGAAGATGGCGGGCGAGCAAGCGGGCTTGGATATGCGGCACCAGCCCGAGGGTCATCTTTTCGTCCAGAAACGGGTGAGTCACTGTCTCCTGTTTCCGCTTCTGATACGCACTCACGATCAGCTTACGGGTTGCTTCGTCCATGCGAACGCCGTTGCCAGGATCAACGATAAAACCATTTGATTTAACCTGTTGGCGATTGACGAGCGATAGGACGAGCCGGTCGACTAAAACGGGACGAAACTCTTCCATGAGGTCTAACGCTAGACTTGGTCTCCCCGGTCGATCGCGATGCAGGAATCCAACGGCGGCATCAAGCCCGGCTGATTCGCAAGCGGATCGCAAATCGTTGGTCAACATGCTGTACAAGAACGACAGCATCGCATTGACTCGATCTTGGGGTGGACGACGGGTTCGACCGGCCAGCGAAAAATCACCGCGTTGCGTAGTTATCAGATCATTAAAAACGCTGAAGTACTCGCCGCTGAATTCGCCTTCGATACCACGCAGTTGATCGACGGTGTAGTTCGGATTCAATGTTCGAATCGCAGCGTCGATTCGCTTCGCAATTCGTTCCAATCGCTCGGTGCCTTCGGAGGCTGGTTGATCGCGAACGCCGCGTCGAAGAACCGTGCGATAGTTGGCCAGTTTCCCGATGATGCAAGAGCGTGCGAGGGCGGCGGTTGCCAACGGATCGTCGGCACGACGATATTGTTCACGCCGCAATAGCACATTGCCGGGGGTGAAACCATTGACGGCGGCTAGGAAGCGACCATGTTCGGTCATGTAAGTGATGGCGATACCGTTTTGTCCGCAGTGGCCCATCAATTGAGGGCTGATACCGACTCGCCCAAAGCAAGCGATCGACCCGATATTCAGAAGCGGTAATCGCATCTTCGATTGGCCTTCGATTCGCACGACGACCGTTTCCGACTCCTTCCTCAGATAAGCTCCTTGCGTGAAGATATACAAGGTATTTAGATGATGCTTCACAGCGCGTCCCTTTCAGTCGATTCGGGGAGACTGTCTTCCATCAGTTTTAGAAGATACTTAGCGGCTGTCGCGCGGGGACGTAGATGCTTGGGCATACACCATTCCAGCAGCGAGCAACCACGGCATTTGGGCTGGTATTTCGCTTGCGGAGTTTCACGACGGTCGTAAAGCTGTCGCAAACGAGCCGCCGATTGTCGCGTTAGGATTCGTAGGTTTTCATCGAATTCGACGACTTCGCGATGTTGGCTCTTGATGTGAAAGATCGCACCTCGCGGAACAGCGACAGAGAGCATTTCTTCAAGGCACATCGCCTGGGCACAGAGTTGGACTTCGTTGTTATCCCACCGCCGTTTCTTGCCACGTTTGAAATCGACGGGATAGGGAACAAGCGTACCGGAATCGTCCGGATTCAACTCGATCAAATCCCCTCTGCCGATGACCCCTAGTTCGTGAGAAACCAACCACATCCCGGTAATATTCCGCTTTTCGCCTCGTCGCAGGTTCTTGGGTAAGTCAACCCGCTTGTGCGCAAGTAACCCTTCGGTAGTGTACTGGTTATCCTTCCAAATCTGCTCGTTCAAATGCAATGCCGCCCTCCGCTCACAAAACAGCAAGTCATTGAGATACGATATTGGCAGATAGTCTTCGTCAGTCATTAGCCTACGAGTCGATGCAATTTTACACCTAGCGGAAGATCGCGATCATTGATTTCGATCTTTGAGCGATAGTCGTCAAATGATCGTGCAACGGTTTCGTCACCTACTCGTCCTACTTTAATACGATCTAACAATTCGTTGGCCGGTGCAGATCCAAGCGGTGAGTTATGTTCAAATACATAGAGTCCACGTGTTGCCATTAAACCGCGACTTGCCGAACGATCGATCTCCCACATGGAAGATTTCATTGAGTCCCAAAGCAGCTGAAGATCGTCGTGCGTAAATCCTGTTTGCCTTGCCAAGTATGGATTTATGAATCCGCTCAGGCGATATAGTCCGTAAGGGACCGTGTTCTTACGCCCCATTGTTCCAGTGATCGTGCCGAACCGAACTTTGGTTTCGTCATCTGCTTTGTTGATCTGCTTCAATGCATCTTTCTCCGTGGTGACAGACTTGCGTGTGATAGAAAATTCCAATGGGACAATTGGATCTATCGATCGAGCGAATGTAATTTGGACTGGACCTCGTACCTGTCCGCAATTGACACCAGTTGTCATCACAGCTCCAAAAGCACGAATGTCGTAGAAATTCGCACACATCCACTGGCGTGCTTTGGTGACATTATCATAATCGCCTTTGTCACCCTTCTTGGCAGACTTCTTTTTCGACTTCGCATCTGATTCGCCATCATCCGCGATGTCGTCTTGATCTTCGCTGCCAGCCTCACGATTTAGTCCGAGAGCATCCCAAGCTGACTGATGAATTAGGTTCAAAACTCGTTTTTCGTAAACAGCATCTTGCGGTTGGAAATAAAGCTCATATCCCGACTCGACGCTACCGCTTGCGTCCTGTTTCATTGCCGCAATAGCGTTGCGGATTTTTCGTTTGATACAACCGTCGGTAACTAGCCCTTGAAGTGATTGTGGGTCGATTCGCGGTAGGTTACCTGCGTCGGGATCGCCGTTGGGATTGCCATCTTGGACATCGAAAAGCAAAACGAATTCATAGCGTTGATTGATAGCGGAATTGGTTTTAGCGATTGTATCAGACATAGTTCAGTTTCCTTGATGGTTTTGAAAGAGAGAAATTCAAAGTTTGAAGAAATGGAGTGGCTCAATTGATTTTATCAATAGTTGCTTGTTGTTTTTCAGCTTTGCGGGTTGCAATATCTTCGAAGAATTTTGCACGCTCGTGGTAGTAGCCAATCGCAAATCGACCTTGATCACGAACCGATAGAATTCCCGTCGGCGGCGAAGGAGGAAGCTTTTCTACGATTGCAGAAAGCCGTTTCTCAAGATTGAAGGCCCTACCAGGACTCTCCGATTTGATCTTTCTCAAGTGGTTCATAGAGTTGCTTATCAGTCGATTCCAGATAAGTGATGGAGACGTACTAAACACTCCGTAAAACTTGTCGACTACATTTGCATTGACGTCTCCAAGAGCCGCATGTTGAATTTGAGCGAACACACAAAGTGAGCGACCGAATACATAGGCGTGATGGTTTTCGTCCGTATCTAATGTTTCAGTCATCGTAATTCCTTGTCGTATGAGAATAAGTTTGATTAATGCCATGCGTGCCGCTCGGAAACCATTTGCACCTTCGGCACGCAACCGGCGCAAGCAGGCAATTAAAACTGTTTCGGGGACTGGACCACCCTGTACTGCAGCTTTCATCAGTTGGTCGGGAACATCGGGAGCAATCGTGTCGAAATCCATTGCTGTAATGACGCACAAGATTTGGAGCGGAAAGCGGCTACTAGGTTGCCCACCACCTTCCTGTGATACGTCAGCAATTCTTAAGTCTCGAAACCAATTTCTTAGGTGGACTTGCAGGCGAGCCAACGGTGTTTCCAAGTAGTCGCGAACAACAACCCGTGCAGAATTACCCGAAAGAGTTAGTAGATAGAAATCATCGGAGGTTTCGATAGCCTCATGCAATTTTCCCGACACCGGCGATTTTAATAACGACTCTACAAATTCGGGCTGCGGCTCCAAAATATTGAATACACCCGGATCCGAATCGTTGCGAGTCCAGAATAGGAACATCACGCTGCCGATTCGATAAGAAGTGCGTTGTCCTGGGAAATCATTGCCTATCAACGCGTTCGCAGCACGCGTAAAGGAGTCCACGCCTGCTTCGGAAATCATTGCATTGCTTGAAGCGTTTAAGTTGTAGCTTTCCGCAGAACCGATACCCGTTACTAAATATGCGTCAGCACGGCAACCAATCGCCATAAGTCCTTTCACTCTGGATTTGATTGACTCACCAATCGGGCCGATGGATTTGGTAACCTGACATAAACCTTGATAGGAATTCGATTGTTGTTGATTCAAATCAGACGTGAAGAACTCTCGCCAAAACGCCAACAAGGTCTCATCTTCGACAATCGCACGTCCCATTTGTGAGCGAATACCTAGCGTACATAAACTGGCTGTAGTTAACTTTTGGGCGACAACCTGATCGGAAATCTCTTGCGAAAGTTGCTCGTTATCAAGTAAGCGATCTCGAAAAAGAATCAGTGGTTCGAAATAGGTCGCATCTGTTTCCGAAATGACATACGTAAGAAATCTCCAGAACGTAGATCGTTGCGATTCAAACTTTGCTTGTTGAGCAGGCTCGATCAGTTGATTTACAGGCAGAACTCTTCCGATGGCATCAGCAAGAAAAACAGCGGGTTTTTCTGCGCCACTGCTTGCCGGATCGGTTGCCTTCCATCTCGCTGCTTTGTCGTCCCAAACAACCGGTCGAACCGGAATCAGGAACGACAGCCCGTTATCCAGAACAGTCTTTGGTTTTCCTTTGGACGATTTCGCAGGCAGCGTTTTGTTTTGACGAAGATCTTGAATACCAAGGAACTCGCCGCCGTCACCAATATCGATGCGACATGAAATTTCTTTGTTGACGAATGCTGGATCGAGTGTAAGACCCTTTCGAACCGACAGTTCGTGTAATCTCTGAAGGATCATACATTCACCGCTTCCCTTTCCCAACCAAGAATTTGAACCGGCGGTTCTCCGTTAGCACCACGATCTATGGAATCACAATGGAGCATACCTTTTGAAAGAACCGCCTCAAAGAATCCCGGCCGATGCTTGCCGTCCGATTTGAACTGCATGTCGTAGAGCATTAAGCCCATCGAGCCGCTCCAATCCGAGAGAGGTTTTTCATCACCATTGACTGAACTGAAATCGCACGCAAATTCTCGAACGCCAAGGCAAGGTCGGTGGAAGCACTGCCCTTTCGATACGCGACGATTGAACATCGCAATGTACTTGATCTCGGTATCTTGCCCGTGATCTTCTTCGTCTTCAGGCCGTCGACGAGGCTGATTCGCCCGTTCTGTGAGAATTGGCGATGCCTCAATAATGTAAGCGACATGCTGAAGCGCGAGAGTGTTGCGTTGCGTGCGATTAGACCCTTGGATGCTTTCACGCCCCGCCGAGTCGACCAGATACGGTTTAAAGCTCGTCGGTGACTTTGCATACCCATTGATTGTCGAGGGAGAGATCTGATTCTGGATTTCATTCCTTCGAAAGGAAATCAGACGATAGGGTTGCTCTTGAGCTGCTGATGGAAAGCCCACCGGGAACTTTGGTTGGATTGCCGTGATTCGACGGACGTGCCATCGCATTTGCGGTTTATATAAAATTGCGTCGAGTATGCCTCTCGCGGCCGATGGTGTCATGAAGTTGTACGACACGCGCTCGACCTTTAATTCAGGGCGAGTAAAGAGAGCAAACTCGCCCCAAACTTTAATTGCGACTGTGTTTTTCATGAAATTTGCCTTGTTTAATTAATCACTTAAGTTGATCAGGCGGATTGTAAGCGACGATGATTGTCCGTCAAGTGGATAGGTATCCGACTTCGAATTTTTTTTAAAACAAAGTAAACTCATGGCGTTTAGTTGTGAGGTATTCATTTGCTCTTCGGAGCATTTGCGGATTGAAACTGATCGACTTACGTGATTGCCAGCACGCAGGCTACGCAAGTAGTCCTGTGCGTTGGTTTTTACGGCTATCCAATCATTGCGTAATCGTACGCTTCATCGCCAACTCCAAAGTTGCCGTGATACGGTCCTGTCCAACCAAGAAATTCCATGTGATCGAAAAGTGATGCAACTTGCCCCTTGCCGCGAAGTCCAGCAAGTTCGGATCGACGGACATTGATTTGATAGGGCTGAAGCTTGCGAATATTCGAGCGACACGGATTCTTTCGAACCTCTTCTAGTAAGTCTTCGATTTTGGATCGCGATTGCTGCCAAGTAACAACTACAACCGACTCTGTGTCGTCTTCGATCAGCTTGTAGTTCTCAGCCACCGTCTTGAAATCAAGCGCGTTTCGAGACGATTGGATTTGCTTTTGATCGAGGTCACCAGAGAAATAGAGCCGTTGGAAATACTCGTTCAAATCTTCTGGCTGATCGGTTTTTGGGTGATGTCCAATTTTAAGAAAGTGTGATTCCAGTACGTCTCGCCCTGCTTTGTACCAAGAGTCTGAAGGAAAATAGGACCGAGGTTCGTCGCGATAAGCAGCAGAACGAAAAACAATTGTTCGTCCTTTCTGAAGACTACCGTTGTTTTGTAACATGCCCTCACGATTACATCGACCGGCGGCTTGGATGATAGATTCAAGTGGTGCCATTTCGCGTAAAACAACCGGGAAATCTACGTCAACGCCTGCCTCAATTAGCTGTGTTGCAATCAACAGGCAAGTCTTACCTTGCTCAAGTCTAAGTTTGACCGTTGCTAAAACTTTCCAACGATGCTTCGGGCACATCGCAGTGGACAAGTGAAATACGCCTTTTTCATTTTGCTTAATATCCACGACAGCTTTGTAGAGTTCCCTCGCCGCCCGCTTTGTATTGACGATACACAACGATTGCTTTCGGCCGACGTTCGTAGAAAGCATTTTTTCGGCAACTTGATCCCAAGTTAAGAATTCATCAATCGCAGGCCATTCAAGATCGACTCGATTCAAGCTCTTAAATAGTGTTGGTACATTGGGCACAATTTCGCGAGCAATTAATCGTTGCTCTGGAGGAATCTTCACATGACTAAGAAGAGGCTGAGTTGCGGTACATAAAACGATGGTGCACCGCAACTCCTCGGATACTTGTTTAAGCATGGCGCAGGTTGGTGCAACTAAACTCGCAGGTAGATTTTGACACTCGTCGAGAATAATCACACTTCCCGCTAGGTTGTGGAGCTTTCGACACTTCGACGGCTTATTAGAAAACATGCTT
>JBGSKY010000066.1:0-63061 GCA_041740995.1 Pirellulaceae bacterium
GTTAATCGCGGAGATGAGGGGCCTGATAATGACCTAGTCGATCGGTTCACACTGGCCAAGCTGACCGGCTTGTCGCTCGCGACTATTGATCGGTACCGAGCCAGCGGCCGCATACCAAGCATTAGGTACGGAAAAAAAGCAATTCGATTCGACTTTGCAGCCGTGCAGCTCGCACTGGCGGAAACGACCGATTGCAATTCGACGGTGCGTTCAGAGGTGGAGACCCAATGAAATTCCGGCGGCTAATTGTGCGGATCGAAGTCACGTACCTCTTACTTCAATACCTGTTACCAGTTGAAGCTCTTTATCAGCGTAATCCGCCTCATCGTAATAAAGATTTTCGGGCATCGTTGGCGGTAAGTCGCTGCGATTAATAGCTTACTTTTTAGGACATGTTTTAATGTCTGAACATGAAGACATGTACGGCATTGGTTTTTGTATCGAACCGGCTATAGTAATCCTGTCGCGGCTAGGCCATGCAAGCTGAACGCCGACACCACATCGGTTGCTGCGACAATTTTCTTTCTTTTGTGGTTCATCTGTGGAGATGAAATTCATGGCTTCGCGCCGTTCAAAAAAGCTTGTACCAACTCGTTACCGGTACCAATTTCTAGTTCCCAACGGCTATGGCCGGCGTGGTAACATCGAATTCGAAAGCGAAGCAGCCCGCAAGATTGGTGCAACGCACGTTCGGCATTTGCTAAAGCAGCTTCAAGACGCATTGCCAGTCCAGCCGGTAACTCAAGCATGGCTGAAAGCCTTAACCGCCGATCAACACACCAAGCTTTCCGATGCGGGCGTTGTCCAACCACGCCAGGCACCGGCGAACGAAGTCCGAACGCTCGAAGCTTTGCAGACTCGTTTTCTGAAAACGGCCAAAGGTGGCAAGGCGGCCACACTAGCCAAGCTGAACCAAGTCTGCGATGCGATGCTGCGGTATCCAGGCTTCACTGCCGAGACGCCGATTGCATCAATCACCAAAGGCGACGCTCGCGAGTTCGTAGCATGGCTTAAGAACAATGGTAACATCCGTGACAAAGAGCGAACCGACTTAGGTATCAATACCGTTCGCCGACGTACCGGCATTGCAAAGCAGCTATTCGACTTTGCGATCGAGTGCAAATGGATCGATGAAAACCCGTTCAACGGACTGGCTTGCACAGTCAACGCCAATGAGGAGCGAATGCAGTTTATCGACCATGCGACAATTAACGCGGTTATCGCGATGGCGCCCGATGCACGCTGGCGGGCAATCATCGCCCTAGCGCGGTTCGGCGGTCTGAGAACACCAAGCGAGCTGACCGGCCTACTCTGGCAGCATGTCGACTTCGTAGCGGGCCGGATTCTCGTACACAGCCCCAAGACGGAACACCACAAAGGCAAGGCAACCCGATACGTTCCCCTGTTCCCAGAGCTTCGCCCCTACCTCGAAGACTTAAGAGCCGCCGATCTACCGCCGAACGCTCCGGTAATCGATGGCGTGACATCGGCGACCAACTTACGAAAAGGATTGCAAAGCTTCATCAAGAAAGCTGGCGTCGATGTTTGGCCCAAGCTATTCCAGAATCTTCGAGCGAGCCGAGAGACCGAGCTGCTTGCCGTCTATCCGGCGAAAGACGTTTGCGGTTGGATCGGCAACAGCCAGGCCGTCGCGATGAAGCACTACGCCATGATGCACGACAGCGTTTTCGATTCAGCCAGCCGAAACGGGGCGTCGATTGGTGCAAAGTTTGGTGCACAAAATGGTGCAGTCGGCGAAATTGGTGCACTCAATGGTGCAGTTTCTGAGAGTCGCGAGAATTCAGCCGAACTAGATTCGACCAACGATTCGCGAGGGTTTGACGACGCAAGCGAAGTTTTGCTATCGTCTGAGAATGCCAAAAAATGGGCGGTGAGGGACTCGAACCCCCGACCCTCTCGGTGTAAACGAGATGCTCTAACCAACTGAGCCAACCGCCCGTATTTCTTTTAGTCGCAAAAAATTGCCGATCGAATTTGCGGCAAGTTCTTTGGATCATTTGTGCTTGACTGTCTGCGGATTTTCGCTGACCAGCGTCTGCACCATGCGTGCTTGTCTTACAGGGCTGGACGCTTGCGAGCCATGAAATTACGACGTTCGGCGCGTTGACGTGCTCGGCGTTTGGTCTCGCTTGGCTTCTCGTAAAACTCGCGTCGTCGCATTTCTTTCTTCAAACCGCTTCGTTCGACTAATTTTCGGAATCGACGAACCGCTTCTTGAATGGTTTCCCGGTCACGGACTAACAACCTGACCATGCATGCCTCCTCTACAAAGCTTTAAAAAACAAAACACTTGACTATGGTACTACTCATCCCCGAATCTCCAAGAAAACAGTGACTGATCACACGACCCTAAGATGCACGAGGGGGAACTACGAAATCCCTTGAATCGACATAAAACATCAAATCAATTCAAGTTTTTTCTAAATTTGTGGCCTCGTAGTTTAACGCTTGCAGCGGCCATGTCCAGCCGAATCGGCTGCGAAAAACAACCATTTTCGCTCGAAATTTATCGCTTCAAAACCGGAATTTTTAGCGCCAATGCTTCATCGCTTCCGCAGTTTCAAGCATTTTTTCTGGAAGTCTCGAGCTGGAGCGGCAACTCAGAAATGCAAACATTCTCAGCCGCTTGACTTGCCAATCCACAGGCTGAACTAATATTTCGCCGAAATCCGGAGCCTGCCTAGTTCCAAATTGCCTAACCCGAACATCACGATCGTTTTTGAAGGTGGCGTATTGAAAGGGTCGATGCAAGGATCGGTTACGGAAAACTGCGCCAAAGCTCAATCGTTAATCGCAAAAACTGAGATCCGCAAATGGCAGCTGCATTCGAACTCCAGATTTTCGATGACTCGGATTCCGACTCGCAAATTCAACCGGTCAATAGTGAAATTGAGCGACTGCAAAACCATGTGCTCGACGAACTAGCTTCGCTCAACGACAGAATTTGCGGCGTTTTCAAAGCCTTCGGCTATCGCGACGTTGATGCCGCCGATGAAAGCCTGCCATCAATAAGTTGAGATCTGTGCTTTTTAGTTCTCTTTTTGGCGAGATTCAGATCGCCCGCTTTGTAACCCAATCAGCTGCGGCGTTCGCTAAGCCAAGGGATTCGGATTTCTACGGCCGTACCTGTTCGCTCCTTCGTTTCAATCCAAACGCGACCACCATGACCTTCGACTATCCGGCGGACTTTACAAAGGCCTATTCCCAATGACCTACCTGCTTCACGCCCGCAATAGTAAAGGTCGAAAGCTTTCTTGAGCATGGCTTCGGAAAAACCGATCCCACTGTCAATAATGGCGATACGAATCGCAGGCAGCAAGTCGCCAGACTTACCATCCTGCCCACCGGTCGCTTCGTCAACGCGATGACAAGCTAGTGATATGAAACCACCTCGTTGAGACGCTTGCACACTGTTGGCAAAAAGTGCTAAGACGACTTCGGTCATCGCAGTTTCATCGAACCTTGCTGGAAGCTTTCGATCGTCAATGTCCGATTCGAATTGCAAGCCAGCAGCCGACGCTCGATCGCCAAGCGTCGAACAACACGCGTTAATCGAAGCCGCAATATCGCCACTTACAAAACGAAGCTTGGGCATCTGCACGGCCAGCATCATCTCAGCGAGCATTTCATGCGCCCTGGTCGCTTGACTGACAATCACTTCAGCCGCTTGACGATGACGCTGATCAACTAGAGCCGTTTCGAGATTCTGTGCTCTGGCTGAAATATTTGCCAGTTGATTGTTGATATCGTGTGACAAACCGTATGCGAAGTTGTACATCGTTTCAGCGACGCGACTCTCAACCGCCGCAGAGAATCGCAAAGTGACCGTTTTTCGCTGGATTGCTGCATGAATCGCAGCCTGCAAATTCTCAATCGCAAAATCCATATTGGTAGTCGAATTACAATTCGCTGCCGAAGCGTTTTCTCGCAAGTCGTCCAGCAGTATCGTTAAAGCTCCAACCCAATCGCTTTGTGGGTCGAGGCCCAGCGATTCGCAAAGCTTTTGCGAAAGGCTGGCTTCTAATTCAGAATCAGGGCAAAGGCCCGCATAGCGGAAAGCCAGAGCGGCAGCGCGCCAGAGACTCTCAACTGAAATGGACTGTAAACGATTCATGGCAGTTGAGTTTATCAAATCCAAACGGCGTTTAACATTGCCCACGAAATTCAGCTCGTAAGTTCGAAGTAGACTTGAACTGCTCGATTTAATTCGCGGTCGAAAAGACGTCTGGCAATTTTAGCCTTCATGACAATCGCCGACCAAAATAGGGACTGGCCTACACGAAGATCCGACTAGCAGGCTAGGCACCTAAGGGGCTGGCACGAAATAACTTCCCGATTTGCAAGGCATGTCAATCTGAACCTGAGCACTATTGGTTATTGTCCTAAATCTGCATTGGGACCCCCATGAGCTTGTCTTATGGGTGAACCAGCTTCGTAAGCTAACATCACGACGCCAACCAAAAGCCCCCAACACGTTCATCCCGTTTGGTGAAACAGATTGCTTGAAGCGTCAAGGAACTTTCGCTCCGGGGGGGAAGAACCCACAAGGAGGGCGGGAAAGATCCCACTGGACTCTGTCGGAGCGTTGAACGTCGCAGTTTTGATCTGCTATTAAACCGCGGAGTACGGAAGTTAATTCAGGACAATTCCTAAGTCCATGCAAAAACCCAAGACGCAGGAGAGGTTTGCGTCTTGGGTTTCTAATTTTGGTTGGCCCGCTGTTAGTCGACAACGAACTAAATCCTATTGAATTCTTTATACGCCGACTGGTCGGTCGATTTCGATCAGATCGCAAACCTTGTCCAAAAGCTTTTCCGTGGTAAACGGCTTCTGCATGAAGTCATTTGCCCCGGCGTTTCGAAGGTCGCTGACCTTGTCAAGTTCCACCATCCCGGAGATGCAAAGGATCTTAACCGAGTCCATTGTCTTGTCGGAACGGACGCGTTGACAGACTTCACGTCCGTTAATGTCCGGCAGCATGACATCGAGGACAACGCAATCGGGTCGGAATTCTTTGACTTGCATTCCTGCATCAAAGCCGTTGTTGGCGGTTCGAATCTCGAAGCGTCCGTCCCGCTGGAAGCAATCAACCATGAGATCAACCAAATCTTGGTCGTCGTCAACGATCAATAGCTTTTTGCGTCCGCTCTCTAGCGCGTCCGTTGGAATACCGTTGTCTTTCATGAAGACAAACAGGTGATCTCGAGGGATTCGTCGAAAGCGGCTACCGGGTACGCGGAAACCTTTGAGTGAACCATTGTCGAAACAACGGATAATCGTTTGCTGACTGACCTTGCAGATCTTCGCTGCTTCGCCAGTTGTAAATACTGTTTTTGTAGTGGACATTGCTTCGAACCATCCTTCCTGTTGATGGCTGAGGGCCGGACCCCAAACGTCGCACACGGCTGAACCGAAACGAATCAGCAATCACTTGCCAGTTCGCTTGGAGGCGTCGCCAGAGCAATGGTTATCGGCCACGAAAGGTAATGAAGACGTAGCACATCGAACGAACACGTCGTCTTCGAAACGCGTTCCTCGTTGCCGGTATATCCTGTGACGTCAACCACGTCTTCCAGGCTTACCAAGCTTCCCGACACCTCGCAACATATCGATCGCTCAGCTTGCAGGTCAAGACGAATCCGACAAAGTATCACAAAGAGCCAGAAATCGATGCAAGATGCGGAAAACAGCTGGAGATTACCAGTCGGAAAGTCCCGCAGCATCTCTTAATGCATACGCCCGAATTCCTCTAGAGGGTTCAAGTCACGATCAGCCACCGTAACCACTGTATCGCTTTAGCCCTCGATAATATGCAAATCGAGTGAGCGCATAAAAAGCGATCGTCCAGACGAAGAGCATCATCATCTCGAAAGCGAGGTCCCAGCCTTGAATCTTTCCTAGATAGACCGCCGCTGGAAAGTAAGCCAGATACTTAAACGGCAGATAAGTCACGAGCGACTGCCAAGGCTCGGGAATGATATCGATTGGAAACATGTGCCCCGAAAGAAAGAAAGAAAAGAGCATGTACACGAAAAGCAGCGACGAGACCTCCAAAAACCAAAATCCGATCAGACCGATCCAGGCCTCCAAGTAAAACCCAAGCACAAACGCCATTACCAATGAAACTAAAAATGCTGCAAATGTCGTCGCGTCTGGGAATGCTTTGAAGTAGTCACCACATAGATAGAATACGATCGCAAAGGGAATTGTTGCAACCGAATAGTAGGCCAGCTTGTGTGCGACTCGCGAGATGAACATGAACTGCAACATGTCGATCGGCTGAACCAAGAATTTTTTAACGTCCCCTTCGCGAATTTGCCTTGCGATGCTGGTCGCCAAGCCCGGCATGCTGGAAAACGCGCGGCCAAGCATCGTCATTAAATAATAGGCCACCATGTCGGAGAACGAATATCCAGCAATCGAAGCTTGCTCTGGATCGGACGGATTGAGACTTTCGAAAATCGCCCACCAAAGAAAGATCTGGGTAATGATCGGTAGGAATCGCATCAACGTTCCCAACGCAAAATCACCTCGGTAAACCAATCGCTCTTGCAAAGCGATTCGAAGAATAACCCAGGTCTCTCGAAGCCGGTCAGCCCACGTCGTCTTTGTCGCCGAATTCGAACCAGCCATTTAACCACTCACTTTCGTGAACAAATTGGCAATGACTTCTTCTAAGGGCGGATCTTCGACAACCAAGTCAGCAACTGTGAAGTGACTTAAGATCGCCGCCAGCCTATTTGCGACTTCACTTTTATGAATTCGAAAGCTGACGCGCGGCAATTCGACTGACTCGACGTCGCCAAAACGTTCCAAGCCTTCGGTCGTTTGAAGTTCGGGAATCTGCAACGTAATAATCTTCGAACTACTGAAGCCCTCAATGACGCCGGCAAGCGAACCGTCATACTGGATTTGTCCGTCAGCAATGACGACTACGCGTTTGCAGAGCGCAGCGATGTCCTTCATGTAGTGACTGGTCAGAAGTATCGTGATCTTGCGTTGTTCTTGATAGAACTTTAAGAACTGCTGAATGTTATGTTGCGCTATGACGTCCAGACCGATTGTCGGCTCGTCCAAAAACAAGACTTCCGGCGAATGCAGCAAAGCCGCCGTTAGTTCCATTTTCATTCGTTCGCCTAGAGAAAGCTCGCGGACTGGGCGTTGCATCAGCTCCGTCGTGCCGAGCAAATCGGTCAATTCGCCAAGCGTCGATTTGAATCGGTCAGGTTCAATCCGGTAGATCTTCTCATGAAGGCGAAACGATTCCTGAGCCGGCAAATCCCACCACAATTGGTTTTTCTGACCCATCACAAGCGCAAATCGTCGTCGATAGTCCAGTGGTCGCTCCCACGGGACATACCCCATCACCGTTGCCGAACCCGACGTCGGATAGATTACACCACTAAGCAATTTTAATGTCGTCGTCTTACCCGCGCCGTTGGGTCCGAGGAAGGCTACGAATTCTCCCGCTTCGACTTGCAATGAAACGTCTTTTACGGCGTGGACAGTGCGATACTCACGATGAAAGAGGCTGCCGATGGAGCTGAGCAATCCTTCCTTCTTTTGAAATACCTGATAGGTCTTTTCGAGATTCTTGATTTCTATGACAGACATGGAACTCTTTACTTACTCACAATCATTCGTCGGCATCGAGCGCACCGAAAATGCTAGCTGCAAAGCCGCCTGTCGAAAAGGGGCAAAGCACTCGATATCGGACTGGTGTTGCTCAGCAGAACGGAATTGTCTCCTTTGCGTCCGCAGCCGTTCCTTATGCCAAGCTGTGCTTCAATCGATCATTCTGAAGGCTGATTCTAATGAAGCACAGAAAGCGATTTAGAGCCTATCCCGAAAGGGTGACCCGTTGGAGGAACGGAGAGGGTCAGACCCCTTCGGATAGGTTCTTAGTATTGCAGCATTTGCTAGGCATCAACTGCTTGATCAATCTCAACTTTGCTCTGTGCATCCTGCTTCGAAAGGATCGAACCAGCGATGATGATCGCGATCTGACCGATGACAAAGAGGGTCAAAATGAAAAGCACACTTTCGGTAAAACCGTAGCTATGCAAACCGATACCAAGCTGATTCGTTCCAAACCAGCTCCAAGCTGTGATGATGTTGCCACCGATAGCCAGCAGGTAGAAGCCGCGCTCGGCTATCATTCGATCCCAACGTGCGTGCAGCAAAATGGCATTCCACATCACGATCATCAAAGCACCATTTTCTTTTGGATCCCAGCCCCAAAACCGGCCCCATGAATCGTCGGCCCACAAACCGCCAAGCACGGTACCAATGAAAGAAAAGAATAGTCCGAAACAGACAATTCCATAGCAAAGCTTGTACAAAATTCGCTGCTCACCCATCAAAGCGGTACGATTGGCTGGGCTAGCAAACCGCAAGGCTACGATTCGATGGATTAGAGCGTATATTGCAATGAAACCCGCGAAAAACGTGGCTGCATATCCCAAAGTGATACACTGCACGTGAGTCGTCAACCAAAATTGCGTATCCAATACCGCTTGCAACACAGGCATGGTATCGCTGGTATCCAAGCCCCAAGCGACGAGCAATGTTAGAACGCCCATGGTACCACCGACTAGTACACCAAGTCGGATGGGGTAAAGCACTTCGATGATCAATCCAGCAAGTACAGCGGCCCAGCCGATGTAAACGGCCGACGAATAGAGATTGATAACTGGCGGACGATCTGAAATATAAATTCGTGTGATGATTGCAACCGTATGGACGACGAAGATGATCGCGCAAATCCAAAATGCTGTTCGCCGTAATGATTGTCTGGCAAAAACGAAGCTCAATAATGCACAGACAATTGCGATCGAATAGTAAACGATCGACTGTGTGAATGGATTGAACTTGTTATACCAAGCTTCAAATTCAACTCGCTTGCCGAATTCAGCAGACTGCGGAAGCGTTCGCATGTAGCTTTGGTGTGCCGCCACCGCTTGTTCAAAATCTCGAGCTGTGCCCTCATCGCTTTGTTGAAAGATTTTATAGACCGACCGAGTCGCCGTATCATCAAATCCAGTTTCAATGAAAGCAGATTTTTGCATATCGAAAACCGATGAATTCAGCGGCCTCCAACGCTTTTGTTTTTCGTCAGCAGTCACGAACTCTTTGTCGGTCAGGATCGGAGGCACAATGCCTGCAACACTGCTCTCGTCAAGCGCTTTCATTTGACGCTGCATCGCCAAAAACTGTTGGCCCATCTGCGCGATCTGCTCTTCGCTGGCACCTTGCGGCGGCAGCGGAATCGGCGTTGCACGGTACGCGTCAGCCATCAACATGAATAAATTGAGCTTCGAATTGAGCTCCATAATTTTGCGATCGGCGAACGTCAGCTCGGTTGTTTGCATCCCTTTTCCGCCTTGCGTCGTCGGCATCAGGAGCTGACGAACGCGATCGCTCTCTTTTTGAAATTTATCGAATTTTGGAATCAATTGACTCAGGCTGTAACGATGTTTTGCTGTATCAAACCATCCACCCGGTGAACCTCCACTGTCGCGTGGATCCAGTCCAAGCAAGTCTCGCAGCTCCTGAGCGTCTATGCGAAAGATCTTCGCTTCGCGCGAGCTGGGATCACCGTTGGCCAACGCAAAAAGGTATTCGGTCGCTGAGATGGTTCGATCTTTGCGAATTGCCGGGTCATCGCTTTCTCGATCGCCACGGACAATCGTCGAACTGCGCCCCGAGAGTGTTTGAAGAAAACGACGAGCGACCGAATCGAGCGGCATGATGCGCCCCTCGTCTTGCATCGGAATCTGACCAACTTTATACCAGTCGATCGCACCATCTTTGGGTGGTTTGGGCGTCGCACTCGACAACAAACCACCAGCGAGCAAAAGCGTTACTAAAACAGGAACTATCCATCGATAGCCAATCGCCGTTACGCCTCTGCTTCCGCTTACGGCTTTCGCTTTGGCTTTCTGCGGCATTTTAGGCAGATCAGCTGATATCTCAGGAGTGGACGCATTCCTAGACGTCTGTTCCACTTCACGATCGAAACGGCTGGCGAATCGAACGAAAGTTTGGCCGAAGTGGGCGAACATTCCAAGCCCCGCAAAAACGCAAGCCAGATACGGAACGAGCCAGCCCGCATTAGTTACCACTTGCAATCCAGTTGTGTCGACACCAACCAATTCTTTGCCAAAAAACTCGCTTTGATAGAATGTCTCGCCATCAAAACGGATTGGATTGTTCATCCAAATTTCGCCATCCTGCGTCGAATCAGTGACTCGATTGTGCAAGGTCACTGTGCTTCGAAAATCGCGTGGTGTTGTCGTACCGCTGTAGTTCACTTGCTTCACTTCGTGCAACGTCACGTCGTAAGGCTTGTAGGTTCGGCGATATCGCAAACCGACTTCGTAAGACTTGCCATCCACGCTAACTTGGTTTGGAATATCCTCTTCAGTTTTTAAATAAACTTGCGACGCGTCGTTGGCTTCCTGACAGACCAATAATGTACCGATTAGCGAACGGTCCTTCTTATCAAGCAAGCTCACATACGCGGCAGCTAGGTTCGCGCCCTTCTGAGCCGCGCCGATCGGCGGCATTTCACGAGCGTATCCCGTGGTGCCAATTCCCATCGTCGCGGGATTGTCGGTAACACTTGCATCGAGTCGCCCAAACTTCGAATTCTTCATCCACTGATCGACCCGAATATCGAACGGCAACAACTCGCTGGCCATCGCTTTACCACGGCCAGCCAAATCGATCAACATGTCTTGATCAACCGCGACGTGCCGTTGTTTCCCATCTGGCAAGGTCTCGACAATCGCCAGTTCGACCTCGTCTTGTTGAATTGCGATATTTGTCGTCTCGCCAGATTGCAAGATCATCTTTTCTTCGTTCTGACGATCGCCAAAAACGAATTGGCCGAGCATCAATAGCCCAACCGCCAAGTGGATCAAGACGTTGCCACCGCGCTTGCCAAAAAGCAAGTTCAAACCGACGAGCATAATCACGCCGGCAATTAGACTTTTAAAGAGTTGCCAAACGATTCGAAGCCCTGGATCGGGAATTCGATAGGTCGCAAAAAAGACAGCGAGGCCAATCGTCCCAATAATGCCGACTGCCAATACCGTTCGCATCAACATCGTCTTGGGCATACTAAAGAACAGCTTGCCGATCAAAGCGACGCCGATCAAGTAAACGCTGGCAACTGTACAATTCCAAAGCGTTTCATAGGAAAATGGAGGTTCGCCTTGCAAACCGTTTTCGGCATGGGCGTTCAAAATGACAAAAACCGTCGTGCCAATTCCGAAAACGAGCAGTGCGGTGCCAATCCAAAGATTGCGACCTTTAGCGTTCATCGAGAACCGCGTCGCCTTGGCTGCGATCAAATTGACCAGCAAGATCAATCCGATTGTCGCCCCACCAGGTATCGGAATCATGATTGAGAAATCAGAATGAGGTCCAAAAATTGTGACTGGTGCAAAAACGTGGTGCGGCACCATTGCAATCCAGGAATTGAAATAGATTCTTTTGACATCGATCAGCGTTTGCTCATCTTGCGCTAACGTACCGACGAAGAGGATCAAGATCGAAAAAGCAAACATCGTGACGGTGATCTTCAGCGAACCCAGCAGCTTGAGCGCTTGCCAAATCGAATCCGCGATCGATGCGCTTTGATCATGGAGCTTTGCAGCGGCTGGTCGCCCAAGTGCCACTTCATGGATGATTGAACCGCTGGCCATAAGTTGCTCACAAATCAAGTTCTAGTTGGCAGGTCATTTCCAACTTCTCATTAACACTGAAACACAAGCGCTCGCCGACTGACCACGAGCTATTAGAACGAACCGCTACCAATTGAGTGACTCAACAAAACTCTCGAATTTCTCAACGTTCGCTTTAACCGACACGGCTGGACCAGACATTTTGACATAGGTCCGTTGGCCTTCGGTCGCATCGGAATCAACCGGGAAAACAGCAGCATAAATTGCTTGTTTATCTTCAGGCTGATCTGTATCTTCGCGAGAATCGACGACCCAGTAAGATTTTCCTTCCAAACCTCCGGCGGTTTTTACGATTTTGGCGTCTTGCAAAATTTGATCGACCGCCATGACGACGTCTGAGTCGGCGCCCATTACAGATTTTGCCCAAAGCTCAACAATATTGCGTTCGTCGCCGCCAGCCATAATCACACTGATATCAGCCGCATCCTCGCTTGGACCGGTTCGTAATGAGACCAGACGCATCGAACTGGAAGCCCCGCTTTTATCAACCCAACCATCGGGCAAATTGAAATTGACTTTGGTAGCTTCGCCCGCTGCGGCAGAACTAGTGGTCGGCTTCGTCAAAGTCGTCTCTTTACTTGGGGCAGGGCTTGATGCTGGAGGATCGATATCGTCAACAGGAGCGATTGGCGGTTGCCCCATGCCACCGCGCATAAACGGCGGCATACCGGCTGACGCAGTCGCTTTCCCTTCGTAGTTGATCAGATAAATACTCAGCCCTTCAATCGAACTGGCCAGTGTCTGAATCTCCGGTTCGACTTGCTGATCAACAGGCTTGGCGGAAAGTCCAACTTGCCCTCGCCAACGATCTAGATTTTGTTGCACATGAGCGTCCCAACCAGCCACATCTTCTGGACGCGTCAAAGGTGTCACCGTCAAAGGACCGTCCAAGCCATCCAGCGACGGAGGTACGACGATAGCCGACGCCATACCGTTACCTGCCTCGCGTTTCCAACCCTTCGGAACTTGAAAATCAACGTCGCCACCGGACTTGGCCGTCAGAGATTTGGTAATCGACGCAAAGTCTTCCTTTAGCTTCATCACCGCGTTTGGCTCACCAGTCAGCTTCAAAAAAATCGACTGCTTCGGAATTGGAATTATCGCCCCGAGCATCCGTTTTGGCTTCGCTGCAAGGTCGCTCGCCGTTGGGTTTTGGCTCCCAGTCCCTTCAGCCGGTTTTCGAACGTCGACTTCGTACACTCGAATCATCGGATCGCGATCGCAACCAACCATTGCCGAGACGACTAGAAGCAAAAGAGTCAAGCAACCATTGAGCTTAGAAACCGATGCGAACTTCATTGAAGATTTTGTTTGCTATTAGAAAATATGGAGGGGATGGCGAAGCTCGACGGCACCCAAAAAATTCGACTCTACCCTAGCGACTATGCCACTCAACGACAAAGTCAAGCCCGCAAATTCGGAGCTAGATCGGATCAAAAGTTTGGTGCAAGGCTAGATTAAGCCCTAGGGGGGTTAGTCGAGTCAGCAAATAGCCGCTTCGCCTAGCGTTGGTACGTCGCACTGCGGAACGCGGTTGATGAAAAATCGGCAGACCCCATTATGACCAATTGTCGCGATTTCTAAAACGCTAAAGCGAATCTTTTTACCGCTTCGCTACGTTCTGACGCGGGGAAGGGCGACGGAATCGGGTAAACTGCGGCCTTACCGGTCGATCGGACGCCACATCGGCTGAGAGAGATCGACTTCGCCGCTCTGCCCAAATGCCCCTAAGCTAGCATTCGTTGTGGACTGGCGATTGCCAAAACTGCTAGCACCCGAGCGGTCTGCCATGCCTTGCTGAAATTCGGACGCATAACGCTGCATGGTTGGATTTTGCAATGTTGGTTCAGCCAATCCGACAGGTGAACGGCTGGCCATGCGATTGGGCTGCCCAGCCGTCGACTGAAGACTGGCCAGCATCTTTTCGCTCTCAGAAAGCCGTTCAGATAGCAGTTTATTACGACTTTCCAGCTCTTCGGCGCGTTTCTTCTGAGCACGGAATTCGCTGAGCAAACGCTCGCTTTCGATCTGAGATTGCATCGCTCGCTTGGACTGCGGCCAGTTCTGGCAACCCGTCGACGAGACTATTGCAAGAAGTAGTAAAGTGACGGAAGCCACTTTGTTAGCAATGTTCGATGGAGGGCGATTTGTTTGCACAGCTATTCAGCTCAGGTCTGCAACGAAATAGGGAACGAGCTAGCTTTAACAATTCCGCGAAAATTTTCCTAGATCAATCGTTGAAGTCAACGAGACTGCACGGTCAGATTCGACGACGCCCACCATCAGTGATATCCCGATTGATTACGATTTCGATGAAAAACGGTTTGGCTTTTCGAAAGTGCTGGAGGATGTACCAGGCTTTAAAGCGATCGCCAGTATTGAATCTGCTTAGAGTCGGCGGTTTATGATCGTTACCGTGCAGGACAATATCATTCCAATCCAGTCCAAAATCGTCCGTCAACGTAAACACGACCGTGCCATAAAATGCGCCCTCTTGCAGCACGGAATCCCAAGCGCCTTGATAATCCCTCAGCTCTGCTTTTAGACTCCAGATATCGTGAATCAGAATGCCCAAACCTGTTACTTTGTCTGTCAAACTATCAAACGCATAGCGTCCAATCGGCAGCGGCACAAAACCCGTCAGATCGCATTGTCGATTAAGTATTTCGCGTCGCAGATCTTTGATGAATGCATAACAAAACTCAGTGGTCTTGTCGTGATCATCAACAGCTTTTGTCAAAACAGAACTAGAAAATGTACCACCTACTCCAAGGCAAAATCGCTCCCACGCTTGAAACGCTACACTCTTCAAATCGCGATCGACAACAATGCCACCAGTTGTCGAAACTGAGTTCATTAGATCTTTTCCCATCTGCTCTAGCTCAGCGTCGGGCAGCTGGAAAACCGGATCTTTTTTGAGTTCTGCCGCTTGGACTGGATCGTCGCCGAAGAGCATATCTTCGAAAACAGTGCCATTTTCCAATCTGCCTGGCTCGCGTGGTGGTTTGCCTACAAGAATCGGCGTTTTTTGCGCATAGTAGGAAATCCCAATGCCATTCGTGACCCCTGGCTGGTCGCTTCTTACTCTAATAAGCGTTCCGGGATCGATGCGACCGGTGACGTCAAGTAAACCGAGAGAGCCTGGCAATCGCGTCCCCATAATGACTCCTAAACTGTAGTCGGGATCAGCGAACGAAAGCCTTGCCATAGAAACTCGAATCGAGCCAAAAGCAATTTGACAAGAGACACCTTCGTCGTCAAAAAGAAATAGCGTGCTCTATCTTTAGAACGCTTCTCAATTTTTGGAAACGGTCGAAAAACTCTTGCTCGGCTGAAAATACGCCAACATGGCTGGCAAGAATATCAGGTCGGCAAACAGTGCGCCTGTGATCGTCAACATGCTCATTGTCACAAAGATGCGTGTATCACGAGCGTCGCTAGTCAGCGCCGTTGCAAACCCGACGACAAGCACGACCGTTGTGATGATCAACCCAGTTCCAACGCCAACAAACGCCGAATTAATGGCTGGTTCGACTTGTCCGCCGTTGCGGCCAAGCTCTTCCCGATAACGAGTCAAAAAATGAATCGTGTCATCAACGGCGATACCAAGGCACACGGTGAACGCGCACACGCTGACCAACTCTAAATACTGGCCAGTGACCAGCAACAACACGCCGGTCGCCGCCAGCGGAAATAGATTCGGAACAACCGAAATTAATCCGATCCGCATGCTGCGATAGACGACTGCAAGTACCGCAAAAATTATCAGTCCAGCGGTTCCCAAACTGTAACAGAGATCTAAAACGATCCGAAACAAATTCTTGCAGCGAGCTACCGCATTGCCTTCCAGCGACAACGAAAAATTCGGATGCTCATTCGCGATCTTCACCAAACCTTCGTCGATCCGACGAAAGGTATCGTTGTATTTGGCGATGCCAAGATCCTGAACTCGAAATTGAGATTCGGCAAATCGATATTCCGGCGTGTAGAAAGCTCGCTTGAGCGGAGGCGGCATCAATTCCAGTAAAGACATCCGCTGCTCGACTGGCCCACTGCCTGGTAACGCTTGAATTAAATTGTAAATCGACAGCGGATGTGCAATCAACGGCTCGCTCCGCAGCAGCGCATCGACCTGTTGCATGACTGCCCCCAACTCGGGTGCATTGTCTGGTATTTGCTTATTCCATCGAACACAAACTGTGCTGAAGTCCATCCCACCAAAACTGCGATCGATCGTCCGCAATGCTTTGACCGCTTCGGCATCATCAGGCAGCATGCTTGTCTGCCGCTCGTCAGGTCGCAATAACGCACATAGACACAACATGCAAAAAGTGACAGTAATTGCTGTCCAAGCGAAAAACTTTTTACGTGCCACAACGAACTTCACTACGCCTGCGATCTTTTCGAGATTTCGATCGACGAGATTGTTGCCATAGCCTGAAGCGACCCAGCGGCCTAACCAAGTGCTGCACAGGAGCGGAATGACTGTCAGACCCGAAACAAGCGTCAACGTTACGCCGATCACGCAACTCCAGCCGAACTCACGAACAATTTCATGATGCGCCGTCGCTAAAGACCCGAAGCCAATCGCGGTGGTAAACGAAGTGAGAAAGCACGCGAACCCGACGTCGTTCAAGCCACGTCTGGCCGCCTGCTGCGGCGAAAGACCGGCTGCTCTTTGTCGCCGAATTTGAACCATCATGTGAACTCCGTCGGTAAAACCGACCAAGCTGAGCAGGACCGGTAGCACGGCACTATTAAATGGGTTGTCATGAATGTCGAAAAAATGCAAAATCCCCAGTGTCCAAAAGACTCCCAAAATCGGAGCCAAGGCGACGATAACGACTGCGGCAATTCCCCGAAAAAGCACGACGGCCATCAACAGGATTACGCCGTACCCGATCAACTGGTACTTCGTCTCGTTGGACTCGTGCGCCTGAGCCGCGAGCAAATGAATTGGCGACGAGCCAGTCGTTGAAAACTTGAACTGTACTTCTGGATATTTTTCGGCAATCTGGTTCGCCATCACACTAATTTGCTCAGTCGCTTGGCCTTCGCGATCGACGAAAAACCAATCGATATTCAACATCAAAAGCAACACGGTTCCATCGCCGGAGAGCAACTGCCCGCCGATTAGCGGATTACTGACTGCCCGCTGTTTGGCAATATCAAAGCGAGCTTGAGATGCGTTGCCGCGCGGCAGAACTGTTTCCGCCAGTCCGAAAATATTCAGCGGCGGCGAATCCTCCATCCACGTAACTTTGGTCACAAATGGCAATTCGTTGATCGACTTGAGAACCTCCCGAATCAACCGTGCCCCAGTTGGTGTGAAGATATCGTCGCTTTCAACCACGACGATGACGTTGCCATCGGAATAGGTGAAGGGTTTCACGTTTGGCGGACGCTTAACATCGTCGTCGCTTATCGTTGGCCGAAAAGGTTCCGCAGACTTCGCGATGCGAAACCAATCTGTAACCAACGTGGGATAGAAATTGCCGACGCTACCGACGACCGTTAAACAGACTAGGACCAGCCAAGTGAAGACCTGATGATCCAAGATGAATATCGCGCAACGTCCAAACAAGCGCTCCTCGAACGTACTAGTGGACTGCGGCGAATGGTCGATCTCGTTTTGCTTTTGTGAGCTTGATGATTGATTCAATTGCGACGCGACACCTGCTCAATTAATTCGTCTAAGTCCAGCAGCCCATCGTTGTTTAAATCGGCTCGATCAAACATGAAAAGCAAAAACTCGCGGGGCACTTCGTCTTTAGAAATCCGCTTGTCATTGTTCTTGTCCAGTCGAGCAAGCCGTTCCAGGGCAGTCGCTGTCCATCGCTCGCGCTGTTGTTCTTCAATCGCTTCAACATCGAGAGCTATATTCGTTTGACGCTTCTGAGCAGTTGGAAGCTCGACCGTTCGTGGCCTCGCGATCGTCAAAAAAACGATCGCCATTTCCTCCCAGGTCTGGTCGCCCCATGTCACAAATTCGGACGGATCTGGATTGTGTGGATTGCTGGGCGAGTTATCAAAGTGAGCGGTGAAATGAATCTTATCGACCGATTTCAAGTCCACCGAATTTTTATAGATGTAATTATGTTGCCAGTTGAAATCGTAGTGTGGAACGCGCAATAAATTTTCCTGCCGATCACCTTGCGAAAGATCTAGTTCGAACGCTTTACCTCGCAGGTGCATGTGCGGAGCCACCGCTAACAAGCGGCCATCCTTTGGAAAATATCGCAATCGCCCGCTAACGGCGTGATCTGCTTTCTGCGGTGGAATCTCAAAGTCCTGCTCCAACGCAGCATAAGATTCAACCAAATGCGTAACCTCTGATTCGTTCATAAAACGCAGTGCTACCGCACTTTTATCCGTTTGAGCAATTCCGTTGGGCGTGTAATGCATTTGAAATACGAAATGCGAACCAGCCTTTACCAATTGCGCATGACCATCGGGTAACGAGTAATTCTTTTGACCAGGAACGTAAGCCGTCAGCAATGTTGAATCGCGGATATTGTTTTCGTCTGGCGGTCGAATGAAGACGATCGCATGATGCAAGACCGCTCGATTACCTGGAATGACACTCGCAGCAGCAACCCATCGATCGGTTTCGAATTTTGGATCAACGACGAAGTATTGATAGTCGATCGTTCCCTCGACAGGAACATTGAACCCATCCTCATTCATGCTCAGCTTCAGATCGAAGCGATCTTCATCTTTCAACGGATTGTTTGCGACTTGAATGTCCGGCACTGCATCTGATAGATCGCCAAAGGGCATCCCCCCAGCCACCCAAGCCCGCAACATCGATTTGGCTTGCTTTGGCATCGACCGTGCATTGGCGAATTCAACATTATCCTCAGCGTGCCATGGCGGCATTCGATGCTGGTCGATCACTTCGATCAACATTTCACCCCAGCCAACTACTTCGTCGTAGTCGGTCAATGCAAAAGGCGCGATTTCTCCAGTTTGATGGCACTCCAAACAATTCTCTCGCAGGATTGGCTGGATGTCGCGACAATAAGTAAATTCGGAAAGTTCAGCAGCATTCTCGCTGAAGGTAATTCGACAGCCGACAGATTGCGTTCGTGCCGCAAATCGCATCTCGCCTTTAAGCAACCCTTCAAGCGCATCGTGCAGATCGGAACTCGTCGGCTTGTCGCGCGAGATGCCGGGCGCGTATTGATCATCAATGCGGCCCTGATACTTGACTTGCAGCTTGCGATTTAACACGACGACTTCTGGGTTTCGCTGCACGTCCAGCCCGAGTGCCAATCGTTGTTTCAAATCTTTAACAAACGGAAACCGCAATCCAGTCGCTTTTGCAAATTGGGCGATCTCGTCAAGCGAGTCGTGCTGGTTTGAATCGACGGCAACAAATCGAATCGGCGATGATGCAAACTGTTGACTAAGATCGTTCAAACGTTTCGCATACAACCGCGAGAGTGGACAATCGACGCCCAGGAAGCTAACGACGACCAATTCATGCTCAGCATTTTCAAACAGCTCGACGATTTGCATTTCAGTAGATTGCAATTCAAATTCCAGGCTTGACTCTTTCGCGAGAAGAAAACCTGATGGCTGGCCAATCGCAAACCAGCAAAAAAGCAAACAACTAATCGCAGACAACAACTTGCGGTTCATCATGTGGTCAAGTTTTCGTTCAGTATTCATCGATCGCAGGAATTAAAAGTTTCGGCCAAGCAGTAATCGGCCAAGTAGTAAACCTTTAGCTAGGTCGATTATAGCCGTTTAAACGCTTGGGCAACGCTGCAAATACCGCAAGCATTAGAAAATTGGCGTAGCGAAACTCGCCAAGAGTTTTGATTTCCACTGGCGTAGCCGAACTTGCCAAAGTTCGGTTGCCTAGCGCCTCCGAAGCCTGGCGACTTCGGCTACGAGGTTCCACTTTGGCGTTGGTAGATCGCCTGGATAAGCGCTTCGGTATCCTTAAACTTTTTCCCGCCTGCGATCGCTTGTTCAATCAATTGGCGAGCGTCGGCTTCGTTATGCCCCAGAACGACTAAGGCCTCGAAGGTTTCCTCGATGACGCCCGGTTGCTGAGCTTTCACTTCCGGCATTTCGCGCTGGATCAGCAAAGCGAACTTCGGCATCTTGCGTCGCAGTTTAGCTATGACACGTTCAGCCGTCGCCGGTCCAATGCCTGGCAAAGCCGACAGACCTTTGGCATCTTGTTGTTCGATCATGACTGCCGTATCGGCGACTGGCCGAACCATCGCCCGTAGCGCTTTTTTGACGCCGACCCCATCGACCGAACAGAACAGATCAAAAAACTCTCGTTCAACGACTGATTCAAATCCGACCAACCGCGGTGTCAGCCGACCACCTTGCGCCGCGTTGCCTTCGATGTACTCAATGGTGTGCAACGAGATTTTTTTCTTTAACTCTGCTTGCAGATGTCGTCGCGTAAACTCCGCGATCATCACTTCATACTGAAACGGTGACGCTTCAATGGTCGCGGTTTCGTCAGCCAGTTCCGCCAGCACACCGCTAATTTTTGTGATCAAAGTATTTCAGTTCCGTTGAAGTGCTCACGTCATTAGAAAATTTGAGAGGCGTGAGTATACGGTTTCGTGACGGACGACTGAAGGCGAAAGCACGAACGCCAAGAGTACTTCAAACAGATTAGATTTTGGGGTAGCCAAACTCGCCAGAGATCGCAATTTCCCACGAAAAGTCTCCGAAGTCTGGGGACTCCGGCTAGGAGTTGTTAGCCCTGCCGCAAACCGTTAATGCAGTCGATTACCGCATTGATAAATTTTAATGAAATCTCAAATCGCCGTGTTGACTTTCCGATTTGCAACTTTTATCTTCAAAAGCATTCCTTCCAAGGAAAGTTTCGTTCGGTTCACTTTCAACTTATGGGTGTTGCTATGCGAGTCTTTGGTCTTTGGTCTTTGGTCTTTAATGACTTTCGCTGATTGCTTCTCTAGCAGCGATTCTTTTGTGAAGCTCTCAGTAGACGAGAAGCAGCAGTTGCGCGGAGCTTATTATGGGACGTGGTGTTATTCTTTTTCTACGCCCGATCAACCACCATGCCTATGTAATTTCAGCACGCCGAATCTCGGAAATTTTTGCGCTTATGGATGTTCCGAGGCAGTTAACGTTGATGCGATTGCGTGGCGCTGTTCGAATTATGACGTGCCTAATAAGTCTTGCGCCAGTTCGTGGTATGGAGACTGTCTGGGAGGTACATCTTGGTGCGGCATAATGGTTCGGGGAAGATGTGTCCTAGTCGAAAACATGGGATACGGTTTCAAGCCTGATGGTCCAAATGATCCACCTCAGCCAAATCCGCCCATATATTGTGGTCAAATACCCGGTTGCGCTAACTTGTAGCGAGTTACCTTGAGCGATTGAACAATCGCGTTTCTTCGTTGTGCGGCGCAACATTCACACTTGATTGAACACTGTCACCAAATCGCGGAGCTTTCTATGTTTGCTTTTGACTTATTTGCTCGCATGACAGGATTGGCTTTTTTGATTCTGCTCTTTAACGCATGTCAAACCGCCCATGCGCAGAAAACGGGCAAGATTAAACCACCGAGCGATCCGGTAGCACTGGCGCTCATGCAGGAATATTTGAATTCATTTGGTGATGACGTGTATCACTGCAAATGGGAGTACGATGAAGAACGAGAGCGCGGAGAAGGGAGAAAGAAATTACATGTCGAAGGGGAGTGGAGTTTCTCGGCAAAATTGGGGTCAAGCTACATCCTTCGTCACGATGGTATTGAACACATCATTCGTGAAGTCGAAGGAAGTGGCGGTAGAGTTCTGTCGTTCTGGCCGGAAGCGACGAAGGACGGCCAGAAGTTCAGAATGAATTTGGGAAGTAGTTATGGTAACGCTTTCGTGAGCGCTATCGGGGGGGGGGTTCACGGGATGTGTTACCCTTGCGATCTAAGAACGAGAATTCTTGAAGATAAATGGGGCAACCCATCCGTCTTTGGATTGGAATCATTGTCGGACAGTCAGGCCGTCATATCTCTTGACTTTTCTACAAAAGAGTTCCTTGGACTGTTGACTGTGAAGACTGACGATGGCGTTCAAGCAGTAAACAAGACATGGAAAGTTACGAATGCTGATGCGTCGATGTACAAGATGCACCACGGCGCGGAGTCTGAAACGGTTTACAAGAATGTGAGGGTCAACAAAGCGTGGCTTCCCGCAGAGGTTACTTATGTTGGCCGTCAAGAAGAAGGCTTGCTGGGCAATAAGCCGATTTTTGAAACTCATCGATGGAAATTGGTGGGAGAATATCTCGTCAACAATGACGTCTCAAGATACAAAAAAATCGTTCCGCCCGACGGAACGTTGTTTTACGATGAATTGACATATACAAGCCAGCGAATAGGTGGCGGCGTTGGCACATGGAATACGTCCGGCAAGAGTCGTAAGACTCAAGAAAATGCCTTGGTTAAAGAGTTGCAAAAATTGCCTGATACCCCTGCTACTTCCACGTCAATCCGATATCCGACTGGCCGTTTGAACCTTTATCTGGCTGGTGGAATTACGTTGCTAGTCATCGGATCTGTCTTCATTGCGATCTGGACAAAAGGTTTGGGATTTCGGAAGAGAGATCGATAATAAGTTCTCGATGGTTGTCAATCTAATTTCTAAAAAATGCCTGTGCAAAGATGTTTCACGACGGAATTGAAGGTGGCTTATTCCATGTCAAAAGTATCACTTGTATTCTTATTTCTGATCGCGTGTTCGTCGATTAGAGTAGTTTCTGGATCGGACACTTCCGACCCTATGCTCAACGCATCTTGTGGGGCGCATGCGGCCTACTATTATCTCACGGCCACGGGCAGAACCGCCGATCCGCATCGTCTACTCGCGATGGCACAATTCAGTAACGCAAGCCAGAGTATTGAAGAGATTACTGATGGCCTTCAGAAATGTGGCGTCGAGGTAGTTCCGTATAAAACTTCAGCCTCGACATTGTCCAATTTGAACGGCTTTGCGATTTTGTATCTGACGAAAAACAAAAATGAAATGGGGCATTACGCGCTATGCCATTTCGACAATCATCAAGTCCGTATTTTTGAACAGAATGCGCCTAACAAAAGTTTTGACCCCGCCGAATGGGAGAAGGCTGGCCTGACCACGGTCGTCTTTCTCGAACAGCCAAGAGACCGATGGATGGCTTTGGCGACCGTTGCAGTCGCGGCAATTCTTAGCTTCTGCCTGCTGTTTAAAGTAGTGCCTTACTTTTTGCGGCGCAGTCAAATGGCTTATTCACTGATTGGAATATCCATCTTTTGTTATGGATGCACAGACCGGAAGGAGTTCGTTTCTATCGATTCTGACATCAAACCGAAAACACCCGAATCGCCAATAAAATCACTTTCATCAGAATCGGAAGGTTTTATCAACGCTGACAAAGTTGTCGAGCAAGTCGGCGATGTTGTAGTAACCTACACTGATGCCGGGCAAGCGAAAGCGGAAGTAACATTCCGAAATGTATCGGGCATGACGTTAGAACGCAGTAATTTCGAACCCAATGCGGCTTGTTGTTCTCCTGCACTATTGTCTGGCGTAGAACCAGAGCAAATTTCTGATCAGGGGCTGTTCAAGGCGAATTTTGATATCCGAGCCATACTGCCTGGCGAGAACAAGTTGCCGATTACTTTAATAATTAAAACAGATCAATTTATGTCGCAATGGGGTAACGATGCGACGGTTGTCGGCAATACAACCAAGGCGCGGCTTGCTGGGCCAGTCATACTAACTGCACAGAAATCTGTTCAGGGTGACGCGACAAGCGATGTGTCGGGTGAGTTGATCATCACGCTTCCTACCGTCGCAACTTTTGATGCGAACTTGATTCAATTGGACGACTTGGCAAGGCTCGAGAGTCTCAAAATAAACGTCACCGATATCGTGACCAGGAAAGATCCATATTACACCGCGTATGTAATTCCCTACTCTGGGATATTAAGTCTCGATGAAACGATGACCGGCGTTGACGTTCTGCTCGGTAAATTGTCGTACGGCAATACCCAGTGTGATGTTCGGCTGATAGTCAACCATTTCCCAGAATGGACGTTATCCGGTGGAGGAACCCAGGCGAATTGTGTCATCATCAATGATAGGGTTTATCCAAAAACAATCACGCTAGAGAACATGCGGAACAAAGACTTTTCGATTCAGTCTGTAGACCTATTTGGTTCATCAATTCTAAAGTTTTTCGTACTGGAGCACACAGTTGAATTTGCTGTCCAGGATGTCAATGAACTGGCGGGGGAACCGTACGAATCAACGTTGCTGATCGATGTGCAGCGAGAGGGTGAAGATAAGACCGACAGGATCAAAATCCCGATCAAAATCAGCCGCCATCTTGCTCAGAGTGCAAAATGAAAACACCTTGTTTGCGGTTTGCTTTTACGCTTATCGAACTGATTGTAAGCTTGTTAATCGTTTCTGTTTTATCAACGATCGTATTGGTGGGATTGAACTCTGCAAGAGAATCCGCTCGCGACATCGCGTGTGTGTCAAATCAGCGACAGATCGGTGTGGCGATCGCTGGATACGAAACGGCCTTCCGAGTCCTGCCGATTAACGTGGTCGAGGAAGATTCAGGAGGAATGGCAATCCCGAGAGAACTCCATAGTGCTCACGCGAGGTTACTGCCGTTTGTTGATCAAGCGAATATGTTTGAGCGAATCAAGTTTGGCGAAGCGGTCCATTACTATGATGAAAAGTCACTTGATGCGCCGCCCGTCTTTCGTTGTCCATCGGAATCCAAATCAACTCGCCGATCTTTCAATTATTGCTACTCGGTCGGGACCAAAAGCCGTGCCATTAGTATCGTTGAAGCTCATAAATCTGAGATGGAAGGTGCGTTTGGAACTACTTTTCGCCAGATTTCGACTGGCTTGAATGGTTTGTCGAATTTGATTTATATCAGCGAAAGGAGCGTTGGTAGCAATGCAGGACTGGCCAATAACTGGCTCAATCGGGAACTTGTTAGTTTCGAACAAGGCAATTGGAAACGCGATTGGTACTCAATCTTCTTCCTCGGCGAACCGCAATCCGGGTTTTTCACGCCAAATCAATGGACACAGATTTGTGCTAGAACGCTTGAGCGAAAACCAAATTGGGAGACTTCAACTGGTGCGTTGTGGCTTTATGGTCGAGACGCATATTTCAACCAAATCATGACACCGAATTCTCAGATCCCCGATTGTGGGATGAATGTCTTACTCATCGATGGAACTCGTTCAGCGCGCAGCGAACATCAAGGCCATGTGAATGTTCTCTTTGGCGACGGCAGCGTCCGAAGCATTGATGACGCAATCGAATTGGCCGTCTGGAGAGACCTGGGTGCGGTGAATAAACGATTGACACCGACAGTGGACCCGTAATTGCAATGCTACCTTCTAGTTTGAAGCGGTTTTAAGCTTGATGGAAATTCCGTCCCAACAAATGAGCTCTTCTGGTATTCACTGCCGTTAGGAAAGAAATCACAACTTCTCGAATACTCATTCGCTGACGGGCCGGGCGGTTCGAGTTTGGGATTGCATTTGCTGGTGACCGCAGCAACAAATTGCCACGCCTAGTGCATCGGCGACGTCGGCTGGCTCAGGGACGCTTCGCAAGCCAAGCTGGTGCTGGACGGCGAATTGCATTTGTTCCTTGCTAGCGCGACCATTGCCGGTCAACGCCTTTTTAACCGCCGTGGGTTCGAACGAGTAAACCGCGAGATCTCGCTGTGCGGCTGCCAAACAGAGCACACCGCGTGCATGGCCCATCAACACCGCTGTTCGGGGTCGTTCGTAGTGCGAATAGAGCTGCTCGATGGCCACCGCCTCTAACGGCGCAAGGGCCATGACTTCGGTAATGCCGTCGTACAGTTCTCGCAGTCGCCGCTCCAATGTTTGCGATCGAGAAACGCGAATCACTCCCGCTTCGACAAGCTTCAGCTTTAGTCCATCGACTTGGACCAGCCCATAGCCAGTAATCGCCAAACCGGGATCGATGCCTAAAATGTATCGCTGCGAATTGGTTGCAGCGCTTACGATTTTGCTTGCTCCCAAACAGTGACGCCTTTTTTATCGAGCAGTTGGATCTTCATCGTCGAAAGTCCGTCGCGAATCGTGTCAGCGGTTGCAAAGTCTTTCTTCTCTCGGGCGTTGGCTCGCAATTGAATAATTAACTGCATCAAGTGATCAACCGTTTGGGCTGAATCGTCGCCCGATGACTTTTTGCGAATCGCTTTTTTGAATAGGCCTAAAATTGCGGACAATTCCCGCAGAATCAACATCGTGTCGCGCAAGGCTTGCTTTCCTTCAGATTCAACGGACTTGTCTTGCTCTAGGTCATAACTGTCGATCAGTCGATTCATGCAGCGAACGATTTCGAACAGATCGCTGACCGCTCCGCCAGTGTTGAAGTCGTCGTCCATCTTGCTTAAAAAGCTATCACGCAACGAGAGAACTTCTTTTACGATCGGAGCGTTAGATTTTGGCGGAACGAATTTGCTTCGCAGCGTATTGATCTCCAGTGCATAAACGCTTTGACCCATGATCTCGGCGTAGCGATCGAACAATCGGTAGAACGCTTCCAGCGCGGTGCCGGCTTCTTGTAGCGGTTCATCGCCGAAAACTGTGGTCGAGCGGTAATGCGAACGGAGCAAGAAAAACCGCAGTCGTTCGCCGGTTTGTTCTTCAATCAAATCCGCAAGTCCACCGGCGCCTTTGCTCCGTGAAATTTTTCCCGACGCGGCATCTTCCTCGCTGGCAGGCGCATTTCCATCGCGATCCGATTTGCCACCGACTTTTCCCGTCGCGTTGGAGGAACGCATCAGCCCGTTGTGCATCCAATATCGAACCATCGGGGCGTCGTGACAGCATCGGCTCTGGGCCAATTCGTTTTCATGATGCGGAAAGAGCAAGTCGAGCCCGCCGCCGTGGATGTCGAACGTTTTTCCGAGGATGCGACGACTCATCGCCGAACATTCGATGTGCCAGCCTGGACGACCGAGGCCCCACGGGCTTTGCCAAGCTGGTTCGTCCGACTTGGCAGACTTCCACAGAGCAAAATCGCCAGGCGACTTCTTCCGCGCCGACGCTTCGCCGCCTTCACCTTGCTGGGCATCCAGACTGCGATTGCTCAATCGACCGTATTGCGGATCGCTGGTGACGTCAAAAAACACGTCGCCGCCGCTGGCATAAGCATGTTTTCGTGCAATCAGCTCGCCGATAAATTTGATGATCTCGTCCATATTCTCGGTCGCCCGAGGCATATGATCGATTTGATCGACGCCTAGTTGCTGCAAGTTCGACAAGTAGTCGGCCGTCATTTCAGTCGCTACTTGAAACATCGATATTCCACGTTTGCGTGAAGCGTTAATCAATTTGTCATCAACGTCGGTGATATTGACGACCCAAGTGACTTGATATCCACAGTAGACGAGGAAACGTTTGATCGTGTCAAAGATAACCGGTCCGACCATGTGACCGATATGGGCCTCGGCATAGACCGTAGGTCCGCAAAGGTACATGCCGACAACTCCGGGCTGAACCGTCTGCAAAGGTTCTTTCGCTTTGGTGAGCGTGTTATAGATGCGAATCGAAGTTTCCATGCTGGATAAATCTTGGTGCCGAATTTGTTCTGTAACTGTCGCCATATTACTGATTAATTTACTCTTGCCGTGTTCTGCGAAATTGCCCGACCGATTGTTTCGATCCATTCTTCTATCAAAATCCGTGACGGATTATAGGTTAGGCCAGCGTCAGAACTAAACCCTGATCTTCAGCAATTTCGAAGCGACATACGAACTAGTATTTGCTAGCAATGCGAAACGAAGAGTTGATACTTAGAACCTATCTGAAAAGGGGTCTGCCCCTCGCCGTTCCTCCAAAGGGGTCTGACGCGGATCGGCTCTTATTGAACTCTTTGCAACAAGGCGATGCAATACGCTTCGGCCAATCGTCCTTCGCCAACGTCACCGATCTTTTCTCCCGTTTTTGCTTTCAGCGAAATTCGATCTAGCCCAACGCCAATGATTTCAGCAATTCGACTTCGAATAGCCTGCTTGTGGGGCGAAATTTTTGGACGTTCGATTCGGACAACACAATCCAGATTGATCAGGGCATATTTTGCCTCGCAGGCCAGGCGCACCGCTTCTCGGAGGAAATCTGCCGAATCGCGTCCCTTGTTCTCTGAAGCATTGTCTGGAAAAAGCTCGCCGATATCAGGCAACATTGCTGCGGCACAAATCGCATCGGTCACTGCGTGCAGCAAGACGTCAGCGTCGGAGTGTCCAATCAAACTGAGTTCGCACTCGATATCGATTCCACCCAGTCGTAAAGATTTCCCGCTGCCGATTCGATGCGAGTCGATTCCTTGGCCGATTCGCAACGCGTTGAGCCCAAACGAATTGTCAGCTTCAAAAGTCATACAGCGTGTTGAACGGTCCGTAGGGGCGATGAAGAGTCAGACTTTAAAAAAAATTTCAGTCGCGTTTTTTATCTTGCCGATTGCGACAACCAGAAATTTTCAGGCTTTAGTGTAACGCTTGCTTCGACTTTGTTAAGCGAGTCCGTTTTGGTTGCCTTGTTAGTGCTTGACGGTTGGCCGAGGCTGTCGATACTTCCGAGTTCCTCATTCTACAAAGTCGTCGTTGATCCTGCTGGAATCATCGCCGGATCATTGTTGCTTTCAACCGGCGACAAATTCATAGACCCTCTAACGGTATTTACAATGTTGCGTCGAGCAAAAATTTCGATCATTGGTGCTGGGAATGTTGGAGCGACGACCGCTCATTGGTGCGCCGCGGCGGAGCTAGGCGACATTGTCTTGCTTGACGTACCGCAAACCGAAGACATGCCGCGTGGCAAAGCATTGGACTTAATGCAGGCCTCGCCGATCGTCGGTTTTGACTCGAAAATTGTCGGCACGAATTCTTACGATGATGTGGCCGGCAGCGACGTAGTCGTCATCACCGCTGGCATCGCTCGCAAGCCTGGCATGAGCCGCGATGATTTGCTCTCCACCAATGCAAAAATCATGACGGCGGTGGCCAAACAGGTGGCTGATTGCAGTCCTGACGCGGTGATCATAGTCGTCAGCAACCCGCTCGACGCGATGGTTCAGCGAGCCTTTCAAGTGACTGGCTTCCCAGCAAATCGCGTAATCGGCCAAGCAGGCGTGCTCGATACTGCAAGGTACCGTACCTTTTTGGCGATGGAGTTAGGCGTCAGTGTGGAAGACGTGGCGGCCCTGCTGATGGGCGGACATGGTGACACGATGGTTCCAATTCCAAGCTGCACCAGCGTCGGCGGAATCCCAATTCTCCAGCTTCTCAGCGAATCTCGACTGAATGAGATCGTCAAGCGAACGGCTAGCGGCGGCGCGGAAATCGTTTCGCTACTCAAAACCGGTAGCGCTTACTATGCACCGGCAGCGGCCACGACCCAAATGGTAGAAGCGATTGTGCGGGACAAGAAACGTCTAATTCCGTGTGCCGCGTATTGCGACAAAGAATATGGTGTCGGCGGATATTATGTCGGCGTGCCGGTTATTTTAGGCGCCGGTGGCGTTGAAAAGATTATTGAATTGAGCCTGACTGAGTCGGAAGTCGCGGCCTTGGGCAAGAGTATCGCGGCAGTGAAATCGTTAGTCGCGTCGATGGATGAGTTGATGAAGACGGCCTAACACTCGTCGAATCGAATTTACGGTAACGACAAAAGTATTGACGACTTTTGCAGCGGCAGGCCGGCCTACCAGTTCCCAAACCGATGTTGACGGAAACGCTTAACCTTTAATAGAAATCAAACGGTGCCGAGATACCGTTTGTTACTAGGCTCGGAAGCCATACCACCTTTTCACTAATCCAAAGCTAGAGCGTCGATGAATAGGCTTCCTTTCGAAACGAGCGGTCAGCATTCTAGTGGCTCCACTCAGGTAGCAGACAATCCAAGACCGCTTTTGGAACGCACTCCGCTGAATCTAGCCCAGCCGCATCGGCTGTTTTTCCCTCAGCATTTTGAAGTCAAATATTCCTACCCGTTGCTGATTTGGCTGCATTCAGACGACAGCAGCGAATATGAACTGGATGGCGTCGTTCCTTCGATCAGCCTTCGAAACTTTATGGCCGTTGGTTTACGTGGTCCAAAAGTTTCACCATTAAAAGCAAGACATTTTCGTTGGTCGCTCCGCCGTGACATCCTTTGCGTTAGCGAGCAATCGGTTCTGGAGACAGTACGACTTGCGACCGAAGACTTGTCAGTTGACCCAACAAGAATCTTCATTTGCGGCTACGGAACCGGCGGGACGGTCGCACAATGGCTAGCGCTTCGACACCCGGAATCATTCGCAGCAGCCATCAGCATTAATTCCACAGCGCCCGACGTCGCCGGGTCACTGGTAAATTGGAAACAGCGCCACCAGACCAAGGTGCTTTACATGTACGGTGACAATTCTACGGTCGCCAATTCCGGCGAAGTTTCGCAGGCGCTTCGATTTGCCCATCGAAGTTGCCTAAATTATCAGTTTGTCCAATTCGACTGTGGCGACGAGCTAAATACTTCAATGACCGAGCATATGAATCGATTCATGATGGAATCGATTGTCCAAACAGCTCAGTAAATTTCGTTGAAGGACTTTCCAGTAACGCGACGTGCAAAGCAACTTGTCAGACCACTTTTCGGCACGTTCTTTTTACTGCTTTTTCACGGGCATGTTGAAATTCATCGGTCCATTTTGTATCGTACAAGAAAAATCGAGCGGAACGGCTGAAGATTTTTTTGTTGACTCAACACTTTACTTTGGTGATCGATCCTCCCTAACATAGCGGTGCAACAGGCAGCGATTATTCGCCGCGTTGCACACGATCACTGGTCGGAACGTCGTGTGGTTGAACATGCAGAAGCTGTGGATTGACTCGTCGCTGCTGGCGGTACTGAGCGTTCTGGTCGTAGTGGTTATTTCCGCTGCTGCGATTTGGCTACTGTTAAAATGGCGCGAATCGACCAAAAATGCTTTCGATTCGGTTCAAAGCTGCCTAAAAGAATTCGAAGAAATGCGTCTCGAGGGAGACATCACGGACGAGGAATACCGAAAGATAAAAGCGTCAGCACGCAAGATTGCAGCGTCATCGGGACCGAAAGCGAACTTGGACCAGCCGTCCAACGGAACTTCCGAGCTTCCATCGTGATTCTGGCTCAACAAGCATTGCGAGGCTGACTAATGGGGTGGTGGCTAGTTTTTCACGCTTTATTTATTTGCATTTGCCGAAATGTTTCTGTTTCGGTCTATGCTCAAGATTAGTGGAGCGGGAAAATAGTTGCACTTGTGCACAGAGTTCTTCGACTGACGCGATTTCGGGCGGACATTGTTCCTGCCGAGAACTTGCGTCTGGGAAAGACTCGACTGAAACTACCTAAAATGTGCTAACGCACAGGTATATTGTCGGCTCGACACCGCGGACAGGGACGGCCCGGTATGAGAGTAAATCGCAATTGAAGTATGGCCAGTTGGATGGAAGCGATTCCTCGACTTGCGCTTGAACTTCGTTTCGAATGTTGCTGTCATCGAGCTCCCATCAAGCGTGTCATTTTGCAAGTGTGTAGTCGATTTTGCATCGCGAGCTATCAACGGGATGGCTGGCAAGGGCATGGTCGCGATTCACGAACTAGCTAGGAGTCGTATATGCCTACGGGTAAGGATGTCATGTCGGGTCGTCGTGGAAACGGAACCAGCGGAACCGCGAATAAAAAGAACGCGTTCTGCTCGTTTTGTAGAAAGAGCTATCGAGATGTTGGACCGCTGGTTGAAGGACCAGGTGACGTCTACATCTGCGGTGAGTGCATCGAATTGTGTCAGTCCATTCTGGATCAAGAAAACAAACGACGTGGACCGTCAAAGTCCTTGTTCTCCGAAATTCCAGCCCCTCGCGAGATTGTTGAGCACCTCGATCAGTACGTGATCGGCCAGAAGCTCAGCAAGCGGACGTTGGCCGTTGCAGTCCATAATCACTACAAGCGACTGAATTCCGCTTGGGAAGGTTCCGATGTCGAAATTGAAAAGTCGAACATTCTGCTCGTCGGTCCAACCGGCAGCGGAAAAACTTTGCTAGCTCGAACACTTGCCAAGATGCTCAACGTCCCATTCGCGATCGGTGATGCGACCACGTTGACGGAAGCGGGCTATGTCGGCGAAGACGTCGAAAACCTGTTGCTTAAACTGCTTCATGCAGCAGACTTCGATCTCGAATCGGCTCAACGCGGTATCCTGTACATCGACGAAATCGACAAGATTGGCAAGACCAGCCAAAACGTTTCGATCACGCGTGACGTCTCTGGTGAAGGTGTCCAGCAAGCGTTGCTCAAGATGCTCGAAGGCACCGTTGCCAACGTACCTCCACAGGGCGGACGTAAGCATCCCGAACAACAATACATCCAAATGGACACAAGTAATATTCTGTTCATTTGTGGTGGAACATTCGCCGGCATCGAAGAGATTGTCCGCAAGCGACTGGGACGCAAGACGCTTGGCTTTGGTCAACCAAACTCGACTGTTGATGAAAGCGATCGTGCAACTGTCCTCGCGCAAGTTACCAGCGATGACGTGTTGCAATATGGCATGATTCCGGAACTGATCGGACGATTGCCGGTTGTCGCACCGCTGGCACCGCTGGACGAAGCTGGGCTGATACAGGTGTTGAGTGAACCACGCAACGCATTGATCAAGCAGTATCAGGCGCTCTTTGCGATGGAAAATTGCGAATTGAACTTCACCGAAGATGCCCTCAAAGCAATCGCGGCGAAGGCCTTGGTTAAGAACGTCGGTGCACGTGGCTTGCGTGGCATCGTCGAAGAAGCAATGCTCGACATCATGTACGAACTGCCTGACCAAGAAGCCGGCACAGTCTTTACGATCGAAGCCACAGGGTCAGACAACGGGCTGCGGCACAGCAAAACCGCCCCTCAACGCAAAGAAAGTGCATGACTTAAGCCTAAGGCTTCAAAGTAATCGAAGCAGCTCGAGGCATTAAATTCACCAAATCGGATTGCAGCGTTGGTCGTTGCAGTCCGATTTTTCTATTGATTGATCTTCAACTTTTCTCGAAGCCGGACGACCACGTCAGGAAATTGTTGGCTCAAGTCGTTTTGCTCGGTAGGGTCCTCTCGCAAGTTATACAAATTGACTTCGCCATTTTTGGACAATGGATTTTTCGAACTAAATTCGATCAACTTCCACCAGTCGTCGATGATCCAGGTGGAGAGCAGTGAAGCGTTTGGTTGTTGCAAGTCGACAATGTCATGCTCGTAAATCTGTCCGATGAGCGATTTTCGCAAGCTGGGAGCTTGCTGATCTAGCAGATTGATCCCAGGCAAGTTTTCGTCGGGCGCGATGTCTAACAGGGCGAGTACCGTCGGTACCAAATCTACGCTACAAGCCAAATCGGTATCGTTCCGCTCGGCTTTAATTTTTTCAGGCCAGTGTAAGATGATCGGCGATCGGATTCCGCCTTCGTATGGACTGCGTTTGCTACGATCATCAAACGTGTCGCGTATTGGATCAGTTACCCAACCGTTATCGGCAATGAAGACGATCAAAGTATTGTCGGTCGCACCGTGGCGAGCCAAAGACTTTTGTAAATCACCAATGGTCTCATCAAACCATTCGCACATCGCCCAGTACTTCGCAATGTTCGGTTCGCTTGTTAGTTGCTGATATTTCTCCAGAAGTCTTGCTGGCGGATCGTGCGGCTGATGTGGCATCATCGGCGCATACCAGAGAAAGAACGGCTTCTTTGATTCGTTGAGGAAATCATCAATTTGGCTCAGACCCTCTCGTCCAATTTTCAGTCCAATATCACCATGCCGACCACCGTGGTTCATATCACCATGCGTCATGCCGAAATCAAATCCACCGGTTCGATAATTGCCCTCCCACCATTTGCCCGTTTGAATAGCGGTGTATCCGAGATCGTGAATCCTTTCGGGTAGCGTGGTCAAGGTTTCAAAGTGATTTACAATCGCTTGGCGTTGTTCCATGTAAGCTGGATCGGCGTATCGTTTGCGTCCATTCGCAAATTTTTGCAGTGGCAGGGGGTCGTTGCCGGAAACGTTATGCTGACGGGGATAGAGCCCTGTGATTATCGAAGCTAGCGAAGGCCGGCAGAGCGAGCAGGGATTGTAACCTCGCGTGAACAAAAGCCCTGCCTGCGCAATCCTGTCAAGATTCGGCGTTTCAATATGCGGATGTCCCATAAAACCATAGTCATTCCATGCTTGATCATCACTCAGCACAAATACGATATTCGGGCGAACTTTTTCGGCTGCCCAAGTTCCAGAATTTGTCGAGCATATTGACAACAAGAACGCGACGGACGCGAATAGCATTTTGTTTTTTGATAACATGTTGACCTCAAAGCTAACTGGCGAGCGTGGCATGAACTTTGATCCTGTGTTTTCAACAATCACAGGTTGAGAGATGGATATCGCGACTTTTAAATAAGCTTTCCCAATCAAACGAAGAATCTTGTCCAACTATCTTAGCTTCATTGCGAGGGCTCGTGTTCCGTTTCAATCCGATCATTCAACGTGAGCTAATCAGCAACCTTAGAAGGCATCGTTCATTTGTATTGTTGCTGATTTATCAGGCGGCACTGATGACGCTGATCTTGATTGCCTATCCACGCGTCGAGCGCTTGGACGTGTCGAACTCCGGCGTCGAAGCAGAACGACTATCGAATTTCTTCTTCCTCGGCCAATTCGCAATTCTCTCGATGATCACACCCAGTTTTACGGCAGCTAGCATCGCGGGCGAGAAGGAACGCAAGACTTACGAGATGCTGCTGGCCAGTCCGCTGCGTCCGATGCCGATCATCTTCGGAAAGCTGATTGCCTCGTTGACACCATTGCTGCTCTTGATGATCGGATCGTTTCCGATTGTATTTATCTGCCTGCCGTTAGGTGGTGTTTCGCTAGAGGAAGTTTTTGCAGGCTACGTTTCGATCGTCTTTGCGATGTACCTTTTTGGTGCGATTAGCATTACGTGTTCAAGTGTTTTCAAACGCACGTCGTCAGCTCTGGCAATCAGTTGCGTGCTCATCGCGCCTATTGTCTTGGCGTTTATTTTGCTTTGGCTAAATCTTGCGCCCTACGGCACAACTCGCTTGGTTTTATCGTCGATCGTCTTTCCGATTGTTGCCGCGATTATCGCGACGTTGCTACTTTATTATTCCTCGCGACGGTTGCTCTACCCTCAAGACATGGGCAGCATGGGTAATGAAGTAATCGATTTGGAAAAGGAAAAGACCGAAGCGATTGGCATGCTGATCCAGAGCGAACAATTTCCAGATCGACTCTTCGCGCCACCACGACGGGCGCAGTTAATTGCCGATGGTGCCAATCCAGTCTACGACAAAGAAATTCATGCCGAACTGTTTAGCCAAGGCACTTTGACGCTGCGAATTATCATTCAGATGAGCATGTTGATCGCAATACCGCTGATGAGCGTGTTTCTATTTATCGAACCTGCTTGGTACTATTTTTATCTCGATTACATTTTGGCCTTCAATGCTCTGGCAGCTGCCGTTTTCTGCGCCGGGGCGATGACCAGCGAACGCGAGCGACAAACGATTGATCTATTACTGACAAGCCCGCTGAGCGGTTGGCAAATCATCGGCGGAAAGTTGCTAGCCGGTTTTCGCGTCTCCGGAGTGCTGACAACATTTTTAGTCTGGCCGCTGGTGCTTGGCACATTGTTGACAACGGAACTGCGTCGCAACGTACTAACCATGTTACTGGCCGTCGCGGTGCTCGCCGTTTGCAGCCTTGCCAACGCTGTACTCGCAATGTTTTGCTCGACATTTCTTCAACGCACGCGACAAGCTATGGTTGCGACTTTTATCGCGGTCTTACTATTCTATCTCGCACCGTTGTTGCTACACGAATTCACAGCCGGCAATTCAACGTTGAGAACTCTCAACGAGTGGTCCAATCGTCTGGGCGTACTTAGCCCCTTCATGGCTGCGCACCATTTGCCGCTGCAATTCCCATTTGAAGAAAGTGAGTCAACCGGCGAAGCATCGAATAGTCTAATTTATGTGCTAACATACTTGGCAATTACGCTCGTTAGCTGCCTCGTCGGCGTCGCGGTCATGATGTCCGCGGTTTCTCGGCGCTGGACATATCTGCATCGCTAGCCATGATGTGCGAAGGTGCATTAGGTACCCGGTCGCTTACGATTCTTACTCGCGTTGCCAATCATGTTTTCAAGCCAAGTCGTATCGTCCTTGGAAACGATGATCTGGTCGTTTGGCTGGAGAGCATAATTCTGCTCTTGCATCACATTCTGGCCGCTCGAGTCAAAATCAACGTCCATTCGAACGGGCGGTTTGTTAGGCGTTGTCGCACGCATTATTGAGACGCGAATTTTTCCGAGTCGGTTGGTCAGCTTGGCATCCTTCACCACATCTTGAATGAACAGCGGCTTGTCGGGGCTGATCGGAATTCGCTCCATATGTCGGTCGCCGTTGCGAATGTCCAGCACTACAGTTGGCAAGCCGCTTGAACTTGGCGCAACCTTTCCTGGGAGCTGTGCACCACTTTCGTCAAAGCTATAGCCAGCGGCTTCCAATTGGCGAGTGTCCAAACTGTCGTTGGCTGTTCGATAGTGTCCGGTCAGCGAACCGCAACCCGTCGCCCCAACCATCAAGACCACCGACAACAGTGTAAGCGTAGAATTGACAGATATCTTCAGCATAAATCAACGCCTTGCGATGAACACAAACGGTGGTAGATGATTGCACAGCATCATCTGGACAGTTAGTTCATCGGCGTTCGAATTCGTCACTCTAAACAATAAATTGAAAACTTGAGAAAAAATTTGTCGAACCTCAAACCGCACATAACCTCGCCAAAGGCCGCAGATTAACCAATCATCCCACTTGTTGAAACGCTTCGATTGACGACAATCCTGGCGACAACTTGCGAGGGTTAGGAATGTTCGAAAAGCATCTGTTAGATATTGAGACTCTGAGCGTCGAGCAAATCACGTTGGTGCTCGATTTAGCTGAGTATTTGATCGCCAAAACGCAATCGGGCCGTATAAAGCTTGATTGGCTGCGAGGGCGAACGGTAGCCAATCTATTTTTCGAGAACAGCACGCGAACGCGAAACAGTTTTTCGCTTGCGGCCAAGCGGCTAGGCGCTGACACGATCGAATTCACCTCCTCTGGCTCGAGTGTCGCCAAAGGAGAGACTTTCATTGACACCGCAAAAACCATCGAGGCGATGGGGGTTGATGCAGTCGTTGTTCGGCATTCCGCCCCCGGCACGCCGCATCTACTTTCGCGATATCTGGATTGCTCGATTGTAAATGCTGGTGATGGTCCGCATGAACATCCGACGCAGGGCTTATTGGACATTTTGACAATTCGCCAGCATCGTGGCGACTTGAAAAATCTTTGCGTCGCAATGGTCGGTGACATCGCCCATTCACGGACTGCCCGGTCGAACATTTGGGGGCTTCTGAAATTGGGTGCCAAGCCGATTGTTTGTGGACCGCCGACGTTGGTTTCAAAGCGTTGGCAGAATTTGGGGGTCGACGTTGCTTACAACCTTGACGCGATATTGCCGCGCTGCGACGTATTAAATTTATTGCGAATCCAGTTTGAACGTCAGCTCTCGAAAGCCTTTCCTTCGGTGCATGAATACGCGTTGCTATACGCAATGACCGCCGCGAGGATGCAACGCACCAAGCCAGAGATTTTGATTATGGCTCCTGGCCCAATCAATCGCGGTGTCGAGTTGACTCCCGAAGTCGCTGATGGGCCTCATTCAGTTATTTTGCAACAGGTCAGCAACGGCATCTTTGTTCGCATGGCCGCTCTGGCTCTAATTTTGAACTGTGTTCCAACAGACGTCCTAGAAAAATTGACCAACAACAAGCCAGCTTCGGCGCCGAGCTGATTTAATGCGCCCACTTACGTTTCATTCGTTCGCATCAATTCGCCCTATCCCGCTTCACTTATGCAACCGTCTTCTCTACTGATCGAACACGTTCGCCTGATTGATCCAACCAGCGGACTCGACCGCGTAGGCCGCTTGCTGGTCCGCGATGGCCAGTTTCGGGCCGTCGATCCACGCGATGGCGACCTACCGTCCGATTGTGAGCGACGTCGCGCGGATGGGTTGATCCTCTGCCCAGGCTTCGTCGATATCGGGACCGAACTGGGCGAACCGGGCCGCGAAGAAGACGAAAGTATGCAGTCGGCTTTGCAAGCTGCATTGGCCGGTGGATTCACCAGCGTCGCCTGTTCAACCAATACATTGCCAGCCATCGATACTGCGGCGACGGTCCAATACGTTCGCGAACGCGGCCAGCGATACCAGCTGGCCAATGTGTACGTCTTTGGTTGCGTCAGCAAGGACCGACTGGGCCGCGAGTTGGCTGAAATTGGGTCGCTCTTTGACGCCGGAGCGATTGGCTTAAGCGATTCACCTTCATCAATCGAGGATACCGCGCTGCTCAAACGAGCGCTGGAATACTGCACAATGTTTGACCGCCCAATCATTGAGCACCCAGAAATTGGCTCGCTGACGGCCAAAGGCGTGATGCATGAGGACATGATGCAGTTGCGACTGGGACTGGCGCCGATGCCAGCCGAAGCGGAAGATCTGGCGACGTCGCGAAATCTGAGGCTGGTCGAGGCGACCGGTGGCAAGCTGCATTTGAGCAGTATTTCGACCGCTGGCAGTGTTGAAATTTGCCGCCGTGTTCGTGCGCGAGACATCGATTTTTCATCCGGGGTCTTTGTCGCTAACACACATTTGTCGGATCAGATGCTGAGCACGTTCGACGCCAATTGCAAAGTCAACCCGCCGCTGCGGTCGAAACTTCATTTGGAAGAAATCTCGCAAGGCTTGCAGGACGGCACGATCGACATCATATCCAGCGGTCATCGCCCGCATTCTCTTGAAAAGAAAATGCAGGAATTCGACGCCGCGCCGTTTGGAATGACGGCCCTTGAAACAACTTTTGGTCAGGTTTCAACGCACTTGATAATGACCGGCGTGATTGATTGGGTGACGGCGATTGCAAAGCTTTCAAGCAATCCAGCCAAGCTGTTAAAAATCCCCGCTGGCAGCCTGCAGTTAGGCCGCAAAGCTGATTTTGTGTTGATTGATCCGGATCGAGACTGGACGTTCCGCGTCGCCGATTCGCTGAGTCGCTCGCCCAATACGCCGCTGGACGGCGCACAATTTCGGGGCCAAGTCGTCGAGACTTTCGTCGGTGGTCGCAGTAAAATGAGCGTATAATTAGGCCGACGACGATTTTTCCTGCAACTATTCGAGGTAATTTCGTAGAACAATCGCTAGGCTTAAACTACGCTTAAGCGTTGCAAAAAGACATCCAACGCGGCCTGCGGGCTGCGATCCATCGAATTTCTTTTCTCTCCTGACCGATCTATGGCCGACTACATTCAATTAGACGAAGCCGCAAAGCTCCTCAATATCTCGGTTGACGCACTCAAAGAGATGATCGTGCGGCAGGAAATTTACGGGCTTCGCGACGGTGCGTCGATGAAGTTCAAGCCTGATGAAATTGAACGCGTTCGCAATGAATTGTCCGGCGATGTGCTGGACGACGATCCAGGCGGATCAAGCGTTTTGTTATCGGAGCGAGCAATTGGCGCCGCTGGATCAAAGATCGGCAGCACTCTCGGCGGTTCGGCCAACGCCGACGAGGACAGCGATCTACAATTGTCTGACAATGACGATGATTCCGACGAACTGACGTTTGAAAGCGATGTTGGATTGGTGGCTGATCCAGGCAGCGGTTCCGGCGTGCGGCTTGTCAACAAAAATATGCCGCTACCAGGTGACGAAGACGACGACGAAGTACTCGAACTATCCAGCGATTCCGATTCAGGCAGTTCGCTACTGCTGTCGGATCTCAACCTTGATGGCATAAGCAATTCCGGCAGCGGCGTTTCGACACCGGGCAGCGGGATGTCGATCGGTTCCGATTCTGACCTCAACGTTTTATCGTCAAAGAACAGCACGTCTGGCGGGGCTAGCGACATTGGCGATCTGATCCGTGGAGACAGCGATCAAGACATACAACTTGATGACAACGAAAGCGATTTGGTTCTCGGTGGTGATAGTGCCTTGTCGCTCAAGAGCGAAAGCGGAATCAATCTGACCAGCCCATCGGACAGCGGCCTGTCGCTTGAAGACGAGCCGCTTGATCTGGCCGGAACCGGCATCAGCGGACTGGGACTGAGTGATGAAATTGGCAGCGGTGTAGGCAGCGATCCGAGTGCTTCAGCCGTTGCTAGTGGCAGTGCGTCGGGCATCAGTGGGATCGATTTTGCCTCGGCAGAAGACTTCCAACTGTCGCCGTCGGGCGGGTTCGATGTCGAAGACGATAGCGGCTCGCAAGTGATCGAGCTTGAAGATTCAGCCGACTTTGCCGGAATGTCACCCGATGGTTTGGGCGGCATGGACGATGCCAACGCGATGGGCTTTGACGATGCCGATGGTGGCGTGGTTGGCTTTGATACCGATGAAGCACCGACTGGTTATGCCGTCGCTGCCGGTCCAGTGGTTGACTTCAGTTGGTGGGAAGTTGGCTTGTTGCTTTTGGTCATTATGATGCTCGGCCTCTCAGGAATCCTGATGACTGACATTGCTCGCAACATGTGGGCCGCCGCAGAAGGTTCGACGACCAACTTGAACAGTTGGATTTCCGACATCATCGCCGGCGCGCTCAATAACCAAGCGTAACACGTCGCGAACTCTGTTTCGCGCTGGTTCGTAGCGAAAGTCGCCCAGACTTTCGTTAGTTGGCTTAACAGCCAAAACCAGTCTCATTTCGCTTTGTTCTCAACCGCCGCTGAAATCTTTGCCACGGCTCGCTTCAGAGAAGATTGTGTCTCTTCATCAAACGCTGATTTTCCAACCAGCGTCGATAACCTCTCGACTAGTCGATTGGCGACATCTGAGTTGGACTTGAGTAGTTTCAGCAACGGCGCTGAATTGTTAGAAATAGGCCGCAGAGATTCGGCGAGCCAAACGCAATTGTAGTCGGCAGTTTTCTGACTGTCGGCGATGCGAGCATCGTCGTTTTGAAGCGTACTTGTTGAGATACCGAAATGGTTTTCAAAAAGTTTTAATAATTCTCGAGATTGCGAAACGGCATCCTTACCTTCGAGTTCCGCAAAGTGTTCCCGCAACAGTTCGCTCGCGTATGGAATGGTCATGGCAGGCCAAGGGTCGTTTAAGTCGATTGCAGTCCACCAACGAAGATCTGCTTTTGCTTTGCCCGCCAGTGCTCCCCCACCAGCCTCACTTCCGCCGGCAAACGGGTCTGTACCTCCGAATGGGTCTCCATAGCCACCACTACTTGCTCCCCCGATAGTTCGATCGAGCGAACCAGAAGAGATCAAAGACTTGATCGTACCATCAATCGACGATTCGGACTTTTGAGCAGCTTTCATGGCTTCGCTGGCTACCGGCCACCAGGCATCGGAAGTTTCCAACATTTTTGTGAGCGTCGCTGGTCCACGTCCTGTGAGCCCTATGTAGTTACTGACAACACAGATTTCTCGACCGTCTTTGAATGCGAAAACGGTTTCAATTATTTTCGCTTCGGTTTCCGCAATCAATCCCGGTTTTTCAAATCGCTGGCTTAGAAATGCGAGAGTTTGTAAAGCTTGCAACCGGTCAGATTGTAGTTCAAGACAAGTTAAGACCCTGCTTACAAAGTCTTCATAAAGAGTGTCACGGATACCTGACCCGTCAGCAAAAATTGATTGGCGTAATTTGCACGACTGCCACAGTGCATCGCCAATATTTTCACTCTGCGAGTCGATAAGTTTCGTCCAAACTTCACGTCTTAAAACCGCCTGCGGGGTATGCAGATTCGAACGCCAGATTATCGCGTCGATGCACACGGCGATTTCATCTGGCTTCAATGGATCTAGCATCACTTTGCACCAAATCAAAGCATCATTTGTTGGCCGATGTGATGATGGACTTTGCTTGGTTATTTCGTCGGTCATGACGCAAAACATGCCTCCCTGGCCTCCGGACGTCTTCAAAGGATTGTTGCTAAAGTTTTCATAGCTCAATCGCTCCTTTTGAAATTCGTCTCTGATAAATTCTCGCAGCATTACATCTTCAGCAAATTCACTTTTCAGATGCGGAGCCATTTCGACTCGTTGCAACAGAATCTGCTGACGAGCAATTGCCAACTTGTGAGATTGATCCCCCTTTTTGGATTCTGGATCAATGATCTGCGGCTGAATCGCTTTGATCCACACAACAAGTGAGCGATCGTACTCGATGATTAATGGCAATATAGAGTTTTGAGACGTCAGCTCATTCCAATCCGGTCCCATGTTCCATCCCCAAAGCCAAATCATGCCCATGCCAGATTTCGGATCGCCAGCCAGGAATTCTCGTGAAAGAACCTTCAATCGAACTTCGATTGGATAGCGAGGAAAATAGGTCGTGATTGCTTCATGAACTCGCTCGTCACCCTGATTTCCGCCAATAATCGACGAACCGTAGATTCGTAGCGGGTAGAGCGATGCGGCGGCGGCTTGTTCTTTTTGCTCGGCCGTCGAAAGCAATTCGAGCGCCTGAATTGCGTCTTTGATCACTTCTGGGTCGCGCTCGCTGTAAATCAATTCCGACCATTGCTCGTAACTCTTGCCTTGAAATTTCGGGACGCGAATTTGATCACTGGCAAACGGCTCAGATACCGTGCTGTTGGACATCTTGCTGTCTGCCGTCGCTGCCATCGGACTGGGTGCCTTGGTGACTTCTACAACGGCTTCCACGCCACGAGTCAGGACCACGGTCTCGTTGCTCAATCGAAAGCCGTCGACGTTTACATCCGATAGTCGGACGGCGTAAGAACCGCTGCGGAGCGTAAGCGTCTCTTGGTTGCTTTGCAGCGTAAGCTTTTCGACAATCTGTTCGCCCTGCGTGACTTCAATCTTCAAGCCTGGTTGTTCGCTGCGAATCGTTAGCTCACCACGATCCGTCACAATCGTCAAAAAGATGCCCGCTAAAAAACTCGCTGCGACCCCGAAGAATGCGGCGGCAATGATCTTCCAGCGATTACCTCGACCTGGCGGATTCGCACCCGCTTGCGGCGGCGACGGCTTTATAACACTTGGATGCACCGAAGTTTTTACTACGCTTGGCAACGGCTGATTGACTGCCGCCCGAATGACCGAGCCAAGTTCTTTTGTGTCAGCAAAATTTGCGAGTCTCTGGCTGACCGTCTCCGCATCACTGGGTCGCTGCTCTGGATCGCGGGCTAACAAGCCATCGACTAACTGGCATAGTCCGAGCGGTAATTCAGGCCGCAATTCTCGCAGTGGTTTTGCGTCACGCTCACAAATACAACGAATCGTTTCGGCGATCTGTTTGGCCCGTCCATGCGGCGGCTCGCCAGTTAACAATCGATACAGCGTCGCGCCCAGCGAATAAAGATCGCTCCGCGGTTCGACGCTGCGACAATCATTAATCTGTTCGGGTGACATATACGCCAGCGTCCCCATCAAATGTCCAAGCGTCGTCAATCGCTCGTCCTGCGCCAGGGGATCACAGCCGTCGAAGACTAAACCCAAGTCCAAAATTTTGACCATGCCTTGTTTCGTTAAAAACAAATTGGAAGGCTTGATATCGCGATGCACCATCCCAACAGCATGGATGACCGACAGCCCCGCTGCCGCTTGACGCCCCAGCTCGCATGCTGCTCCAGCCGACAAATTGGTGGAACGAGCCATCAGATGCGACAGGTCGCATCCTTCCAAATACTCCATCACAAGGTAGTACCATTGATCCTGGTCGCCAGCGTCCAATGCGCGAACAATGTTGGGATGTTCCAGCGCCGCGACCGCTTGCATTTCACGATGAAACCGCTGGACCCAATCGGGTTGGCTGGCGCGCTCGCGCGGCAGCAGTTTGACGGCCGCTTTGCGACGCAACTTCGTATGCTCGGCAAGATAGACAGTCCCCATGCCGCCGCTACCGATCGCTCGAATCAGTCGGTACGGACCGATTATTTCTAGTGGCGTGAGCGGCGTCTCTCGCACCGAATCAATCGAGCGCGAAATCAACTGCTGCACTGCGACAGCACAATCCGCTTCGTTTTGCAGTGCCCAGTTTTCCGCATAAACACTCGAAGGAACCTGGCGGGCAATCAAATCACGCCATTTCCGAGCCGATTGGCCATGCGAGGAAAGCTGTTCGATTGTTTCAGCACATGCCGGACAGCCATCGATATGTTGGAGAATTTTCTCCGATTGGTCATCAGACAGTTTGCCCCAAAGTATTTCTTGCAACAATCCGGACGCGGGACATTCAAGCGTAGCAGCGGTCATGGTTTTGTCTCGATAAGTTTCAAGTCTAGAACGAGCTTCCATGAGTTCATCGCAAGGCTTGGACAGTTGCGAAAAATTTTTACGGTAAATCTTCTAAACCGGCTAGATGAGTGCGAAGCTGAGCGAGAATCCTCGAACGAGCTTTGTAGACCGCCCAACGCGTCATTTCCAATTCTGCCGCGACGTCTTCGACTGAATTACCATCGACCGTGGTCCGCCAAAAGGCTTGCCAAGTCTGCGGTTCAAATCGTTTCCGCAGTAGCGCCAAAGCTCGCCGACAAACCGCAGACCGGTCGTTTGCCATATCACTTGGCGGCAAGTTTTCAGAGATAGTATGACTACCAAATGATTGTTTATTCTGGCTCGAATCGTCGGATTGAATGGCTGGCTGTTCCGCTATCCTTTGCTGCATTGTGCTGCCGCCGATGGCTGGCGGATGCAGCTTTTGACGCCTGACAAAATCGACGCATTTGTTTCGGGTAATGGTCCACAACCAACCTCGAAAAGTCGCACCGGATTGTACGGCGTTGAATCGGCCAAGCTGTGTTACGACTGCCGAGAGTGTCTCTTGCATAATATCGGCCGCATCGGAGGCCTGAAAATTCGATCGACGAATCCAGGCGTACACGATCGGTCCATACAATTGAACCAGCTCCTGCCACGCTATTGCCTCGCCATCTCTGGCGCGTTGGAGCAACGAAGTCGACGTCGATGGCTGACTTAAAATATTTTCGCTCATTTGAACAGCTTAACAACTGCCAAGCGGGGCCGATACGATCGCTGAAAAAGTCAGCTCCGACGCTTGATAATTCTTTCCGGCTTCCGGAAGGTCTACGATGGTTGAGCATCATGGCCTGGAATAAATGACAACTCTCAGAATTCTTTTCCGGGGTAGTGTATGCTGACTGATGTCCTTGATGAACGTTCTCGTGTTCTTAACGACCGATCGTACGTTTGTCATTCTCTCTCTTTAGAAAATGAAAAGCGATCCGATATGCTTCATCTATTTCGTTCTAGTTCTTACGCGTTATTCGTTTTAACTTTTTGCCTCACGTCTCAAGAGTGTTGGGCCCAGAACGAAACCGATCTAGTATCAGATGGTGTACCAAACAAAGACTCCAGCGAAGAAACGGCGGCGGAGTATAACATCACGCGTGTCACTTTGTATCGAGACCAAGCGTTGGTCACACGCGAGTTACCGATTTCGCAAGCCGTCAACGATGTAATTACGATTGATGATTTGCCCGCGTTGATTGTGACTGACAGTGTTTATGCGGAAGGGACTCAGGGCATCGAGATTCGGGCCGTTCGCGTTTCTAGTCGGACATCGGCGGAGGCGGACCGCGACGATATCCGTGAAATTGATCACGAGATCCAAGGCTTAGTTCGCTCTCAAGGCTCAATTCAACTTGAGCTTGATACTCTGAATACTAATGCAACATCTCTCTCGGCCATTGTTAATTTCACCGCTGCTGGAGCGTCGAACGATTTTGCCAAAGGGACAATCGATGCAAGGCAAATCACTGAACTGACTAATTTTCTGATGGAACGAAGGGTTGACTTGAGTCGAAAGACTTTTGAATTGCAGTCCGAGTTACAAGAGCGCCAAGCCGAATTACGATTTTTGCAAGAACGTCGTTCCGCGTTGACGGCTAGCAACCAAAATCGTAGTTATCAAGTCAAAGTCTTCATCGCCGGCGACCAATCGGCGGGGGGAAGCATCAAACTAAATTATCTGGTCGGCGGTTGCAGTTGGTCACCGCAGTATTCGATCGCCGGCTCAATAGATAACAAGAACTTTGATATTAAATACAGTGCAATGGTTCGGCAAATCAGCGGTGAAAACTGGGAAAATGTGCGTTTGACGCTCTCGTCTGCCTCGCCTGCCGTTAACGCGATGGGACCTAACCTCACACCTTTGCGCGTTTCTGTTGCCCCGATCAACAAGTCAGATAATGACCAGCAAGCCGCCAATTCATCCGGCGGTTACGGCGAGGCTGACATCTTGCAAAGAGCACAATCCATTCGGCGCAAACAAGAGACTGTCGAGAATACCGCTTACGACAGTAAGTCCATTTCCGGTTCGAAGAGCAGAGACTTGCAACTTAATTCGCTAGCCAATCAGCTACAAAATATTGAGCTCGAAGCCTCGGTTGATGCCGCCGCGCAAATCGCTTCTGATTCCGAAGAGGAAGTTGCGACACAAATCTACGCGTTACCGCAGCCACTTTCATTGCAATCGCGTCGAGAACAACAACTAGTACAAATCGATGCACTGAAGTTGGAAGGGGAGTTGTACCACGTCGCTACGCCGCTACTTGCAAGCTATGTCTATCGACAGGCAGAGATGACCAACACGCAATCGATCGGACTGCTCGGTGGGCCAGCAACAGTCTATTTGGATGATCGCTTTGTTGGTCAAACGGTTCTTCCAAGCACGGCTAGTGGTCAGCGTTTAGTCGTCGGTTTTGGAGCAGACCAACAAGTGCGTACACGTCGTGAACTGAGAGCCAAGCAAGATTCTATTCGCGGCGGCAATCGCAATTTGGAATTTACCTATCGACTGGTGATATCGAATTTTAAAAACCAAACAGCAAAGGTCCGGCTCTTTGACCGAATCCCAGTCAGCGATGAATCTCGCGATTTGTCTGTCAGCTTGCTTAAGAACGAAACGCCGCTGAGCACTGATGCGCTTTATGAGCGTATCGGCAAATCGCGTGGCATCCTGCGTTGGGACCTTGAGGTTCCTGCGGGCCGATCAGGCGGCGAAGCATTTGATGTCGATTACACCTACAGCCTCGAGTTTGACCGGAACGGATCGTTGACTGCCGAAGATAATCAAGAACAGATCGAAAGCGACTACTTTTTCGACCAGAACGCCGGTGGAATGGGTGGTGGTGGGGGCGGTGGTTTCTTTGGCAACTAAATCCATTGGACTGCGAGACTCGATTGTGTCGCTAACAATTCGCGGTTCGTATCAGACCAGCGCGACGCCGTCGGGAGTCAATTGAAAGACTCGATCGGATATCGGATGATCCGACGTGCTAAAGTCTTTGTGAACGAGCGGCAATAATTCTTGAAGTTGCCCGACATCGGCGAACAACATGAGCACGTCTCGCGACGGTATTGCCGCGAGCAGCTTAAGACCGATCTGCTCAGCGACAAACTCGTACATTTGAGGGTGCAGCAAATACGCCGATGCCGATCCGCTGGAGGGCTGCAAGACGCCAATCTTTGGTATTCCAGCTAGGTCCGGTGAAACCAAAAGATCCGGCTTTGGCAATTGGCTTAAGTTTTCGATCGACAAATTGTGCAGCGTCTCTGGATCGACTTCCCAGCGATCGATATCGTTTTTGTTGACGAAGCGAAATGAGCGATTGTCGTCTAACGCGTAACAGATATGCAAGTCGGCAAGCCAAGGTGCGCTGACCAGCGCCGCCTTATTATCACCATCGCGTTTGAGTCGCATCATTTCATTTACGTCTTGGACGTATTTATCAGACTTTATCAAAGGCAAAATTCGCTTCGAAACGCTCGCCCATGTTTCGTCACCTAAAGGTTCTTCAGACCGTACAGAGCTGCGAATGCCTTCGACAAATTCGGTGACCAAAAGTGTTAACTGATCTGGTCGGTTTTTCACCTGCGTAAACAGATTCCCAACGGATACCTCAAATCGATCGGAAACAAATTTCAAGTTATCAATTCGAAAGCTAACTTCTGGCAAAAGCTCTTTCAGCTTCTCATCGGTTGCCTGCATTATTTTGACCGCAAGGTGGATGTCTTCACGCTTGACGCGCAAAGAAGAAAGCATTCTCTCAAAAACCGGTCGCATTTGCTCCGCTTCGTTTTCGGGAAGACTGGTTGAGATTGCGAGAATGATATCGGCTGCCAGCACGAACCATCGCTGGCCAGCTTGATCTGACTCGGGCCGATCGGCCGTGTAATTTGGATAAAGAATAGTCGGATCAGGTCGCAGACTGGTCGAATCAACCTGAGCCATCATCGCGGTTGCAATTTGTTCCCACTTGCCAGACTCTTTGATGATCGACGTGTCGAACTGGACCGGAGTCCTGAAGAATATAATTCCGACGCCGCGTGAAAAATCGGGATATGCAAACTGAACCGTTCCGTCTTTATCTATATCGACGACCCAATGTTCGGGATAGTCGATTTCGAAGAGCTTGTTCGGATGCTGAAACAATACGTAATAGGGCGTTTGGTCGGTCGAACGAGAATGATTAGACATGACAATTAGAAATGGTTTGTTTGGTTACGTAGTTAGCAAGTTTATGCAGAGCGTATTGAGAACGAATCCAAATTTTAACAAGACACAAGGCGATGTCGTCAACGCCGACCTTCCGCCGTGGTTTATAAGCCTACAGTTGCTATCCACTTGCAGTCTTACATTTCGATCGTCGGCGAGTTGTTCATGGGTTCTCGATTACGAAAAATTCTCGCCTGTGTTCTCGTTTTAGCGTTTTCAAAATACTCAGGAATCAACGATTTTGACAACATCGTTGAAGCCTAAGATCGCATTGAAAAAAGCAGAGCATAGTGACGAGAAATTCGGATTGGCGGAATTGCGTTGGTTGAATGCTGCTGCCAGTCGATAAATTCTTCGACTTTACGTTGATCAAATCGCTCATCGCGCGTCAAACAGATCTAGAACCGATCCGAAGGGCGTTCGCTGAACGTAGGCTCGGACCGATTGTGGAAAACGCACGCGAACCAGCAAAGAACTTGAACTACATGAAGATCAAGACGCGAGAAAATGCTCCCCGAGGAGCGTGCCGAACTAGTTGCAATAAGTAGTCAGTTTCGCCGGTAACGCACGAAACGCGTTTGTCGATGTCGGTTTGCTTCGACGTCGAGAACTTGCCTTGACCAATTCCGCAATCACTACGTTCAAATGGGATTTAGTTGTACAGCTTTAAAAATCCCGAGCGAACCAAACGGAGAGGACAGGATTCGAACCTGCGGTTCAGTGTTACCCGAACGCATCATTAGCAATGATGTGCTTTCGACCACTCAGCCACCTCTCCAATGCCCTGGGCGACCTTATTCTTGACACCCACGGGAGGCGTATTGTTCTCGAAATTTTTCTGCTTTGCAAGCCGAGGTGCAAACCTTTTTCGACGTTTGCAAAACTTCGCGAAACGCAACATTATTTTGACTCATTACGTTAGGATTTCTGTAGCCCGTTGCAAATTCATTGCTTGCAACTATATTTTCATCCTTTTCCGCCCTACAACGTCCGCTAGCGAATCGCCGGTTGACGCACCGCTTGATTGAGAATCGCTTGATGTCTGCAACAATATACTATGATGATGACGCCGATCTGAACGTTTTGAAAGGCAAAACTGTGGCCATTTTGGGATATGGTTCTCAAGGCCATGCCCAAGCCCAAAACCTGCGTGACAGCGGTGTCAATGTCGTTATTGGCCAACGAAAAGGCAGCAAAAACTACGAACGCGCTGTCAGCCATGGCTTCGAACCAACCGATATCGGCGAAGCGACCAAAAAGGCTGACATTATTAATATGCTCCTGCCCGATGAAGTGCTCGGAGATCAATACAAAGCACACATCTTGCCGAATCTTAAGGCTGGCAACACGTTGATGGTTTCGCACGGATTCAATTTGCACTTCGGTCAGGTTGAACCGCCAGCAGGTGTCGAAGCGATGTTGGTCGCTCCAAAGGGCCCAGGACATCTGGTTCGCAGCGAGTACGTCAAGGGTGGTGGAGTCCCGGGATTGCTGGCGCTGTGGCCCGGTGCCGGTGAGAAGACGAAAGCCTTAGGCTTGGCCTACGCTAAAGGCATCGGAGCAACCCGTGGTGGCGTAATTGAAACATCTTTTGCTGAAGAAACTGAAACCGATTTGTTCGGCGAGCAAGTTGTGCTTTGCGGTGGCGTCAGTGAATTGGTTCGCGCGGGCTTCGACACTCTCGTTGAGGCCGGTTATCAACCTGAGATGGCTTATTTTGAGTGCATGCATGAGCTTAAGCTGATCGTCGATTTGTTCTACGAAGGCGGGCTTAATTACATGCGGTATAGCGTTTCCAACACAGCGGAATTCGGTGATTATACTCGTGGCCCTCGAATTATCACTGCCGAAACTCGCAAAGAGATGAAGAAGATCTTGCTTGAAATTCAGAACGGAACGTTTGCTAAGGAATGGATTCTTGAAAACCGCGCTGGTGCACCGGCTTTCAAAGCGACCCGACGAATTCAACGCGATCACTTGATTGAGCGCGTTGGCAAAAAGTTGCGTTCACTGATGAAGTGGATCAACGCGAAAGAGCCTGATTAGCTTCAACACTTTGCGACGACATTTCGATGCATCAGCAAACTGATCCAATGCTCGTTTCGAGCATTGAATTTGCTAACATTGTCGCCGGAAAATTATCTATTGTTAGACAATCCTTGTGCAGGCTAGATAGTAAGCTCAAATCTGATTGCTAAACTGTATGGAACGAGTCGGGTCCTTACAGTAATGGTCGAGTTGAATGGATCTCAGAAAACTCACGCAAGCTTCCGTTTTGGCGATGCAGTCGGCCATCGGGCATTTAAGGGAGACTGTCTTCCCAACATCTTGCCAGCTTTGTGATAGCATCGATTTGGCCAGCGGATGCGTGCTTTGCGGGCCATGTCGAGACGACTTAGCTCTGATAAATCATCCGTGCCTTCGGTGCGGAGCGCCGCTTCATAGTTCGCAAGTTCAGACTGCTAAACGGCCAAGATGCATGCAGTGTCGGCGAGGTGATTGGCCCGCCGAGCGTGTTCTCTGCCTGGCAAATTATGAGGGAGCGGCCCGTCAAGCTGTCATCAAGATGAAACAGCCCAATTCGGATACGCTTGGAATTTTTTTTGGTCGCCTGCTGGCGCAGTGGTCTGCGACATTGATTGATTGGCAAGCGGTCGATTTGGTCGTTCCTGTTCCACAGTATTGGGTCAAACGACTAAAAGTTCGCCACAATTCAGCAGAGATTTTGGCCAGCCAAGTCGCTTCGTATCATTCTAAGAAGCTTGCCATTCGCGGCGTGAAGAGGATTCGTCTGTCGAGTAAACAAGGGATGTTGACGCACAACGAGCGTGCGAAAAACGTTTCCGGTGCTTTTGCTGTTTGCAGCGGGATCGATTGGAATGACAAGCGAGTCGTCATCATCGACGATATCGTCACCAGTGGATCGACGGCTGCTGCAATGTGCCGACCAATTCAAAAAGCGGGCGCGACCAGCGTGATCGTCTTGGCTGTCGCGCGTGGAACAAGGAACCAAAATCGGTCGACACGGGCAACTTTTAATGCTTCTGATGCTGAGAGATCGAGCTTGCCAACCTAACAATCATTGGTTGCCGCTTTCTGCTAGCGAGATCTGGTGTTGATTTGTATTCCTTCTTTTTCCAGTCCATACTGGCTTCGCATTGAAGCGATTTCGTCGGGGCATTGATTTCGGACGCTGGCAATTTATCCTAGTAAGCTTGTCAGGTTGGGTTCTGGCCTACAATTGGCAAGGTTCTAGCGGACCGAATTTTTATTGCGGCAAGCTAGACGACTACAGGTTATAGCTGTGTTGGCATGCGCGTTTTTCCAATCGCTTATGACTGGAGCTTGTTTAGCGGCGTGAGCGAAGCCGTGCGTAGGCTCTTCTGAGATTCAACTCTTTCTATTTTCGGAAACTCAACTTTAAAAATGCATTTGGTGATTTATCAAGGCCCTGATGCAGACCGCCAAATCGAGTTTCAAAAAGATTCGTTAATTCTAGGTCGAGGGCCACGTTGCGATACGGTGCTCAATGATCGCGAGGTTTCGCGACAACATGCAAAAATCTATCGCGATGGCGACACGATTAAAATTTGCGACTTGCAGAGCAGTAATGGCACGCTGGTTAATGGCGTTGCAATTAACACCCACGAATTAAATCATCGTGATCGAATTCAGATCGGCCGAAACTTGATCGTTGCGATCTTTGATCAGCCTGAATCAGGTCAAGTTGCGAACGAATTCGTTCCGGAAAGACAATTGGATGTCGAGATCGTCGGTGCGCCGGCGAACGCAAATTCCATCGATGAAAGCGTTTCGCAGATTCGCAAAGTCTATCTTCCTACGAAACGAACAACCGCAGGTGCCGGAAGTGATAGTTCTTTGCAGCGACCCAGTGGAGAAATCGCGGTAGAGTTTTCTGATCAATCTGCGAGCGACATTGGAACCGATCCGCTTTGGCAAATGATGTATCAAGCCATCGTGGAACTGTCGCACTTGTTCGACATCAAAGAGATCAGCGATCGGATTCTTGATTTGATTTTCACTGGCATTCAATGCGATCGAGCTTGCATCTTGCTGTACGATCAATCGGCCAAACGGCTGCTGCCGGCATCGAGAAAAAATCGGAACGCTAACTCTGTCGGCTCGTCGATGCAAATCAGCCAGACCATTTTGGACTATGTTTCGCAGACTGGAGAAGGGGTTCTGACCAGTGACGCAGTTCACGATCAGCGCTGGGATACTAGCGCGAGCATCTCACGAGCGGGCGTTCGCGAAGCGATTTGCGTTCCGATGTCTGGGCGCCATGGCATGATTGGCGTTATCTACATCGACACGGCCGCCGCGATCGGATCAATGGCCACCAATGGCGAGCAAGAACTGCTGACATTTGATCACTTGAAGCTCCTGACGGCGCTTGGCCACCATGCGGCTTTAATTATCGAAAACATGTACAACAACCAGGCCATGTTACAGGCCGAGCGATTAGCCACGATGGGCAAAGTCATCGCGACACTCTCCCATCATATCAAGAACATCTTGCAAGGCATCGAAGGCGGGGCGTACTTGGTAAACGAGGCAATGCGTAACGGCGAGCTCGAAGCGGTGCAACTTGGCTGGAAAATGGTCGAAAAAAATCAGTTGCGGATCAAATCACTCGTTTTAGACATGCTCGCTTACGGCAAAGAGCGACGCCCAAAACTTGCGGAGCATGACATGAACCAAATTGTGGCCGAAGTGGTAGAGTTGGTAGCGCAGAAAGCTCGCGAACAGCACATTGAATTCGTTTTCCAAGCGTCCGACGCCCGGGCAAGCATTTACGGCGAGTTTGATTCGCTGTACCACGCAATATTGAACCTGATTACGAACGCAATTGATTCTTGTATCGAATTTCGCAAAGCAAGCCAAACAGACGATTACACGCCAAAAATCTCGGTAATAGTGTCGGTTGATTCTTCACATGTCGAAACTATTGTCATCGACAATGGCGAAGGGCTGAGCGAAACGGAACGAGCGTCGTTGTTTATTGCTTTCGAATCGACCAAAGGTGGCAAGGGAACCGGCCTAGGACTTGCGGTAAGTAAAAAGATTGTTTCCGAGCACGGCGGTAGCATTCGCGTTGAATCGGAGCCTTTGAAAGGCTCGACCTTTATCGTTAGATTGCCGATGGACAATGATCGAAACCCAAGTCGTATGTCTAACGAAAAAACGATTTCGCTCTAGCAAACTACCTTTATCGCATCGACTTGTTGTGACAGCAAACGCAAACCCATCTGGCCGACTTGTCGATCAAATCAATATTTGGATTGGCAGATTGTGTTTGGGTTCACTTGGAAGCATCGTCGCAATGCTTTTCAATGGCCTATTGTGCTTGGTGTTAATGGCGACCGCTGGTCGAGCGATTGAACCACTTCGCCGAGTGGATGAGAACGCCCAGCTGCAAAACGCGTTTTCTTTTGCTTCCAATGACGTTGAGTCGAGGGTCGATGCGACGATCGGTTATCTTGCGTCGGATCAGCTTGAAGGGCGGGGCGTTGGAAAAGATGGTCTGGCTTTAGCAGCTAGTTTTATCGCGAACGCGTTTCATCAAGCCGGTTTGCGAACAGACTTATGGGATGGCCTGCCTTATCAAAATTTTCGCGTCAACAACGTGCCCAATGTTGTTGACAATGCAACCAATACGCTCGAATTCCGCTATTCCAATGGTCAAATCGAGACGCTCAAGCTAGAGAGGCAATTTCAAAGTATGGCGGTCGGCGGAAACGGCACTTTTGATGCACCGATGGCCTTCGTTGGTTACGGAATTTCCGCTCATGAAGGTGACCTGGATTACGACGATTTCAATGGAATTGACGCTCGTGGAAAAGTCCTGTTGATGTTGCGAAAAGAACCGCGACAAGCCGATGCCACGAGTCCCTTTAACGGCCAGCAAACATCGCCGCACGCGTATTTTGCCACTAAGCTTAGCAACGCACGCCAACGAGGAGCCGCAGGCGTTCTGTTTATTAACGATTTCGTCAGCGCCAATGGTGACGATGGTCTAAACGGTTCGGCAAAGGATGTTTTGCCTTCAACCAATTCCGCTGGTCAATCGACGTCGAATCCTTTGATCCCGACGATGTTTATAACGCGTGATCAAGCCAACCGAATCATTAGCTATTCAAATTCAAACGTGCAATTGGAAGATCTCGAAGCAAAAATTGATGCCACTCTATCGCCCCAATCGCTTGATATTGCTTCGGTTAGGGCTATTGGTCGAACCAATTTGATTCGCAAAAATGTAATGACATCAAACGTCGTTGGAATACTCGAAGGCAACGGCGATCTTGCTGACGAAGCAGTCATTATTGGCGCGCACTACGACCACGTCGGCATGGGGGAATTCGGTTCGCTCTCCCCTGGAATCATCGCAGTTCACAATGGAGCAGATGACAATGCATCGGGAACTGCTGCGTTAATTGAAATCGCGAGACGGTTCTGTTCACAAGATCGGGGTACTGTCGAATCGCGGCGCAAAATTGTTTTTGTCGCTTTTTCAGGCGAAGAACGCGGGCTTTTGGGAAGTAAATATTTTGTCCAACACCCGGTATGCGACCTTAAAACAACCGCTGCAATGATCAATTTGGACATGGTTGGGAGAATGGGTGCAAATCAAATTATCGTTTATGGCGTCGGAAGTTCGCCAGCGTTTCCGCAACTGGTCAGCAACACGGCTCAAACGTCGGGTTTAATTCCGAACCTACAGCAGCCAGCCATGGGTCCCAGTGATCATCAGCCATTTTTCGAAAATGGCGTCCCAGTTATGCACTTTTTTACTGGCATTCATGCTCAATATCATCGGCCTGATGATGATTTTGAAAAAATTAACACAACCGGCATCGTCCGAATATCCGATATGGTTTATCAGATCGCTGATCAGATCGCTACGCAACCGATGCGGCCTGCGTTTGTTCGAGTCGGCGGTCGAGCGAATATTCAAATTCCGACCGAAGAACGCGGGCGTTTAGGCGTCAGGCTGCGAAGCGATCTTGTGGAGGCGATTTTCGAGGCGATTTCACCAGATTCTGCGGCGGATCGTGCCGGTTTGAAGGTAGATGATCAGGTCATTGCAATCGATGGTCAGATGACCGAAAGTCGTATTTCCATGCTGAAACAGGTTAGAGAGTGTTTGCCTGGCCAGGTAATTGAGCTGCAGATATTGCGAAACAATAGAAATTTGAAAATTTCGGTTGAATTGGAACATTACTAGAGGATTGATCTTCACTTGAGTTTGAGAATTCGGCTATCTAACCATCTGGCGAATTTGGGCAATATCGCGTCCGACTCGCTTGCGACGCTTGCTGTTGGGGAAATGAATCTCCGGAAGCAGTATCGACGGTGAAGTTCGCTTCATCAGGCTTTGTAGCCAAGACAATTTGTTGATATCGACGTTACGCTTAGCAAGGAGTGCTGAATAGTGCGTATTTGGAAGACTTTTGCAATCGCGGCTTTACTGACGAGCGTTTCGTCCCTGCCCTCAATCGGTTTCTCCCAAGGTGCCGCCCCGGCCACTCAATCGTCCAAAATCGGCGTGGTTGATGTAGGCTATATTTTCAAAAATCATCCGACGATGAAATCGCGGATCGAAACGATTGACGCTCAGATTAAATCCGCCGAAGAGGCAATCAATGGTCGTCGTGAAGTTGTGCTCAAAGAAATTGAGAAGCTTCGATCGCTGCGAGAGGACACTGTTGATTACAAACAGGGCGAAGAAAAAATCGCCAAGATGGAAGCCGAGCTAAAGCTCGAGTTCATGCGAAAAGAAAAGGAATTCGGCGAAGCCAAAGCGACCATCATTTATGACGCCTACCGCCAAGTTGAATCGATCGTCAAGGCAATCGCAGAATACAATCAAATCGAAATCGTCCTTCGTTATTCTAAAGAAGAGATGGATCCGAAGAAACCGGCAAGCGTGACCGGCGGAATCAACCGAGACATCGTTTACTTCAAGGGCAACATTGACTTGACCGACGGTGTCTTGAGCTTGCTCAGCCAGCCACAACAAACCGCTGCGGCTCCAGCAACTGCTCCTCGTCGCTAGCCCCTGGTGGGTCGGACTACTGCAAAACTTTCATTGCTGAACGTGTTGGTTTGATAGGAATACGAATGCAACTTTCGTCCAAACAACGAACTTTAGCAAGTGCTACTGAAATTCGGGGAACCGGCTTCTGGAGCGGTTTGCCGGTCTGTCTGCGTCTGCTGCCAGCAGCACCAAACACCGGCATTCGTTTCGTCCGAACCGACTTGCAGGGTCAGCCCGAGCTTTCAGTCAGCGTCGAAGCGGTCTTACCAACGCAATTTCGAACACGACTGTCCAACGGTATAGCGTCAATCGATATGACCGAGCACTTAATGGCTGCTCTATATTCCGCGGGCATTGATAACTGCCGAATTGAGAGCAACGCGCAAGAACTGCCGGCGCTCGACGGCAGTGCCAAAGGTTACACCGAAGCGATCACAAAAGCCAAAACAAAACAATACGACGCGGACTCGCAAGTCTATGCCATCCCTTCGGCGCTCCGCATCGGCGACGATCAACACTGGATTTTAGCGATGCCCAGCAATGAGACAAACCTAACGCTTGAGTACCGACTAGACTATGGACGGCAAAGTGTCATTACTCCGTGTTCGTTCAAGTCAGTCCTGACGCCAACCGTTTTCATTGAACAAGTTGCCGCCGCGCGGACATTTGTAACACACGCAGAAGCAGAACATATCCGATCGCTGGGCCTTGCCGGTCACGTGACTTATCAGGACTTGCTAGTCTTTGATGAGCACGGGCCAATTCAAAACGCTCTTCGCTATCAGAACGAGTGTGCACGACACAAATTGCTCGATCTTATCGGTGATTTAGCTTTATCTGGATTACAGATTCATGGTCGTATCATCGCTAACCGTAGTGGTCACGCGCTGAACGCCCAAATGGCTGCTGCGATCGTTAGACAATTTAAACAGGCGACATCGTACCTGGTCGCCGCTTAGGACCTGAATACAACCGTACCTAGAAACTACACAGCGTTAGAGAGTCCGCCGATCTGAAATCTGTGGCTGAGAACCTAATTATGCCAACCATCATTGCTCATACCGCTGTAGTTGACCCAAGAGCCGAACTGGACGATGGCGTTCGAATCGGCCACCATTGCGTCATTGGTGCCCAAGCTCGAATTGGTAGTGGCACTAGGCTAGAGAACAACGTTACCATAACTGGCAATACGACTATCGGTCGCGATAATCATTTTTACCCTGGTTGCGTGATTGGTGCCGAGCCGCAAGACATATCTTATCAGGGCAGCCCGACCCAGGTCATCATTGGCGATCGGAACGTCTTCCGCGAATCAGTTACAGTCAATCGCGGAACCGAAAAAGATGACGGCATCACTTTGATGGGCAACGATTGCTACTTAATGACGTGTGCTCATGTGGCGCATGATTGCCGCGTTGGCGATCGAGTCATTATGGCAAATAATGTCATGCTCGGAGGCCACGTCAGCGTTCAGCATGATGCGACAATTAGCGGCGGCGTTGCGGTCCACCATTTCGCATCGATTGGTTGCTACAGTTTTATCAGTGGTCTGTCTCGAGTCCTGCAAGACGTCCCACCATACATGTTGGCCGAAGGCTTCCCCGCCAGACCCCGCTGTGTCAACATCGTCGCGTTGAAGCGAAAGAATTTTTCAACAGACGCTATTCGTGCGATCAGTGAAGCTCACAAATTGATCTACCGTTCCAAAGTCGGCTTGAAACACGCTCGCGAAATATTGTCAGGCAATGGCCATTTCACCGAAGAGATTCAGGTCTTGTTCGATTTTATTGATAGCTCGTCAATTGGCCGACATGGCCGCGGCCGCGATCGAAGGAAAGCAGCATGAGACCAATACGTTGTGCAGTCGTTGGTACAGGGCATCTTGGCAAGATCCACGCAGGCCTAGTGCGCGCGATTCAATCCAAAACGGGTAGCCTTCACTTGCAAGGCGTCGTTGATGCCGACCTTGGCCGGGCCGACCAGATCGCTAAGATTTTTGGTGTGAAAAGCGCTGACAACCTAACCTCTCTACTGCCTGAGATTGACGCGGCCATCGTCGCGACTCCGACGTCGACGCACTTGCAGATCGGAAGCCAGCTGTTGGCAGCCGGAAAGCACTGTTTCATCGAAAAGCCGCTGGCACTCAATATGGTTGAGTGTCGTCAGTTGAACGCGCTGGCTGCTGAAAATGATTTAACGCTTCAGGTCGGTCATGTTGAAAACTTCAATCCTGTCTGGAAGGGCCTGCGAAATCAATTTGATCGCATTGAGTACATCGATGCTTCTCGCTGCGGGACTTACACTGGACGCAGTACCGATATCGGGATTGTGATGGACCTGATGATCCATGATCTGGATTTGATTGCCGAAGTCATCAATTCGGAAGTTGAGCGAATTTCAGCTTACGGCGTCAGCGTACTTTCTCAACGCGAAGATTTCGCCGAAGCTCATTTGCATTTCCGAAACGGCGCCGTTGCAAGAGTTCGAGCCAGCCGGATTGACGCTCAGATGATGCGTGTCTTCTCAGTTTATTCAAACAATTTGATTGCACATTTGAATTTCGCGGACGGATCGGCAACGGTTTCGGAGCTACGGACAACAAGCAACCGAGAGTTTGCGGACGCTTTGCCGTATGAGCAACGTCTAAAAGTTAAAGAATCTCTCTTTTCCGAGTGGCTTCCGACTACGGAACTCAGTTTTGATGCCGAAAATGCGATCGAGCAAGAGCTGCTGAATTTTGCGGATTCAATTGACTCCAATTTGGTGCCGTTAGTCTGTGGAAATCGCGGACAGCGGGCTGTGGTTCTTGCCGAGCAAGTTTTAGCCGCCATCGAACATTCGCGATGGCAGGCCAAGTCAAACGCTGCTCACGAGCAAATCTTCGCATTCCCAACCGCGCCTGTCTCACATTCTCGCGCGGCTGCCTAATTTTCTAAGCTGCGGCTCGTGTTTTTGGTCCAAAAACTCTTTCTGCGAGTTTTCGACTTGCACAAATTGGCGTTCGCTACTTGAGCAATTCGAGCTTTTCAGCTATCGAATAAGCCATTGAACGCTTTCCTGCATCTTAATTTCGCTCTGGCTCATGCATCCATCTCAATACGATCAAGTCGCTTTTATACCGAAGCAAAATTTATGCGGCACAATCCAGCCGCCTGGCTCCAAAAGCATCAGCAATCGAGCTTTGATTTGTGCTGCAATGGGCAAATCAACATGCGTTTTAGACAACATGCTGATCAGTGAAGACACCGAAGTGATGATTCATGCATGGCAACAATTGGGTGTCGAAATCGAATTGGATCACCTTGCTCTTCAATGCAGGGTGCGCGGTTGTAACGCATCGCCGCCGAAGCGATCGGCGAACATCTTCGTAGCCAACAGCGGCACCACGATCCGCTTTCTGACCTCCGCATTAGCTGCCTGTGAAGGTGAATTTGTTCTCGACGGAATCGAACGAATGCGCAACCGACCGATTGATGATTTAATCGAGGCACTAACGAAACTAGGAGTCGATATTCGAAGCATCAATTCGAACAATCCGAGCTGCCCACCGCTAAAAATAAATTCGCAAGGTCTTCCGGGAGGTCACACAACAATTGCCGGTAACGTGTCGAGTCAATTTTTAAGCAGCCTATTGATGGCCAGTCCTTACGCGCACGATGATATGGAGATCGAGCTCTCAGGCGAGCTAGTTTCAAAACCTTACGTTGAAATGACGATCGCGGTTATGCAAAGCTTTGGAGTTCAAGTCCAGACTTTGCCGCATGGCTATCGCGTCCGAGTTCCGCAAACTTATGCTACGGAGTCATACACCATTGAGCCTGACGCTTCGGCCGCCAGCTACTATCTCGCTGCCGCCGCGATGACCGAAGGCGAGGTGACGATTACCGGTCTGGGTTCAAATAGTTTGCAAGGTGATGTTCACTTTGCACATGTACTCGGACAGATGGGATGCGACGTTTCGATTCGCGAAAATTCAATCCACCTTATCGGCAAACCTTTGCATGGAATCGATTTGGATATGGGACCGATCAGCGACACTGTGCAGACTTTGGCGGCCGTTGCGCTGTTTGCAAGTGGCGAAACACGAGTCCGCGGCGTGGCACATAATCGATTCAAGGAGACGGACCGAATCGGCGATCTAGCATCCGAACTGCGTAAAGTAGGCGCTGTTGTCGAAGAGTTCGACGATGGATTGAAAATCAGTCCGCGCGGTGTCCATGGGGCAACATTAGAGACTTATAATGACCATCGAATGGCAATGAGTCTGGCTTTGATCGGTCTAAAAACGCCTAATGTCTGGGTTAAGAACCCGTCATGCACTGCGAAAACGTACCCAGACTACTTCTTAGACATGCAGACATGCTTCGGTTTGGAGCTACGGCTTCAGTAAACCGCGATTTCTCAAGCCATAGAAAATACTTTTGAGCTATGGCGTACTGACAACAGCTTGTTTGTCACCGCACATCGCTTCGGCTTCCTGCAACAGCCGGTCAATTTTTTCTTCGATCAAACGATCTTCGTCAGTCGCGCGGTCTTGCGGCGGCGTTGCCCGAAACTCAGCCGCACAATGACTACACGCAACAGATCGACCGATTAAATTGATCGGAATCTGAAGCATTCTACCGCACGTTGGACAGGGTCTAGTGAAACGGACTAATGATCTCACCTCAATACTCCTTCAAAAGCTTGGTCGAATGTCGTTGAACAGTCCCACTGTTCCACAACTTTCGTCGCATGACTCACCAGCTTCCGCGAAATCCCTGCAGGAGCTTCAGACGAGGATCTCATTATGCAGTTTCGCGATCCCATGTGAATGTCGAATGCGGTAAATAACGCAATTGATAACAAAATCTTAATGCTGGCATCCACTGCTTGAGCGAAAAGAGAACAGATTCAAACGGACAGGTCATTTAGGCAAATGGTGATCCAAAATTTCATTTTTCTGGGAGCTTTAGTGTTTTCCGAGTGTTTCTTTGCAAAGAAAAAAATGTGTTTTTGATTTTCTGGACTGCGCAAACAATTCTTGCTCAAATTCTGAGCAAAACTTCACATTGCTGAATGGCAAATTTGACTCACAATTGCCTTTCTTAGCGCGCGGATTGGGTCGCAAAAATATGCGATCCAGTGCCGGCAATCTGATCGAGCGGGTAAGGTCAATAAAAAATTCTGGCAGTATCTTCTGCGCGATGTAGGCCCGAACTTGCCCTGATAATGATCGGAGCGGCGCGGCGTTTCACAGCCAACCCCAGAATCCAATTCGGAGCAAGCACTTTTCCGCGTGTGGTAATTGGAAGGCAACCGAAAGCGGATCAATCAGCGTTGATTTTTAGCTGATTGCTAGGGTCGGCTTGCGGCTCGGATTGATTTCGGAGAAAGCTCGTCGAGTAGCGATTGACGCTGAGACGCAAGCTGAGTTTCCATTTGAACGAGCTTGGCTGTGACGGTCTCGAATTCAAAGTCAGCCTCTTGTCGCTGCTGGCGAATTGCCTCCGCTACATCATGATTGTCTGTCGCGATGTCTTTTCGATGCAGTTTGTGGGCTTGGGCTAATTTTGCAAACGCAGTTTCTTTCAGCTGGTCAAAAAAATCGTTTTTGATTTCGATGTCCACTGCCTGGCTTACATCGCCCTGGATAGCTATCTCCACCTTGGCATCTACATCTTTCAGCTCAAATTCGATTGGCGTTGCTTCTCTACCATCTTGACACTGATACCAATCGCTCATTTCAATCAAGTCACTGTGCCAATTCAAAATAACACGCAGCGTATTGGCGTCGCGTTGACTAGCCAACGACGTTTGCGACGCTTCGACCCGCATCAAAGCGGGAAACGCTGTCTCGTCATTGACTTTGAAATGCTCGGCATTGGATGCGAGAGTATATTCACCGTGAATTTTTCCCGCAGCGTCAATCCATCCAGTGATTTTCGTATTCGTTGATCGAGTCGTCGAAAGATCGCTCAACTGGTTTAATAAGAATGCGAACTGCATCGCAGAATCGTTATCGTTCAGGCTTCGCTTCACCGTCGCATTAAAATTAGTTGTTTTGCTCCCACTTCCAGCACTGCCATTGATGCTCAGATCACGAATTACAAGTACTGGATCCGACTGATATTCAGTCCAGTGAGAGCGTCCCCGAACGTCAACAATTGGATCACTTCCACACGCAGCAAGATTCGACATCCCGGCCACGTTGTACATGACTTGCAAAGGAAGCATTTGTTGTGCGAGCCAATTTGCAACAAACATCCGTTTCAATTTTTGCATTCTCTTGGCGATGGCTTGTTCCTGTTCATCTTGCCATCTTGCATCGATCGCTCTTGAATCAGAGATTTTTTTGTCGGTAAATTCTCGATCGAGCGTGTTTGTTTTGGTTTCAAATGACTTGCGTTCATTTTGCAGTTTGGACTTAATTTGCTGCAATTCTGTCTCGAGTTGCTTCAAACCGCCAAGCTCAACTTGCAAATTCCTTCTATCGCGTAACGGATTATCAAGTTCATTGATTTTAACTGTCGGCTTGACTAGTTTTCCGGCAAGCCGTTCCTGTTCCATTCGAGTCGTTTGCAGTGTTTCTTCCC
>JBGSKY010000067.1:0-7054 GCA_041740995.1 Pirellulaceae bacterium
GGTTTGTTGGGAAGCAGCACTCGGATACACTTGTGTGTTGCTCGCTCAGTTTTGTGATCGTGCTGTGGTTTGTTGGGAAGCAGCACTCGGATACACTGCTCGCCGCCACTCCGGACATCACCGGACTGCTGTGGTTTGTTGGGAAGCAGCACTCGGATACACTTCAACACATGCTTGGGAAATCCGTCTGGTAGCTGTGGTTTGTTGGGAAGCAGCACTCGGATACACTACCTTGGCTGCAAGTCCTTAGCTTCGAATGACTTACGGATTTCTAAAGTATCAAAAAAGGAGCAATTGTTCATCTGTTTTCTCTGTTCTCTTTCGTTTTCCCGCACTGAAATTTTCCATTTTGCCGAATTGCCGATCGGTGACTTTTAGAATTCGAATGTGGCCTCGTTTTGGCAAGGCGTCGCGGACCAGTCGGATCAACGTGTCGCTTTGAGCTTCAGATTCGTGGTAGCGGGCGTAGACCGAATATTGAAGTTGGCTAAAACCCGATTGAATGAGCAACTTGCGAAATTTTGTGTAGTCGCGGCGATTTTGTTTGGATTTGACCGGTAGGTCGAATAGTACAAAAGACCACATGCCTTGATATTCCGATAACATGGCGTCTAAATGGCAGCTCGTGAAGGAAATTGAAGTGTAGGTAGATCCAGCGTCCGACATTCACCACTGACGACTTGAGCCAATGACGAGGTGGTAATCGATGCTATGTCAAACAGGGTTCGCATTTGGCCGCCAAGCAACTGGCGTTTGAGAAGCGCCGCGACTAGCGTATTTTTTCCTTCAGAGGTCAGTTCATTGATGTCGTTTGCAACCAGCGTTTCTAGCACGTAATAGTCGACGAGTGGCCGCAGTGGTTCCATGAGATCATCGGCCAAACAATAGGCGTTATAGCGGTTGTGGTGGTGCAGTCCGATCGACGGGTGTAATCCGGCGGCACAAATGGCACGGGCAATGATTGAACGCAAAACGGCATATCCGTAGTTTAAGTACTGGTTCTCATCGAGGTCGTCGACCCGCCGTTTGAACCCGTCGCGATCAATCAATCGTGACCAATAACGTCGCGCGGCACGAGCTTCAACATTCGTCGGATCGCCGGATTTCACCAGTGGAATTAGTGCTCGAAGGCCAAAATCGCTGGTCTGAATCGTTTCAAGTGCAATGGCTTGCGACTCGATTTTCTTACGGACGATTTGTTGCCAGAGTCGTTTACGCGGTGGTAACCCCAACGCTGCTTGAGCCGCGAATCGCTCGGTCTGAACGGTATTGGCGCGAAGCGGAACCAACATACCGTTGGGCAACCGTTTCTCATCGCAGGTGATGAACACACCGCCTGCACTGGCAAGCTCTGAAAGAACCGCTTGGGTGTAGCTGACTTGGGGATGTGAGACAACAACAACGGCAACGTCTCCAATTGGAATTTTTTTGGCTGATTCTTTGCCGCAAGAAATCGTCAGACACTTGTCGCTCATCGACAGGCGTGCTGGTTGTTCTGAGATATCAATGATGTGATTACGTGACATCAGACGTTCGTCCAAAAGCAAAGAAAAAGCCTGCAAACTTTACTATGCTTGCAGGCTTTCCTAACTTCAACTGTTTGGCAGAGTTTTTTTCGCCACCAACAACTGGCGTTGACTGATCGGATTAGTTAGTAGCTGTGGTTTGCAGGTGCTCGGATACACACCGCAGCGGCTATTTTTTTCCGAATACGTTTCCAATCGAGTCGACTTCGACTTTTCTCGCGTTCATGTTTGGCAATGTTCCAACACTTGCATAAATACGTTCACCGATGGCCTTTTTTCTAACCGTTGCTGGGTTCGCGTTTGAATGCAGAACCAACTCAAGTTTAGAACCGGAGATGACCACAATGCGGCACAGTTGATCCATTTGGCCTTCGCGGTCGAGTAGCAAATAGTCGCCGCCAAAGAGGGCAAACTTAAATTTTTTATTCGGGCCAAAGTCTGATTGAATGACAGGTTCTTTTCTCTGTTTGCGGCTGATAGCTTCGAAACGCGTAACAATGTGACCTTCCCAGCGAACTTCTTTACCATCGCCGTCGATCAACGCTACGACGGCCATGTGATGATTGTCGCCAGTGTGAACATAGCGAGATTTGCTGCCACTGCCGACTTGAATTGGATTGCCAGACATGCGTATTTTGGCTTTACGAATAAGAATTTTTCGTCCGTTTTTATCCTTGATCGCGGGCAATTGGCTATCGTCCTGAAATGTATCCTTTGGTTCCTTGCCCGAGGCATGAAGCTTCTCTTGGACTAAACGCCGAATAGTTGGATCGACAATGTCATTGACTTCGCCCGAGGACATCGACGCCAACGACTTACGCATGTGATGTTCGACGATTGGTTCCCCCTTGCTCGTCATGCCAGTCACGATTGGACGGCTTTGGATTGACTCTTTGTGGAGTGGCCCGTTTACTTTTCGATTGACGCGACTGGAAATTTTCATCTGGTCGACCAACAAACGAGCCTGTTCGAGCAAATCCGGAAAAGGCGGATCAACTTCGGCGAACAGACCCGAGCGAGTCTGTTCGGCCCGCTCGGCAGCACGAGCCAAAGTTTGCACTGCGGCGGGGTTGCTCAGCGCGGTGACCAATGCATCGATCGCATGGTGGCGATGATCGGCGCGGTTCTTCTGATCTGCATGACCAATGAGGCTATTGAGGTTCCACCGTTGCCGCAAATAAGCGGTTATGCGACCTGCCGTTGGATATACGACTCGTTTGCCGTCGATGATTTGTCCGCCGTAGAGCGTTGCGAGATATTCGACAGCTAATCTTGAGGCGTAACGCGTATCGTTCAGTTGGCGATCCAGAAAGTCTTCGCGGTTTGGCAATTCGCGTTTCAGGAATAGCTCTAATTTCAGTTCACGTGCCGATCCTTTGAGCCGACGAACGCGTTCGACCATCTCTGCAAATTCCGCTGTTTCACCGAACGCTTCCCACGGCGTCTTGTTAATTTTTCCGTCGATTCCACGCGACGTGACACAGCATCTTATTATTGTAAGAATTGTCGAGCGAGCGACTGAATGGAACGGTGTGTTCAATCTCGAACTGCGGTTCATCGCCGACAAGCGCAGCCATCGAAATGCTTTTGCCACTGTACGGACAGCACCAATCGCATTCCTTTGCCAGTCGAATTTTCAGGATGTTATCACGCGTTGCAAAGCGTTCGTTAAAGCCATCATGATTGGCGATATCTGAAGCGGCACTGGCGCGTGTTTTTTCGTTTTCCTTGTTTCGTTTTTGAGCGCGTTGACGATTTTCGCGTGAGTGCTTCAGTTCTCGGGCAAGCTCAATTCGAATCCATGTCGGTTTGCAACCGTATTGCCGCAACAAAGCATTTACGATTTTCCGCAACTCGGTTAACGATCGGATAACAGCAGGATTATTGATTGAGTCCAAAGTTGTCTGGACTGGCGGGAGCTTGTCCATCGCATCAACCGTTTCGTAGCGAAACGGAAACGCAGCTTGAACGGCGTTGGCGTACTGCATTCCGTCGTTAAGCAACGGCATTAACCGACGAATTGCGCGTCGAGATAGACTTGCGTAACCTTCTTCCAACGCGACCCTTGATATCGCTGCGGCGTCGGCGCTAGACAGTGCGAAACCGGCTAGCATTCGTTGCTGAAGCCGTTCTTCGGATTCGGCCGCAAGTATCTCGTTGACCAAGTCAGTCTGTTTCTCTTTGCCAATAGAAAACCATTTTGGACCAAGTATTTTGGCCAGCTTCGCAGCAGTGCGATTACCGATCATTTTCGAGTCGCCGCCTGCCTCGAAATTGAAGACATAATTTCGGTCGTACTCTTTCGACTTTTTGAAACCGAACAACTTTCTGACACCATTAAAAGTAATTTCCGCTTGCTCGTTTAATACTTCTGTTAGTTGTTTTCTCTGTTCTGGAGTAAGCGAGCACACTTCGCCGTCGGGAGCGACGTATTGCAAATCGTTGACACGTTGAAGGATTCGAAACTCTTGGAATTCCAAACATCCTTTGGGAGCATTTCTTGGCCGGATATAGGCTGTCTCACCATCAATCTTGGTTTTGATCCGTGCCAACTCGCATCTGCCAATCAAGTTTTTTGCCGACTTAAGCGGTCGCTGGTAAAAGATCGCCTGTTGAATCTTCTTCTTGAATGATTCAAGCTCAGGGTAGAATCGAGCCTGTGATTCCCAAATCATTTCAAACTCTTTCAAGAACATTCGACGGGCAGTCCAACGACGACGAAGGGCGGTTTGTTCGGGGTCAAGCTTCGCAAAATATTGGCCTAGAGTCACGGCGTCACTCTCTGTCATCTCTTCATCTAATTCCGCGATCCCGGCTTTGACCACGCCAAGCTCATCGTCATTGGAGTTCGCTTTGCGATTCGACAAGAAACCTCGTCGCTGAGCCAAAGAGTACAAGGCGCGACCGAAGGCAAATTTTGAGACTTTTTGCTTTAGCGCCAAAGCTCGGATCCGATATGGCAACAGATGTTCATCGGCATGAGTCTTAACCGGAAATTCTGCGCGAAGCGTGCCATCAAGTTCAAGTATCATTTGGTGTCGAGAATCGTGAGAATGATCGCTGGTTGGAGGTAGCAAACCTGCCACGCACAACTGAACGAACAAGTTCTTCATTCGCCACTGCCGCCGCCAGTGTTGACGCCGCGGACCGCGCTTTAAGCGACGCTTGATCGCTTTGGATTCGTCGCGTCCGTTCTCAATGTCGCCTGCAACTCCAGCTTCAAAACGCCGAACGCCCATTGCCAGCACGCCATTGGGTTGCCCGCCAGGATCTAAATTCAAAACCGCCCAACCGATCGAACTGCTGCCAAGATCGATTCCTAGACCGAATGATTTCTTAACTTGACTCATCCTTAATGACACCACTGAAAAGATTCCAATTACTGTGACTTGGAAAAATTGTCTTGCCTCGCTATCCTCTTGGGAAGTGTATCCGAGTGCTGTTTCCTGCAAATCATAGTAAGGAAATTCACGTAGGGCTCCGCTTCTTCGGAAACGCCCCTTTCATGCCCTGCTAACGCGGGGTATTTTTTTGTCACAACCGATGCCGATCAGATCACAGCGCCTCAGCATCTTGTAGACACTGGCACATATTAACGCTCCAAAACTTGCTACTTTGGGTGGGGTGCGAAGCGTTGCGAGAGGGTGCGAAACCGACGTTTCGTAATTCGCCGATCAGCGAACAAAAGAACCGCATGAAAACTAGCGAATTTGCTGTGCGTTGCGGTTCTGTGCAAGGCGTTGCGAGAGCGGAGGACAAGGGAGTCGAACCCTCAACCGGTTTCCCGGCGACTGATTTCGAATCAGTTTCCTAACCATTCGGCTATCCTCCGGCTAAGTCGCATTTTTATGCGGTTCTTGCCCCTGTCGCAAGTCCCTTACCGGCTTTTCTTAAACCGACCAAAGCTTTACTCAGTCAAAATTCGCATGTCTGAAGAAAAGACTTTGCTGCTTATTCAAGTTCCGCACAACCTCGTTTATCACTAAAGTATTAGAATTTCACTTTAGCCAGTCCCGACGATGGCCCCGCATCGCCGATTTTGGCTTTAAATTGATACAGCTTTAGGGCCGAATCCAGACTGTGCCGGCCAAGCAAATTAAATTTGTACCGCGGTTGATCACGTTGGTCATAAAACTGCGTTAATCAACAAAGATTAATGGCGGTAACAGTTTTGTTGCAAGCGTACCTGGCGGGTACAGATTTCGCTTTGAGGAAGATTTTTCTGCGAACACGGTTAATCGCGTTGGGACCGATTGAGCCTTAAGGTTGACGCAATTACCCTGATCCAAACGAGGAGTAATTAGTCTGTGACAAGGGTTGACTATTTCAGCGAATAACTTTACAAAATTGGCCCCTCAGGGAGCGTAGCTCAGTCGGTAGAGCATCGGACTTTTAATCCGCAGGTCGAGAGTTCGAATCTCTCCGCTCTCATTTTCTTTTCCTTGCACTTCTGCAAGTCGGAATAGTTTTCAACCTTTGGAAACATCCGTTACACGAACGCTTCGTATAGCTTTTAGTTACTCAAGCTTTAGCTCGACTCACCTGACGTTTCCTTCGACATTTGCAATAACTAGTATTCGTTGAGAGCCAAAACGCAAGCTCAATGATTGTTGAATCTCGCTTCGACAAGTACACTAAGAGGCCTGCCTGCCCACCCAATTTGTTTTCGCTACGGACGATTGCTGAAATTTTGTCTTCTGGAAGACTAGGTCGCGGATGACCGTCAGCAGCATGCCTTAGTTCGACAGCGCGAAGTGAATCCTCCCTCTCTGTGTTAAAGAATTCTGAAAATGGTTAACTTTATATCTGTCCGCGTGCGCGAAATTTGTTGTGCTTTGATTGTGACTTTCGCGAATTGCAATCTGCAACTTGATGCTCAAGAGACGGAGGCAGCAACTGTCGATGTGCTGACTGCCGATCAAGCATCTGCGGGCTGGAAGATGCTTTTCGACGGTAAATCATTTGATGGTTGGAGAAACTACAAAAAAGATTCTGTGAGCGATGGCTGGAAAATTGTCGACGGCGCAATGACTCATTCTGGCAAAGCGGGCGATTTAATTACCAGGGATCAGTTCTCCGCTTTTGAGTTGGTTCTAGAATTCAAAATCAGTCCGGCTGGCAACAGCGGTTTAATTTTTCATTGCACTGAAAAAGGTGACACGGCATGGCAATCGGGTCCGGAAGTTCAAATTCAAGATAATGTCGACGGACATGATCCGCAAAAATGCGGTTGGCTCTACCAGCTTTATGCAGCCGATATCGACGCTACCAAACCAGCCGGAGAGTGGAACGAGTTGCGTTTGGTCATTACTCCAGAGAAATGTGAACACTACATCAACGGCCAAAAATATGTCGAGTATGTCAAGGGAAGTGACGATTGGAACGCGAAAGTCGCGGCCAGTAAGTTCGCCGCGTACCCCGGTTTTGGGGAACCAACTAGCGGACACATTTGTCTGCAAGATCACAACGATGAAGTTGCCTATCGCAAGATTCGAATTCGCGATTTGAGTCAGAGCCTATCCGAAAAG
>JBGSKY010000068.1:0-1578 GCA_041740995.1 Pirellulaceae bacterium
TTGTCTTTAGCAATTGCTGGGCGTGGCGACTCGACTGCAAATAAACTTGCTACGTCGATTTTCTTCTCGATGGACGGGTTGATGTCAGGTGGAATGTTTAGGCTAGGCTTTTCTATTCGCTCTGCATCGACAAAATACTGCTTCAGGATTTTGATTTTACCGGCTGCTATCCATCGACCTTTTGTAAGCGTTTCGTGCTTGAGCTCGTTTTCAGCGACTATACGTTTCTGTTTCGCATAGTTGACAATTTGTGACCAATCATACGGGCCATACTGGCCGCCGTCGGTGTGACGCACGAACCAATCGGTAGATTCAAGCATAGTAATCGAGTTTACGTTAGTGAAGTTGGGTGTCGGCCCCTGAGTTTAATTTGATCCAATCGTTTTTGCTGGCCGACAATTTACTTTTTTCGCTGACTCGCTGACTTCGTTCGAAAACGCCAATTGGTTATTCAGCTTACTCAGGATTCAAGTTGATCGGCCAAGCGGGCGTGTTGTCCTGGATCAGGTTTGCAGGATCTTGGACTTTTGCAACGCGAGCGGCATATACCGAGGGCTGATTTGCGATGCGAGGATCGCGAGCGATCTGATAAGAGTCTTCTGCGATTCCTTCGTAGCCAGGTTGAGGCACTCGCAGCGGCCGCGACATTCCGTAGATAAACCTTGCTTCGGCGTTGTGGACAGTAGCCAGGTTCGTATCGGTCAGCTGAGGGGTAGAAAACAAGATTTCCGAATTCAACAATATCTCTTGAACCATGTTTTTTTGAATCAAGGTGATATGCGTCGGAACTTCAGGGGCCTCATGCAATCTACTTGCGATCATGTGAATCCGTCGTTTGCTAATCGGTTGATGCAATCGAATAGATGTCGTCGTGAATTGAAGGTGTTCAATAGTGTCGGACATGCCAGGATGCGGCACCGTAACTTTAACCGTTCGTGGCTTCGATAGTGGCACATGCACAACGCCCGAATTGACTTCATATGTCGTGTCGGCCTTGAACTGCAAATAACTGCTACGGTCCAACTGGATCGCCACGTTAACGCCGATAAAGCTATCGGTCCGGCCATAGCCCGGCGAGCGATCGGTTGATAGGTCATCAACTGTTGTGACCCGGGCCGGTCGAATCCTCGCTGGCACTCGTATCGCGCTGAGTGAGCTTTCTGGATTCGGCGAACTACTCGGACCGCCGAACGCAACCTCTGAGACAAGTTCACGTTCTCTTTGCTCTGGCGGGATCGGTCCGCGCGGCATTCCATGAAACTCCGAAAATGGTGTCTGTAACGCAGTTTCGTAAAACGACCCGTAAACATCTTCCTTACCAGCGAAGGCGCTTGTATCCCACTCGTAGGCCAACGGAATATGCCACCAGCGATCATCGTGCGAACCCTCGTCATCTACCCACTCAACAGGATCGCCAACACGCGAAAACCGAGTACCGAATTCGTCGAGCGCGACTTTATCTAAAAGCCTCGCGTTGACGACAAGCGACATCGTGTTTTCTTCCATTTGCTCAGTAATCACGATTGACATGATTTCAACCGGCTTGAGAATCGGCTTTCCTTCGCCATCTACTGCCGC
>JBGSKY010000069.1:0-1727 GCA_041740995.1 Pirellulaceae bacterium
GCGTTCTACGACATCCTGAAAGCCCTGACGATCAAGTACGACTTTGTTTACCCCGAAGACAAGCTGCTGATTTTGGCGAAGAAAGTCAAAGTCATCGTCGACGACAAAGCCAAGTACACGGACTGGAGCCAACGCACCGACATCAAGGCCGAACTCAAGGTGGACTTAATCATTCTTCTCGCCGAACACGGCTACCCACCCATCGACCGCGACGAGGTCTACAAAGACATTTTCGAACAGGCCGAAAATTTCAAGAAGTACCAGGGCTGAGTTCAAACCTGATTTTGATGTTGTCGAACCCTCATCGGTGAGCCAGTGACTTTTGTTAAACTAGCAGCTTCGCAATTTGCCATAGATCTTTATCCAAGAAAAAATGAAATCAGCAATCACAATCAGTTTGGTGGAAGAAGCTTGCGGTGGTCCGTTTGTTTTATGGGATCCAATTCCGGAGTCTTGCAAAATTGCCAAACAGAATGGATTTGATGCAGTCGAAATATTTGCGGGTTCGCCAGACGTCTTTGCGCATTCCGATTTTGCTGCGGTAATTGAAGACTATGATCTGTTGTTCGCTGCTGCGGGAACGGGCGCTGGATGGGTTCGACACAAACTGACCTTGATCGATCCGGACGCAATGAAGCGGCAACAGGCAATTGATTTTGTAAAACGAATCATCGATGCGGTTTCACCTTGGCAAACGCCAGTGATTATCGGATCAATGCAAGGGCGAGCGGAATCTTCAAAATATATCGAGTCGGCACGGAGTGTATTGGCGGCGTCGTTGGCCGAATTGGCAGAGTATGCGTCAAAGTCAGCAGTCGAGTTACTGATTGAGCCACTCAATCGCTACGAAACCAACTTGCTTAATACTGTGGAGCACGGGCTTGGAATTATTAAGCAAACTGGCAGCGATAATTTGAAGCTCTTGTGCGATATTTTTCATATGAATATCGAAGAAAGCTCGATCGCAAAAGCTTTGCTTGAAGCCGGCCAAGCTGTCGGGCATGTTCACTTTGCAGACTCCAATCGTCGCGCTGTTGGCTTCGGGCATATCGACTACACGCCGATTATTGCCGCACTACGATCAATAGACTACTGCGGTTATCTTTCGGCGGAAGTCATCCCGTTGCCCGACAGTTTGACAAGCACGCGACAAACGATGAAGGCTTATCGAGAACTTTTAGCCTAGCTTTACCAGCTCGCTTCATAAGCAGCCATTAGGTCCATTTCGTCAAAGAGTATTGGATTATGTTGCCGCGTCCATTGCGGCATTGCATCAGGAACCAAATCGGCGAGGTCAAGCTGTGTGAGTCCGAGGTCACGGAGCTGGTTCTTCAAACCAGTGTGTATCAACAACTCGGAAAACCAATCTGCGAGTCGCTCAACAGATGAACTCGATGTTGCTGCGCTGGCGTCAAATATCAGCGCCGAAGTTCGCACGAGTTCGGCGTACATGTCAGCAACTTTGGGCAATCGACCGTTCGATCGAATAACTTGTGGCATCATCGCTCCGACAGCTTGGCCATGCGGTATACCGAATCGAGCCGTCAACGGATTGGCCAATGCGTGGGCTGCACCAAGCATCGATGACTCGATTGCCATTCCGGCTAGATAAGCTCCAAGCTGCATATCGCTGCGAGCTTGTAAGTTCGTCGGTTGATCAATGACAATTGGAAGAGCAGCGCCTAAGAGCCGCCACGCTTGCGCTGCGAATGCAATCGAAAGCGGAG
>JBGSKY010000070.1:0-2415 GCA_041740995.1 Pirellulaceae bacterium
GTTGGGCCTGCCCCGTCAAGCCTGGGTTTATGATGTATCCAACGCTTGCCTCGGCTTGCTTAACGGCGCAGTACAGATCGCAATGATGATTGAAAGCGGTTTGATCTCGGCAGGGATCGTTGTCGGAACTGAAAATTCGCGAGGACTGATGGAATCGACAATTCAATCGCTGAACGCCGATCACTCGCTGACACGAAAGTCCATCAAGGGCGCATTTGCTTCGTTAACGATCGGTTCCGGAGCATGTGCTTGGCTCTTGGTCGATCGACGTCAGTTTGGCGGTGCACCAATCGATTTTGCAGTCGCGATTGCTAACACGCAACATAGTCAATTGTGTACTTCGGACACTGACCAAGCCGGAACGGCGATGCAGCCGCTAATGGAAACTGACTCAGAGAAATTGCTTGAAATGGGTGTTCAAACCGGTGCGGAGGCGTTTGAGCTCTTGCTCGCCGAATCACAACTCACCCCGCAATCGTTCGGCTCCAGCGTGAGTCATCAAGTCGGACATGTGCATCGCAAGCTAATTCTCGATCGTCTTGGATTACCAATCGAGCAGGACTACGCGACGTTCTCATGGCTTGGCAACACCGGTTCGGTGGCGCTTCCGACTGCCCTAGCAGTCGCCCTGGAAAATGACCAGATTCGACGTGATCTACCGACCGCGATGCTTGGTATCGGGTCAGGAATCAATTCGGTGATGATTTCTGCTCTGATGGATGGCGTTCGAGTAAATACGATCGATCGCAGTCAATAGCATGCAAAAGCGCGATGGGATTTTCGAAAAACTTCCCAAATCGCTCTTTTCTAGACCGCCTAAAAAGTGTTATCCTCTGACCGCTTTTTACGTAAACACTTGTTCATGTAGTTGTAGGGATTTAACGATAATGCTTGTATTGGCTCGAAAAATAGATCAGACCATCGTCTTTCCTGATCACGGGATCGAAGTCCGGTTATTGGACTGCGCGGGCCGAACAGCAAAGATCGGTATCACCGCCGATCGCTCCGTCGCGATCTTGCGAGGTGAATTGTCGAATCAATCGACCTTACGACCAGATACTGGCTCATGCCCTGCGGTAACCAATCGTGAAGCTTGGCTCAGCCAGCGCCTCGTGGCTTGCCAGCAGATGTTGCAACTTGGCATGAATGCAAAGGCCGAGGAAGTGATCGAATCCATACTGGCGGAGATCACCAGCGACTTACAGCTTGCCGCACGACGTCCGCACGCTGCCGCGACCTGCGACCTAGGAGTGCATGAATCACCTGAGGGCTATCAAGTTGGATCGGCCCAGCGAGCTTACGAAATCGTATTGACCAACAATTCACCAGCCGATGTTGAATACTGTACTTCGGTCTGACCGTGACCGAATGCCTGGGCCAGTGCGCTAAATCGCAGCGCAAGCCGGAAGCTTACGCTGCTTTTTCAAGCACACCCCAGTCAATTCGTTTGAGTCTCCACCAGCATTAATTGACGCCGAATCGCCAATCCGATCAACAGAAAAAGCACCGAGGCAGCAACCGGTGTCCACCATATTTGCCGTCGAGATTCTAAAATAGTGCGTTCAATCTTGTTTGGACTCTTGAAAGCCAGATTTTTGACAAGATAAGTTGCTGGAGCATTTCCGCTTTTCTGACGAGTGAACGCGACTTCGATGTTACCTATCTTTTGCCTTCCGATGGCCAGGCTTTCTACCGTTGTGCTCTCACCCTTTTGTATCACCGAAAAATCGAATCTCTCACCGTCTCGTTGAACTCTGAGCGTTCCGTCACTAAAGTCGTACGATCGGCGGATATACTCCGACTGCACCGGCCGCAAAGGCACTTCGCGAGCGATCAAAAGCTCCGGACCAGAATTGATTGTTGTGGTCCAGCCAAACGTCACCACTGTTCCAGCTTTGTCTTCAACTGGAATTCGGATGACGAGTCCTTGCCCCCAACCAGCATTAACGCGTTGCAACTCTGAACATGCAAATGCTAGGTCAAATGTAAAATCGCCCGTAGCTGTAAGCAAGACCTTGAAACCGCAGGCTTGGCCAGCTCCTGTGTCATCTTCCTGCTGTCGGATCGACAAACCATTACCATCAACCGACATCACTTCCACGGTCTTATCAGCCGGTGGGTGTATTTGAAGAATCGGATTGTCAAACGCATCTCCATCGAATTGGATCATGTATTCTTCGGCGACGCCTGAACAGTTGAGTTGCATTGAGCACAACGCAAACATCAAAAATAGGCAATGCCATCGACAAAAATTGGGTTTACAAGGAGCAAACAACAATAAGCTTTTTGATATAAATAGCGATGCGAAGAATTCACTTTTTAACATTTCGAAAACTTATAAATTCGTCTGATTTTCAAATCTCAATCTAGCTTTAGAATCACATTTCATATTATCAATAGTCGTCGTTCGATTGG
>JBGSKY010000071.1:0-9674 GCA_041740995.1 Pirellulaceae bacterium
TCGAGGATCGAACGTAAGCAGAATGACACACAGTTCCCGATCGATCAGGAACAGCGTTAGCCACAATGTATCCGTCGTTAACGACATCGACGCCTCGTAGTTACAAATCTAAAGCTATATTTTTCAAATGCGACTGCTTCAAACTCTCACTTTGTTTGGCCTTTTCGCCCACTCGTGCTCGGCTTTCGAATCAACGGACGAGTATGAACATAGCGAAGTCCTTTTCGTGCGACGTATCGCTCCGTTGTTGCGCGAGAAATGTCTGGGTTGTCATGGCAAAGACCCAAACTCAATCGAAGGCGGTATAGATCTTCGGCAACTTGATACGATCAAACGCGGCGGCGACAGCGGCGCACATGGAATCGTGGATGGCAAGCCCGACGAAAGCTCGATCTATCTAGCTGTCCAACGCAGCGAAACTGAATTTTCCGCCATGCCGCCCAAAGAAAGCGAAGCTTTAGACGCAACGCAAATCGAATGGTTGCGAGATTGGATCGCAAGCGGTGCCAAGTGGCCTGATGTGGAGCGAATCAAGTTGATCGAACATGGCTTCGCAAGCGAATGGTCAGTCGAAGATGGAATTACCGTGAAAACTTCGGGAGGGCTGGATGAGGCTTGGACGAATCGTCGCTACGATCCAAAAGGGCTCTGGGCATATCAGCCAATAAAGCCGATCAACGTGCCTAAAGATGTTCCGTCTGCAATTGACTATTTGATTGATGCTTCAATGCCAGAAGATTTGATCGTCGCCCCGCCAGCAGATCGAATAACACTAATCCTTCGAGCGACTTTCGATCTGACTGGGCTGCCTCCGACTCCCGAAGAGGTATTGCGTTTCTCGCAAGATCCACACTCGGACACCGAGGCGTTTGCTGACCTCGTCGATCGGTTGCTGGAATCGCCTCGTTATGGTGAACGCTTGGCCCAGCATTGGTTGGACGTAACGCGCTATGCGGATTCGTCTGGTTTCGCAAATGACTACGAACGAGGCAACGCGTGGCGGTATCGCGACTATGTCGTTCGATCATTCAATAACGACGTGCCTTACAATCAATTCATTCGCGAACAAATCGCTGGCGATGAAATTGATCCCAATGATCCAACCATGTTGGTCGCGACTGGATTTCTCCGCATGGGTCCATGGGAACTGACAGGGATGGAGGTCGCGAAAGTCGCTCGCCAAAGATTTCTTGACGATGTCACCAATGCCGTGGGAGAAACGTTTCTCGGTCATTCATTACAATGTTGCCGCTGCCACGATCATAAATTCGATCCAATTCCGACGAAGGATTATTACAGCGTCCAAGCGGTTTTCGCGACGACGCAGCTTGCCGAACGAGCCGCTGCGTTCCTCGATGCAGAGAATCAAACCGGATTCGAAGAAAAGCGATATCTAGAGAAGATGCGCGACGATTACAATCAAACGCTAGCGCGGATGGATCAAATCAAGCTGGCCAATGCGATCAAGTGGTTCGATGCACAGGGCAAAGATCGATCAGCATGGGACAAGGCGTTAAAGAATGCCAAACGAAAAGGAGAAAAGCAAAACGAATTCGAAGCTGCTCGTGCATTGATGAAGAAACAAGGCTTCGACGAACAAGATTACCCACCGGTGAACGTCGGATTTACGCCGCAAGAATTCGGCGAAGAGCGTGTCGCTCGAAAAGGACTGCAGCGTTTGGCCTGGGAGTTTGATCGATACGACGAATTTGCGTTGGCCGTCTACAGTGGTCGCACGCCATCATTGACAGCGGTCTACACACCGCTTCGAGTCGCGGATAAACCGATGACCGAGGGTGAACTTGAGCAGACGGCAATACTCGCCGGCGGCGATCCTTTTTCGCCAACACTGAAAACGATGCCAGGGGTGCTCAGTGTTTTGGCCGATCAAGCTCCGGCGGACATTCCTGATGCCATCGTTGGCCGAAGGCTCACGTTTGCAAACTGGGTCGCCAATCCGAAAAATCCTCTCACCAGCCGCGTCATTGCGAACCGTCTCTGGCAATGGCATTTTGGTCGGGCAATTGCTGGCAACCCGAATAATTTTGGCTCGACAGGAAAGCGACCAACACATCCAGACCTCTTGGATTGGCTTGCCGGTGAGCTAGTCGCAAACCAATGGTCGCTTAAATCTTTGCATCGTGTGATGATGAATTCGGCCGCCTATCGTCGCGGTACAGCGCACCCTGATCCAAAAAAACTGAACGAGCTCGATCCAGAACGCAACAGCTATGCCGCGTTTGAACCACGTCGATTAAGTGCGGAAGAGCTGCGAGACTCAATGCTCTTTGTCAGCGGTGAACTGAACTTGGCGGAAGGCGGAATTCCTTGTCGTCCAATCATTAACTCCGAAGTCGCGTTACAACCACGTCAGGTCATGGGAACATTCGCGGCGGCTTGGACGCCAAGCCCAGAACCTGCGCAGCGTAATCGGCGGTCAATCTATATTTTGAAACTACGCGGCGTCATTGATCCCAGTTTGGAGGTTTTTAATTCGCCCTCGCCCGATTTTTCCTGTGAACGACGTGACGCGTCAACGGTCACACCACAGGTTTTCGCAATGTTTAATAGCAACCACTCGCACGCTCGAGCGCTGGCGCTGGCCAACCGTTCAATCAAGCTCGGCCAAGATGATGAAGCGGTGATTGGACTGATCTACAATCGACTCTTTTGTCGGTCCGCTTCGCCGCAAGAAATCACGCGGTGCATTGAGCATTGGCGGCAAGTTGAATCGATGTTGACCAATCACATCGAACATGAAGCTCAACCGCCGAAGCAGATTACTCGTGAAGCGGTCGAAGAAAACACTGGTGAAAAGTTCGCTTTTACAGAGACGCTTTACGCTGTTGAAGATTTTGTGCCCGATTTACAACCTTCCGATTGCGACCGCAAAACAAGAGCCTTGGCCGACCTCTGTCTCGTGCTGATGAACTGCAACGAGTTTGTCTACTTGTATTGATGCAATTTTTTCAAAACGATGCGATAGTTTACTTCGTCGATCGCTTGTAGAACTTGCCGCTAACGTGCACCAAACAAAAAATAGAAGATCAAGAATTGATCGCGAATTGAACTGCTTATTATGAACGCTCGACGAAATTTTCTATACAGCATGGGCACTTCGCTCGGCAGTGTTGCTCTCTCGGCGATGCTGTCCCAAGATGCTTCAAGCGATGAGCTTGCAAGCCAATCAAGCGACGGCCCAATGTCTCCAAAGACCGGGCATTTCGCCGCGAAAGCAAAGAATTGCATTTTCTTGATGATGGAAGGCGGGCCATCGCACATTGATACATTTGACCCGAAGTCGTCTTTGGCAAAGCTTCATCTTCAAGAGTTCACGCGACAAGGCGAACAAAAGTCGGCGATGGAAAGCGGCAAGCGATATTACGTTCAAAGCCCCTTTCGTTTCGGAAAGCATGGCGAGAGCGGTGCGGACATGGCTGAAAATTGGGTTCATTTGGCAGGCGTTGCTGATGAGCTGTGTTTCTTCCGTGGCTGCCAAGTTGATAGTGTCAATCATCCGACCGCCATGTATCAAATGAATTGCGGTAATCGCTTTGGTGGCGATCCAGGTTTGGGAGCTTGGGTAACGTACGGCTTGGGTAGCGAAAATCAAAACTTGCCTGGCTTCTTAGTACTGCCGGAAGTCTCGTATCCACAAGGCGGCGCCGCGAATTGGAGTAATGGATACCTGCCAGCCTTCTATCAAGGCACTCCTTTGCGTCCGAAAGGTTCGCCAATTCTGGATCTACAACCACCCAGCGGCATAACTTCCCAGCGTCAACGCTTGAGCTTGGACTTATTGGCGGAACTCAATTCTGCTCACGCCGAAATACATCCAGAACACGACGCTTTGAAAGCACGAATCGAGAGCTACGAGCTAGCCTTTCGAATGCAAATGGAAGTCCCCGACGCAATCGATCTCGCTGACGAGGACGCGGCGACTTTAGCGATGTATGGTATTGGAAACGATTCAACCGAAGCGTTTGGAAGAAAGTGTTTATTGGCTAGAAAGATGGTCGAAAAAGGAGTCCGCTTCATCCAGCTTTACAACGGTTCCTGGGACAGCCACGATTATATTGAACGAGCGCATGGCAACTTGGTGGCCGGTGTTGATAAACCCATTGCTGCGTTGATTACGGATCTAAAACAGCGCGGGCTATTGGACAGCACTTTGATTGTTTGGTGCGGAGAATTTGGTAGAACGCCCGACAATGGCGTACGTGGCGGAGTGGCTTATGGCCGTGATCATAATCCCAATGCGATGACCATCTGGCTTGCCGGCGGTGGCTGCAATGCGGGACACACAATCGGCGCGACTGACGAGACGGGAATGACAGCCGTTGAAGAGGTCCACCACGTTCGGGATTTTCACGTCACCTTGCTAAAGCTTTTAGGGCTGGATGATAATAAGCTGACTTACTATCACGCCGGCCGATTTAAACAACTCAGCCAGTTTGGTGGCAAGCCAATTGATCGACTCATCGGTTAGTTGCCACACCGACTAATTTTCCTTTGCAGTTTATCTCCGCGTCGGCCAGGGCCGGTCCTGACCGACGATTGGCAAGCGTCGCTTGGACGGGAAATTGCGATGCGGACGACGACTAAGATTGCTTCTCCGAAACCATGCTTCGCCCCCAGCTGATTTGAAAGTAACCGAGATGTCCACGCTCGCTAGCACCGTTGAAACCACTGCTCCTCGTCGCTTATGGTCCATCGATGTTTTTCGTGGTTGGGTCATGTTCATGATGCTGGCCCATGTGTTTGGTTTTTGCAAAATTTCTGAACAGCTACCTGACAATCGCTTTTGGGGTTGGCTCTGTTTTCAGTGGGATCATGTCGCTTGGCGTGGCATGTCATTGCATGATCTGATTCAGCCCGGTTTTAGTTTCTTAGTCGGCACCGCTCTAGCATTTTCGATCGCCAGCCGACGGCGTCGTGGACAGAGCGATCGCAATTTAATATTTCATGCAGCGTGGCGAAGCTTAGTTCTTGTACTTCTGGGCGTGTTCCTAAGGTCATTCGGAAGAGAGCAAACCTATTGGACTTTTGAAGATACGCTAACGCAAATTGGTTTGGGATATTTGCCGCTTGTGTTAATTGCCATCACGGCCCGCAGGTTCACTTGGGTGGCAATCGGAGTCATATTGGTTGGATACTGGTTGGCCTTCGCATTGTTCGCACTTCCGGCGAGCGATTTTGATTATGCAGGCGTGGGTGTCCAAGCCGATTGGCCGCATCTGCAACAGGGCTTTGCTGCTCACTGGAACATGAACAGCAATCTCGCTTGGTGGTTTGATACTTGGTTCTTAAACCTTTTCCCGAGATCGAAGCCATTTGTTTCCAACGGCGGAGGCTACGCGACGCTCAGCTTCATACCTACTCTGGCGACGATGCTCTTAGGATTAGTCGCTGGACGATGGCTCAATGAAGAACATCCTGCAAGAGCGGTCTTAACCCGCTTTGCGATTGCTGCCGTTGCACTTTTAGCTGTCGGTTATGCTCTGGACGCAACTGGAATTTGTCCCAACGTCAAGAGAATTTGGACACCGTCATGGGTAATGGTCAGCGGTGGATGGTGTTTCGTTGTACTGGGCCTATTGCATTGGATTTGCGATATCGCAGGCTATCGCGGTTGGGCGTTTCCGCTAGTCGTCTTGGGCATGAACTCGATCGTTGCGTATGTCATGGATTGGTTCATGCCCGGTTTCATTCGTGAAAACATGCAGCGGCATTTTGGTACGAGTTGGGATTCCTATTTCGTCGGCGAACTGTACTCGTCATTGGTCGGTGGCGGCATAATCCTATTAATTATTTGGCTGATTTTGTATTGGATGTACCAGCGAAAGATCTACGTCAAGATTTGATCAGTTCGTAAGGACGAGATAGTCGAATCAAGCTCCAACTTTTCTATGCTTTGTGCATATTTGATATCTGGCAAGTCCGACTGTTCAGAGCGTGACCATGTTTTTCCTTCGTGATCTTAGATTCCATTGTCTGCCGCAATTTCTGCGAAGCATACTCTACGAAACTACCGCTGAAATCCCACCGCTTTTCCATTAATAATTCTTGTCCAAAGCGATTCGATGCGTTTGTTACCCTGTTGGAACAGAGCAACGAGGACCATCGTTTGCGTTGAGGAACGTTCCCTATCAAGAATGTCCAGAAAGCTACGCGATGACCTAGTGACTTTGGTTCGGTGACGATGCGGAGTGGACTAACGGCGGTGATGATGTTGTTGTCGTAGAAAAACCTAGTTCTTCTTTTTGAAGGTGTAAATTGTATAAGCGATCGAGGCTCCACCTGTCATCGCCGCTGGAATTGACAACGCAGCGTACGAAAATTTTTGGAAAAGAACGGCGCCAATCATGCTGCCTAAAACGAATCCTGAAATCATCGTAGCATACAGCTTGAAGCGAATAAGATCGGGCGGCAGTCGACGCAACCAATGGCCCAAAATGATTCCCATGTCTGTAACCATTCCAGAAATATGCGTCGTTCGAATCACGGCGCCCGAATAGGAGCTCGCCATCGCGTTCTGGAGTCCGCAGGCAAATGAAAGCAGATAATATCCAAATGCAAATTCACGCATCAAAAGTGGAATTGCAAGAATGATAAGAAGGGATTCAATGAAAAGTGCCAATCCATATCTTCGTCCAAGTTGAAGCGTGCTTTGTTGGATGATAAAACCGCTGAAAATTGATCCGCCGAAGAACGCTCCAACAAGCATGAGTAGATGAGTCGTTGTTTTAATATCGGCGGCGGTAACGGCGATTGAAAGAGCTGTTGCAGTTCCCGTTAGATGTGTCACCGCTTCGTGGCTGAGGCCAAGAAAGCCAACCGCATTGATGAAACCGGCTATCGAAGTTAGCAACCAACCGCCAACCCAAACCCAATTGGGCAATCGAGATATCATGTTTTAAAGCGAAGGAATAGCAAACGATCGAAACGGTAGAAGGATAGTTAGCTTATTCGGCAAACTAGGGCGGTGTGATAATTGATCGAGTTTCCAAGTTTTCGATTAGCCGCACCCGATATTTTAGACTAATTGGATACTGGCAACGAAGCGATCAAAGTTGAACTCATTGACAGAATCGGCAGCAGGAGAATCAACGAGGCGGATCAAATAGGACGCTATCCGATGATTCACGAAAATAGTCCTCGTACGAACCAGCGTTGGATGTGTCAGTTTCTGATGCTCGAACAAATAAGTAGCCGTATATTCCGCTGCATCGCATGCCGAAAGCTGAAACTCGTTAGGTTGGGAAATGACTTCGAATGATCGTAACGCATCGTTGCAAGCCTTCGCATCTTCATGCAGCCACTTGATTGTCGCAGGTAGCTCAGGGCAGGACACTTCTTCGCCCTTCAATTCTCGCAAGACACGCTCAAGCTGGTCGCCCAGATCGAACAACTCTGCCAGCACTGGATTATTATCAATCAGATAGAATTGGGCACTCGGGGCAAAGCTGTCCGATGTCTTGGGGCGATGCGATACGGACACGAAAGGTAGGTCCATCGAATCCAGAAGTTCCCCAGCAGCCACCTCATCATCAATTGCCAGAAGTTGTCCTGACTTTACAAGTCCCATTTCTTTAACGTCCATAAAGGACCATCCGATTGGTTTTTGGAAACCTATCCCCAGTTTGCGATTGAGGTAGTAATCCTCGACCAATGAAACGGCATCCGCAGGACTTGCAGCTAACGTTGCAAGAGTCGCTCCAAATATTTTTATGAATTCGCGCCGCCCAATTCCCACAAGTTAAAACCTCATCTTACGAACCGAAATGCCTCGCTAATCGAGTCGCCGGAATCGAGCCATCAAAAGGAAGCGGCTGCCCAGCGACTTTGGTCCAAGTACGCCCAACATGGGCGTGAGTTTGTAGGGTGCGGAACTCAGTGTCAGTTCTCAGTCCCCTGTGTTTAGTTCCGATAATCTTACAGGAGTCATGATACCAAACGAATAGCTCGTACGAAACAGACACGAGGCGAAGGCATATGCACGGTGGAGCGTTCACCCAGTGCGGTCAAGCGTGCGGGCTTATACGAATCATCACGATCCGTCTTACGTTAAACGCTGGACGACTTCCACGCTTCATCGTTAGCGCTACAGACAAGTTTTTTGAAGCCATGGCTCATGGTAAGTTCATTGATCCATCCCGACGGTCCGAAAATTTCCATGACGACGTTTGCAATTCTTTGCGTCAAAAAAGCAGCACGTGGTATTGAGCGGTGTTACTTGACTGGGCCGAGGTCGAGAGCGAGAATTTTCATAGTGAATTCGTCCTTCGGGTTTGGGTTTGGAATTTTGTGACTCGCTGTGTTTGCGCACAGAGTTGATCACGGGTCAGAGTCGCCAGATTTTATTCAAATGACTCCCACCCCAAACCCAGGACTTACATGGATTCGTTCGTCCAATTTAGAAAGTACTCGATGCGTAACAAGAATAGTGCCGGGATAGCATGCATTGTACTTTCAATACCCTTGGCATACCTGGCAATCAAAAATTCGTTTGTAACCCCTACAATTCCATTCGATGATCCTTCTGGCCTAGGCGTCAGTCGAATGGTCGGTGCCTTTTTACCATTTCTGGTCTCGCTATCGATTGGCCTGTGGCTATTGACCAAAAAGACACCACCGTCAAACTCTTGATCGCACTGCGAAATCGTTCTTGCTCCCATTTAAGCAGTTAAAACTCATTACCGAGAAACATTCTATGCTTCGAAATGCTTTCATTGTTATTCTGCTTGTGGCGAGCGCCTTACCAGCATCCGCGCAAGATGACCGTCTGAGCGTAACCACTGATCCACTCGATAAATCGACACTTGTTTGTGACATAAAGTACGCAAGATTCAAGGTTCCCAAGAACTGGAATCCTAATAGGGGAACAGGGAAAACCTATGCCGTACTCACAATTCAAGGCGAAACATACCCAAACGTATCTCGAATGCTTATGGTCGATGTTGGAAAACCCACTGAGTCCAACGCAAAATTAACCGCAGAGGCTTTTGCAAGAATGTGGAAGGGGACACTTCAAAAAGAAACTGTCCGAATCGATAAGGAAGAAGGATTTCGCGTTAATATTCCGCCAACACATAAAGAGCTCCAACCGGTCGACTGCGTCATCGTATTTCATCGCGAACGCGTGTTCATTCTTATGGGTGGAGGAAAGACAGCCGACGGGTTGTCAAAAACTTTGGACGAAGTCATTGCATCCTGGACTTGGAAACCATAGGACGAACAGAACGTTGGACCTAAGGCCGACTTGCGCGGTTCTCGTGATGGAGAGTCAATTGGTTCGGCCTCGGTCAACGTGGTCGTTCGTTGCGATAGAATACTGGCATGGATACCGTATACATCGAAACATCAGTTGTCAGCCACGCGACGGCCTGGCCGAGCAAGAATCCCGCGATCGCGGTCCTGCAGGCTCAAGCAAAGCAATGGCTAGAAGCGGAGGCTCCGAAATTTCGACTGGTAACTTCTCAATTCGTCATTGACGAAGCATCTCGTGGTGATCCAGAGCGGCCGGAGCTCAATCTTCGCGGCGTCGTCGCGATCGCACCCGCTTCGACAGACATTCCTCTTGTCAACATTCCCCACCTCTATGCCGTTGCCCGCGGCTACCAAGATGCATTCAACCTCCCGCTAGACACGTTCACCGACTCGGGCAAAGCCCT
>JBGSKY010000072.1:0-18922 GCA_041740995.1 Pirellulaceae bacterium
GCAGAGTAAGCCAATGGAAAACTTCTCGTTGAACTTCGAAGAAATCGAGGTCATCTACACTGAGATGGATGAAAAGGGCACCAAGAAGGGCAACGTCAAATACGGCTGGAAGGTCGAAGAAGGCGAAAAAGCTTAGTTTTACTAAGCTTTCAATCGCAAACGAACATCAAGCGAGCTGGGAAACCAGCTCGCTTTTTTTGTGCACCAACCATAGCGGCACGGCGCAAGCCGTCCGGTTCTTTGGGCACGTTAAGTCGGGTCACAACAACACGCAATCTCGCATGTAAAGAAGAACCGGAGGGCTCGCGCCCTTCCGCTACTGCCTAACCATAGCGGTACGGCGCAAGCCGTCCGGTTCTTTGGGCACGTGAAGTCGGGTCATAACAACACGCAATCTCGCATGTAAAGAAGAACCGGAGGGCTCGCGCCCTTCCGCTACTGCCTGAGCGTAGCGGTACTGCGCAAGCCGTCCGGTTCTTGAACTTCGCGGCCATCGCGCATTGCTCACGCAATTTTCTGCGAGCGATCGGCTATGATGATTCAAGCGGCAAAAAAAACAGAGAAATGACGCAACCAAAGACCTGTCGCTGCGACAACAGTGCTGTACCTGAGAGATCGACGCGCGAGCTGACCAGAAAGCCGGAATCATGACCAATCGACTACTAGAACTCGAACCCAAAGGCCTTTTCGGTGATCGGGCTATCGTCACCTCGTTCAGCGGCCGCGAAGCGATTTCCCAGCCGTTCGAGTTCTTTGTCGAACTTGACTCGACTTTTTTAGATCTCACGCCCGCCAAGGTTATCGGCCAGCCAATCGCGATCCGACTCGACCGAGGCGAGCAGGGCGAGCGTTTTTTTCATGGTTATGTCAGTCATCTTTGGCTGGGTGAAATCAACAAAACCGACAGTGACAACTTGAAGTTTCGCACTTACCGCATTCGGATGGTGCCCTGGATTTGGTTTATGTCGCGGGCGGCTCGATCGTTTATCTATCTGCCAGAAAAACTTGAGAAATCGCTCGACGACGTCTTTAAAGAGCTTGTCAGCCGTGTCGCTTCGTACGGCCACGTAAAATCGTGGAACAATACGGACAAAGCGAAATTGCTGTTGTCACGAAAGCTGGAACACTGCGTCCAATATCGCGAGACGGACTTCAATTTTCTATGCCGAACGTTGGAGCAATACGGGATCTTTTTCTACTTCAAGCACGAAAAAGACAAGCATACGATGTTCATGTCGGACCTCGGCTCGTACGACGATGCAGTCGAAGCGACGGTTGAATTCCCGACCAACGCGGGTCGGCAAAAGCTGATCGATTACATCACTAGCTGGGAACATTCGTACGAGTTTGTTTCTGGGAAGTTCGCCCACACGGACTACGACTTCATTCGGCCGGCCCAAAATCTGCACACCGACAAAGACCGACATGGCTACGTTAGTTTGAACAATAACAGTAACTACGAGCTCTACGACTACCCAGGTGAATTTACGAAGGAAGGTGATGGAGCCGAAGAGGTCAATCGCCGACTGCAAGAAGAAGAGGCTCGATTCGATAAGACGCTCGGGACGAGTACCTGCAAAACGTTTTCCGCCGGATTCAAGTTTGCCTTGGCCGACCATCACAGCAGCAAGGATCAGCTTGATCAGTATCTCATTACCGAGATCTCACATTCGGCCAGTCAGCCTGGACCCTTCAGTAGTGCCGCAACGCTCGCCGCGTACACCAATCACTTCGAATGCATTCCAGCCAAGGTGCAGTACCGTCCGAAACGTTTGACGCCCAAGCCAATCATTTCAGGGATTCAAACAGCAACGGTGGCCGGCGATAGCGGGAACGAAATCCATACCGACAAATACGGTCGAATCAAAGTCCATTTTCACTGGGACCGCGCCGGTCGTGACAAACGATTTAGTGAAGGCGACAAAATTTGTTGCTGGGTCCGTGTCGCTTATCCATCCGCTGGCAAAGACTGGGGCTTCGTCGCGATTCCCCGCGTAGGCCAAGAAGTCATCGTCGAATTTATCGAAGGTGATCCGGACCAGCCGGTGGTCACTGGCACGATCTACAACGGAACGCAAACACAGCATTACAAGCTGCCCGAACACAAATCACGCAGCTATTGGAAAACCAATAGCACGATGGGCGGCGAAGGCTACAACGAGCTGATGTTCGAGGACAAAAAAGACGACGAGCGGGTCTATATCCATGCCGAGAAGAACATGGACCTGCGGACCAAAAACGACACGAAGCAAATCACGCTAGGCGAGCACCATCACATCGTTGGGGCGAAAGCTGGGAACGATCAGAACAACTACAACCAACTCATCTACAACGATCATTACATCACGATCAAACACGACAAGTTCTCGCAAATCGATGGGAATGTTACTCAGCAAATCGGGAACGGCGACATGTCCGACGGCGGTGTGCTGGAATACATCATTGAGAAAAAGGAAATGAAAACGGTTGGTCCCGACGGGAAGCATCTTGCCGTTGAAGGGGACTGCAACACCAAAGTCGGTAAAGGATATTCGCTCGATGTTGGCGGCGATATGCACATCAAAGTCGCGGGCGCTTGCCAGATCGAATCCGGGGCGATGGGAGAAACGCATATCAAGGCTGGAACCATTGTTTTGGAGGGGATGATGCAAGTATCGCTAAAGGTCGGTGGGAATTTTATTGACATCAGTCCGGCAGGAATCTCGATCCAAGGCATGATGTTGAATTTGAACAGCGGTGGAGCGCCTGCACCTGGCCAGCCATGCGGACCTACAGAACCGGAAGCTCCAGCCAAGCCAGACATCCCAGAAGCCAAAATCGCTTGGGACAGCAAGACCGGCAGCAAGTCGCGCCCCTAATTCGCCAATTGCAACCCCTCTGAAACTTGGTTTGAGCAGGGTTGGGCAAACAACCTCCGCAGAGCATTAAACGATGTCTGGTCAATCCGCTGTCATGAAACGCATCAATACGCTAACGCGACAGTGGACGAAGTTCACTGACGACGCGACGGCCCGCGTGCTTCGATGGCGGTTGGACAGTAATGCAGGTCGATTCATTGACGCTTTTCTAGCGTTCCACGGAGACGAAGCGTCCGACCTGACCGATCTCTTCATTCCAGTTGCGATCCCTTCCGGAGAGGACGCGTATTGGCCAGAGGTTTACGAGACATTGGTCGCGGAGATCGACGAAGCGAAAGCGGATCTGGCCGAGTTGGAATTGCCGACTGACTGGCAACCACCGAAGATCGACAAAGCGGAGCTAATGGCGAAACCGGCCGCAGCCGTCATCGAAATGCTGGCCTCCTATCAAAAGTATTACGCCGACTTGTTCGATCACGTCGCAATTGTCCTTATGCCCGAATCGATCGAAGATCGTGATCGCTGGATGGAGACGCTCGACGAAGCCTTTACCGCTCATCAATGGCCCGCGTCGGTTCGTATTATTGTTATGGATTGGACGCCCTATACGATGCTGCAAAATTGGTCCGAAAGCAAAGGCAAACGGGTCATGACTTTCTCGCCAGTGCTTGATATTCAAGGCTTGCCGTTGGAGATTCTCTCGCAGCTTAAAACCACCGGTCCGGGCGCCGAATTCCGATCGCTGTTTGTGCAACTTTCCGCAGCGGCCAACGGTGGCGCGGTTCAACGAGTTCAAAATATCGCCGAACGAGCGATCCGAGTCGCATTGGACAACCAGTGGTTCGCATTGGTAGCAGCAGTCCGAATGGTCGTCGGTTCGACCATGTCGACCAGCGGCGATGCTCAGATGGCGGCTGAAATGTTCAAGCAAGCTCGCGCGGCCGCTCATACGATTTCAGTGACTGACATCTCGCGAGTTCAGATGATGTTGGTCAGCGGTTTGAGCGAAGCGGGCAACAAACTGGCTGGCGGCGAATATCGTGAAGCGCGCAACATGTACAACGCCGCTTCGAAAGTGGCCAGCGAAGCGAAAAATCCAAACATGGCCTTCGAATCACATCGGATGGCGTGCTTTTGCGCTCAGCAATCGGGCGATTTCGAAGACGCTTGGTTTCATGCAAAGCAGGCGTTGGCTACGGCGAAAAACTTGGATAGCCACGCGAAACGACATTCGACAGTACCGCACTTTATGACCGACTTAGAACGGCTTGCGAAACGACCGGGCGAACAAGCACGCAATTTTGACTTTGAGCGAGAATGCCAACAAGTGCTAGGCGTACATTATCACAAGGCGCTAGACGCAGTCCGCAAGCTGGCCCGGCAACTGCCGCCGGTTTGAAGATATCTTTCTAACCGATTGCTTATAGCGGTATTGGGCGCAAGCCCTCCGGTTCTTATGAAGACACACAAGTTCGCTTGCCGAAGAAGCGGACGGCTTGCGCCGTTCCGCTATGGTTTTTATCGCCGCACGACTGCGAAGGCGAGTCGCTGTAATTCCAACGCGAGATCGACATCCAGCACTGCTGCATCGCCGCTGTGTGTTCGAATGCTCACCGGGGCGAAATTTAAAATACCTGAAATTCCAAGTTCGCTTAGTCGAGAAGTTATAATCGCGGTCGCCGGAGCAGGAACGGCAAGGATCGCGAGCTGGATTTCTTTTTCGCTCGCAATAAAGCTCTCCAAGTCATCAATCGCTCGGATCTTGTGCCCGTGAATCTTCGAACCGATCTTTTTTGGGTCGCTGTCGAAAACGCCCGCCAAATCAAACCCTTGCTCGCGAAAGCCTCGGTAGCCCGAAAGGGCTTGGCCCAAGTTTCCCATGCCCACTAATATGACTCGCCAAATGCGATCAGTGCCTAACAAGTCGCGAATCGCCCGAGCGAGCTCCCGCGTGGGATAGCCGACACCTCGACGTCCAAACTGGCCGACGTGGGAAATATCGCGGCGAACCTGGGAATCGGTCAGCCCCAGTCGGTCGGCTAGGCCGCTGGATCGGATGAATGGAATACCCCCTCGAGCAAGCTGCTGCAGCTCGCGCAGGTAGAGCACCAGCCGCGTCACCGTCGCTTTGGGAATGTCTATTTCATCAGCCATGATTTCGTAAGCTTACCACGCATTGTGATCGACAAAGCCGCTCACATATGACTATCGGCGTTCTGCTCGTTGTTGCGGCGAAACCTGCGCAAACGCTCGACAGCCAATGCCCCTCGCCCTTTCTCCCCAAGTGCAGAAACAGCTTCTTCAAAACCGCGGAAGTTGAGTCTTTCCACACTTGCGCGTTACGATCGTTAAAGTCGTTTCAGGTTTGTCATTTAATCTTTGCTAGACGAGCATTCTTGCCCGTTCGCTCCATTTATCTTATGCCACCCTTGTTCGCTAGTCGATGAATCTGGTGCTTTGAGAACTCGTTTCCCAACACACCCATTTTACCACGACGCCGCTCTGATCCTGTCAAGCACGTTCCTGCCCTCCAAGCGGGGGCGAGCAAGGACGGGATTATTCGGACTTCCTTTTGAGAGAAGGTCACGTCGTTTAGAAAGTGGGATGTCAAGTATGGATCTTGACGTTGGCGATCAACGCTGCCGTCTAAGAGCTGCAAATCCAGAAACGATTCTGGCTACGCATGTCCCAAGTTTTGTCTTGTTTCATCCAGCGATTGAATCCCTTTAAGGAGATCGGTAATGAAGAAAATCTTCGCTTTACCGGTAATGGCGGCTTTGCTAAGCGCCTGGACCGGTACCGCTGCTCACGCTGCTTATAGCGGCGCTGTCAGCTACGATAATTGTGGTTGTGGAGTCGTTGACTCCTGCGGACCACAAAGCTACACCGTAATGAAAAAGGTTAGCAAGACAGTTTACGAACAAGAAACTGTCAACGCGACCCGCATGGAATCACAAGTTGTCTATGAAGACAAAGTGATCACCAAAAACCGTATTGAAACCGAAACTCAATACAAAGACGTTTCTTACACGGTCAATGTACCGACGTACGAAACCAAAACTGGCGTTCGCAACTATGTAGTTCGCAAGCCAGTGTACGAAACTCACACCAAGGAAGTTCCTTACACAGTCCAAAAGCCTGTGTATGAAACTCACCAAAAAGTGATCAACTACACAGTCATGAAGCCTGTGTACGAGACCCATGAAAAGGTGATCAACTACACCGTTCGCAAGCCAGTTCAAGAAACTCGCACCAAGACTGTAAACTACACAGTCATGAAGCCAGTTCATGAAACGCACAGCAAGGTTATCAACTACACGGTCATGAACCGCGTTGTCGAAAACCATGAGCGAACTGTAAATTACACCGTTATGGTTCCAGTCACTGAAACCAAAGAACGAACTGTTACTTCCCAAGTCACAACGCCAGTGAACTACACCAAGACGATTACCGTCAACGGTGGACACTGGGATACCGTGACCGAAGAAGTTGCTGGCCCAACAGTTAGCAAAGTAGTTCGCGAAGCTGGTAGCTGGTCGTATGACCCTTGCACATGCAAGTGCGTTTACACACCAGGTGCTTGCCGTACTGAGTGCGTTCAATGCCCACCAAAGACGATCTGCAAGAAAGTCTGGGTTCCAACGTGCGAAGAGAAGACAATCAACTGCGTTAAGTACGAAACCTCTTGCGTAACCAAGGTCATCCCTTACACCGTAACCAAGTGCGTTGCCGAATGCCGCAGCAAAGTTGTTCCTTACACAACCTGCAAAATGGTTCCTGAGTGCCGCAGCAAGACTGTTGAATACACAACTTGCCGTATGGTTCCAGAATGCCACAGCAAAGAAGTTTGCTACACCGTTTGCAGCTATGTGTGCGAACCACGCAGCAAGACTTGCACCTACACCACTTGCAAAATGGTTCCAGAATGCCGGTCCAAGACCTGCAGCTACACCACTTGCAAAATGGTTTGCGAGCAACGAGTTAAGACATGCAACTACACAACATGCCGTATGGTTTGCGAAAACCGCAGCCAAGAATACAGCTACAAAGTGTGCCACATGACAACCGAGTGCCGTACCAAGCAAGTTCCAGTTTGCGTCAGCAAATGCGTTCCTTACACTTGCACCGTCAAGGTTGCCAAGTGCGTCAAAGTTTGCGTTCCTTACACCTACACACGATGCGTTCCACGTACCGTTTGTGAAGAAGTGCCTGTGACTGTTAGCTGCGGATGTGCATCGTCCTGCGATCCATGTGCAGGTAGCAACAGCAGCAGCTCCGGTTTGTTCGGCGGTCGCCTGAAGAAAATCGGTAGCGGACTGTTGGGCGGCGGATGCGGTTGTGCAGCTCCTGCTGCTAGCTGCGGATGCGGATGCTAGTTTGGAATGCTCCGAACATTGAATCGACACGGCGGTTGATGGTCCTCTGTACCGATCACCCCAACCGCTAAAGGGACCGATTCAAGATAGGAAACGTTGGTCAAGACAAAAACGCCAAGTGTTGAGGTTGCCATGTAAGGCTCCTTGACACTTGGCTTTTTGCGTTTCATGACACATCGCACGCAGTTTGATGAACAAAAACCTCAGCAGCACGGCGAAAGCAGTCCGGTTCCTATTTGCGATAGCGGTACGGCGCGAGCCGTCCGGTTCTTCGGCAAGCGAACTTAGGCGCTGCAAGAAAAACCCGAAGAACAAGATGGCGTGCGCACGTTCTGCTAAGGTAAATGAAGGTGAATATGTTCGTGGCCATAAAGCCAGCGATGGCGGCCGAGGGCATCCGCATCGCCGATGATTTCTAGCCTCCATGTCGGTCGTCGGCGCTCGCTGATGATCGTCAGCGTACTGAGCTGGCTTCGTCGAAAATAAGTAAGAACCAACGACTGCCCCGGAGCATATCGCAACAACGTTGCCTCCCAATTTGTGTTGTCTACCCGCTGACCATCGGCTGCAACCAACTCGTCGCCGACCTGCAAACCTGCCACACTCGCCGCACCGCCGCGGTACACCTTGCTGACCGTCAAGCGACCGGCTTCAAGCCGTGTTTCAAAACCGACCGAGATACCGGCTGGCTTGCCCGACGGAATTTTTTCGTCGTCGCTCGGCACCTGACGAGCAAGCGAAGTCGCTGGACTGATTGCGTTGTCCGGTTGATCAGCGAACTGCAGGCCTAAATGTGCAAGCGTTTGCGTGAAATCTAATTCGCAGGTCGAACGGATGTGTTGATCAAACCACTCGTGCCAATCGCAACCAGTTTTTTCAGCGACGATCGATTCGAAATCGCGACAGCTGTAACCAGTTAACCGATGTCGCTGCCAAAGTGTTCGCATGACATCGCCCAGATCGACCCGACCGTCAGTCGAGACTTGCAAGCGAACGTCGAGCATCCAAGCGACCAATGCCCCTTTTTGATAGTAGCTGACCCGCGAGTTGTCCGCGTTTTCATCTGGGCGGTAAAACTTGATCCACGTATCGAAACTTGAATCGGCCAGCGACTGGATTAGTCGGCCTGGTGCGTTCATGACCGTTTGAATCGGCTTGCTCAATCGTTCCAAGTACTCCGACTCGCTGCACATTCCCGCTCGCAGGACCAGCAAATCGTCGAAGTAACTTGTAATTCCTTCGGCGATCCACAGCTCCGGAAAATATTGTTCGCGGCGGTAGTCGTAACGCAGAAGCGTCGCCGGACGCAGTCGCCGAACGTTCCACGTATGGAAAAACTCATGACAGACCAATCCCAACCATTCGACATAGCTTTTGCGATCGTGCATCGTCCAGCGTTCGGTCATTAGCACCGTACAATTGTCATGCTCCAAACCGCCGAAGCCGCCGACGATCAAGTTTTGGAAATCGTAGCGGTCGTACGGCGTATCGCCCCAAAATCTCTGGACTGTTTCAACAATTTGTTGCACGTCTCTGGCTGCGCCGGAGTGATCCCAGCCCGTCGCATCGGCGGTGCTGACCAGTCGATGCGGTCGTTTGTCGGCAATAAATTCGTCGACAACTAAATTCCCGATCAGCAGCGGGCTATCAACCAGCTCGTCATAGCTTGCGGCGTGGTATGTCATTCGATCGAGAGCTTTCAGCGAGCAGACAACTTCGAAATTATCCGCCAAACCTTCGATTGAGACTGCGTGAATCGAATCTCGAAAAACTTCTGACGAAAGAAACGTGGCAGCGCCGGCGATGAAGCAGAATTCAGGTTCGACCCAATTCGTTCGCACGCTTTTTTCGCGAGCGTAAATTTGATACTTTACACGAATCGAATCCAACGCGTCGTGCCAGCGAATTTGCCATTGGTCCTTTGCTGTTTTGATGATTGACGCTGACGGTGAATCAACAAGTTCGATCGTTTCGATTTGCCGTGCATATTCGCGAATCAGATAAGAACCGGGCGTCCAAGCTGGCAAACTCACTTCCAGTTCCTGCATTCCTGTGACGTCGAAATCAACCGTCACATGCAGCAGATGCCCTTCGATTGCGGTCAAGTCAATTCGATAGTGAACAGGGATCTCAATCACTTGGTCTCTCGATACAGCATAGAACAAAGCACTTTCCAGGTGCCGGAGCGTTATGAATTTCCTGCAAAATCGCACGGCACACGCAGTTTGCCTGCTGCTTTGTGATCGTACGAAAAAAGCCGCGTTTGTACTATCGTAGTGCAAACGCGGCTATTTGTTTCATTAGCCGTAACGCAAATCACGGCTTCTTATCGATAGCCAACCGAAATCGGTCGGCATTCAATCATGCACTTGGAGCGTCGCTTGGCGAAGCTGGTGCATCAGCAGCTGGATCAGCCATTGGTGCTGGTGGAACGACAGTGCTCGACTCAACTGAGCCGGCGTCCATGGTTGTTCCGCAGCTAGCACATGATGGAGTGCTGTACGATACCATGGTTGGTGCGTAGCTCATGGTTGATGCACAGCACGATGGAGCTGGTGCCGAAACTTCGCAGCATGTTGGAGCTGGAGCTTCGCAGCATACTGGCTCTGGTTCTGGGCAGCAAACTGGTGCTGGAGCTTCGCAGCAAACTGGTGCTGGCTCTTCGCAGCAAACTGGTGCTGGCTCTTCACAGCAAACTGGTGCTGGTGCTTCGCAGCATGTTGGTTCTGGAGCACATCCACAATCCTTCTTAGCGAGCAGCTTAGCAAACAATCCGCCGCCGCATGCCTTCTTCGCGTGCAATTTAGCGAACAATCCGCCACCGCAACCAGCTTGAGCTTCAGTGCTCAATGCGAAACCGCTGACGACCAAAGCGCACAGCACTGAACTAACCAATCGATTCATATCACATACTCCCAACAAAGGACTCTCATCTGGGGCGCTCACCAAGAATCTAGAATCATGGGAAACAACGTCACCGCGACGAAGCCCCTTGCCCCGAGCAATTATCAACCTTGCGGAACGCCCAGCGATCGATTTTATCGATTGGGCAATCTGCGCAAGACAGATAATTTGCACCAAGGCTACCAATCTGAAATGCTCTGTCAACCGACACAAGTATTGCAAATGCTGCAATTCCAAAAATTTGTGGGTAATTGAGATTTCAAATCCAGCACGATTGGCATCGGACTTGGCGACAGTTTTGGCTATCGGGTCCCATCAATCTTGGATCGCGAAATAGGCTTTCAGCAGAGGACTTCCCCGGAAATATCTTTTAAGGGTCGCTTCTCTGCCTTCCTCATATCCGGACTTTCCAGCTTATTGACCAACGCGGTGGTTTTTCCTGCACAAATGCTGGAAGCTTGAAGTGCTTGGTCTCTCCGCTGCCCTAGAACTGGACGTTTTTCAATTAAATCAACTGATTGCACCGTAAGATTCGATCTTGCGACCAACATCTCAGAAACGCTAACACCAAAGCGTGCGCCGATTTCATTTGCCAAGCTTTCTAGCGAAGCAACAACACTGGCTGTGCGGCAAAGCACCGCAGCATTCAGATAGCCGTCTTGTGGACTGTTCCAGAAAACCGCTTCACCGCCGATCCTCAATCCAATTACAAGTATGTCGCGAAAGAAATTGCTCATTGGAACGATCGTTGCCAGCGGAGGGCTTGGTATCGCCAATGTCCCTTGGGCTCAAACGGCGACTCTCCAGCCCAATTCGAATCAAGCCGCTTACGCGCAGCCCGCAACACCCACTGCAAACGTCGCCGCGAATTCCAATCATTTCAGCCGCCCAGTCTTTTCATTTCGCGACCCACGGACCGGCATCGCTTACGACCGCTTCGAAGAGCCGCAGGATGTGCCGACGATGCGTTGGGAATGGCAGGAAGTCACTGAAAAACGCTGGGTTCCGCAGAATGTGACAGAGAACCGCGAAGTCACCCAAGTCCAATATGTTCCGGTGGTCAGTTATGCATCGGAGCAGCAGATCCAGAATCGCTGGAACCCTTTTGCGACCGCTCAAGCGGTCAACCAGTACGTGCCCCAGGTGCAATATCAGCCGGTCAACAAAGTCGTCAACACGCCGGTAACGTACCAGAAATATGTCGAGCAAGACGTCACAGTCCGCGTACCTAAGCTGGTCGAGGCGACCGAAAGCCGAACGCGGCTGGTCGATCGACCACGTTCCAATCAAGCGAATCTTGCTGCGGGAGCTGCCGTGCCGACGGGAACGGGCGGTCCGACGGCTTATGCAACGACGCCGATCTATGCCCCGGCACCGATTAACTATGCCCCAACCGCTGCGCCCCAGGCGTACAACACAGCTAACTATGGCGTGGGTGGCTCGATCGCGGTGCCGTCACAGACTTTTCCGCTAACTCCGCAACAACCCGGCACGCTCGCCTCGATGCCGCAAGCTTTTTCACAGCCCGTGGTGCTCGCCGCGCCGACCGCCCAGGCACCTCCAGGCTTGCAACCGACCTACCAATACAATCCTACGCTGCCAAATTCGAGCGTTGCGTCGAATCAACCGCTCATGAATTTTGGCCAGCCAAACCAATTTAGTCTTTCGCAGCTCAATCCGTTTAAAGGCTGGTCGACCGCTCCGGCAGCGGCATCGACGCCCCTTTATCCGCAGAACAACTTATACAATGCGAACGCAGCTCAGGTTAACGCCCAAGCCCAAGCGTTTAATCCAGACGACCTCGTACAACTCAATACAACTCCGTCTGCGGTCAATCCAGCGCTCGTAGGCAATATTCCCAATGCAAATCCCAATGGTGCAGTCTTGCCATTCAATTGGGGATCCTGGATTCAAGCGAACGGGCCGCTATTCAAATCGAGTTTTATGCGGCAAAACTCTGGTGTCTCTGGCGTCTCGACCGTAGCCGCTCAGTCGGCGGTTTTGCCTTATTCGTCAAGCAGTTCGCTTGGGTTTGGCGGTCCGTCAGCGGTTCCTTATCAATACAACAATTTCGCGCCTCAGCAATTTACTGCACCGCCGACCAGTTCCGTTTCACCCGATATGTATTCGTCCCAGGTCACACTTGGACCTTCTTCTGGCCCGAGCGTGCCATCGTCGATCGCTGCCGCTCCGGTTTATCCAGCTCCGAATATCGCGACGACACGCTCGTCCCAGCAATCCGGCTCAACTGCGACTCAATTGCGCTGATTGAATGCGCTACGGTAACCTGGACCAATGCAAAGCATTGTTAGCGGCACGGCGCGAGCCGTCCGGTTCTTCGGCAAGCGAACTTAAACGCGACGAGAGAAACCGGAAGAACCGGAGGGCTTGCGCCCGTTCCGCTATGGTAACCTGGACCAATGCAAAGCATTGCTAGCGGCACGGCGCGAGCCGTCCGGTTCTTTGGCAAGCGAACTTAAACGCGAGAAGAGAAAGTTGAAGAACCGGAGGGCTTGCGCCCGTTCCGCTACTGTTTTTAGACCGCTTATCGAAGACGGCTTCTTTTGGTAGAATTCCGGCTGATTTGAGACGCACTTTTATCAAGGATTTTAAGCTTGTCGACGATTCCGCCTGATGATGACAACGAAAACGGTTCCAGCGATTCGTCAGCCAACGACGCGGACAACCAAAACAACGATATTCCGCCTTCAAGCACGTCTTCTGGCCTAGGTGGAGGCAGCTTCGGCGGCAACGGCGGGACAGTCTCGGCGGCCAGCAGCGATGGCGGCGACGGCGTCGGAAGACTTTTCGATTTGCCGATCGAAGACGAGCTGCGAAACAGCTATTTGACCTACGCGATGAGCGTTATTGTCTCGCGAGCGTTGCCTGACGTCCGCGACGGCCTGAAACCTTCCCAGCGTCGCATCCTCGTCGCGATGAACGACTTGAACCTGACCCCCGGCGCGTCACGGGTCAAATGTGCCAAGATTTCCGGCGACACGTCGGGAAATTACCATCCACACGGCGAAGCGGTCATTTATCCGACGCTTGTGCGCATGGCCCAAGAATGGAACATGCGGCACGTTTTGATCGACAAACAGGGCAATTTCGGCTCGATTGCTGGCCTCCCTGCGGCCGCCATGCGGTACACCGAAGCGAGACTTAGCGCCGCGTCGGCGTCGATGCTTGAAGACATCAAACTCGACACAGTCGACTTCATTCCGACCTACGACGAGCAGCGTACCGAGCCGGTTGTGCTGCCCAGCAAATTCCCAAGCCTGTTGGTCAACGGCGCAACCGGAATCGCCGTCGGTATGGCGACCAGTCTGCCACCACACAACCTTCGTGAAGTCTGCGAAGCGATCATCAAAGTCGTCGATGAACCGGAAGTTTCAATCGACGAGCTGATGGAAATCATTCCCGGCCCAGACTTCCCCACCGGCGGCATCATCTGCGGTCGAGCGGGAATTCGCCAAGCGTATCGCCGTGGGCGGTCGACGATTATCCTTCGCGCTCGGACCACCATCGAAGAGAAAAAGAATCGCTCGCGGATTATCGTCCATGAGATTCCATTCCAACAATTCCGCGACCGTGTGATCGAAAAAATCGCCGACTTGGTGCGCGGCGATCGAATCAAAGGCATCTCCGGAATTCGCGACGAGAGCGACTTGAAGGAACCTGTCCGGCTGGTCATCGATATCAAGCAAGGGCACGACCCGGAAGTCGTTCTAAACCAGCTTTACCAATTTTCGCCGCTGCAAGACACGTTCTCGATGATCTTCTTGGCGTTGGTCGACGGGAAACCCCGCGAGCTGAACATCAAGGAGATTTGTCAGGAATATATTCGCCACCGCAACTCGGTCATTCGGCGACGAACTCAATTTTTGTTGCTGCGAGCTCGCAAGCGGAAGCACGTCGTCGAAGGTTTGTTGCTCGCTCTGGCCGACATCGACGAAGTTATCCGTACTATCCGCAGTTCGCGGACGCAGGCCGAAGCGAAAGAACGGCTGATGGGCGTCGAAGTCCCAGCGGCGATGATGCAACGCGCACTTGGCGATCGCGGCTATGCCGAATTCCAAAGTGAACGAGGCGAAGCTGCTGTTTATACGCTGACCAGTATCCAGACCGACGCTATCTTGCGAATGACGCTTGGACAGTTGGCTGGCTTGGAACAAGAGAAGCTCGCCAACGAGCACGCCGAATTGCTGACCGAGATCGAAGACTACCTCGATATCCTCGGTGACCAGCAGCGGATTTCGAACATGATCAAGCAGGACTTGCGAGACCTTGCGGACAAGTTTGGCGATGACCGACGGACATTCATCTCCGAAGAACAGCTCGGCGATTACAACATCGAAGATCTGATCACCGAAGAAACAATGGTCGTCACGATCTCGCATCGCGGCTACATCAAACGGATTTCCGCGACGACTTATCGTGCTCAACGCCGCGGCGGCAAAGGCATTGCCGGTGCGAAGATGGAAGACGAAGATCCAATTGAGCATATGTTCGTGGCCAGCACGCATGCTTATTTGTTGTTCTTTACCAATCAGGGTAAAGTCTACTGGCAGAAAATTTACGGCATTCCGCAAATGAATCGTGAAAGCCGTGGTCGCGCAATTGTGAACTTGCTGAACTTGACGCCCGAGGAAAAAATCCTCGACTGTGTGGCCGTTCGCGACTTCGATTTGCCAGGTTATTTCCTGATGATGGCAACTCAAGAAGGCGTAGTGAAGAAGACCGAGCTGGAGGCCTACAGCCGTCCTAAAAAAGGCGGAATCATCGCAATCAAACTGCGCGAAGGCGATCAATTGGTCGATGTTGTGTTGGTCAAACCAAACGATCAAATTGTCCTTTCGACAGCCAATGGCATGGCGATCCGCTTCGCCGAAACCGACGCTCGCTCGATGGGGCGAAACACGTCCGGCGTGCGTGGCATTCGGCTGAAGAAAGGTGACAAAGTCGTCAGCATGGTGGTCGCTGATCCTGACGCGACGCTGCTCACCGCTTGCGAATTTGGATACGGCAAGCGAACTTTCTTTGGCCAGGGCGATGTACTGGCGGCACCGGTCGAGACGGCGGAGGACGGCGAAGTCGATGAAACCGCTTCGTCTGCCGAACCGCTTGAGGACGCAGCGGCTGAGGCTGAGACGGAAACCGAAGACTCCAATTCCTCGACGCGTTACCGAACGCAACGTCGCGGTGGCAAAGGGGTCATCGATATTAAGACCAGCAAGCGAAATGGACGCGTAGTAGGAACAGTTCCGGTTAACGACGACGATGAATTGTTGCTGATGACCAATCGCGGCAAGATCCAACGGATCGCCGTCCGCGACATCTCAGTGGTCGGACGCAACACGCAAGGCGTCCGAATCATGAGCATGGACGAAGGCGACACGCTGACAGCCATCGTCCGCGTTCCACCGGATGATTCAGTCGACGTAGAAGAAATCGTCGAACGATAAGCCGATTGTGGAACGGATCGGCGTTGGTCGCTGGCGAACGTAGCCTCGTCAAAATCAATTGGCTTGACCATACTATCGCCATTCACAGTCGCCAGCGAAATTGGCGGCTCGATCGGATGACTCTCTGACAAGACTATGGCCACCAAATACGCGATTATCATTCCCGACGGATGCGCTGACGAACCGCTAGCCGAATTGGGTGGACGCACGCCATTGCAGGCTGCCGATGTGCCGACCATGGACACCGTCGCGCGGCTAGGAATCGTTGGCGGCACGAACAACGTTCCGCCGCAGTTTACGCCGGGCAGCGAAGTCGCCAATATGACGCTCTTTGGCAGCGATCCGCACAAATATTTTACGGGGCGAGCGCCGATCGAAGCGGCAGCGCAGGGCATCGAGTTGGGGCCTAACGATTGGGCCATCCGCTGCAATATCGTGACGGTCCAAGACCAGATCATGATCGACTTCACCGCCGATCATATTTCAACCGCCGACGCGACCGCTTTGTTAGCCGTTGCGCAGCGCGAACTGGGCACGCCGAACTTGGAATTTGTTCCCGGAGTCAGTTACCGCAATCTGCTGCTCTATCGCGCCGGCGACGAAGCGGCGCCGTTCAGCGGCGATACGCGGACAACTGCCCCGCACGATTTGACTGATCTGAGCATCGGCGACGATTATCCGCGCGGGCCGGGCAGCGATTTGTTGACCGATTTGATGGCTCGCAGCGTCGCGATTTTCGCTGATCATCCAATCAATGTGGCTAGAGCGGCGGCCGGCAAACCGCTGGCGACTAATTTGTGGCTGTGGGGATTGGGCCGCACGCCAACGCTGGAAAATTTCGCCAGCCGATTTGGAATTCAGGGAGCGATGATCACCGCCGTCGATTTGCTGCGCGGGCTTGCAGCGTTGATCGGTTGGGATCGAATCGAAGTCGAAGGTGCGACGGGTTACTTAGACACCAACTACGCGGGCAAAGGTGCTGCCGCAGTCGAGGCGCTCGACAAGTACGATATCGTTTGCGTCCACATCGAAGCGACTGACGAAGCGAGCCACGAAGGCCGTTGCGATGCGAAGCTGGAAGCGTTGCACCAAATCGACCAGCACGTCGTCGCCCCGGTGCTCAAAAAGTTGCAAGCACACGGCGATTATCGCTTACTGGTTTTGCCCGATCATCCGACTTATGTTCGAACCAAAAAGCACGAGCACGGCTTCGTCCCGTTCGCCATTTGCGGGAGCGACATCCAACCCGACTCGGCGACAACGTACGATGAAATCTCCGCTTCCAAATCCAAAATCCAACTGGCAGAGGGTTGGGAGCTGATGCAGCGCTATTTCATAAAGTAGCCGCTTTTGTCGTCGTTTTCTCGCGTGCAGCGTTCTGAAACTTTCAACCTTTCAACACTAAACTTTCAACCTTTCAATGCCGATTCTCGTCCAAAAATTTGGCGGCTCAAGCGTCGCAACACCTGAAAAAATTCAGTCGGCGGCGCGTAAAGCCATTCGTGCTCAACAAGACGGCTATCAAGTCGTGGTGGTCGTCAGCGCAATGGGCGACAACACCGACAACTTGATCGCACTAGCCGATCAAATCAACACCGAACCCTCCGCTCGCGAGATGGACATGTTGCTGTCGACCGGCGAGCAAGTCAGCGTGGCGCTGATGGCCATGGCAGTCCAACGGTTTGGACACAAAGCGATCTCGTTGACCGGCGGCCAGATCGGTATACGAACTGACAGCTCGTTCAGCAAGGCGCGTATTCGCTCGATTGCCACCGATCGCATGAAAAGTTTGCTCGACCAAGGCAACATCGTCATCGCAGCCGGTTTTCAGGGCATTGACGAAGAGCTGAATATCACGACGCTTGGTCGCGGCGGCAGCGATACGACGGCGGTCGCTTTGGCTGCGGTTTTGGAAGCCAGCGCGTGCGAAATTTTTACCGATGTTGATGGCGTCTACACAACCGATCCGCGAATCCTTCCTGAGGCGCGGCAAGTCTCGCAGATCAGCTATGACGAGATGTTGGAGCTGGCCAGTCTCGGCGCGGGCGTAATGCACAATCGATCGATCGAGTTCGCCAAAAAATTCGACGTGCCAATCCGCGTTCGCAGCAGTTTTTCTGACGCAGCGGGCACAATGATTGTCGCGGAGAGCGAATCGGAAGCGGCTTCGGTTTGCGGTGTTGCTCTGACCCGCTCTGAAGCTCGGCTGACGATCCAACGCGTTTCAGATCGACCGGGGACGAGCTACGAAATCTTCAAGCGTTTGGCCGACCGAAAGATTGACGTCGACATGATCGTTCAAAACGTTGGCTCCGATGGGCTGGCGAACATTTCGTTCACGGTCCCTCAAGGCGAATTAAAGCAAGCGCTGCGAGCACTCGAAGACGCCAAACAAACGGTCTCTGCGGCCGGTATCAGTGTCGATCAAGACGTCGCGAAAGTCTCAGCCGTCGGGCTGGGCATGTCGCGTCAGACCGGCATTGCCCACCAAATGTTCAGCGCCATCGCGGCCGCGGGGATCAACTTGCAAATGATCTCGACCAGCGAAATTAAGATCAGTGTGCTGGTCCAGCGTTCGGTCGCTGAACAAGCGTTGCGAGCAATTCACGCAACGTTTTCGCTGCCTAAAACGCCTACGGACGCCAAGAGTTGGGCCGATACCAGTTCGCAACGCAAAAGCCATCTTTCGCCCGAGCAAGTCATCGAACGGCTGCAAAACGCGGACATGGAACGATTGATGTTGGACGAAATCACGATGGCAGACGACCAATCCCGAATCACACTGACCGATGTGCCGGACAAACCGGGTCTGGCGGCGGAAATTTTTCAGACCGTGGCCGCTCAGGGCGTTTTCGTCGACATGATTGTGCAGAGCTACGACGGCGACGCGGAAGTTAACAGTATTAGCTTTACGATCCCGCGCAGCCAATTCGAGAAATGTCAGAAGATTCTTGCTTCGATGAAAACGAGTGTCGGCGAAGTCCAAGCGAGCCGCGAAATTGCAAAGCTGAGCGTTAGCGGGATCGGGTTGCGAAGCCACACGAGCGTTGCGATCAATATGTTCGCCGCGTTGGCTGAACAAGGAATCAATATCCAAATGATCAACACCAGCGAACTGCGAGTCAATGTCGTCGTCGACGCGGCGGCTGGGGCGAAAGCGTTGTTGGCGCTGCAAAACAAATTCAAGAGTTTGAATCAATTTTGATTTGCAATCCGTAGCCGCGCGGCGCGAGCCGTCCGGTTCTTTGGTAAGTCGCGTGGGCGTGAAATGCGGGACCGGAGGGCTTGCGCCCTTCCGCTATTGTTTAGCGTTAGCGGC
>JBGSKY010000073.1:0-3201 GCA_041740995.1 Pirellulaceae bacterium
ACAAGCTATGCCGCCTGCAACCCCTGTCCCCTCCATAACAATCAGAGATGTTTTTCGATTCCACAATTCACGGAGCAATCTGCGCAAGCTACCTAGCCTGTGCTTTTTATCAAACGGAAGGAAGTCCGTAGTAAAGCCGGAAAGCAGGCGACGCAAGCGTTCCTCTTCGTTGCTACCTGTCCCTTTTGTTGCGAACGCAATCAGTCGCATGTGTTAATGCCGAGAGGCTGACGAGTGTCGGATTCGACCAGAGAGCAATCGACTGTAAACAAAATCCTGCTTCTGTTTCGGTTTTTAATGTTTAATCGTGAGATTTGCCAATAGTGCAAGATAACTTTCCACCATTTGATCAAAATTGCAACGCTTGGCGATCTGTTTAGATTCGAAACTCATCTGCGCTCGCAGCACCGCATCTTCCGTTAATCGTCGCATCGCCGATGACAAGCCCGTCACGTCATTGGGATCGTCGAGTACAAATCCAGCTTCTGGACGAATTACTTCGGAAGCACCTGTCGTTTTCGAGGTCACGACCGGCAAGCCCGCCGCCATCGCTTCGACGACTACCAAGCCGAACGGTTCATAACGTGAGGGAAAGACAAAAAAATCTGATCTAGCGCAAAGATCTGCAATGTCGTTTCTGAAGACCAAAAATTCTACGCGGTTGTCGACTTTCAATTGCTTGGCGAGAGCTGGAAAGGGGCTGCCGCGAAGATCTCCCGCAACCCGCAATTTCAAGCCGTCCACATGAACAAGTGCCTTCAGTACTGTGTCAAGATTTTTACGTGGAGTGCGAATGTCACCAACGAATAAGGCAATTGGTGAAGTCCGAACATCCAGTGCGTGCTGCTGTAATTGCAAATCATCTGTTTTCTCTTGAAATTCGTCAGGATCAACCGCGTTGTGTATCACGTGCACCTTCTTCGGTGGTATCTGATGGAATTGCACCAGATTGTCGCGAACCAACGCAGAGGCGGCGATGATCGCACGTGAATCTTTATAAGCTTTCGCTTCCGCTCGCCGGTTGATCGCCGTAAACAGTCGCTGATAGATTCCGGCCATCGATAATTCTGATTGATAACGTCGCAAGACCGGCATCCAAGCTGCGTGAACGAATTGCGCCAGAGATACATCCATGGGGGTTCGCAGAGTAAAGCCCACGGTCATCGACAAGTCCGGCTTGAGATCCAGTCGCTTTAGCTGACGATCGGCAAGCCTTGCAAACCGGAGAACTTTGAACAATACCGGGCGTTCAAAACCAGGTTTGATAGGAATCAACGCCACATTCTCGCCTAGTAAATCTTCAGCAAACCGATCCGCAAGACACGTGAATCGATGACCTGCCTGGGATCCACGCCGCACCAATTCATAAAGTACCCTCCCTTGGCCATCGCCGCGAACGATGTTGTGGGCGACAACTAGGATATGCATCGCGGCCAATCCAGCGCGCATAAAGCGAAATGAGCAACTAACTGCAACTGAAATTCTTCAATAAGTTGTCACGCGAGCAAGCAGTCTCTACACACGCCCTGCTAACAGTAAAGTTCAAATCGAAATCTATTAAGCACAGACGAGTTGACAGCGCTTCGCTAGTTCCGGCACTGGATCAAAAACTACAACCGATTTTTCTCAACGACTCAATCCGTTATGAAGTGTTCGTGTCATAGCTACTTTCGACTTCTTTGATTGACCTGTTAGCTGCGGATCATTTGCTGCCGACCATAGCAAGGCATTCATCAGCCATACTTCCATCCCATATTGAATCGCGAAGACCGGAGAATTTAGGGTGCACACGCATGAGGCGAACGTGTAAGCAAACACAACGCCAGCCCAATTTTGTAAGTCTCGCGATGGCTGCGACGGTTTTAATTTTTGTCGACCGGTTGCCAGCCGCCACGCGACGTTTAAAGCGATTGCTAATGCTGCTAGGTTGAGAAATATAAACGGAATTCCGCCATCGTACAACCAGCTGGTCCACATCATTTCTGACCAAAGGCTGTTGCGACCACCACCAAAATAGTAATTCATCATTCCCCAGCGACCCAAGCCGGCGCCCACTGGATATTCCCAAATGGCATAGTTGAGAAAATGTTCAAAGAAGTGGCCGCGATTTTGATAGTAGACAGTGCCGGCATCTTGCTCCATTAGGCTTTGAAATCGAGTAAAGGTATTTTCGCCACCAACAGACATGGCCCACATTGTTGACAGTACAGCGAGCAGACTTACACCGATCGCACTTTGAATTGCCAATCGCAATTGTCCACGCATTCCCATCATAAATAGAATTACGATTGTTCCGATTCCCACCACGATCAAGGAAATCCGAACGTGAGATAGATAGATGGCGAACAAGCCTAAGGCACATCCCGCAATCGCCAAGAACTGGAAGACTTTCCGGCGATCGCTCAACAGCACGCCGATACCCAGCAAAATAGCGTTCACTCCGTCGAAAGCCGCACCTCCTGGAGAATCGGTCAAACCCATTGGTCGAAGCGTTTGTGTGCCGTCAGCTAGGTAAACAGCGTATCGGGCTTTGTAATCTTTCTGCTCGATGATGACATTGCTCATCGCACCCTGAAAGCTGCCAGGATAATACACTTGCAAAACGCCCACCGCTGCACTCGCAGCATTGAAGCCCCACAGCAACAGGATTACCGTCCTGAAATTCTTGAAGCTTGGCCGAATGCCGCCAACCCAAACGATGGGACCCAAAATCGACAGATACAATCCGATCTGAGCAAATGCTGCCACAAATGAACTGCGATTGGGAAGGACTAGCATCAACGTGAGCCAGGCCGGAATAAAGCGAGCGATCCGATAGGCAGGATGTACAAATTTTAACGACGTGAGCTGTGTTAAAAGGAATAGACTACCGCCGTAGGCGGCAACTCGCAGCGGTACTCGCAACGGGGTGTTTCCAAGGAAAAGCAATCCGATTTGGCAAACTATCAGAAATAGGGTGAACCGAACCGGCCAGGGTTTCCACCATGGAGCGACCTGATGTCGCAAATGATTTATGTCAGTCATGTATCGCGCTGTCGGGTACATTTCAAGACTTTTCATTCAACGAAGTGCGCAATGATTTTCTCTTGCGTTTAGAGTACCAGGCATGACAAAGTTCATCTATGGAATCCACTACACCACGCATAAAGTGCTCGATCGAAAACGCCTGAGCCCGCTGATGTGCCTCGGCAGAAACCCGCT
>JBGSKY010000074.1:0-1788 GCA_041740995.1 Pirellulaceae bacterium
GCGGAATGTACCGACGATGATTGCAGTTCCCCATGTTGATCGTCAAGTTCTTGTTCATGGCTTTGCCGATGGGAAAGACTTCGTCGTTGGGAGGATAAACACCGATGATAGAGAGAGTTCCGCCCTTGGCTGCCATCTCGACTCCCCAGCGAAGTGCTTGTGAGGGGGCGTTTCCTGGAATCCAGTTTTCGCCGTCGGGGCTCTGCTTTTCGACAATCTGTGATTGCTCGCTTTCAAAAGACTTCTTGTCGCTCTTAGACGTCTTTCCCGGCCCTCTGTCAGGTGACGTTGCATCAATTCCAACTGCATCAATAACACGATCAACGCCGATACCACCCGTAAGTTCCTTGATCGCCTCGACAGCGTCTTCTTGATTGAAGTTAATGATCTCGGCACCGTGTGACCGTGCCAAGCTTAGACGCGATTCAATGCAGTCGACCGCAATTATTCGTCCGGCATTAAATAAGCCAGCACTGATGATAAAAAATAAACCCACAGGGCCGCATCCTAAAACCGCGACAGTATCGCCCGGCTTAATCTCCGCTAAATGGGCACCAAAGTATCCCGTCGGGAAAATGTCAGAAATCATGATCGCCTGCTCGTCGCTAACATTTTCTGGCAACCGCACTAAGCCCGCATTGGCAAATGGAACGCGAGCGAACTCGGCTTGCAATCCGTTGAATGGACCAGTTAATTTTGGACCTCCAAAAAAAGCCGTCCCAGCATCGCTTCCATTCGGATTCGAATTGTCACACTGCGAGTAGTAGCCACAACGACAATATGAACAGAACCCACACCCGATCGTTGAGGGAATCACCACGCGATCGCCAGCCGCAAAGTTACGAACATTCTTTCCGACTTCTTCGACGACACCAATCCCTTCATGTCCTAGCACTGTCCCCTCAACCATTCCGGGCATCGTCCCCCGCACAAGATGCAAATCCGTTCCGCAGATCGCGCTGGCGGTGATGCGCACAATCGCGTCGTTTGGATCTAAAACAACAGAGTCTTTGACCGTATCTAATCGAATATCACCAACTCCGTGGAACACAACGGCTTTCATAGGACTCATCCAATCGTGAGCGGCAAGAACAGGAAAAACACGATCAAGTTCTAAGACGATCGACGATGGGACGGTCTGCAAATACGGCGCCACAAATCTTTTGTAATGTCACTCCTCTGCTCCTGCTCAAGCGATCAATCAGCGGCCCGTGTCAAAGCAGGCTTGAGACGTTTGCCCGAAGTTTCGCAGGTGTGGACCAACTATTGATTCTCCAAATCAGCAATTAGTCGCTTCATCTCCGCAATCTCTTTTCTTTGCGTGTGAATGATTGAGTCGGCCAATTCCCGCACTCGCGGATCACTCAGTCTCGCTCTCTCACTGGTTAGAATGGCAATCGAGTGGTGCGGTATCATTGCTTTCATCCACGATACATCCTGAACCGTTCTTTGGCTGCGGACAAGGTACAACGAACCTGCCAGAATAACGGCGCTGGCTGCAAAAATCGCGATGTTGGCATTTCTATTTTTATACATTCCCAGCATAAATCCGAGCATGATCATGGCCATCGCCGACCCCATCAAGAAGGCCATGTAGAGACGCGTCTCGCTCCAGTACGCATGGTCGATCGCATATGTATTTACGTACATCAATCCAAGCATCGCCGTCGTTGACGTTGCAATCATACAAGCGTACAGTTTATAAGACATCATATCTCTCCGCAGAGGACGAACAGCAGATCATTGCTAGGCTCGGTTTGAGCTTCTGGCCTGTGTTTTAGCGTTGCC
>JBGSKY010000075.1:0-1548 GCA_041740995.1 Pirellulaceae bacterium
GCTGATTCGGGCTTTAGGGTGCGAACGCATTTGTTGCGCACTCGTACGCTCTGAATCATACTTAAATGCAAGAAGCTAACTGGACAGCGCCAGGTTCGGGATCACTTTAGCACGGCGGCGACTTTGGGGAAACGGATTTGATTTTGTCTGCATAGATTCCGATTTCTTCAAGCCGTTTGAGGCGACTCTTGAGATGGGAGCGGGCCGCAGTGGCGTTTCGACGGGAATAGTATTGTTGATTAGAGACTTCTTTCGCGTAAGCTTCTCGACGTGCTTTGGGCGTCAAATGCATTGTGCCGATGAAGACATTGGCCGCACGCCGCACTTGTTCCATTGTTAGAAACTCGCCGCTGGTGGCTAGCTCTGAAGGCAAGAGCTTCTGACGGACGCGTGCGCACAATAGTCCGTTGAGGATTGCGACGTACAAATGTCGATGGATACAACGCCAGCCGCGGCATTCGAAGTGATCTAGCCCGAGTTCCTCTTTCGCCTCTCGGAAGCAGCCTTCAACCTGCCAGCGTCCGAATGCAATTCGCAGCAGGTCACGCAAAGTCCAACTACCTCGTCCCGGAACTTGGTTACTGAGAAAGTATTTTACTTCGCCGGTGAGGACGTTGCGAGCCACGATCAATGTGCATTGATTGCTGACTAATCCATCGGTGTGAGTTTTTCGCCAGCAGGTTGACCATTGAATTTCCCATACCTCTGGGCCTTTTGCTGTATCCTTGATGCGATAACGCTGCGGTTTCTGCTTCGTGAACGCCGGTGAGTACTTGGCCAGGTTCTGGACCTCACTGGGTTTAGCGTCGCGGCGTTTTAAGCGCGGATATCGTTTCGGGCGTCCACTGCAAATTTTACATGGTTTTTTTAATATTTCAGGTTTGTTAAGCCATGCATGAAGATACGGCGGCACTTCACCGACGAAGGCTTCACCGCGATCATCGAGCCCGTCAAGGAAGTGGCCATCGCGTCCTTAAAGTTCGTCAAAAGTCCAAGCCTTCACACGAATACCATTGACCTTCGCGCGATCGATTAGATTGAGTGCGATTTGTGGTTTCGTTTTAAATTCGATGTCGTCTGGTATGTGGTTTTTTTTCGACGTACCGGGTCATCACACCAATCTTTCGGGAGATACAATTGCGCATCGAGCAAGCAAAGGAAGTCGTTGCTGGCGTAAGATAACGCGACGTTGTTGATGCAGTTTTCGACTTTGCCCCGATTGCCATTGTATTGACGTTTGACACCCGCAGTGTGATTTCCACTTTTGGTTGTGCCTGTCTCATCAACGCAACCAATCGCATCGGAATGTGCATGTTCAGCTGCGATAAGTCGTTGGCATTCATCGCGAAGAAGCCCTTCATCCCAAACAATCGACTCCAAAAAACGCTGCAGGGTTCGAGGGGCAACGTTTTGGTCGCGTGCGATTGCTTCGGCATTTTTCCTTTGGATATTCGATAGCAACCCACGCACATAGACTGCTAGCATAATTCGACCGGCAGGTCGACTAAAACAGCCTCGAAATAAATGTAGAAACTGGGCAAGCATTTT
>JBGSKY010000076.1:0-42016 GCA_041740995.1 Pirellulaceae bacterium
CCGCCAAAACTGCCGCCGCCTCGGGCGCCACCACCACCGCCTCGGGCACCACCGCCACCACCGCGGGCGAAGCAGTCGTCCACAGCGACTATCGCAGTCAATACAACTAACATGGAGAAAGCATAGCGATAGTTCATGAGTTGATTCCTTAAGTGGTTTCTATCTAAGACTGGGGGTTTTCAGGCGAGTGATCGTTGTGAGTCGCAAGGTTCTATAGTGTTGCGCTGTGGACGTTCTGTAATACAATTGGCCGGCGTCTAGCGGCTAATCATTTAGTTGATTGACGCTTAAGCACTATTTCCTCTGAGTCAGGCAGCGACTGACCATTGATCGAACGATTGATGGATCGCCAGACGTATGCATTGTCATCCAGTCGCGTCAGGATCACGGTTGCTATACTGCTCTGAGCGCCCGCCAATGTACCAACCATGTCTGCCCGCCAACCGTTCTCGCGCGGCCACCATGCGCCGACCGCAAAGCCGCCATCAGGACTGAAGTTCCAAGATTGCAGATGGCCACCTTGAGGATTGAAGCCGATCATCTGTACACCGGACTCGGTTGTTTGATCAGGCCGAGTGATGGTGTAGGTTCGCTGCACAAAACTTTTGTTCGCTACCCAACTACAAACCGATACCGTTTTGGAACCATACTCCTCCGCTTCCCAGGTTCCAATCAACCATTCCAAATCCGCGATGCTGTTGTAAGTTGATGGCGACTCAACACGCGCGTCCTCGACTTTGGACATCAACCATTTGCCATTCACTTTGGTGTGAACCGCCGTGTAAGACCCAAACGCGGGAGCACCGGATGGAGGTGGGTCAAGCATGGCACGACCCTGTTCAGTCGCTATGTCATCGCTTTGCATTTCCAACGAGTCAATTACGACCCTGATCTTTGCACCGTTGGCAGCGGCGATAATTTTTTCATACTGATCCTGAATCGCTTTACGACCTTTAAACGATTGACCGCTGTCGTCAATAAACTCACCATCTTCAGTCCATAGCGAGGCAACTTTGAGAGCATCTCCACTGTTAAACGCAGCTTCGAAATCAGCGGCAGTCTTGTTGATGATAACCAGTTCGGGACTAGTTTTAAGATTCGGCACGGCTTCGGTTGGCTGAGCAGCCAGCGGACGCTCGAGTGAAAACAAGACGGTTCCAAGTGCCAGGAATGCGATAACTCTCATAAGAATGGCTCACGATGTAGATCGCGCAGCCATGCGCTAGAAAAAGCGATCGACGCCCAGCCGACCATATAATCTGAAAGTCAATACGATGACGCTTTGCCTCATACCGACCAATATGTCCGGCTAGTGGTGAGGCAGCGTTATCCGCAACACTGCTTGAAGCTTAGCTTTCGTGAATCAGGAAAGCAATTGGGTCAAACACAGTAACTCTGAATTTACGGGTCAACGCAAATGACAAAATTCAAAAATAAATTTTTTGAGTAGCAAACTTTCCCAAAAGCATGTGCAGATGTGCACGATTTAAGCTCCTTTGGCCCAGCTATTAGGTATCGATTTACCACAGCAAGCGCCGCGTCCAAAACGCCATGTTAGGCTTGTGCCGATCCAATAGCTTTCGATCGACGTAGTCGTGAAATCACCAAGCTGTTGAGAATCGCGAAACATGCCGCCAGCCATCATATCCATGTCGAGTCCGGGGAGCACATCGACGACGCCAAAACCCGCCGTGATGCGGTGCTGACTCGTAATCGCCAATAAGCCTTGGGTATAGCGAGACGCGGCTAAGTTACCTACGTCCACGCCACCAATGTTTGTTCCCGGCGAATTGTCGATCGGATTCTCGGCCCAAACATATCCGGCTCGCAGTCGATAACGGCCCAACGAGTACTGTGCCCCTGTCTGGACAACCCATTGGTTGTTATAGATCGATTTATAGAGGTCCGCTTCATCCCAGAGCTTATAAAGTAGGTCACAGCCGAGCAGCAGTTGTCCATCCATCAGACGACTATTTGCCACACCGAAACCAATGTTCTCTGGCAGGTCCATTTGTACATCGAGTGCCCGCTGGCGAATGCCTGGGTCGAGTACGATAGCATTGTCAAACGTGAACGATTGTTTGGTTTGGTAATAAGCTCCGATGGTGGTTACGTCGGTCAACAAATAGTTCGTACCGACAGTTCCACGCAGGGCATAGTCGGGCGTCATCCCGCCAGCTCCTACGAATGGCCCATCGAAGAACGCAATACCCATTGCTACGCTAGTACCGAACGACAATCGATCGGTTAAGTCAACACCCATCGAGATCGGCAAACTGAAAACCGTTAATGCGGTGTTCGTACCGTTGCTTTCCGGTATTTGACGAAAATCTACCGCACCGCCTGCTGTCGTGACGAAGCCGATGCCAAGCGTTACTGGCAATCCCAGTTCACTCAGATCTTGAGTCACACCGATGTTGCCGACCGGAGAGCCAGGCGCGGTCGACTTTGCCGAATACGGTTGGACCCGAGGATTGGGGCCTAATACCGGGATGTTGCTAGTTTGATTCAGGTTGAATGTCGGCTCGGCCCAAGCGCCGCCAAATATAAACTGTGTGCCTTTGAACTGGGTCAACGATGCAGGATTCGCATTGATGGCACTCGTCAAATCTTGCGGCCGCGCGATGCTGACGCCACCCATGCCGCCTGAAGCAGACATCATCGTATTGTGAAGCTCAACGCCAAAGGACTGGCCCATAACGTGGGGGGCAGTAGTGGCGGAAAACAGCAGTGTCAAAGCAACAGTACAGAATTCCCAGCGACGCATGATAGAAATCCATTTCTATACGGTGAAACGCTTGCCGGGATCGACGCTTTAGAACCCGCTTATCATGTTAAGTGATCGGAGTTAACCGATTTTAACTTGTGGAACTCAGTGGCCGTCAGCAAACTTGACCCACTCAGAACGACCGGCCGAATACAGACCGGAATAATTTGTAATCTCCGCAACTTTGAAGGACTTCTAGTCATCGGCGAATACAGCATGTGATACCGCTGGATCAACGCGATCGGAATATTTCGCTCATCAGGACTTCAGTCAACATCGTTCGAAGCCCGTAGTTGTCTGCTGTGACACGTTCCAGAATTTCATCAATTTCATATTGATCAGATCGTTCCATCAGCCGTCCGGTAGCGTACGTTAGAAGCTTCTCAATCAAGCTTCGAGTAAACTTGTCTTTGCGACCTGCCAACAATACTTGCTTGAAGCTCGCAAAGTCTTCGAACGACTCTCCCGAGGGCAATTTTCCGGTTGAATCAATTTTCGCCGCGTCGTCTTTTCCTTTGTGCTTCTCGTAGCTTACTCGCCAGCGACCGATTGGATCAAAGGTTTCTAGAGCGTAGCCGAGCGGGTCGATGTTTCGATGACAAACGTAGCACGTGTTGTCGGCACTATGCTTGGACAACTTCTCGCGAATCGTCTTGGATCCGCTCACGTCCGCTTCGATAGCCGGAACTTCATCTGGTGGCGGGGGCGGAATCGTGCCGAGTATATTTTCTAATATCCAAACACCGCGAGTCACTGGAGAAGTGTCCACGCCGTTGGCGCTGACTGTTAACACGCCGGCCATACCCAAGACACCTCCACGTTGTTGAGTCGCGGCCAAACTTACACGCTGAAATCCGTCGGCGAGTCGAAGTGTATTCTGCTCGGGCAGCTTGTAAAGTTTCGCCAATTTCTTGTCGATGAAGCTGTAATCGGCGTCAAGGAAATCCGTTACCGGTCCATTCTCATCAAGTAGATGCCGGAAGAATTGACGTGCTTCTTCCTTCATCGACTCGGGCAAGTTTTCGGTGTAATACTCCGAGGCGACGTCTCTTGGCGGCGGCAAATTGCCGAGGTCTCGCAGGTTTAGCCAACTATCGAGGAAGCCATTTACAAACTCCTGAGAACGTTCGTCACTCATCAGACGTCGAACTTGCGTAGCCAAATACTTGGACTTGGTCAGCTTACCCGACGCCGCCATCGTAAGTAGTTCCGAATCAGGTGGCGCGGTCCAAAGCGCATAAGACAATCGCGAGGCCAAATCGAAAGCATCAAGCTGGCTTTCGTCCTCCGGCGTAATTTCGCTTAGATAGAGAAACGATGGCGAGCACAAGATCATCTTTACGGTATCAAGAGTCGCTTGTCGTGGCGTCGCTCCATCAGCCAGCCGCTTTTTATAGAGCGTCTCGATCCGCTTGCTGTCAGATTCTATAAGCGGACGGCGGAACGCTTTGTAAGCGAACGCAAGCAGTTGCTCCACTGCGCGATCTTCTTGAAATCCTTCACTACCGAAGACGGCAAGCTCTTCTTTCACGCCTCCTGGATCTTGGATCGGTCCATTGATTTTAATTTCGCCAATCTTGATGTGCGGCAATGCTCCTTCACGAAGTATTTGAGCACGGTTGACCCCGTTGGCAGCCTTCTTGTCGGTGAATTCTTCGTTGTATCGTTTATTGACCTGGATCACGGATTCACGTGATTCGTATGGTCCGTTCGGAAAAATGAAGCGTGGCGTTTGTCCCTTCTCAAGCCAAACGCGAAATGTCAACCATTCTGGCTGCTCATCAGGCACTACACTTTCTGCTAGGATTGGCTCGATCGCTTGAGGGTAATGAATGTGACCTTTAGTGGCATCGCCGGGAACGATTGCTAACTGAAAGGGTTCTGAAAAATCAATTCGAAAAATCTTTGGATCATAGTGAGTATCCCGATGCATTGCTTGAGCATGGACTTCGATGTCGTAAAGTCCTGAAACGGGCACGCCTTGTAAGAAGTCTTCAATATGACCGTAACCGCCTTGGCGGGTGTCGGTGTTAGGTTGCTCGTATAAACATAGATATTCGTAGTTGAAGACGCTCTTATGAGCGCCGCTCAACTCTTCATACTGCTGAAAATTGTCAGTAAAGTGCCATGTTTGAGGCTTGACGTCAGATCTTCCAAGCCGAGTTTCCACAAGTCGCGTTGCTGCCTGAAAGTATTGATCCAACAGGAAGCCGGATGTCACGAGCACATCGCCAATGTTGTCCATGTGGTGGCTCAGGTTCTCCTTTGGAAAATCTGCTGTGAGTCCGAGCGTATCTACACGGCGATCAAATAGACTTGCCAGTGTGTTTTCGTACTCACGATTGGACAGCCGTCGCATAACCGTCCTCGCTCCCGAACTTTCGATCGTGTAACGCGCTTCTTGAACACCGTCCCGTAGAGCGGTCAGCAGTGCCAAACGTTGTTCATCGGTCGGTTGATCCGAATCTTCGGGCGGCATCTGACGGAGCGTAACTTGATCAATGATTTCATCGGCGGTAATGAGCGACTGTTCGGAAGTGATTGGAAGCTTGAAAGTTTCAAACTCTCGCTCTCCTTCGGCAGTGCCCACGTCATGGCAAGAAATGCAGTATTGATTCAGAAAGTTTGCGGCGATTGTTTCACGTTGCAGATCGTTTTCAAATGCACGCGTGGATTCGTTGACCGCAAAGAGAATCGCAACTACTCCGGCAACACGAATTGCTGTTAGACGGAAAATACAAAAGTGCATGAAGATGATGATTAAGAGAAGGTACCGGTGCTGGTTCCGAACGATTCTTTTTCGATGCCCATTCGTTGAGCAATATCGAGGAACAAGTTGCACAGCGGGACTTTACCTGGTCCGCTTGACGCCGCCTGCTTGAATTCCCCACCACCATAGCCACCACCAGCCATGATGATCGGCAAGTCCGAGTTCGTGTGTGAATTCGCGTTCCCCATGCCGCTTCCGAAAAGCACTGCTGTCGAATCTAACAGCGTTTGCTCGCCGTCTGCGATTCCACTAAGTCGCGTAAGGAACTTTCCAAAATGTTCCAGTTGATAGGACTCAAGCGTGATCAAATGTCCAATCGCCTCTTCATCGTTGCCGTGATGCGATAAACCGTGATAGGACTTATCGATTCCCAAATTCTGAGGCAAAAAGCTGCCTCCGATTTCGAGCGTCGCAACTCGTGTCGAATCCGTTTGCAATGCTAAAGCGATCAACTCATAAAGCATCGGGAGATCTTCGACTGTGTTGTGGTCGGACGGCTGGTCGAAGGGTGCATTTGGTTTGGGTTGGTCAGCCCAACGCTGACGGGCTTCCAGTCGTTTCTCTACGTCGCGAATCGAACTGAAATACTCGTCCAGCTTCGCTTTATCCTCTTGGTTCACTCGTTTGGCAAGCGATCTCGCCTCTTCATGAATTGAATCGAGAATAGAAGCTTGTAACGAATTGGCCTCAATCTTCTGAGCTCGTTGCTCTTTAGACTCCGTACCAAAAAGCCGTGCAAATAAATCTGCAGGACCGGTGATCGGTGGGACGCGAACACCAGATTTGGTCCACGCAAGTTGACAACCGCCGTGAATGCCGCCTTCTGATCCGACCGTCAAAGATGGAAACCTTGTTTGCCTTCCGACCTCATCGGCAATGAACTGGTCAATGGTTACGTTGCCATCTCTGCGGTTCTTCGACTCATGGTGCAGCAATCCGGAGAGGAACGAATGGACCGCAAAATGACCACCACGAATTCCATGGTCCAGTCCACGATAAACCGTAATCTGATTGCGGTTAGCCGCCAGAGGTTTTAGCAGCGTTGTTTCTTCGAACGTCTTGCCGATCGTCTCAGGGAAAAACTGCGTCTGCTGAAAACCAAGCAAGTTGCCGATTGCAACGAATCGGCGTGCTCCGGTGCCTGCACCAAGTGCCTCCGCAACCGGCGAGTTTCCTCGAACTGAACCAGCCATCAGCGATGGCAGCCCAGGCAGCGCAAGTGAACCGGCAACAGACTTAATAACAAAACGACGGCGATTGAATGTGTTTTCCATAGCTCTAGTCTAACCGAAATAGATGCCTGACAAAACAGTATTTCTCATCGCAAAGCTTCTTTGATCGGAGAAGCGACCAGAAGTTTCCAGACCGACCAAAAATTGCTTCATGTAGTCCAGTGAAACAATTGATCCGAGGTCGGCCGGAATGTGAAAATTTCGCCGATCTTCGCTATCGCGCATCGGCTTTACTAATACTTCTTGACCAGTGAAATTAGTCTTCGGTCGCACAAGCTTTTTTCCCATCAATTGCAACTCGTGTCTATTTTGGCAGCGCTAGCAGGATGCTTCAATTGAGCCAAAACGGCTGATCGAAGACTTGGTTGCAGGCCCTTTTTCATTTTATGCGACGGAGTGGTCAGCTTGATTGGCTTCTACGTCCACGACACGATAGATATTTGCATTAATTACAAACCACCTATCGGGGCGTTGTTGCTGTTGCAACTCTGAATTTTTCGTTGTCTTTAGACTAGTCATAAATTAGATCTCCGGAACCGGTCTTCGGAAGCACTTGATCGCTCGTTCATTAACCGTCTTGCCCAATACGATTTGCGTGCTTGGCTTGTCAGAATAAGACAGGCTCAATCGAAGACTTCACCAAGAGTGATTCGGTTCGCTCGCCAAAACGTAGACTTCATGGTCGGCCGCAATCGCGTGGCGGGCATGTTCGACTTTGACTTCCGAACCGACACGTGAGTTCTCTCGCATTAACTGTGTTGTGAAGCGGAGTTTTTATGTGCAGTTACGTGTGCCTGTATCAAAAATGATAGCCGATCAGGTTCCAGTAGAACATGTAAGGGACAAAAAGTACCAAGCAAATTACGTCCAGTGAGCTTCGTACTTTTTGCGATACCGTCCTGCCGTGGCGGCGAGTCCTCGCAAGCATAATCAGTAAGGCAATGGTCGCGAGCGTGGCAACGGTTCCCAGTAGCGGGAGGAACAATAGGACAGTCGGGCAACTCGGGTGAATTTGGTCTATCACCAATAGCACGACGAGTTGCAATGCGGCCAGGATGAGCAGGTTTAGACTACAGACAGCGCGCTTGAAGTTTAGAACCTTACCTGATGCCAGCAAAGCCGTGTTTTTCTTGCGTTGAAATAGGCGGGCAAAGCCGAACCACAGACCCGCAATCGTGTTGGCAAGAAAGCTGTACAGAAAGAGAATCAGAAGTGCAACTTGGACGGTTCCATTGCCATACCATCGCAAATTCTCGTAGGGCATAAGCTTTGCAAGCACGCCAGACGGCGGGGCGGAACCGTCTTGCTTCATGATTGCGATCCGCGGCGGGTCATCAATCACGCCATGCACCCAGTCCGTCATCGTTTGCAAGGCCCCTGGCGCATAGCCGCGAGACGGACGGTGCAGCTCGCCTGTTTCGGAAACTTTTAAATCATGATTTGCTTGCGGCAGAATGATAATTGTCCATCTCTGATTGTTCGCCTGAGCCAGAGAATTCTTAAGCCCCAGAACGCTCTCGCCAACCGGTTGGTGTTGATCCAATTCTCCCCACATGACCAAGACAGGCTGACTAACCCGACTCCACGCAGGTTGCACATATTGGTCTGGCGGGGGATAGGATCTTGGAGCAAATGTCGAGAGCGGGGATTCGTCTCCTAAATTGAAGAACAAAGTATCCGCGCCGAGTTGTGCTTTCTCAGCCACGTCACGCAGGGTGGCTGACAGACCATATCTCTGGAACAGGTTGTCACGATAATAGAACATCATCCCATCAGCCACCTCAGAGCCCACGGCCACGATGAATTGAACGTCTTGCGACCGGGATGCTGCAGCGGCGCAGATGGAGCCGCCTTGACTGAGCCCCCACATTCCGATCTGCGATGATGCGATCTCGCGGCGCTGCTTCAGGAGGGCGACGCCAGCCAGCGCGTCGTCGACCAGATTTTCGTAGGGCTTACGACTCTCGTAGGCACCGCCGGATTGGCCCGTTCCGCGTTTGTCGTAGATCAACGCGGCAATACCTTGACTCACAAAGTATTCAGCCTGCTTGCGATACTGCTCTCGAGTCTGTGGGCCTGCACCATGCACAAAAATTACGGCTGGCAGCGGTTTGTCGCTCTTGGGCACAAGCAAACTACCGGCCAGCTTCACATCGTCGTTGTGGAACTCGACGAAGTGCTCCTCGAATCCGGATTGCATTCCTGTTTCGTTAGCACAGGCCGTTGGCCCGCTGATTCCCATCAGAATCGCAATGACAGGTATCGCGGCAGCCAACATTTTTGTGTGATCGATGTGCGCCATGCAGACAAGTCCAAAGGTACCGCATAAAGAATTTGTCTGAATCCGCTAGCTTGACACATCACTCATTTACGCCGGGCATCGGAATGAGTCAGTGAGCACAAGTTCCCTATGCAAGATTGGTAATCTGAACATCAATATATCAAATGAACAGTCCGATTGGTAAAGCATAAAGCGAAAGCAAATTCGGCTGGCCGATTTGCTTCGAGATTGAACCTAATCGCAAATCTGCGATGCAAGCCGCAATAGATCTTGTCAAACGTCAAAGCTGGTCGCGAGCGGTGGTTGGCGGAACGCCAAAGAAGCAACCATTCTGCAGAACGCGTTAATGGTCGTCCAGAATCTGATCAACTTCAATCTGGAATGTGCTCATAGAAAAGTTTGCATATGTTGTAATGATCATCGCTTGGAACCGGAGTGTTTTCCGGTCAACGGCTATAACTACCTTGTATGAGCCCGATGATGACCGGTTCGCAAACGGGACTGCAGTCGGCAAGAGTCCTGGTTGGCGGTTTATTCTTATGGGAACGTTTACAGAATTAACGCTACTACGGAGATGTTATTCCTTGTCAACGGAACCAGCGAAAACAGCCTTGTTAATGTCGAATCATTTTTCGGATAGGCTCCTATTGGCGGGCCCGGTCCAGTCCTTGCCGAAGCCGTCTAAAGCTTATGCGAGCGAACGCAGCACAATCAGCGACTGGCTTTAAAAGTCTTGATTGCCGTCTGTAGTTTGATTTGCGCCGCTTCGTTCTCTGGGAGTGCCGAATCCGAGAAGGCTGGTAGCAAGTGGTCCCAGACCAAATTCAATTCCGCTTGCATGTCGCTCGTGTTTGCCGTAATCGCGATTACCGCATCTTGGTCTGGCATCACGATACAGAATTGACCGTCCTTGCCGTCGCCGCGAAACGCGTCGTTTCGGCAACGCCAGAATTGAAAACCATAGCCTTGCTGCCAATCGCTTTGAGGACTTTTACCATTGGAAACTTGTTTGGCCGTAGCCATTTCGATCCAATCGGCCGGTACGATTTGCTTTCCGTTCCACATGCCCTTCTGAAGATAGAGCTGTCCGAATTTTGCAATGTCTTCTGTCTTCAAATACAAACCATATCCGCCCAGCGTGATACCTGCGGGGTTCGCATCCCAAACCGGGTCGATGATTCCCAAGGGTTCGAATAAACGTGGCTTAAGGTAGTCGAGTACGGTTTGCCCGGTGACTTTTTGAACAATCGCCGATTGCATGAAAGTCGCCGGTGTGTTGTATTTAAAATGAGTTCCTGGTTCGAAAGGCACTGGGTGACTTAAAAACGCATTGGGCCAATTGGTTGCCGCTCGCAGATTCGCTTCGTCTTCATGGCCGGTCGACATCGTCAGCAAATCACGAATCCGCATCGCCTTAAGATTTTCCGCTGGCTCCGCTGGCACGTCGTCTGGAAAGAAGTCGACGACATGATCGTCCAGCTTTAATTTGCCCTCCTCAATCGCGAGACCAACGGCAGTTGAAGTAAAACTTTTGCTCAAAGACCACAACACATGCGGCTTCTCGGCAGACTCAGGCGCCCACCATGCTTCGGTTACAACCTGACCGTGGCGAACCAGCATAAAGCTGTGAATCGCAATGACCTTCTGATCCGCATTGACGATGAACTCCAGTATCTTCTCCGAAGATACGCCTTGCGACTCCGGTGTGTTGCGAGGCAATGATTCTTCGTTTGAAAAACCCACCGTCAACCACACCGTGTTGAATATCAAGCAGACGGCTAAAACAAAAATTCGCTTCATAGTTTTCTCGTACAGACAAGGAACAATCGATCAACGCTTACATCATACGCGAATCAAAGTCCATCGTGTCGAGTAACGTCGCCACGACCGGTCCTGGCCTCCGATTGAATTTATCAAGTGCTAAGTTGAGGTCCACATTTTGTTAGCTGCCGGCTTGATGTAAATGCCACCTATAAATGAAGTGAGCGCCAAGCCAATACAAGCGATCGACAATCCGTAGAACAATAGCTCGTAATCTTCAAAACGATCTTTGGCTGTCGCAAAGACGACTGGACCCACCGCGGATGCAAAGACCGTTGCTATTTGAGCGCACGATTGAATCCTTCCTAGATGGGCTTTGCCGAAAAAAAGTCGCCAAGCGGCAAAGAAAACAACCGTAATGATGCCGCCACTAGAACCTAAAGCGACAGAATAGATACTCGCATCGCTAAGACTATCAATTCGGTTGCACCAAAAGAGTCCAGCCGCCAGAATCAACATTGCAAAACCGGTTAGCGGCAGCATCCGTCGCGGTGTTGCGAATGGGCCAGCGAGCATGTTGGCCAACAAACCAACTCCAGCCAAAATAGCCATGATTTGCGCCGAATCGTTGGCGTCCAAACCACGCTCGCGCATGATCGATTCGTTAAATAATGTCACACCGGACCAAACCAGATTGAACATTGAACTGCACGCAATCAATAGCCAGAAAATGGGAGATCGGATTGCTTGAGCCAATGTAACCTGCATTTCGAACGAGTCATCGCCACCATCTTTTTCAATACTTGCAAGTGAAGAAGGACCGAACACCCAAAAGAACGGAGCCAAGGCGATCAAGATCCAGCCGAGATAACTCCATGCGGATCGCCATTGCATCGACTCAATCAAATGTCCCATCCCGAGAACGCTGCCGATAAAACCAAATGTTAGCAACACAGCAAATGCGGCCATCGCAATTCCCAGTCGATTGCGAAGATGTTTGCTGATCACCGATAAACTAACCAACGAAAGAGCGCTCTGTCCAAAACCTCGTACTAGCGTCAAGGTAACGCCGAGCGAAAGCCATGTTTGTACACGACACATCGCCAGTACAGACAATCCCAGTCCCAGCGTTACAAAAGTCAGTGCAACGCGGACGCCGCTGTGATCGATCCAACGTCCGACGGGAATACAAAATAGAGCACCAATCAAAGCGGCACAAAAGTTAAGATTTGCAAAAGTGGTGGGAGTAATTCCCAGATCCGCTAACAATGGTTCGGTGATCAAACCCAACCCGTGCGTGCGTCCGGGTAACGTCGCAGTCATCGCAATGGAAGCGATGACTACGTTGACCCAAATGTAATCGGATCTTGCAAACATTTTACGATTATCTTCAATGGCTATATTGCTCATGAGGCTTCCGAAATCAAATGTTCTTCATACAAAGCGACTTCGGTCACTACCGAGTTATTGCACGGAGACGCCCAGCACCGACTGAACGCATTGTAATTGCTGTGGTATTGCAAGAAATGGAAAATGTCCACTGCAATAAGTGACGATGGCCTCGTATGCGGCCTCGTTGAAAAACGCCACTTTGACTGCCCTGTGCGGCAAGTTACTGTGTATTGGCGCTGCGTGAGCGGCAAGGCGCTAGCCGCCGGGCGAAGCGGCGAAACCCGCGACTAGCGCTTTGCGGCTCACGACAAAGTTGCGCCGTCCAGCTAGGTTCAGTCTAGCCAAATTTTGCAACACGATCTAAGGTTGCGTCTCTAAGGGGTGGCATCACTTTGACACGTCACAGAATATGACGCAGTAAGAAAATAAGCATGAAAAGAAATGCACAATATGGCTGTCTGATCAACATTGATTTGGAAGCCAAATGCGAAGAAGAGATCTCCTAAAGGCGAGCATCAAAAAGACTCCGGACAAAAGTCAAGACATCACTTCACTCCTTCGGTTCAGTTGGCTCCGTGTCGGTAAGAGGTGCAATATCAGCTTCTAACGTGTTGATTCGAAGCGCTTGATGGCAACGTACGCAACTATTTGTCAACTGATTTAATCCAAGCAGGACACCGTCTATGTTCTTTACTTGAGATTGGCGGATTATTTCATCGTTAGCGGATTGAAAAGCTGCTACATGATTTGGATAATTCGGCACTCCGCGTCGAGTGAAGCCTTCTACACGATTCAGCATTTTCATAAATTGCGCGCTTTCCTCAATCGATTCGAAATCACTGAACGCGATACCGCGAAGAATGGCCGTAGAATATTCGAGCTTTTTTCGCATCCAGAAACTCAAGGGGCGTGGTGGCGAGATATTTGGATCATTCGATTGAACATTGTCGTCGGGTATTGTTTGTCCAATCGATATTGAAGCGAATAGACATAGTGAAATAGCCAGTGTTGCGTTGCGCATGATCAACTCCTCAGGAAAAAGACTACGGCGTTTGACTTGGAATCAGTTGAAGTATGCAATTTCTGTACCGGGTCTAAACTAGCGCCCTGCAGACTCTTGCTAAACGTGAGTTACGGCAAGTGAGTTAAGCAATTTGGATTGTCTGCCTTGGAGCAAGTGCTCCGGTTGCATGTTCGAATTCGGCCATAAGTGTTTGCGAACGCTCCGCATTCTCGCCGTCAAATTTGAGAATTCTCAGTGGCCCACTCTGGCGAAGATATACGTTCGTTGCCAACTCCGTAAATCATGCGATTGCGAGTAATCCAAACGCTGCAATTTGCATGACGCAGCACATAGCGGGTGGTGCTGCCCATCAAAATTCGTTGAAGTATATTGCGTGGTGTCTCACCAACCACCAACAGATCTAACTCGTTTGTTTCGGCAAATTCGACTAAGGCCTCGCCGGCGTGATTCTTTTCAAGGACAAGCCCTCGCGCGTTCGCGGCCGCGAATTTCGTTTGGTTCGCAGCCTCCTTCACGCATTGGCGGGCTTGGTTTCCAATCTCTTCGTCAAGCGATTCACTTAAGGTCCTGACCATGAGTAAACGGACGTCGGTTTGACTTCCCCAGCGGAATTCGCAGAATTCTTCAACGGCCGCATGTGCGGATTCGGTCTCCTCGTAACCTATAGCAATCTTCAGTGGTTCGGTTTTCTTGCGACTCGAGTTTGGCCGAATAATTAGCACGCTGCATGGCGCGTGGGTGGCGACATATTCGCTGACACTTCCAAGCATTATTCGATCGATATTCGATTTTCCAGTTGCACCGACGACCACTAATTCCGCTTTGCATTCAATCGCGACATCCACGATCGCAAGACCAGGTTGCCCTTTGCGGATGATATGCCGCAGCTCTACATTAGCTCCTTCGAATTGCTGCTGCGTCGTGCGAAACGTCTCCTCGGCTTCCACTCGCGCTTCGTTTATATATTCGTTGACCATTTCCCGAACCCGTGGATGGTGATGCATGATCGGTTCTTGCAACACTGAGAGTACGGTTAACTGGACTTTTTGGTCGTGAGGCAAATGCGCCAGAAAACAACCGGCATGTTCCGCGTCTCGCGATCCATCGGTTGCTAAAACTATATTTTTCATCTTTGGATTCCTGGTGCGTGAAGTTGCTAATCAATTTCAAGGCAGAGTTTCAAGGCAGAGTTTGCCGTCTAGTGCCATCGAAAATATTTACAATCGCAATTGTGATACCGAACTGGCGCGGACAAGTAACGCTGGAGATTTCACGAGGCGCGTGCAGATACGCACAGGCTATAGACTGAAATCAGTGCAGGTGAGCAGATTGGCTCGCAATTGCAATCGCGATTCGCGTCGTTAGTGTAATGCTCAATCCGACTATCGAAAAAAACAACAATGAAATTCATCTATTGCTGTCGAGAGCCTTTGCGGCTTGACGGTTGGATTGCAAAACCGTTTCAAACAAGCAGTAAATTAGCAAAGCGACTCAATATCCGCGGCTGAATTCTTTTCGAATCGTTCCAACAATCGATAGAGCTTACGTCGATGAATACCCAGCTTTCGAGCAGCGCTGGCTTTGTTACCCTTTTCGCTGGCAAGTACCGCTAGCACGTGAGCTCGGGCTATCTCGTCCAATCGATAATCGGCGTTGCCTAAGACAGGCGCGGAGGTTGGAAGATATTGCGACTCAATTCCCTCCTGCTCTTCGGTGCTTGCGGTTTTATCAGCAACGATCACGCGCGTATTGTCTACGCATGCTTCGGATGCAAATTCAAAATTTAAAATTTCGCTAGGCAAGTCATCTAGTGTGATTTCGTGATGGTCGGCTAGCACCGTTGCACGCGAGATCGTATTGATCAGTTGCCGAACATTGCCGGGCCATGGATAGCTGTTCAAAACCTTGCGAACCGCAGCGTCAACGTGCCACGGTTTTGGCAAGTAGTGATCTAACAAGCGATCAATATCGCCTTCACGTTCACGCAGCGGCGGCAGGTCAATGCCCAGAACATTGATTCGGTAATAAAGATCCTCACGGAATCGACCCGCTTGCACATCGTTCTTTAAATCGCGATTGGTGGCTGCAATGATTCGTACTTTTACGTTTCGCTGACGATGGCATCCGATACGACGAAGCGAACCATCTTCCAACACACGCAACAGCTTGGGTTGCAAAGCCAATGGCAATTCACCGATTTCGTCGATAAACAACGTGCCGCCGTCCGCGATTTCAAACAATCCCGGCTTTTCAGTCGTTGCGCCGGTGAATGAGCCCTTCTGGTGACCAAACAATTCGCTTTCGACCAAGTTTTCTGGCAAAGCGGCGCAATTGATTGTCACGAAAGGTCTTTCAGCCACCAAGCTTAATTCTTGTATCGCGCGGGCAACAACTTCTTTTCCAGTGCCGCTTTCGCCCTGTATTAAAACGGGTTTATCCGTAGGCGCGACCTTTGCAATTGTTCGAGATACGGCTTGCATGACGTTGGATAGACCAACCATCTGCAACTTAGGCTTGCTTCGGAAAATAACAGCTTTCAGTTGCGCGTTCTCCTTTCGCAACTCGCGTCGCTGTCGCGCCATTTGGATGTGATGTTCGATGTCGCCTAATGAGCAAGGCTTGCTAAGAAAATCAGAAGCTCCCATTTTCATCGCGGCCACTGCGGTTTCAATTGTGCCCTGCCCGGTCAGCATGATGACTTCCAGATCAATCGAATCCTGATGGACCCGCTGCAGCAATTCCAGTCCTGACATACCAGGCATGTTCATGTCAAACAAGCCGACATCAAATGTCTCGCGCTGAAGCAAATGAAGAGCGTCGGCTGCGCTATTGACTTCTGCAACCTCATGCCCTTTGCGACGCATCCACCGAACGCACGAGTTGCGAAAGTCGTCTTCGTCTTCCACGAGAAGCAATCGGATTGGCTTTTCAGCATGCTTTTTATCAGAGTTCATGTTGGCAAGATATTTTTTAACGCGTCTTGATTAGGCAACGTCGTGCCTCTACCCGATCATTTCCGAATGTGCCGCAAAAAGTACGATCCTGCGATTGATGTTCCAGTCGGTAAATTTCGCTTCTGGGTCATACCTGGTTTGTCGATTGACAGTATAGCTCAACGGAAGCGCGCTCTATCGCACATTTGAGACGAGTTGTCACGCACTTCTTTCGCGAAACTTCAATTATTGAAGCGGCATATAAGTTGCCTTCCGTAGAAACAGTTTGGAACTAAATCAAAACTTCAAGGTGGAAACTATGTGCGATCGCTTAAAAACAGTTCGTGAAGCGTTGAAAAACCAGCCTGCAGCATTTGCGTTACGCGACATCATTCAGGTTATCTGTAGCAACTGCGAACGGCAAGACGTTTGCTCAGCTGTCTCCAGTGACGAATACGATCGTCGGCAGCAACTAAAAGAGTTTCATTTTGCAGATTGAAGCACGAGACAAAATTCTGCAGAGTCGAAAAAGTTGTGTTCGATTGGAATGTTTTTAAGCAAGCGTTTTTAGAACCAGCTAGCAGAATTTAGAGGCAAAATCTTCTAGATCAAGCGTGCTGATTACGTTTGACCAATTCGTTAGTAGCATCAGCCCGCAGTTGTTTAGAAACAAGCAAGAAAGTTATGGCAGTTGCTTTTGCTGGCATCCACTCTTTGAATAACTTTTCCATTAACAAAATGCCTATTTAGCCTAGAGCGGAAGCAATTGAAGAAGTTGCTCAACATCGATCGGCTTTTGTAACAGGTGGGAAATCCCAGCGTCGACCGATCGTTGTGCTCCTTCTGTATTTGCTAGAGCGGTGATCATTATTGTCGCAACTTTTGGACGTAGCTTTAGCAGCTCTCGGTAAACATTGTCACCGTTCATTTCCGGCATCTGGTAATCAAGCAATACTAAATCGTATGCGTGCACCTTAGCAAACGCTATTGCCGATGATCCATCATTGGCTGTATCGATCTCGAACCCCAAGTCCTCTAAGATGTCACGTAAGTTGCAGCAGATATCGTCGTCGTCATCAACCACTAAAATTCTGCGTGCCCGCACAATTATTCTCCGTTAAATTTCTGAAGAGTCAGCGTAAAAGTGGTGCCCACCGCAACTTCACTTTTGACTTGCAGTGTACCACGGTTTTGTTCAACGATTGCCCGAGTAATTGACAATCCTAGACCAAGGCCACGAGCTTTCGTCGAATAGAACGGTTCCATAACTCTATCCAACTGATCAGGCGCAATCCCTACGCCTGTATCTGTAAATTTCAGCATGATCTGACTATCATGGCAAACCGCAGCCAGCTCAAGCTTGCCACCGTTTGGCATCGCATCAACAGCATTGCGGATTAGATTGCGAAATACAATTGCGAGTTGATCACGATCCGCGAACGCGCGCAGCACTTGGTCGGGAAAATTCGAGCTGACGGCGATATTTTTGGGAATCCCAGCATCCGCAATAACACGCATCAGCAAATCCAACAAATCAACGGCAGCTAGGGCAGGTTCTGCATTGCGGGAAACTTCTGATAACGCCGTAATGACGCTATCCATCAAACAAACTTGGCGGTTGATCCGGTTCAGATGTTCGCAAACTTTTGACTCAGGTGGTTTTTTCGCGTTGAGCAAGTAATACGCGGACGTCTTAATCGCATTTAGCGGATTGCGGATTTCATGCGCAATTCCACCAGCAACGCGACCCAAAGTTGCAAGTTTTTCTTTCTGAACCAATTCTGCTTGCGCCTTTTCTAATTGCTCTGTCCGCCGTTGTACTGTGTGGTCAAGTTCAAGATTCAAGTCGATTAACTTTCGTTCGACTTCTTTCAAATCGCTGATATCGCGCAAGATTCCAGCGAACAGTTTGCCGTCTTCGGTTTGGACTTCGCTCACCGCAAGATGAAGTGGGAAAACCTGTCCATCTTTTTTTTTGCCTTGGACTTCCCGTCCGATACCGATAATCCGTCGCTGTCCAGTCGCATGATAATGTTCTAGATAGCCGTCATGTTCCTGACGATATGGATTTGGCATCAGCATCGTAATATTCTGCCCCACCATCTCCTCGGGACAATAGCCAAACATACGTTCGGTTGAGGGATTCGATAATTGAATAACGCCTTTCGAATCGATGACGATGATCGCATCAACCGCTGTTGCAAGAATTGATGCTAGAAGCGCTTCGGATTGCTTTCGCGCCATAAACTGAGTTTCCGTCGGAGTTGTCTTATTTGTTATGTGTCGGCAATTGAATGATGAAACGGGCTCCTGCGGTGAAACTTGCGTCGGTCGAAATTTCACCTTGATGAGCATCAATGATCCGTTGCACAATTGACATACCCAAGCCGGTCCCACGTTGTTTAGTCGTGAAAAACGGCTCAAAGATCTTTTCCCTTTGTTGCGAATTTAGACCAGGGCCATTGTCGCTGATCTTAATTGTGATCAACGAATCGTTTTTCGATTCACAATCAATCAATACCTTTGTGTCATGTTGACAAGCTGCCAATGAGTTTTCGAATAGATTTCGAAAGACTTGTTCCATTCGCATAACATCCACTATGGCAAAACGCTCAATTCCGTCATCTTTCAGCTCGACCGTTCTACCATTTCGCGTAATTGCCAAATGTCCCCATACTCGATGCCATATTTCACGCAAATTTGCACGTTCGCGATGCAGGTAGATTGGAGCGGCAAATGAACGGACTTCTTCTAACAAATTCTGAAGATCCAGCGAAGCGCGTGAAATCGTTTCAACATCGCTGCGAGCGTCTGATTCAGCAGGTATTTCCAAAGTCAACATTTCAACTGCGGCTTGAATTCGTTGTAGTGCGTTTCGGCTCTCGTGAGCTAATCCAGTGACCATTTGGCCGATTGCCGCCAAGCGTTCGGCTCGCATTGCATGCTCTTGAGCCGACGTCAAATCCGTGATATCGATCCCAATCGCCAAGACAGACGTCGTTCTTCCATGTTTATCTTTAAGTGTCGTGTTGGACCAGCGAATCGATCGTTGTGAGCCATCTTTGGTGACGATAGCGTTTACAACGCCGGCACTATCGATATCGTTTGCGACTTTAAAAAAGACTTCTCTTACGCTCTCGGTTTCATTGGCTGGTAGGCACGTCTCAAACCAGTCTTTGCCTTTCAAATCTTGTAACTTCCAACCGGTCGTTCGCTGGAAATATGAATTGAAACGGACAATTTTTCCGTCCAAGTCCAATAACAGAACGATCGCTTCGGCAATATCAAGAACTTCGTTAGCAAAATTCTGCTCTGTAAGTAACGCAGCCGCTGATTCGTGTTGCATCGCGATTCGATTGACGCTTAGACGCAACGCATCAGGATTGATTGGCTTGATGAGATAATCTGCGACCCCTAATCGGAAGGCTGCGATTGTGCTGTCCAGATCGGCATAGCCGGTTACGACAATGATCTCAATTTTCGGCGCGATGCGTTTTAATTCTGGCAGCAGATCTTCCGCGCGACCATCAGGCAACTTGCGGTCCAAAAGCATCAACGCAACGTCGCCTTTCCCCAATTCAGTTTTTGCATCGACAAACGACGCACATGAGTTGACGCAATGTCCGTCCAGCTCAAGAATATCGCGGAGGTTCGCTTGAGTATCTTCATCATCTTCGATTAATAAAATTTTCAAAACGAAACCAGTTCTTTATTTCTTCAACTTGTCACTCGGTTGATCTTCAATCAGAATTCGGATAGATGGCGCGTCCAAGTCTTCATACTGACCCGAGCGAATGCATTGTACGCAAGCAAACATTCCAGCGGCACCGAGCAACAACGCGATTGGCAGTGCAATATAAAGCACACTCATATTGAATCTTTGCGATAAATCGGCCAAAGTAAGGCGAGCGACACTACCGTGATTGAACTGATTGGCATCAAAATCGCCGCCACTAGCGGGGTAATCATGCCAAACAATGCAAGGCCAACTGCCAACAAATTGTACATTAGCGAGACAGCGAACGTCGTGTAGATTAGTGTCATAGAACTACGTGCTGCACAAAACAAAGCGGTGATAGAGCTCAATCGATCGCCCGCTATGAAAACCGGAGCGGCCCGCAAACTGACTTCTGCCCCACCTTGCACAGCGATACCCACGTCGGCAGCGGCTAACGCGGCTGCATCATTGACTCCATCTCCAACCATCACGACAGTCCCAGACTTGTAGCAGCGAATCTGATCAAGTTTTTGTTCAGGCGTCAAATTGCCGACGCAATTTCGCTGTGGCGCACCAATCAGCTTAGCGATCTGGGTGACAATCGAAGGATGGTCACCCGATAGAATGCCAACTTCCCAACCCATATTCTTAAGTTGCTTTACAGTTTGAATCGCATCCGATTTCAATCGATCCGAAATGCCTAGAAGACTTTGAACTTTCCCGTTAACCACAACATAGATAGGCGTACAACCACCAGAAATTGCATACCGAGCTGCTTCTGCAAACACTTTCGGCAAGTTCACTTCTTCTTGTTTTAATAAATCAGCGTTACCGATCAGAACCTGATGGTCATCAACCCAGCCGCTGACTCCACCAATCACATTTTCAACGGTCACTTGATAGGCATCTATCGAGATACCTTCTTCTTGAGCGAGGCGAATAATTGCGCTGGCAATCGGATGACGAACTTGTGATTCTAAAGCGGCGGCAAGTTTTAACGAAACGCGGTCGCCGAACCGAAAATCTGCTGAAGGACGTCCGGCAGTCAAAGTTCCTGTCTTATCGAAATAGACAATACCACGCTTGGCGAGTTTAGTGAGCGAGTCGCCATCCCGCACAAAGATTCGCCGCTTCGCCGATTTTCCTAACGAAACTGCGATTGCCAGCGGCGTTGCCAATGCCAAAGCACATGGACAGGCGACGATCAAGAGCGACGTCGCTACACCGACGGCGACCTGCCAACCGTTAGGCAGCCAGATGCAAAATGCAACGCAGCCAAGCACTGTTACGATACAGACAAACACACCACCGATTCGATCGGCCAGTTGCACTAGCGGTGTTCGATCAGCACTGGCAGCTTCCACCGCCTGCAGCACTTGTCCAATGCGACTCTCGCGACCAATAGCGCTCACTCGAATGTCGAGTTGGCTTTCGATATTGACCACGCCAGCTTCAATAGAATCGCCGATCTTCAATCGGACTGGCTCGCTTTCGCCCGTTAACAGCGCACGATCGATGAGCGAGTTACCGCGTACCACTTCGCCATCAGCTGGGCTGCTCTGGCCCGGTAAAACGCGAATCGTATCACCAACAATCAAACGGTCAGTCAACACGCGAATGACAATTTCGTCAGCTTCAATAAGACTGGCATAGCGTGGCGTCATTCGCAGTAGCAGATCAATTGCCTTGGCCGCTCGATGCTGTTGACGAAATTGAATCCAACGCCCTATCAATAGAAGAAAAACCAGGACAGCTAACGAATCAAAGTACACATCGCCTTGTCCCAAAATCAAGCTTACCACACCTGCAATGGTTCCCACTAACAAACCCATCGCAATCGGCAAATCCATATGGGGCGTTTTGTTTCGCAATGCAGCCAGTGCACCAAGTAAAAACGTTCGACCTGGAACAGTTACCGCAACGACGCCTAGCGCAACTCCAAATCCGCGTAGTAAAGACTGATGCGCAGCCTCGATACCGGATGCTTCACCAGCATACAACGCGATTGCTAACCACATCGAATTGGTCGCGCAAAATCCAGCGATCGCAATTTGAATCAGCAACTTTCGATTTTGACGTTGAAAGCCAGCATCCATATCGACACCCATTGGTGCCAATTCATATCCCAGTTGATGCAATACTTGGGCGATTTCTGAAAGCCGAATCTTTTCGTCGTCGAATCGGATATCCAGCGTGTGATTGCTCAGCTTTACTTGCGCCCAAGACCAACCCTTTGTTCTAGCGGCCACATTTTCGATCAGCCACGCACAGGCCGCACAATGCAACCCAATGATGGCCAATCGACAACTCAACGAGCCATCTTCATTTCGTTGGACGTTGGCTTGGTCGAAGAAGTCGGCGGTATCAAAATCCTCGAAGCTTTGTGTTTGAGTCGGCATCTTCAATTCACCGACGCAGCGATCTCGCAAGTCATAATAGCTTTGTAAGCCCCAGCCATGAATCAACTCGTAGACACCCTGACAGCCACGACAACAGAAAACTTCATTCTCGGGTGTCTCCTCATAGCTTGGCGTAGCCAATCCACAGTGGACACAAGGCTTATCGACCAGCGGCGATGAGCTAACTTTTTTAAGACCATCGAGCAAGGCTCTCATCGTGTCGTGTCTCCAACATGAGCTTGGCAACACGGTAATTTCGACTGATCACTATTCTGAATTTGCTCGACCAAAATCTCGGTGTGAGTCTGAAAACCATTTGTCTCAGCTCGAAACGCCGTCGGCTGCAAGTCCTTAAGCGATTTTAGTTCCGCAAATCCGCGGCCTGTCGCCGTAAAACAACCAGTCAAAATCAACAGTATCGCTGTTGCCACGGGAACCAATCGCAGAGAATAGCCAGTAAGCCATCGGGTACCAGCCACCAAGCTTGTCAACGCTGGTAGGCTTCCGATCCAAAACGCAAACATTAGCAACGAACCCATTATTTCACTTCCTGTTCCAGCCGCTGCCAATGCGAACAAGTAGAGCCACCCGCACGGCAAAAGCGTCGTTAGCAATCCGATCGCATAGGCTCGGATGGTTGGCGAAAACGCTACGAGTCTCGGACGCAAACCGACTAAGATCGATGCGATTCGCGATGGCTGAAGCTTGCTTTGGGTTTTCCAGAAGCCCACCAAAGGAATGATCTTCGCTACGCCGACTGCAATCATCAGCACGCCAGCGACGCGTGCGGCCGTCACTTGCCAACCCAACGCAACATTACCGAAGTTGACTAGGCTTCCTAGATAGCCAGCCGTTGCGCCGAAGCTTAGATAGGTCGTTAGACGACCCAAATGATACATCACGACTCGTTTGAACATTCGTCCATTCGGTTGAGACGAATTGCCTTGACTAGCCAAAATTGCGAGCGGTCCACACATGCCAATGCAATGCAGGCTTCCTAATAGGCTTGCGGAAACTACAGCTAAAAGTAGATAGACCATGAACTACTCCAAAGAAAAGCTGCGGGTCAACTGAATAGGTTCGCTCGCCCCAGTAATATCCAATTCCAATTGCCACAAACCAGGCTGCGACATTTGAATTCGGGCCATAAAACGTCCATCAGCAACATCCTGCAAGCGAACCGTCTGTACTTGATTGGCACGAGCGTGATGATAAACCTGCGCCGATATTTCTAATTCGCCAATCGACTGGTTCAACGGTAATTTTAGGTCGACTGCGATTGTGCGTTCGCCTGAGGCATCTGCCACGCGCGATATATCGCAATCGATTTTCCAGCCCAATCGCGCTGCGGCCAATAACGCAGCATGGCGTTGGTCCCAGTGAAGTGCGGCGGTATGGTAGTCGGGCACGATTGCCACCGATGGATCGCCTGTGGCCAACCTAATCGCCGTGTATCCAACGCATACTTGCAACCCGAGGAGCAGTATTACAAGCGAAACCCATACGCGCTTTGCACGTCGTTCAGCTTGGACGTTTGATTGATTCATAAATACAGTCTTGATGAAATATGTTCAAAGATGGGCAACAGCTTCGCGAGTCCCTAACGTGGACCGACCAGCGTGATTTTTAAGTGACGTTCATTTTGACTTGAATCCCGAACGACAATTATGCAGTCATGACTGCCTGTACCGGCTGTCAAGCGAACAGGGAAATTCAGCGAGATTGCCACGCGCTCGCTCTGGCCTGCATCAAGCGTCAATTCTGATTGATCGACCGCCGCAAGCGTGACAGCGGTGTCGTTTTGCATCGCAAGCTCATACGTTTGCCGTTGGTCAGTTCGATTGACCAATCGCATCAAAAACGGATTGGTTAACTCACCGCTCGGCAAAAGAACAAACGGCGAACCCTTACCACGGATTAGTCGTGCGTCAAAACCAGTCTTGCTAGCGATTGATACCACGAATCCTGTTAGCACCAAAGCTAAGATAATTGGATAAACAATCGTGCGTGCGCGGAGAAAACGTCGCGGCTTGCCAGCGATAGAATCTTGAGAGCTGTAGCGAATCAGACCCGTTGGCAATCCGACCCGCGTCATTACTTCATCGCACGCATCGATACATTGAGTGCAATTAATACACTCCATCTGCAAACCCTTGCGAATATCGATTCCCGTTGGACAAACGACAACACAGCGATGGCAATCGACACAATCACCAAGTTTTTCATTCGGAAAGTGTTTGCCTTTCTTTCGTGGCTCACCGCGCGGTTGATCGTACGCGACGATCAACGATTGCTCGTCAAGCATGACTGATTGAAACCGACCATACGGGCACGCGATCAAACATAATTGTTCGCGGAACACCAGACCTTGATACAACATCGCGGCCGTTGCGGCGGCCATCACCAAGAATGCAGTTGGATGTTCCCACGGCTTCATCTGCATCCATCTCGCCAAACGATCAGTGCCGATGAAATATGCTAGAAAGGTGTGAGCTAGCACCATTGCTAAGACGACATAGGTCAGAATCCTAGCGACTTGCCACCAACCGCTGCGTGTCTTGTTTGACAAACCGCCTTTGCCAGAAGTGCCCGCAAAGAATCGATCAAGCGGTCGAAACAGAAACTCCATGAACACGGTTTGTGGGCACGCCCATCCACACCACAATCGGCCAGCAAACGTCGTAATCAGGACGATGGAAATAAAGACGCTGAGCAACAAGAAGGCCAATACTAATGTATCAGTTGGCAAAAATGTCTTTCCAAACACGGTGAATTGACGGGCTGCGATATCGAGCAGGATTAGCGGCTTGCCGTTAATCCGAAAAAAAGGGACCGCGATGAAGATTACCATCAACACGTATGCGACCCAGCGACGCCGATGCCACCACTTACCCTTGGACAATTTTGGATTGAGCCAACGCCGCCGTCCATCCTTATAAAGTGTGCTAAGGACTTCGTCTTCAGGCTCCAGTAAGCTATCGATGTTATTCATATTACTTTTTGTCAGGTGTTCAGCCTATTACTACTCGGATTTTGGCTTTTCTGATAAGTCCACTTTGGCAGGCCAAGCTTCTATGACTTGGCCGTCAGGTGGGCGAGGACTTGGCAAATTTTGACCGCGTAACGTGGCAACATAAGCTGAAACTAAAACGATTTCGTTTGGATGCAGACGATTCGCCCATGCAGGCATCGCACCCTTACCAGCTCCCTTCTCAATGATGGATGCAATGTCTTCGATATGCTTTACGTTTTTGTAGGCTTCATCAGTCAAGTTCGGACCGATTTGGCCTTCGCCATTACGACCATGACAGGAGATGCAGTTACCCTTGAAGACGCTTTCGCCTACGCGAACCCAGTCGGGCTGGTGCATATACGAAACTATCGTCGCTGCGTCGGACGTAAGGTCGCCGATTTCAGAAAACTGCAGTCGGGTGTTTGCAGCTAAAGCCGCACTGTACTGTTCTTCCGGATCACGACCCTCAACTCCGTGAAACATGATCGCATAAACTGGGCTGCCAACGATGCTGATAATGAATAACCATTTCCACCAGCCGGGCAGTGGATTATCGTACTCTTGGATGCCATCGTAGCTATGGATGACTTCATTCTTTTCATTCATCACGAGAGTCCTCCACTGCATCGGAAATTGGAATCGAAGCAAAACGTTTAGCCGCCGAACTGCTCAACCATAACGCGCTAGCTATGATCCCTGCAAAAGCGGCGAAAAACACTGCAAGGGCAACTTCGGCACAGATCGAATAGTCAAGTTCACAAACTAGGTCTTTAATCATTTCAGTTTATTGTTTAGGTTCAGGTGTCTTGTAAATATCGACGCCAACGCGCTGCAAATACGCAATGAGCGCGATGGCTTGTTTGTCGTAAGTTTGTATCGGTCCGCCTTGGGCGACGATGTCTGACGCAATGCTTTGCGCTTGCAACATGGCAATCGCAGCGGTATTGCTCAAATCGTCCTTGCTATAAGGCGCTCCTAAATATGCAGCGGCCCTGACATGCGGCGCGATCGCATCGAATTTCAATTCATCATGCAGCAGATGTAGATAATCTGGCATTACCGATCCTGGTGCCACTTTCTGCGGATTTTCGAAGTGAGTCCAGTGCCACAGATTGCTTTGCCTTCCTCCTTCTCGAGCAAGATCGGGGCCGATTCGACGACTACCCCATTGAAACGGTCGATCGTAAATGAACTCGCCGGGTTTGCTGTATTCGCCATACCGCTTCGTCTCCGCGACAATTGGCCGAATCATCTGCGAGTGGCAGTTGTAACAGCCCTCGGACACAAACAAATGCCGACCAGCGAGCTCCAGCGGTGTGTAAGGTGTCACAGTCGCGATCGTCGGAACATTACTGCGAATTAAAAATGTTGGGATGATCTCAAAGAGCGTTGCAACAACAACAGCAAGCGTTGTTAGCACTGTGAAAGTCACAGGCAACCGTTCCCAGCGACGGTGCCAATTCATCCTGGCAAACAAGTCTAGTTTTTTGGCTGCTTCTAGAACGGGAGCATCCTTCAAAGCGGAAACTTCTGGCAGACTATTGTCAACGTAGACTCTTTCCAATCGCGGAGCAGAGTACACGGGAACGTCATAAGTTTTCGGGCGACCCAACCAAGTAATGGTCGCGTTGACAACCAAAAATATTACGCCGATCACGTAAAGCAGTCCGCCAAGAATTCTCAACCACCACAGCGGCACAATTGATTGTGTGGTTTCAATAAAATCGGGATACATCAGATGCCCGCCTTCATCCATCGCTCGCCACATCAGGCCCTGCATCAATCCAGCGGCATAAATTGGAATGATGTAAAGCAGGATACCAATCGTGCCCGTCCAAAAATGCAACCGAACTAACTTTGGACTCCACAATTTCGTCTGATACAACCGTGGCAACAACCAATAGATCATGCCGAAGGTCATGAAGCCATTCCAGCCGAGCGCGCCAGAGTGTACATGGGCAATTGTCCAGTCAGTGTAGTGACTCAATGCATTCACGCTTCGAATCGAAAGCATCGGGCCTTCGAAAGTCGCCATGCCATAGAAAGTAACTCCAACGACAAAGAACTTTAAGATTGGATCAGCCGCAACTTTATGCCACGCACCTCGCAAAGTAAGCAAACCGTTGATCATCCCACCCCAGCTTGGCATCCATAACATCAAACTAAACAGCATTCCAAGCGTACAAGCCCACTGAGGCAGCGCCGTATAATGCAAATGGTGCGGTCCAGCCCAGATGTAAATGAAGACTAGCGACCAGAAGTGAATGATGCTCAATCGATAACTAAAGATCGGGCGTTCGGCAGCCTTGGGAAGAAAGTAATACATCATGCCCAAAAATGGCGTCGTCAAGAAGAACGCTACAGCGTTGTGTCCATACCACCACTGCATAAACGCGTCTTGAACGCCGGCGTAGACGCTGTAGCCTTTAAACCAACCGGCAGGCACAACTAGGTTGTTGAACACATGCAAAAGTGCGACGGTCACAATCGTGGCAATGTAAAACCACAACGCAACATACATATGTCGCTCGCGACGATACACTAGCGTCATTAGAAAGTTGCCGCCAAAAATAAACAGCCACACCACGGCAATCGCAATATCAATGGGCCATTCCAACTCAGCGTACTCTCGGCTTTGAGAAATTCCCAAGGGCAACGTAATTGCAGCGGAAACTATGATCGCTTGCCAGCCCCAGAAGTGCAGTCGGCTGAGCAGATCACTCCACATCCGTGCCTTGCAAAGTCGTTGGGTGCTGTAATAAATCGCAGCGAAGACTGCATTCCCAGCGAAAGCAAAGATAGCCGCATTAGTGTGCAAAGGCCTTAATCGTCCAAAGGAAAACCAAGGCAAGCCGCTTGTCAACCAAGGAAGCACCAGTAGAACAGCCACGATCAAACCAACAAGCGTAGCAATCAAACCCCAAAAGATTGTCGCGCTGACAAACAGTCGAACAATCGCATCGTCATAGCTAAATGACTCTAACCTTTCATCAATTGGACGAATTTTAGACCCTGAAAATGAAGCTGCATCTTGCATCACGCCGGTTGCCATCAATAACTCTCGAAACAGGTACCAAAATGTTGAATTTTCTTTCTCGCTGCATTAAACAAAATCTGTGCCAAGCTTAAATCAAAACTGGATAATCAGAACCAAGACGTTTGAATCGTGCGAATCAGATGCATCGACGTAACCGATGGTCACACGACTCATAATCTGTTGTGCGAGATCGCACACGGCGATTCTTTTCGCACGTGACGATTCGCACACTGTTTCGTTTGTGATATCGGTAGAAAGATTTGTTTGCCGGCGTTTAAGCGTTTAGCGAGGGCACGGCATGCAAGCTGCAATCTCGCAAATCGATCGATAAATGGTTTTTGCAGTGTTATTTGAGGGATGGGTTATGAAAGTTCTATTAGCTACAGACGGTTCCCCAGACTCACTTGCAGCAGCGGTTTTCGTTGGAGAACTCGCGCACACCATTCCAGTCGATCTAACACTAGTCACTATCTCGTTCGAACCGAAAGAATCGTCGATTCAGCCATGGATTCCGGAATGGTCGGCAAAAGAAAAAGAACTAGCTCAAAAGACTCTCAAAGCGACAGCGGACCAGGTCGGAGACGCTTGCCATTCGTTAGTCATGTTGCATGAATCCGGCGACTTTGTTCCGAAGATTCTAAAGTTAGCTAGAACGTTGAACGCTGATCTAATCGTACTTGGCGCGAAAGGGCATTCGATGTTGCATCGCCTTTTGCTTGGAAGCGTTTCCGATAGCGTCGCAACACATGCGAACTGTTCCGTTCTTGTTGTACGTACATCGAAAACAAAGGACAAGCCGACAAAGAACGTTGCGATCGGCTACGACGATTCAATCCCGTCGAAACAAGCCGTGGCAGAGTTTATGAAGCAACAATGGCCGATAGAAACGCAAGTCAACCTTATAAGCGTTGCTCAATTGCCGTTTCACAACGTCAGCCAGATGTACGATTTCGTCGTACCCAAGCTCGACGATAAACAAATTGAACATGTCAAACTAGCAGCCGATCGCGCGTTAAGTCAAATTACAACCAGACATCCAAACACAAAGGCGATAGTCGAGCAAGCTTTTCACATCGGCGAAGCACTGGTAAAGATCGCGGAAGAAAATAGTGCTGATCTTCTTATCGTCGGCGATCATGGACATGGAATGCTTGACGAACTTCTTTTGGGTAGCACCACAAAATACGTTTTACGTCATGCGCACACAAGCGTTTGGATTTCCAGATCCAGACCTGACCAAACAGTGAAGTAGTGCTGATTCACAGTTCAGAACTTAGTACTAGGTGGATTACGACTTAGACCAAGGCACAATTGGAAGTTCTGACAAGTCAAAAATTGGTCGAATTTCGACGGTTCCTTTCTTGTTCGGTAGGATGCGTGATGCGATCGCAATCGCTTCGTTGAGATGCTCAACATCAATGGTGTTGTAGCCAACGAGTTTTTCGGCGGTCTCTGTAAATGAACCAGCGGTTATTTGCCGCTTACCATCTCGAACGCAGATGCTCGTCGTTGTCTCCACCGAATGAAGTGGTGACGACGCGACTCATTTGACATCAGCCTCAAGCTCTTTGCAGATCTGCATCGATTCGATCATGCAGGAATTTCGCTCGGCGTCGGTCCACGAAGATTCAGCACCGTAGATTAGTAACATATATTTCATTTTTGTCTTAACCTTCCTCAGTGTCCCTGTCACTGGATGTCATTGTCGACATGTCCATCCAAAACATACCCCAGACATGGCCGTCCAAATCGGTCAAGTCTCGCCCATACATGAAACCTAAATCCTGCACTGGGTTGATGTCAGCGGTACCACCGTTCTTGGCTGCCAAGTCATTCAGCTTGTCAACTTCTTCGCGGTCTGCGCAGAACAACGCTAGTGAAACCTCACTAGAGGTTGTTGGCGGGATTGGACGATTAGTAAACGTCCGCCACTTGTCGTGCGTGAGCAACATTACATAGATCGCCTCGCTCCACACCATGCAGGCGCCAGTTTCGTCGGTGAACTGCGGATTGTTAATAAAACCCAGTGCCTCGTAAAACGCGATGGACGCTGGAAGTTTCGCAACCGGTAAATTTATGAAAATCATTTTGGACATAGACATTGGTACTTACTCGAATCGGGGATTTGCGCTGCTGAGACTTAAACTATTAAAATCTATTCTTCAGTTAACGAAGGTAACTGATCACTCGTTACCATTACCATCCAGCCAACTCCGAATTTGTCGGTTACCATTCCGTAGCATGGTGACCAGAAAGTTCTCATCAGAGGCATATCTACCTTCCCGCCATCAGCAAGTGCATTGAACGCCGAGCCTGCGGCGGCCTCATTTGGAACCGAGAGCGCCAAACGAAAGCCATCGAACCGCGATTTGTCGTCACAACCGTCTGATGCCATCATGGTCATCTTTCCGATGGTGACAGTTGCGTGCATGATCTTGTTCTCAAAACCTGCTTGTAACATGGCATCGGGAACCGGATCAGGACTCTCACTGAACTTCATCTTAAAAACAATTTTCGCATCGATCGCTTGTTCATAAAACTCCAGAGCTTCTTCGCATCGTCCGCCGAAGAACAAATAGGGTTGAACGGACGCGTCTTGAAGCGCCATAGTCCGCGTCAGCGATTCCTCTTGCTCTCGGACGGTTCCTTGCGGGTCGATTTCTGCAAAGTCCTCGATCGAGTACAACGGACGGATATCGATGTCGGAATCTTCGAGCATTGGGTTTGGGCAACGTTTCACCCAGTCAATGGCTTGCTGCATTGAATCAACTTCCCACAGCCAATAGCCAGCGATCAGTTCTTTGGTTTCAGCGAACGGACCGTCACTAACCGTGCGATCGTTGCCACAAAAGTGAATCCGTTTCGCGGTCGAACTCGGCTTCAAACCTTCGCCAGCTTTCATGATGCCGGCTTTGACCAGTTCTTCGTTGAACTTGCCCATCTCCGTCAGTAATTGTTCGCTAGGAAGCTCACCCGCTTCGGAACTTTTTGTCGCTTTGACGAGGACCATAACTTTCATCATTGAACTCTTTTGATTTCTTGTTTTTGCTTTCATCTTAATTCTCATCACATCCGGCGGTCGCAATCGATCACGACGGCCGGATGGTGGGGATTAAGTTTATGATTGGGATTAAGATTGAGATTAGGAGCGATGCTAGGCATCTGGAATTTCTGGCTCGACAACATTGGCAAGTTGCAAGAGCGACTCTTGCCAACCCAGATAACACATCTCAGCGGGAATCACTTCGGGAATGTCTTCAAACATAATCGAGAGTTCCGTACCGCAAATCACCTTACGCAAAGTGACAGTGACAGTCATCTCGCCCGGTAGATTCGGGTCGTCGAACGTGTCGATGTGCTTGATGCGCTCGTTCGGAATCAGCTCCACGTACTTCGCTGCGAACGAATGCGTATTTCCGGTTCCGAAGTTGGTGAACGACATTCGGTAGCCACCGCCGACGCTTGCATCAAACTCATGAAACTTGCCGATGAATCCGTAAGGTGGAAGCCAACGAGCCATCGCATCGGGATCAAGGAAAGCTCGATAAATACGTTCCGCTGGGGCGCGGAGGATGCGGTGAATTCGAACCGTGTTCTTTGGTTCAGGCATGTTTCTATTCCTACTTTCTTGTTCTCTTAATCCTAATCTTTATCCTTTCCGATCCGTCGGGACCGCCATGTATGCCATGAAATTCGTTTTGGATTCAGAAGAAGATTACGATTAAGAAATATGTCGTGCCTTCTTAAATTCTTTGATGGTTTCATCCGTCGGCCGAATCTCAGACGGTCCAAGTCGAACAGCAGGATGTTTTGACATTAACGCGACGGAGTGTTCGAGGCACTCGGCTTCTAGGACCAAAATTCCTTCGAGCTGTTCTTTCGTCTCTGCGTAGGGACCGTCTGTCGCTTGAACGTTGCCCTCAGCAAAACGAAGCGTAATCGCTTTTGATGGTTCTTGGAGCGCTTCGAAGCCAACGAATTGGTCGCCGGCGCGAGGAACACTGCCATAATCGAAGCAATCATCCATCGCACGCTTCAGATCCGCTTCGGGAATCGTGGCAAGCGAACTCATATCGGTGTATCCCACGCAAATAGACTTCATCATGATTCTCCAAAAATGTGAAGCGGCATAGACTTTTCGCAAGGCAAAAGCAATTTTCAATTCGCTTACAACACCCTTAAAGTAATCCATGCTGGCGTTGTTGGGCGCGAATTCGAAGATAGTCGAATGGCGATTTACGCAATCGACAACAAAATCTAATTATTTCCAGATTTAACTAGCAAGCGATCGTCAGTGCCACTTTTTTCTCTCAAGGAGTTTGTGCCGGCGGCTGCTTACGGAACTCGCTTAACCATTGAAACACGACGTAAAAGACCGGGGTGACGAAGACAGCCAGGACTGTCGACGTGATCATGCCACCACAAACAGCAGTGCCCAACGAACGACGACTGGCCGCGGCTGCTCCCGTTGCAAATACCAGCGGAAGTACGCCGAGTATGAATGCAAATGAGGTCATCAAGATTGGGCGCAGTCGCATTCTTGCTGCTGCGGTGGCGGCCTCGCGAATTGGCTTGCCTTGGATTCGTAGATCACGCGCAAACTCGACAATCAAGATCGCATTCTTACTCGCCAAAGCGATGATTAAAACAAATCCAATTTGAACATAGGTGTTATTATCCATTCCCACCAGCGATATCGCTGCGACGGTGCCAAGTAATCCGAGCGGCACAACCAAAATAACAGCGAATGGCAACACCCAACTCTCGTATAAGAAGGCCAGCACTAGATACACAATAAGCAACGCTAAGCCAAAAATGTATAATTCTTCGCCCTTCGCTTGGCTCTCCTGTAGCGAAACGCCGCTCCAGTCAAAGGCGATCGATTCGGGAAACGTTTCGTCGGCTAGACGTGACATCGTCTTCAATGCTTCGCCTGAGCTGATACCTGGTGCAGCCGATCCGGTGACGTTTGCGGCAGGATACAGATTAAATCGACGTATGATTTGTGGACCAAAGACTTCATCGATTGTCATCAAACTTCCAAGAGAGACCATCGATCCATTAAGATTGCGAACATTCAATCGTCGTACATCGTCGACTTCATCGCGGTACGGTGCGTCGGCTTGTAAGGTGACTCGATACGTGCGACCGAACTTGTTGAAGTCGTTGACGTAAGCTGATCCCAGTGCGGCCTGCAATGTATTGAAGACATCGCCAAGTGGGACTTGCTTGCTAAGCACCTTGGCTCGATCTACGTCGGCATATAATTGCGGCACGCCGGCCCTGAAAGTCGAGTTAACGCGTTGCAGTTCTGGTTGCGTCGCCGCAGCAGCCAGCAGATTGTTCACTGCAGCTTGCAACTGGACAAGGCCTACTCCACCGCGATCTTCTACTTGCATTTCAAATCCACCACTTGTACCAAGACCTTGAATGGCTGGCGGCGGGATCACCAAAATAAATGCGTCCTTGATGGCACCAAATTTTTGCGAGATTTGCGCTATCAGCGCCATTTGCTGAACATCGGGCGTCGTGCGTTCTTCCCAGTCTTTTAAACCGATGAACATCGTAGCTGCATTGGATGACTGGCTACCTTCAAGCAACGATAAGCCGCCGAGCGTAAACCAAGTTTTGACGCCAGGTTGCTCTTTCATGATCGCATTCATCTGTTCGATCACTTCGCGAGTTCGATCTTGTGAAGCTGCATCGGGCAATTGAATGGCGGTGATGAGATAGCCTTGATCTTCTGTCGGAAGGAATCCAGTTGGGACTTGTCGATACCACCACACAGTTGCCCCTACCGTCAGACCGAAAAGTACTAAAACGACCGGCCAAACTCGAATCAGGCCGCCGACACAAACAACATATGCAGATTCGATCCATCCAAATCCAGTATTGAACCAACGCGATAGGATGAATTTTTTCTTGCCGGGTTTGACCGGGCGCAGCCACAATGCACATTGAGCTGGCTTCAGCGTCAACGCGTTGATGGCACTCAGCAGTGCCGTTGCCGCGATCGTCAACGCAAATTGCCGATAAAGTTGTCCAGTGATGCCGCCTAAAAACGTCGTGGGAATGAACACTGCCATCAGTACGGCGGTGATACCGATCACAGGTCCTGTCACTTCGCTCATTGCTCGAATTGTCGCTTCCTTTGGTGCTTCGCCTCGTTCGATATGATGCGAAGCGTTCTCGACAATCACAATCGCATCATCAACAACGATTCCGATCGCCAAGACCAAGCCAAACAAGGTTAGTAAGTTAACCGAGAAGCCCAGCAACGGCATGATGGCGAACGCGCCGATAATCGTGACCGGAACCGTTGTCGCCGGAATCAAGACCGCTCGCCAATCCTGTAGAAACACCAAGATCACGATCAGAACTAATACACCGGCTTCAAAGAGCGTTTTGTAGACTTCGCTGATCGCAGAAGACACAAAGATTGTTGTGTCGAACGGCAAGTCATATTGTAAACCAGCCGGAAATTTCTCAGACAGTTTGACCATCGCCGCTTGCACACCACTGGCAACCTCGAGAGCATTCGCGCCTGGCAATTGATAGATCAGCACATTGGCTGTTGGAATGCCGCCTTTCTGTGCAAAAGTATCATAGATTTGTGCACCAAGTTCGATGCGAGCGACATCTCGGAGGTGTATCAATCCCCCGTCTTCGCCGATTTTAACGATGATATCTTCGAATTGTTCGACCTCAGATAATCGACCCAGCGCAGTCATCGTGTATTGAAAAGCTTGGGGATTATCTAGAGGAGGCTGTGCGATCTGCCCTGCAGCAACTTGCACGTTTTGCTGTCGTAGTTCATTCTGCAAGTCTTGAAATGTAAGCCCTCGTGCGTCCAGTTTTCGTGGATCAGCCCAGATGCGCATGCTGTAAGCACCTGCTCCGCTGACCGTCACGTCACCCACCCCATCAACGCGACTAATTTCGTCTTTCAAACGCAGCGTCGCGTAGTTGGAAAGGTATAAACTGTCAAACGTTTCGTTCGGTGAGGTCAGAGAGACAACTAGCAAGATGTTCGACGATTGCTTCTTCACCGAGATGCCTTGCTGGCGAACATCAGCAGGTAAGAACGGTTCCGCAAGGGCGACGCGATTCTGGACTAATACTTGCGCCTCTTCCAAATTCGTTCCCACTTCGAAAGTTACCGTCAACGAGTAGCTTCCGTTAGACGATGAAGTCGAAGTCATATACAGCATGTTCTCGACGCCGTTTATCTGCTGTTCCAGCGGAGCGGCCACTGTGTCGGACATGACCTGCGCACTTGCGCCAGGGTAGCTGGCTGTGACCTGGATCGTCGGCGGAGTTATATTTGGATAACGTTCGACTGGCAAATTCCACAGTCCAACGGCACCAAGGATGACGGTCAACAGTGCGATCACGTTGGCCGCTACTGGACGATTGATAAAGAAGTTGGAAATCACTTGGGACCACCAACTTCCTTAACCACAGTTTTCTCGATTGCACTTCCTGAGGCTTCACTCGCAACAAGTACATCGGCCCCTGGACGAATTTTTTGCAGTCCCGAAGTTACAACACATTGTCCCGCTTCGACGCCTTCACGTATGACGGTCATGTTCCCTTGGATTGGACCAAGTTTCACAGCACGCCGAGCGACTTTGCTGTCGTCGCCGACAATCATCACATGTCTTCCTTGCTGATCCATGGCAATGGCGACCGTCGGCACTAGAACTGCGTCATACTCGGCGCTAAACGGAACTTGGATTCTCGCAAACAATCCCGGTGAAAGTATTCGAGTACTGTTCTCAAAAGTCGCTCGAACCCGAGTGTTTCCAGTACCAGGGTCCGTGACATTATTCACGAAGTCGATAACCCCTTCATGAGGAAATCCATCTTCATTTGCAAGCCCCAATCGAACGGTGATTTTTACCTCGCGAGCATTTTTGACTTTGCCATCGATCATTCGTGTGCGGTAGTCAAGAACAGACTGTTCGTCGACTTCGAAGTCCACATAAATCGGTTCAATTGCGACTACCGTCGTTAGGATAGTCGAGTCAGCGGCGACCAAATTACCCGCCGTGACCGCCGTTTGACCAAGCAATCCGTCGATGGGTGAACGAACTTGGGTGTAATCGAGGTCCAATTGGTTGCGGGCAGAGGTTGCCTTAAGAGATTCGATTTGTCCCCTCAAATCGGCAGCACTAGCAACTGATTGGTCGTACTCCGACCGACTGATCGAATTGCTGCTGAGCAACGATTCGCTGCGAGACAGTTCAGTGTTGGCTAGCTTGAGCCTTGCCTGGGCCGCGGCGAGCGAACCAAGCGATTGTTTCAAGGCAAGTTCGTAAGGTTGCGGGTCAATGACAAACAAGAGATCGCCTTTGGAAACTAGCTTACCCTCGTCGACTAGTACCTTGGGCATCGATTCCTGGTCAGTTCTCTTTCGTGGAGTTTGCAGCAAGTAACCACTGACACGGGCACGAACTTCCACCGATTCAACCGCCGAAGTGCGCCCCGTAAATTCTCGATAGTCGACGATCTTTCGTGTTGCAGCTTCAGCCACTTCGACTTCCGGAGGCGGTGCGACGATTGCGGTGGGCGCAGCCTTATTGTTACAACCTAGAAAAAACAGGACGAAAGTGACGAAAGATAATGCAGGGAAATTTTTCATTGATGAATTGTACTCGATTGGGCAAGCGATTTAACAACCACCCGGTCTTCGCTGCAAGCAAGTTTTAGGCCAATTTATTTATAAGATTGAAAGTCATGCTGGAAATGAAGAGTAGTTGCGTTACTGGGTCAATGATCGATGTCCATCGACGCCAGCGAAAATCTGTTGTCACGAATTTGATCGATTCCTAATTGACATACGAAAAACGGGTTGCCACGCGAGCCTTCCTTTCCGACTTTGCGACTGAGGCGCTTGCAACGCAATTGAATATGAACCGTAACGCTGTTTACTAAGTGATCCACGAAGCGAGAGCCAAAACGAAAGATGGTTTCACCCGCGCAGGATTCACCAACGAGGATGTCTTGAAGGCGTTTGTTTGGGACAAGCTGTTATGAAACTCCCTCAGCAACAAATATCGAACCTCATCGAGCTGACCGTCACGACTAAGAACGACAGTCTCGGCTGTGATCGATGTCTCGAGCTAGTAGAGCAATTCGCAAAACTGGAGCTCGACGGTACGGAACTGCCCGAAGCCCTGGAAGCCGTCCGAGTCCATCTCGCGCAGTGCAAATGCTGCTAAGATGAATACGAAGCTCTGATGATCGCGCTTCGTGAAATCGCTTGAAATTGTAGGCTCGAGGTTTTGCTGGGCTATTTAGCGAATTTTGGAACGCCAAGGTAGAGGAAGGTCTTTTCTTGCACGCCGTCTAAGTTCCGCGATTGACCGCTCCTTATTTCTTGGATTAACGATTCAAACGGATCGCCATTAAAACAAACTTCACTGAAGAAAGCGGACACCGACGAATCTCTGTTAATAAACATTGGAGCGAGCTTTCCGGCGGTTGTCGTGTAGCTGAATCCACCGAGGATCTCGCTTCGGCCACCGCTGCGAGTATCTAGCAGGGTGCCCCCTCGCTCGGTCTTGTAGCCAAGTATCCAAAGATCACTTCGATCATTGATAAGGTGTGTCCCCTGGTTCTCGATATTGAGTTGCCGAGCCCAAAGTTTTTGTTCTTTGATTGTCAGTTCGTGTGTGACCACGTCTTCGAAAAACCAATTGGCGCCTGCGGTTTTATCGGTGATAGAGAAGTCACAATCAGAAACACTACGAACCACCAGAGTCCTGTTCGTATGAACTTCAACGCCACCATCCACATGGGCCAGATGTTCGATCAATACTACCGGTGATTCTCCATCGACCAATCGGAAATCCGGTTCCAGACCTCGTCCATAGTTAATTTGGCCACCAAGTCCTACAAGTCGCCGAACCTTACCACGTACCACGACAGTCTTTTCCAGCTTGTAACTGCCGGGCAAGAAAACAGTGGTTGCACCGGAGTCGATTGCTTGTTGAATTGCGGATGCTGAATCTGCGACTCCTGTGGGGTCAGCACCGAAATCATCAACGACGGCCCATGAAGCTGGAGCATCACGAGGAATTTCGGGAGCCTCTTTAACATTCAGTCGCAACGTCGAATGAAAAGATGGAAATGGACTGGTTGAGATGTGTGAATAGTATTCAGTAATATCCGGGCCTTGGCTTCCAAGTTTGTCTTCGCCTGTGACACGAAACGCAGCAGCGCTATCTGGCGTTTGCGAGACATCACCCAAAGCACGTCCGTATCCATTGGTTTTGATATCGCGCAGGAAGATATGACCGCCGTTGAAATTCACCATAGCAGGTTTAGTTTTTGCGTCGCCTCGCCCGATCAGATTGGCCTCCAAGAGACACAAACTTCCGTAGGTCATGATCGCAGGGACTTCGTTGTCAGAAATGAAACTACGGATACTTACGGACTGTCCTTCGTTGACAAATGCAATTTCTTTTTGCCCCTTCATCCGAATATGCTCGAAGACTTGACCGTTTACCGCGTGTGACGTTGTGATGCCGCGACGAAACCCAATGACGTCACAATGGCTTACGAGTAGCGGACCGTTCATATCGCTATGCCCCAGATCGAGACCGGTGTGGCCCACATCAGAATCATCTAGAAATCGACAATTGCGAACGGCACCCGAATTGTTGGAATAGAATTGCAAAGCGATTGCGCCGAGATTGTTCTTACCGATATCGAATGTCAGATTCTCCACGTAGTTGTGGAACCAATCCGCAGAACCAAAGCCGCCACACCACATAATTGGCTGCGGTTGATCAGCATCGGTAAAGGTCGAATCCTTGAGCCTAATAATACACTTCTCTCGGGATTGGCCGCAGAGATAAGAGAATCCCCAATTGTCATGGCCCGCATAGCTTTTAGGCCATTTCAACGTGGAGCTTACGAGGTACGTCCCATTTGGAAAGTACAACACACGATGTTGCCCAACATTCTCGTTGATAGCACGTTGAATTGCCTCAAAGTCGTCTGAAACTCCATCACCCTTAGCGCCATACGGCGCTTGCTTTATATCAACGACGTTAGGGTGAGTCGGGAACACGATATCTTCAGCTTGCGCTATTCCAAGCGAGGTTACAACGAGAATCGTGATCACAAAAAATGTCGAGAAAAGTCTCATGCCAATTTCCTGATTGGAGAACCACTGAATTGATCGATCACTTCGCAGTATAGCTTCGCAATCTGCGAACTGAGTATTTCCGAGCTTGTAAGCCTGATCGCCACTGGAACGTTGCCAAGATGCTCTTTTGAAGCGAGCGTTAGACACTGTTTGGCTTCAAAGAAAATTTGTGAGACTCCCGCAGCAGCGTTGTGAACATGTGTTAGAGCCAGTCGGTCAATTCTGGTTACGCACGCGTTGAAATTGCGAGCCCCCTAAAACCGCCAATTGCAGAATGGTATAGACTGCAAGTATTCCGATTCCATAGGGAAATGCCGTGTCAAATCCCACGTCCCGAACAGCAACTGGGCCCAGGATGTTGTCAGGTGACTCGGGCAAAAATCGGACATTCACTTCATCGCCCAGTTTGGGTGGCGTCAAGAACTGCATGTGACCAAGCGTTTCGCGATGCTCATTACCACCTGCGTCGCTGAAACTCACTGTAACAGTGCTTGGCAGAACACTGGGTGGAGGCGGGTCCAAAGCGACGACTACTGCTGGCACCTCAATAGCCGCGTCCCATCGTCGTTGCAATTGAATCGCCCACCAAATTAAAACGCCTATCGAACAGATGAGCATGAGATGAAGCGGTGCGCTCAAAATTGACTTGCCTTTGCTTTTGACGGTAGTCAACGAGGCGGCGGGCAGTTCGCGAACCTCGGATAACAACTGTTGCTCCTTGGTCCATGGTCCACTGCCGGAACGAGGGGATTGAGCGGGAGCACACAAATGAACGGTCGCCACTAGTCCATCGCGAAGAGTGAATCCTAGACCGAGCCCAGAGATCCAGATCGTTCCTCGCGCAAGCAGCTCGCGACTTTGCGCAGTTGTTTTACCCGTGGAAACAAGATCTGATATTTCGTCCTCGGTCTCGATGCTGTGCCAAAGCGTTTCCTTGCGCGGAACCTTGAACAGCCCAACGATCTCATGCGCTCGCTTTCCGATCACAACCAGTGAGCCAAATCGAAGGCGTTCATCGGAAACATCGATCCTGACAAGCGTCCGAGGGTTGGCTTGCGAAAAAATCAATTGAATTCCGATTTCTGATAACGGAACTATGCCTGATCGGTCCAGCGTCAGTCGATCCACATCAACGCGATGTTCTCGCAATACTTCGAGCAGGGCATCATATGCGGTCCCGAGAACCAGCGGTCCCATGCCGACTCCTAAGTCAACCGACCAAAACGCATCACTTTTCATTGCACTACTCGGGAACTTCCATGCCGTTAGGATCGATAAAAAACGATCGGCCATTGTGTGAAACTTTAGCTTTGCCCCGATCAAAGACTTCTGCATCGTCGTACATGACCGGAATTACGACTTTTGCGTATTCGTCAAGGAATCCATGCCGTTCATTCCTGACCACGGGAATTCGCTTGACCGCAGGATCGTAATAGCCCACGTAGTCGTAGATTAGCTCCCCGATCAGATTCCCGTTTAAATCTACGAAGCCGCTTCGATACTCCTCTCCCTCAATCTTGGTCACTTGCCAACACCATGGACTTTGCGGGTTGACTTGGTCGTAGTTCAGATCTGCGATCGCCTCCCCCTGAGTGTCGATGATTCGGTAGCGGCCCTCATTCTTGATCAATGCTCGATCATTATGGAAGGACTCTGCGAATTCGAAATCCGCGTTGAATGCTTTTTCAAAATTGGCGTCAATGTAAAACCGACAATCATTGACGCTTACCAAAGCGAATCCACATTGATATGGCTCGGCATATTGAAAGCCCTCGACGCTGTCGAGATCGCCAAAGGAAACAAATCCTTGATTCAAAGGGACAAACAAAAACTTGCGTTCAATCTGCACCAATGCAAGTTGACCGGAAATGTCGATCACGAGGATACGCGAACTCGGTTGAACAACTTCATTGCCTTGCGCGTCGACAATCCCTTCTTGATAGTTGTCTCGGCCGCGAATAGTGATTTTGGCAAAACCAAATTCATTTCGAGGACCGGTCTCAATTTCCTTCGAACTTGATGATTGCATACCTACCTCGACACGGTCGCCTGATGGTTGGCCCTTGTTACCGCTACAGCCTACGATTGCTACGATGACTGCTACGATCGCAAAATTACAGCGGCACAAGTTCATGCTAAGAGTTTCCAGACCTAGTGAAGGTCTTTTTCAGACCCATGAGAATCCACTTCAGAAACCCCAACGTGTAGCCAATAACGTACAGAAACGAAAACGACGTCAGGATACCACCCATGAGGCCACCAAATTTCCAATTCGCGATGGCGAAGATCGTCGTGGATTTTTCCTCGGTCGAGTTCAAGAAATGCTTGGACTTACCGACAACGCTTTCTAGGCTGGCGGGCGAAACACTCACCTCCGCTAATTGTTCACTAACGCCATGAATCTGCAGGAACCCTTCCCCGTCAACGTTGATCTTTTCTTTCGTGGTTCGGCCGAACTCACGCTTTTGTTCGGTTCTTCCCGCGCGCTCTCGGTAGCCGATTTCAGTCACTTGATCCACACGTTGCACCTT
>JBGSKY010000077.1:0-19682 GCA_041740995.1 Pirellulaceae bacterium
TGTTAACTAGAGCAAAATTCGTTCGTGTCCGTTCGGCTCGAAAACGGCTACAACCTGACTGGACACGAAATGCGTAAAGCTCTGTTATGTCTGCATTTGCGATCAAGAGTATCGAGAGAGTCATTGCAGAGAGCGTTCGGGTCGGGGAGTTCCAAGGTCCTAAGTCTGCATGAAGTCGCTTACAAAAGGGAATTCAAAAAGATATTTTGAATCAGTTATTGGCAAGAACGAAGTCCGTCGCTAACCCCTCAGAATTTCCCCTTACTTAAAGTTCTGACTAAAAATTTGAGTATTCGACTGCATACGCACTCTGTTGCTGGGATGACGGTAAGCAAACATTATAAGGCAGAAGATTACAATTGCGATGACGTTTGATGGTTCCGGCACCGCTAACACAAACTGCCCTGGATTTCCCAAGTCAGTAAAGGTTGAAACGGGCGTTCCAGCGGGGACGACGTATGTGTCTGGCGCCCCGACTGGCGGGATGGTAGCGTTGGGCGCTAAGACTGATCTGAACTGGTCGCCCACAGCCGACAAAAACCAATTTGCATTGTCTCCCAGACCGACTGCGTCCAAAGGTCGATTCCGCGAAACGCCGCTGCCTCGGAACGATGCATCAGGTGTGCTTGTGAAAGAAAATGTTTCTACCAGCGTGGTCGCATCTTGAATGCTCGAATTGTAAATATTGATCGTATCGGCATTACCAAGATTTGATAGATTTCCGATCGAGAACACTTGGATTGAACTCGGAAGATTCCAATAATTGCGAAATTCGGCGGCCGTTAGCTGCGTGAAGATGACCGATTCGCTTGGAGCGATGCTGCTGATTGTCAAACCAAAACTTACTGGATCGTTCGTATTGTTGTCATTGTAGGACCAGTTCGTGGTATTGGCGGTTTGATCACCGAGATTTGTCAGTTCAAAAAACTCACGCATTCGCCCCGCGCCGCTACCGGAGCCAATAAGTCCTTGACCTTCGGACATAAACTCGGTGACGCGAATCACAACGGCGGCTTCCGAATGACGCATTGGAAAAGCAACCGTAAGAGTGCAGAACAGGCACGCAGCCTTGATCATCGCGAAGTTTAAGAATCGAACGCTCATCATTGAAGGCGGTTTTCTATTGCACAGATTAGAGGACTGCTATTGCACAGAACAGACTAGAGGAATGACTCGCCGGGATTTTATTGATCAGTCCAAAACGTCACAACTTTAGATCGATTAAGAACAAGTTAAGGTTTTTAGCGTCGGCCAATACCGATGCTGGCTCTTCACTTCTGGCGAGAATCTGATTTCATCTCGGAATAATCCGTGTGAGCTAGTCGAATCTGTTGCCAGGACAGGTCCTTGCTGGCCTGATGAAAATCATCGAAAATAATGAAATCACCAGCGTCACCGATCCAACTTCGACAGTCACTTACACTCGTCACGATTTAGGACGTGCAACGACCGTCTCGAATGTGATTGCCGGCTTGACACCGACCGTGGCACTGACGCAAGTCTTCGACGCAGCCAACAATCGCACCGAGCTGAACAACACTGCTGGCAGCACTCTGGATTTCAAAAACAACTATCAGTTCGACGCGCTGCACCGGTTAATCGATATCGTGCAACAGGGGCAATCGGGTGGCAATACGGTAACGGCCAAACACATCACGATCGGTTACAATTCGCTGGGACAAACTACGTCCGTGGTGCGTTATCAAAGTACGGGGACAAGCAATGCTGTCGCCAGTACTGCGTATACTTTCGACACGATCAATCGTTTAAGTTCCTTGACGCATGTGCAAGGTGGTACGACGTTGGCGGACTACGATTACAGTTACGATAGCATGTCGCGTCCGACAAGCATCGATTCGTCCATCGAAGGGTTATCAGAGTTTGAGTATGACGCAACGAGCCAGTTGACGGTCGCCGATCATACATCGCAAACGGACGAGACTTACGGTTACAACGCCAACGGCAGTCGGAATACAACGGGCTACACAACGAGCACGAACAATCGAACCACTGCCGCGCCTGGATTTACCTACGCCTACGATGACGAAGGCAACCGCGTTAGAGGATTAGTTGTTGCGTCGCTAGGAGGAGAGGTGATGTTGTTGGGATGAGCTGGCCGAAGACGTGCTGGTTGATCAGCTGGGAAGCAGCCAACATCTGAGCCCGTTTTCATGAAGTCCAAGCGGCAGGTTGACTTTCTCGCGGCGACGCGTTGTTCGTTATCCCGCCGCATCTGCACCGTTGCTCTCGGCAACATCAACGCTCGCGACCGCCAAAAGATCTCTGTTCGAACCTTTTCTGTTAACTCCAAGGTTCGTATCTCGCATTGAGCCTGCGAATGAAACGAGTTCGAGAAAAGTCTACGAACTCGTTTCAAGCTGCAAGAAGGACCGAACGGGTCTCGAACTCATCTAAGTTCTTGTTCTCCAATACTTTAAGGCGAATCGAAAAAGAGAGTATTGTTACGAAGAGGGTTGCGCTCGGGGAGCTGATTTAAAACGCCTGTTTTTACCCTGAGAAATCGCAAGTTTCCCAGGGTTTTTTTGTGTTTCTGTCGAACTGCTCTCGGTCAAATCCCCCTCAGTTTCTCGGTCAGTAATGGTAAGATTTCGTACCGTATCGCAATCTGACTGCTGTCGTAAATGCAGCGCGCCATCTGTGCCGGTCGCTTGCGTGGTCTTGAACTGACCAAAAACCACGGCCAAGCGGGAAACCGCGTCGGCCTCGGCACCAGGGAACAAGTGTCCATATCGGTCCATCGTCAGCCGGATGTTGGAGTGCCGCATTACCGCCTGAACTGTCTTGATATCGGCGCCGGTCTGAATCAACCAAGTCGCACACGTATGTCGCAAAGCGTGGAAGTCGATAACGTCCCCCTCGCTGTCGGTCGCGCGTAGGAAGTCACCCGCGTCGGCTTCAATCCGTTTCTGGCTATCCTGAAAAGTATCCAACCAAGCAGCTCGGGCTAGCGTCAGGTCGGCTCGCAACATCGAAGCCACGTCAAATTCGTCTGGCATTCGGAACACTGGCGACCCGGCTACCTTGCGACCAACCATCGCTGACAACTCGGCTCCCAGGTCCGGCGTGATGTACTGTCGCGCCTGCTTGCTATTTTTGGTTGACTTGGCCGCTGCGATGATGAACGGACTGTCACCGGCCAAATGTAGCTTGCCCCGCGTCAGCGATCGCAACTCACCGGCCCGAAGTCCCGTCTGGATTGCCGTCTGGTAGAGCAAAGCCCTCTCCGTCCCAGTCATGCCGTAGGACTCGCCAGTTTGCCGCGTGATGGAATTGAGCCATTGGAATTCCTCGTGCGATAGATACCGACGTGTTAATCGCCGATCGGCTTCTGGCGCTGGCTTGCTGACGGTCGCCAATGGATCGCTTGCCAGCTTCCCGTTCTTCACAGCCCAAATCGTGAAACTCTTAATGCCGGTGAGGTAACTTTGCACTGTGCGAGATGACTTTCCATCGTCGAACATCTGTTGAGCAAATTGGTTTACCCCGTCCGGCTCGATATCGCGAAGCAACTTCCAAGCGTTCGCTTTGCAGATCGCATCAATGAAGCGTCGAGTGTCTTCGATGTGGTCGATACCGGCACGACTACGCATCGCTGCGCCAAAGTCAGTAAGCAGGGCGTCGATCGTGCGGGCTGCCTGCTTGGCGATCTTGTCCAAGCGACCATCGATCACACCATCGCGTCGTAATGCAGTTTCCGCTTCGAGCTTAGCCGCGATCCTAGTAGCCGCCGCGTGGTCGGTAGTGCGACTGCTCTTACTCTGGCGTTTGCCGTCAGAGTCGAACCACTGAATTACCCAATTGCCAACACCGCCGCGCTTGAACAAAGTCGCCATCTGTGATTACTCCCGTCACAACTCAAAGGTAAGAAAACGCGGAAGTCAGTGAGTAACTGATGTTCGGGCCGTCGCCCTATCCGCTTCAACATGATACGCATCTATCGCATCGGCGGTTAGTCGAATTCCGCGCAAATGTCACAGGTACTTGCTAGCCTAGACCATGACGCCCCCATAGCCCCGGACGTTCGGGGAATGGTGCTCGCTTATGTATAGATTTTGAAACATGTTACCATGCCAGACACGCCAGATCGAACCGAAAGCGGACTTACTGAACGCAGTGAAACGCGGCTGCTTTGTCGCGCGGTACAGCAGGGGTGGCCGGTCTCTGATGAGACCAAAGCTAAGTTGTTGGCGAAGATTGCGGCGCATGCCGACAACCCCAAGCAGACTGAACGCGACGTGAACCGCGCGATCCTGACTTTGGCGGCATTGGATCGGCTTCGGATTCTTGCCCAACGGGAAGCGGAAGCAAAAGACAACAAAACGATCGTCGTCAACAATCACGTCGTCGTCGAGAACTGGCTTAAGCGATTGGCTGACGCCGGACCGCCTGAACTGGTTGAACCGTTTCTCTCTTGCTACTCCGCTATCGTTCGACGCGCCTCTGTGGACCATCCTCGGTTGCTTGTCGAGAACGATCTAAGCGCGGTCTCTGCCGTTGCAACGCCTTCGGAAGCAACGGACCTGATGACGCTCTATCTTCGCTTGAAACAGTCTATCGATCCACAAAGGGTTTCCAATGACGCAAACACTATCTCCCCCGCTGCCGACGCATACGCTGGCTGACCTCCAAGACGATCAGTACCTACGTGATATGGTCCGTTCTCGCTGTCAGCGGTTTCAGAACTTCGTAGCCGAAGCTTGGCGTCATCTCCCTGGTACGGGCAAGCTCGTCTGGGCTGGCTATATCCCTGTCGTCTGTGACCACCTTGAACATCTCTGGCGTGGGACGCCCTGCAACGATGGAATTCAGCGTGATCGGCTCTTGGTGAATATCCCGCCGGAATGCCTCAAGTCATCGTTGCTATCTGTTCTCTGGCCTGCTTGGATATGGACGCAGAATCCGAAGGCTGGCATCGTCGGCGTTTCTTACAATGAGAAGTTGAACCAAAGGGATGCTACCAACTCCCGCCAACTCATCGAGTCCGACTTTTACCGCATCCTTTGGCCGGAAGTGGTGATGCGTAGCGATCAGAACTCCAAGTCGGACTATGGTAATACTCTGGGCGGGTGGCGTATCTCTACAACCATCGGCGGGCGTGCGACGGGCGAACATCCTGATGTTTTTATCTGGGACGACCCGCTCAAAGCGCAAGACGCCTACAAACAGTCTGCCCGTCAGAACTGCCTTGAGTTTTACCGAACAACCATGTCCACCCGTGGCGCTGCCAAAGGGGTCAAGCACGTTATCGGGATGCAACGTCTACACCCTGATGACCCGTCTTCACTCGCTATCGACGCCAACCGCAAAGCTGTATCGATCAACCAGCCGGAACCGTGGCTGCACGTCATGCTTCCGATGGAATACGATTCCTCGCGTGCCATGAAAGACTACGGCTTCGGTGGGGACTGGCGAACTACTGATGGCGAACTATTGGACCCAGTGCGGTTGCCGACTCATCGGCTCAAGACCATCTACAACGATTTATCGGACCTAAACAAGGCTGCGCAATACGACCAGAACCCGCGCGTCCGGCATGGTCGCTTTTTCAAAACGGAATTGATTCAATCGATCGATCCCGCCGACGTTCCATCGTGTGATGAATGGGTGCGTTTCTTCGATCGTGCGGCGACTCGTGACGGCGGCTGCTATACGGCTGGCGTTCTGATCGGTAGGAAAGTCATCTCCGACATCTCATCTCAATACTTTGTCGGCAACGTGATCCGGGGGCAGTGGGACGTTGACCAAGTGGAAGTAGAAATGCAACGAACAGGATTCGCGGATAATCATCGCCTGGGCATGGATCGCTATCGCATGGCTCAAGAGGAAGAGGGCGGCTCGGGCGGCAAGTCATCTGCTAACTCGATGGCAAAAACGATGCGCGGAATTCGATTCGAATCCGTGCGACCATTTGGGAACAAACAAGCCCGTGCCGAACCTCTAGCTCGCGCTATTGCCCGTGGGGAAGTGTTCGTCATCGATGGCAACTGGACTGCCGATTTCGTGGATGAACTGACCGACTTTCCGAACGGTAAGTTCGCAGATCAAGTCGATGCTGCATCGGGAGCGTTCACGATGTTGGAAGGAACTTTGGTCAAAGCCAAACCAGTTAAAGCCGTCTACATGGTCGGCTGGAATCCCGATCAGAAGTTCTGCGCTACCGACGGCTGCAAGCGGCCTGTCATGCCCGGTGAAGCCTACTGTTGCCCGTCGTGTGAGATTGCATCGTCAATGCAGTGTGAATGCGAAGGGCACGCGATGGACTGCATCGATCGCTATAACGAATGGCTTGGGTGATGCTGGGCCATTTTGCCGCTTAAAACATACTCATGTTTTGAACCAAAATAGCTTCGGCTGCCCTTGGCTTCTGACCTGTCCTCTTATTGTCGCGCTACGTTTTTTTGGAGGGAGGCCAACCAAAAAAATTGTTTGAAAACATTAACAACAAGCCGGTAAAGTTTAAGGTCCACCCTATCGCGACCACAACCTTTTTATTCGGATCGTCAAAATACCCACCAGCACTAATTAATCCTCCTCCTACCGCTATGGCCGTTGCAGTATACCAATCGATCAATCGCACACTTCGTTTTGCTTGTCGCAGCTCACACACTTCCCCAAGCAATACTGGATAAGCTTGTTCGAGCTTATCCAGTTTTTGCTGAAGAATCCGATTCCGCTCGGTCATGTTTAAGATCAATTCGGCGTGGGCTGCCTCTGCTCTTAATGCTGGGCTTTTTGCGAGCTTTTCTAAATCGCGGAATTCCTCAGAACTGTATACGTCAGGAGTCTCTGGCGTGCTTAATGCTGAATCAGATTTGATCGCAGCAAGTTTTTTTTCAATTGCCATCCAACGAAGCACTCAAGTGATGATTCAACGATTGAGAAAAGTGCTCGCGAATATACTCAGGGGGAATATCCGTCCCTTTTGGCAACGACATACGATTGTCTTTTAGCGTTTTATGCCATGGTCCGTCCTCTTCATGCGTCATATTTGAAAGTTTGATAGCAGAGTACGATCCGTACACTTCCCAAACCTGCTCAATGACCATGACTGCCTGTTCTGACTCCGGCTCATTGCTCAATACCTCTACCGACCAATTGAACTGCACTCCATTGCTGGAATCAACGAGTTCAAAATCGTCAAGCGGCTTGTCGATTGGAGCATTGCCGTAATGCTTTGCACTGTAGAAAAGACTGGGAACTACTGGACCGTACTTCCACGCCTCAATTTGTTCGTCGATGAGCGGTTCGCCAACGATGGCATAGTACCAACCGTGCGCATAGTAAACGAGCTTTTGAAGTTTCATTGGACTAACTTCAACATTGTCACGTTGAGCTAGCTCTAAAAACTTATTTGCCACCGCCTTTGAAGAGAAGGACATCGTTACAGTTCGCAAGAAAATAGGGCCTAAACGCTTCATGCTGTGGTCTAATCCGCGCTCCGTCAATTATTCCACCCCTGATGATACTTTGTTCCGGTGAAATTCACAGTAGGTATATTGGCCGCATTATGAATGGAGAAACTATGGCCGTCTCAATCTCGCCAACTAGGCAAACAAAAATAGCCGGTCAGAACTGATTCCAACCGGCTAACAGTCGCGCTAGTCTTAAAAACGCGACTGGGATTCTGTGCAACGCGAGCAGCAACCTACGCGAAGCACAACAAAAGTATCCGCATGTCAGGTGCGGGGTTCAAGTGTGAACCGTTCACAACTGACGCAAAATGAGGCAGCTACTGTCATCGGATGACAGTCGATTGAATCGTCTGTCCTGACTGTATCATTTGCGTCGGTTGGCAACCGTTGCCAACTGTAAACCGTTTACAGTCGCACTGGCAACGGTTGCCAGTCGATGCCAACTGTGTGCCATACGCAGTTGCCTACGCGACAGGACTATTCGGCGGGTCTTGTGCCGCGTCAACTGGCGTTTAACGCCAGTTGGGGGCGTTCATCAGTCCCGAACTATCACGGCTCGCACCACGCGGCGTTCTTCCAACCCCGAACCGTTCGGAGTTCAGCCCTCGCGAACTATCACGGATCGCACCGTGTCGCCGATGGATCGGCCATCTATCGCACAATGCAAACAGATAGGCTCGCCTTCCTGCTCGTGTGGCTCCAATGGACTGGAAAAGCAAACATTGCATACGTCGCCGAACAAAACCGGTAGCAGAATGTCCTTCATCGCTTCGTAGAGGAAATGAATCTTCCGACCGTTCGGGTTTTTGTCCATCTTCACCGCGCCAAAGACCTGAACCGTGTCGAAGTCGTCATGGCACTCAATGCGAAAGCAAACCTCTGAGTGTTCGCAAAATCGCAAGAACATAGCAATGCGCTGGGCGGTGGTCTTGGGAGTCTTTCTCTTTTTCATTTCGCTGCCGCTTTGGTTCAAACAGTTCATCTACTCAGCAACGCCCCGAAGGTCGAGTCTTATCCGCTGGATCGTAATTCGCCGCGTCTCGCTTGCGACCAAAGGAATCCTTCTTTTGGTCCAGGTAGCCACATTCAAGAATGCGATCGACGATCAACTCGCCTTCCTTGTTCTTGGCGCCAAGCAACTTGGGCAACGTAAACCAACCGGCACATTTCAGGACGCTGCTCGCGCCCTTAATTTGAATCTCAATCGCGTAAAGATCATCAAATAGCCGTCGTAGCCTCACGTCTTTATAGATTCGACGCCACGCCTTCCAGTTGGCTTCCGTGTCAACGGTAGTTCCGGCTGCCACCAGACCTTCACGCTTCATAGCGTTCCACCAGTTGACGATCTCGGCGAACTTCTCCGGTTCCGGCTTGCTGACTGACTCGTCCTTCAACTGCTCACGGCGTTTGGCGACCTCAGCCGCAAGCCAACGTAGCTGCTTTAGATTGTAGAATTCGATCTCGCGAAGGATAATTTGAAGCACCCTCTCGCTTGTCATGACTGAATTTAATTCAAACCCGTCTATCCGTTCGAAAGAACTTGCTGTTTAACCGGCATTCTTGATAAGAGCGGTTTTCACGCTGTCGATACCGGCTGACAGCAACTTGGTTTGTTCAATCTCGTTTGGCACCGCTTTGGTCAGGTTGAACGCGAGATTCAGGTTAAGTTCGCCACGCTCTACGGCTTGAACCAATTCTTTGCTTCCGTTTGTGCGTACGTACTTAGCACGATCAATCGACGCCGTCGAAACATGCAGTAGCTTGGCGGCGACGTTTCGCTTCGCACCTTCATCATTTGATGAAGCTCGGCTTCCGTTCTTTAGGGTTGCCAGCTTCGCTGCTGCCATGCTCCGCTGTGCGGTCGTCAGATGCCGACGATGCAGGTTAGCGCTCATCACGTACGCAACCGGGTCTTGATCCGCCCCTAGCTCGCATGTCTCCGGTTCTAGTCCAAGCTCTTCACACGCTTTAAGGCGATTGCGACCGTCGAGTAGGAACTCATTCCAGAAAACTATGGAATCGTTCTGACCGTTGACGGCAATGTCATTCTTCAAGCCTTCGTATTGCTCTGCGTCCATCATTGGAAACGCTTCGGCGGCGGGATGGACTTTGTATTTTTGATTCATGGTTAGATTTCTGATTGTTTTGTTTCCCTCTAAGTGGCAATCGCAACAGATAGGTTGCGTTCTAGATCAATAGTTAAAGATCAACTCCTAAGTTGAAGATAAATGTTTAAGATCAATAAGTTAAAGATAGATGTTTAAGATCATTGCGAATGCCAGATTTGAGCGCCCTGAATGCCATTTTTGAGTAGGCACGAATGCCAGATTTGAGTTAGGCGAATGCCAGATTTGAAACATCGCGAATGCCAGTTTTGAGCGCCTCCAAATGCCACTTTTGAGCGCCCCACGGTATCGTGGAAAGCGGAGAATCTGAGTTCTGCGATGCGGTACAAAACTCGAAGTTTGGGACGATGTAGTCGCCACGGTTGCCGCTCTCGTGGCGAGACCAGTCGATAAGCCCTATAGCGTTCAAGCTTCGCTTGGCAGCCGTAACCGTATTGCTGCTCAGGCCAGTCATCTGCTTTATTTCCCACAGCCCGAATCGATAGCGATCTTCGTTTTCGACCATTTCTGCGTGCGGCGATCCAGTCTCGCGAGAGGTACCTTCGGCGATGCCAGCTACTCGCGAGCAAACTATTCCAAGCAATACTTTTTCGGCCCAGCGCAACCGATGCGATTTACCATTCTCCAATACCATCGGACCACGTGCCCACTGCGGTATTAGGATGTATTTGCCGTCCCGCAAAGCCAGTCTCGTAGGTCGGCGTGTAGGCGTCCGTCGCGTATAGCCTTTGCTGGTTTTTTCCCGACCGTCGTTTTCGACCCAGTCAGGGGTTAACGTCGCGAGATGTTTAACCACGGTGTCGAAGGGCAGCATCGCTACTTCGGCAATTTTCGCCTGTTCGACGAACGTACCTTTGCGCGAGACTTGCAGGAGGCTAGACAGAGTCTCAGCCGCCGGACCTAATGCCTTGATCGCATGAAGAGTTACCTTGAGCGAATTCGTCAAAGACTCGATATACGTTTCGCATGTTGCAATGTCGTACTGATCCACTAGGATACTCTTTGGTTAGGCCGATCGCGGTGAGATTACCCGTCCCCTTTCGCGATCGGCAATGATGAATCTAAGCCACGGTAGCCCTCCTAGCTGCCGTGGCTTTTTCGTTGTCTACGCCTCAAGCATTCGCTGCGTCAATTCCTCGATTTGCTCGGCCAAGCTGGCGTCGATTTGGACCAGTTTTTGGAGCAAGGGCCGAGCGTGTTCAAGCAAGCTTCTGGCTTCGGCCACCTGTTTTTGGTAGGCAGTTGAGCCTGAATCGCCGAACTCTCGCAGCGTTCGTTCGGCTCGCCTCACTTTTTCCGAGTAGTGCTCGATTGCATTGCACCCGTCGCCGAATGCCCCTTCTTGATTCCGATGCTTTGCCTCAGTGAGTGCCTCTAGCTCTTGGCTCAGGGCAGCCGGTGCATTGCGAAGTAACATCGCCTTCGCGTACTCGATTTGATGTTTTTGACCGCTGATGATGGCGACCCGGTGACGGGCTAGGGCAACAGTCTCTTGCGCGTGCAATCGAGCTAGCTTGTCCAGTAAGTTCACCTGCTGAAGTCGCAATTGGAAAACGTAGTCCTGGCGGTGCACCTGCTCTGCTGCCGCCAGAATCGCCCGCTGTCCGTCGCGCGTCGGCAGGTTCTCAGTCGTGGGCAACTCGCTTGGTTCGTCCGGCATGGCTTCGCATTTCGACAACCGTTCATCGACCGCGTCCAGATCGCTCAGGAGCGATCGCAGCTCGCTGTCGTAATGTGGATTGAACGGTCGGGCCGGTCGAACATAGCCCCGCATGTTTGGACCTGGGGCGGACTCGGTAGTTGCCTCAGTCGCCGACTCGCTTGTCGATTCGGTCGCCGTGTCGGCGGACTCGGTAGTTGCATCGATTGGCAACTCGACGGTTGCTGAGTTTGATTCTTTTTTTGCCACGATTCGTATTGACCTTTTCTACTAAAAACCTTGGGACTCTAGTTCGTGATTGATCGCTGCTAGTTCGCTGTTCATTGCCGACGCTGTAGCTCCGCTAGCTACCCCTTGCGCATCAACAAAGCGACGGACATCTTCGGCGCTGCAGTACCACTTATGGCCGACTGACTGCGCCTGGAGTTTCACTCCGCGTACGCCATTGATGATCCACCGTATAATCGTTGCGCTGCGTGGTCGGATACCTGTCGCCGCCTCAACCGCCTTGACGATCGGCAGTAGCTTTTCGTTGGGCGGTTTTGCAATTTGGGTACTCATAATCTGATCTGCTTTCACTAAGGGCCTGAACTGGAATGGTCCCTTGTCGGAATTGCACGTTCAAGCTGTCGCGCATTTTGAATAAAACTTTTCTTTTTTTTCAAACGTTTCACCAATCGCAAAGCGCCAGCCCGTCGGCGACCTGTAATTTGCTGCTTTGGTTGCTGATTCGGTAGCGCGATTGAACCGGCACCGCCGACAGGAATTTCTTGACCTCGGAAAGCGTTGTGACGTAGCGTTGACCGTCTTTGGTCGCTTGCAGCTTCACGCCGCTGGTCCCAACTGTCACCCACCGCCGGACCAGATAGGACGTTGCCTCGACGCCGAATTTACGAAACGCATCGGCGACGTAGTGCTTCGATTCGGACGTGTCATCGATGTACGCTTCCTGCGGCTCACAGAGGGCCTCTACTTGGGCCCTGGACGCATCGAGAATGCCGGACATCCATTCGGCCATGATTTGGCTTGTCGGCATGCTGGTGTCAAATCTGGGGTCTAGATAGGACCGCTTGGTGACTTCCGCGCGACTGTGATCCAGCGCCTTGGTTGCGTTGTGACCTTTCGAATCGAGCACGCTCGCGACCGTCCTCCGGAAACGGTGGAATTTGTCTTTCGAACCATGCGGTAATCCAGCCCTCCGCAAGATCAATCCATAGCTTGACCAGAGCGTTGTTCGAAACTCACGACGGAAGAAAATCTTGTTCTGCCGCGACAGTTCTCGCATGGTCTTGAGAAGTGCGATTAGACCATCGGACAGCTTGTACATGGCGTCAGACTTTCGGCCTTTTCTGTGCTCGCCGGGCACCTTGAGATAGCCCCCTTCCAACCAACTCCACTCTGCGGCTTCGACCGCTCCAATTCGTTCGCCGGTTTCGAGTAGTAATCGCGTCAGGCATTCGAACCAGAGGTATCTGGGGACGCCCTCATACGAACCGACGCATCTTTTGATGCTCGCGAATATCTTGATTAAATCGTCTCGTTGCCAAGCAAGCGGCGTTTGCCGAACAACCGGTTCTTCACTGAGGATCGGCCACGTTTTCACAGCGCCGATTCGGTTGGCTAGCCGGTGAATTGCATTCAGTTGGCAAAGTTCTTTGTTTCGCGACGCGACCGCCAAACCGCGATCGGTCAGCACTTGCATCAGCAGCAACATTCCCGGCTCATCCAGATCGCCAAGCGTTGCCCGGCGTTCTACCGCTTTTGAAAGTTGATCGATTGATCGGCGGTAGAGCCTAAGCGTGTTCGGGCTTTTGCCTCGCAGACGCCGGACCCGGTAGGCCTTTTCAAAGAAATCACCCAAAAGAGATTCAGAGTTAAATTCCACAGACAGACCTCGCAAGGATTCGGGGTAACAGGATTCGTTACCTCCTTGTCGTTATCCACGCGATTTACTGTCGAGGATTCGAGATGTTTTTAGCGACTGGCGTTCCTACGCTGCATATCCGCTGCTTGAGCCTTGCGGTTCTGCTCGCGGATAAAGGCTTGCAGTTCCGAATTGACGGTCTCTTGGATCGTACCCGCCTGGGCGTTGATCTCGGCTTTAACCCCGGCGACAATCTTGTCGATCGTAGCTTTGGAATCGATATCGACTTTCACGTTTAGGTCTTGTTGGACCTTCACGTCGGCTTGTAGTTTCTTAGCCGATGCCTCAGCGCTAGTCAGGGCCGCTGCCTCACGACCGGCAAACAACTTAGTAAAGCCGAACTTTTCGGCTTCATCACGGTTGGCATTGCGCAAAGCTTCTTGCGTCTCGCCTGTGCCGATGCGCCCCAAGGCAGAACGCTCGCCTTCGCCAAGCGACTTGTAACCTTGCGTGTCGAGCTTCCGTTTAGCGGCGATGGCCGATCGCTTGTCCCCCAGCGACAGATCAGCAAAGCGATCCTGAGCCGATGAGATGGTATCTCTGGCTTGCTCGCCCTCACGCTTCGACAACTCAATTCGACGCTCTAACCCTGTGATCGTCATATCGTTTAGTTTTTGCCGCTCGGACGCTTCTTGCTGTACCAAGCCTATTTCTGACTGCTGTTGTGAAACGAGCTTACTTCGCAGCGCGGTAGAGGCTTCCAAGGCCATTTTGTTCTGTTCGCTGCTAACTTTTTGCAGTCCGGCGGTCTGGGATAACTCGGCTTTGTACTGCTTGGTAATTTCTAATTGCCTTTCGAGTTCCTTGCGGATTCGTGCTTGCTCGTTTGCGTTGGCACCTTTGGTTGTCATTTCACCGCTGGCAACTGAGAACTGATCCTGAAGACTCGCGGATTCGTTTGCACTTTGAAGCTTGGCGGATTCACCGCTGCGGACTACACCGGCAAGCGACTGCATCTCTTCTACTCTCGCGCGGTCTTGCGCTCGCTTTTGCTCCAACGCTGCGAAGCCTTCCTCTTGTTTCCGAAACTGAGCGGCTTCGCGACGGTTCTTGAGATACGATGGACCCACTACCAGGGCTGTACCAGCCAATGCCAGACCGCCCACGGGACCGGCCCGCATCGCTAGTCGTGCTGCTTTCATTCCTAGCGTTTGACCCATTTGCGATCCAGCAAATTGATAGGCCGCGTCTTGAGCGATTCCCGCACCTATCTGTCCCGCATCCTGCCCACTCATCACGCCACCAACAACGGAACTAAACGCGCCAGCCGCAAACCCACCGGCACCGCCGCCACCTTTGCCCGACTTCGCATTGAACTGCGACTGAGCCGCCGCAACTTGCTTAAACTTTTGCTCAAGCACCTCAAGAGATGCGGCCAAATCTCGGTTACCGGCGGCGGCTTGTTTCAATTCGGATTGGTATCTTTCCATTGCTGCCAAATAGGCTTTCATGGCGACTTCGCTCTGGCGTGTCTGAGCCTCTGATGCTTCACCGGCTGCTGTCTGCAATTGCTGCCGCTCTTTCCACAAAGACACCGCCTGAACAATGCTGCTGATCGTCTTCACTGTTCCCGTGCCGATCTCAACAAACCCTTTGATCGTCAACAGCGTTTGAACCAACTTTTCGACGTCTTGGTTCTTGGCTCCAAGGAACGCCAGACCACCGGCAAGCTGACCAATCCCACCAGCAACGCCTTCGGCTGACTGTGCTAGGTCACGGAAGTTTTTGCCCAACGCTGCGGAAGACTGCGCTTGCTGGCTTGCCGTATCGTTCAGCCGTTCGGACTCTGCCGATACATGCATCAAGTCGTCAAGCATTTGTGATGCTGACGCTTCGCTGGCGCTGGCTACTTGTTGATAAGCATCGGCCAACGTCTCTAAGTCTTCCTGCATCTTGGCAGAGGCGTCATGCAGCTTGCTTGCCATCTGGCTAGACTGCTCAGCCATCGAACTGAATCGAACCTCACCACTGCTTGCAGAAGGTGTGTCGCCATCACGGGCAGACTGATGCCCCTGGGAAATGACGCTATTGGCTTCTTGGCTCGCTGCTGCAACTTGGGCAACTAACTGTCTTGAGAACTCAGCCGTCGAACCCGATAGCCGGGCCATTGTCTGTTCAACCTTGCTTGCCAGCGTTTCAAGTGCTGCCGCGCTGGCCGGATCGGACGTTAAACCGACTTTGAAAAGTACGTCGTCTTCGTAACCGCTCATCACCAATCCTCCCAGTCACACACCAACAAAAAAAGCCATCAGGCACAAAGGCATGATGGCTAGGTTTGGTGTCAAACGGTAGGTTTGCTGACTAGGCAAGTTGGCTGCGTAGCGTCTTCATACCCCGATGCAGGCCACTATGGACCTCATCCATTTTCAGATTCAAAGCGGTAGCAATCTCAGGACCAGATTGACCTGACAGCTTGAGAGTTACCAGCGATCGCAGCGTTGCGGGGAGCTTGCTCATAGCCGATTCCACAGCGTTAGCACTTACGTTCAAATCAGCGGCAATAACAGAAAGAGCGTTCATAGTCTTAGACCTTTTCCAAACAACAAAAAACAAAAAGAAACACAAAGTTTCGAACCAGCCACCTTGGCGGCGATTCAGCTAGCGGGACTGGGAATACCATGTCCCACGATTCAAAGTTCCAGCCTCAAAAGTGTGATAGTCGGCATACTCGGCGTGGTAGTCGTGCCCTTCAACCGCACCGGTTAGCAGGTGCTCGATTCGTGTCGTAGCCGTCAGCATTTCGGACCAACGCGAAAGCAGAATGTCGGCGTCCAGCAACGCGACATCGCAAGAAAACAACAGCCCCCTGGCTACTCCTTTCCGGTACGCAGTCGGTACGATTTCCAGCGAGTAGTTGCCTTGCTGACGAAGTTCCCAAAGCAGATTTAAGAACGCCTTTTGGCCGGTCGGTAGGGCGCAAACTTCGAAGAATCGGCAATAGAGATTCATCACTAGTCGGTTGCGATCCCCTGGCGCGGGTTCCATCTGGACTAGGCCCACGATTCGGTTGTCTGCCGACCGAATGACCCACTGGGCTTGTTGCCAGCGATACTCTTCTTGAAGACTCATCGTCTGAGAGATTCGGGATAGGCTGTAGCCGTTGGCGTCACAGAGCTTGGAAAGCGTTTCCTTGAGAATCGAGCGAGAATTGCGCCATGGATGCGCAACTGTATACGCTGGCAGATCATGCGGCATGATAGAGGGTTCCTGTGTGAAAGTGACTACCGGATTCGTGGTCCGTCGCTAGCAGTTTTGTTGCTTGCTGTAGTGATATTATCGGCAATCATTTGCTCGTCAATGATCGTAAGATAACGTCACGTTTAGCGCTCAATCGCAATCACAACGATACAATTCTTGACCGCCGATCAAGCATCAAAAAGCAGTTCGCTATCTTCGCTTAAGCGCGCCCATTTGATGCCAGTTAGATAGAGGATGGCACCTTTGAGAAGTGACGTTTCAGAGCATCGTCAGAGCGAAAAAATATTCCAAGTTTTTCGACTTTGCTTCGACGAACTCCGCTTCGTGCTAGGCAGCAACACCGCCGCTTGCTGGCGACCTGGACGCGCCGGGAATTGCTTGGCTCTGCGAAGAGATGCCGCTTTGCTTCGCTTCCCGATGAAGACCCATTCTTCATTACGAAAGTCGTAGCCCATTGCCTGGGCTTTGGGCAGTTGTTCGGCCCACTGACGATAGATCGCTGTCGCTTCCTGGGGTTCTTCCGTTCGCAAAGCGACTTCATAGGCGTCCCGCATCGCCTCTGTGGATTCGTTCAGTTCCGCGATCATCGCCGCGATGGCTTCCGGCTGCGGTGCTTCCTCCGGCTGATCGGCGTTTGCTACGACAGCTTTTTCGAGTTCAACCCGCGCCTGGCTAAAATGGACGGTTTGCATCGACTTGGCCGCTGCCTGGGGGCCGACATAGACCCACCCACGGCGGAAGTCGTAGCCTTTTTCGCGTGCGTCTTCGACCAGCTTGTGCCACGAACGATAGATGGCTTTCACGCGATGCACATCTGCTAGTCGCGTGATCCGCTGATAGTCCGATTCGAGTTCATCGGTCAGATGCTCAAGTGCTCGAATTACTAGCGGAACGTTTTGTTCTGCGGTGGCGGTCATTGATGGCCTCTGTCTTTGCACCCAGTGCGGGATTTGTACTGAAGTAACCAGCGAAGCCAAACCCTTTTTTACGCATCGCGGTTATGAATTCGGCTATCTCTTCGTTGATTGTCGCTTTGCCCGCGTCATCTGCTAGTCGCCGACGCTTGCGCATTGCATCTAATTTTTCATTGGCTTGGTCCAACGTCAGCTGATTCAGATCAACAACCGGTTGCTTGATCGGCGGCATCGGCGGAATCCGAGGTTCGTCGCCAAAGCTGTTTGCGATCCATCGGCCCTGTTCGTAAACAAAACCTTCCTTGATGGCGGCCACCGACAACAGACGCCACCGCTTCGCGATCCGTGCGACGTGCTCGTTATCCCCGCGATCGATCGCTAGACCTCTCATCTCGATAAGGTCACTAAACGCCGACGCAAGCTTTTGCAGAACGATCGCCTGCCGCTCAATCTGATGATGCGTCAACGCCTCACGTACCGGCGTAGGGGTATTGTTCGTTTTGACCGAACAGTCGGTCAGGTCGCTCATGCGATCTCTTGCCGTCGTCCGCTTTATGTCGCACCTACCCTTCGTGCTTCCACGAACGCCAACAAATCTGATTTCTGGTATCGCACCGCGCCACCGATCCGAACGCAAGCGACGTCCCGCCGGTTAGTGATCGTCCACAGTGTCTTCGGACTGATCGCCAGAAACACCGCCGCTTCGTCCACGGTCAGCAATCGATCATCTGGCTTAGGCGTCGATTTCATTGTTGCTTTTCCCATATCTTTCCCCATTCATAACAAGACCTCGAAACAAAAGTCACGACGGCTTGTCGGAATTGCCGACGGCTACTGTCGGAGATTCCCAAAATTCGGGAAAGATTTACGAACTGTTACGAAGTGACCACCAAAGCTTCAGGTTGACGCATAAGAGCTTCGCAGACAAAACCGGCTAGAAGTGCCTTTCGTTTGTCCTCTGCTGATAGAAGCGACCACAGCCTGTTCAATTGCCCTTCATCAGCTGCTTGGATGACCGCAATGACTTCTCGATTCAGGTCGTTTTCTATCGCTTCACAGACTGTATTTTGGGGGTCATTTCCAAAACGAGTGCTGTCGCCAGTGCAGCGCGCATCGACTTCGCCAGCGTTTTTACTGGGTTGGAAGCGGACTGTTAATCCGCAAAGCGTGGGTTCGAATCCCACCGACCTCACTTGTTCGGCGTGCAGCTCGATGGTCCGAGCAGCGTCCTTATAAGACGAAGGTCGAAGGTTCGATTCCTTCCATGCCGACTTGGAAGACAAACAAGCACAAATGGGATTGTGGCAGACAAGGTAATGCACCGGACTCTTAAAAGTCTCGCAGCTTTAGCATTATCAGACTACCTCTTGGTTATCGAATCGACGGCAGGACAACATGCTATTGTACAGGAATGTTCGCCTGGAAGCGGACTCGGCCTCCAATACCGATGGACAGTGTTCGAATCACTGCGTTCCTGCTGAGCTATGCAAAGCAAACCTTCACAGCTTGTTCTCCGTTTTCTTGTCCAGCCCGAACGAGCTTTGGCCGGCCCCAGGGCATTCGCCAATAGAAAGAGTTAACAGAAAAAGTATCGGGTTTGGCATTCTTTACACTTGCGACTACTCAGAAAGCGATGCCAGTGCTCTACCGATTAGCGATTCGGCGGATTTCTGATCAATGTCTTTTGACTGAATCCGCTCAACGAACCGGTAGAACGGCTTGACCGTTCGTAAGGGCAATCTTCCACTTCCTGTTTTACTCGGGGCGGGGTGGCTGATGCCCGGCTCTATAACCGCGACGACCATATCCGCCGAGCCGAAGAATCCCAGCGAGTTCCTCCAGCGCGAGGGTGTGTTGGAATGTTGTAAATACGCAAGAGAGAGCTTTTCGATCCCAAATTGCTTCCCCAAATCTTCGAGCGTTTTAAGTCGTGTTGTAAGTTCCTCGTCGGTCATCGATTCGGAACGCCCTTCTTCACTCACGATCATAAACGAGCGACTAAGTTGCGGAAATTTCTGTATCATCCGATCCAGCTCAACCGCCGTTGCTGTGGTTCCCGAGTTGACGTCTTTTACGTAGACCGCAACCTTCGTCTGCTCAACCTCTCCCAAAACTGGGCATTGAAATTCGTTGCTCTTATTACCCCAATAGCCGGTAGCGAAATGTGCTGCTATGTAGTGGTCAGCTTGCTTGCCACTTCGAAGCGCATCCTGAGAATCAATCTCTTGCGAGTGTGAATGCTGGGCGAGAGTGAAAAACGACAGCAAAAGGTAAACGGCTACGCGCATTTAGAACTCAGTAGGATAATGAGGAAGTGAGACCTAAACCATCAAAGTAAAGGAACGCAAGAATTTCTGCAACTTTCTCGTCAATTAACGAACTAATCAACGCTGGCGTGAGTCCAGTCATCGGCTCTGGCAACTGAAC
>JBGSKY010000078.1:0-2498 GCA_041740995.1 Pirellulaceae bacterium
TGCCGCTGTTGGCGCCGATTGAGTGATGAGGTTTGACGCTCAACTAGCGATTTCGGAAGGAATCAAAAAGTTCTGCTGGAAGTAAGTTGGGGAAGTTCAGCCTAGCAGGGCGGGGAAGCGGCCTAGCAGTTATCCCCGCCAACACTTAGCTACTTGCTTGGTAGAGTGTTTTAGAGCCATCGCGGTAAATGTGCTCTAAGGAATAAGTTATGGGTTATGTCAGTGAGTCAAGCTTTCGCAAGTGTGGGTTGAGAAATTTCGTGTAGTTGGCCCAACGGCCGCAGGCATGTTGGAAGATCGGTTTCGAAACCGCCTCATAGCTCGGCGAGTTGGTTACTGAGGTCAACTGGTGGAAATTGAGGACGGTTGGATCCCAGGTCACCTCCAGGAACTGGAGCAATTGTTTCGCGGTCGATGCGGTATCGGCAACCATTGCTTCGTATCTAATTTCTGACCATTGGCCGGGGATTGAGTGCTTGAGCTTCTGCCACAGTTCCAAATCCCTCGACACCGATTTGACAGTCCCCTCAAGGGTCAAGAATTCAACACTAATTGAATTGAGTGGAAACTGTCGCATGAAACAGCTTATGACAATATCCCGCGGATCCCGAACGGCGAACAAAAATTTCGCGTCGGGGAACAGCCTGAGAACGGCAGGGAGCAGGCGGATCAATGAAGGATTCTTGTCGATGTGTAGCTTATTTCGAGAGTTTTCGCGCAGGAGCGCGGTAAGGAATCTAAAATACCGCTCTCGGTCAATCTTGAGACGTCCTTTTGTCAGCTGATGCAAATCGCTTATTTGTAACTTTCGATTGTCGCGGTTGTTCATCATTTCAGGCAGAATATCCTGAGGCAGGAAAAACTCTTCATCTGTACTATTTATTTCAGGGTGAGCTGACAAAACACGCTCGAGAAGTGTTGTGCCCGATCGAGGAGCACCCAGTACAAACGCTATTCTTTCACGTTGAAGCGTTGCCGTTTCACGAGTCCACCGCTCAATGTCGGCTTTATTCACAAGCCACAGATCTTCCAAGGAAGTCAGTTCGCGGGCTGATTTCGGCAAAAGCTCTGCACCTTCGGCGAGTTGGATCTCTTTCGCTTTCAACACTGAGTCAAAGGCCTCTTCGTATCGTCCATCGTCATCGAGCAGATAACCCAACTGATAGTGTGAACTGACTCGGACGGCTACCGGAGTATTGCCATCAGTGATCAGTCGTCGCAAGGCTATTTCTGCTCGACCGGTTTCACCGGTGCGTCGCAACAGCTGGCTTTCAATGAGTAACGCCGCCGGGGAATTCGGCTGAAGAGCTAGGCATTGCGTAGCGTGTTCCAAACCCTGCTCAAGATGGTTCATACGTTCGTAGGCGCGGCTTAACTCAAGATGAGCCTCAAAATGATCGCGAGAAACGGTCAACACCTCCTTATAGCATTCGATGGCTTCATTCAAACGACTGATCGTTTGATAACAGCGTCCCGTCGCCATCAGCATTCGCGGATCAGGATAATTCAGTCTGAGCCGAGAGAGGAGTTCCTCAGCACGGCTGATTTCAAACCGATTACCAAAGGCTGTGGCCGCCTGGAGCAGCACAGTGGGGTTATTAGGATAGAGCCGAAACGCTCGATCAAAATATCGCAACGACTCGTTGAGACGGTTGGCGCCCCAAAGAGCCCGTGCCTGCTGCAATTCCGCAATATCAGCCAATTCGTTTGTGCTTCCAGGATGACTTGAATCGACTGACGTGGGTAGGTGTTGAGACGTCACGGTTCCACTCACTTACTCGTATTTCAGGGCCTTGCAAACGGGCTCCAAGATCGGCATCGCCGGCTCCAGAAACTCGCGATAATTTTGCCAGCGACCCACGGCTCGCTTATAAATGGGCTTGGTAACGTCGTCGTAGGTCGGCGTGCTGACCATCTTGTCCTTGCGTCGCTGGGAATGGTCCAACATGGTAGGTTGGAAATCGAGGTTCAGAAACTCTGACAATCGCCGGGTTTGCTGATTGGGATCATCAATTAGATCCTCGTATCGAACCTCGCAGGACTCCCATGGTATCCGGCTTCGCAAAATCGACCAATGTCTCATCACATCTGAATAGAATTTTGCCGATTCAACGATACCAGTTGCTGGGGAACTGTTCCAACCAAAGGGCAACATTGTGAAGAAATAGCTCGTGACGACATCGCGCGGATCACGCAACGGCATGATGATTTTTGCTTCGGGGAAAAGCCTCAATGGAAGAGCCAAGTCGCAGGTCAATAGTGGGTCTTTCTCGAGCAGCAGCTTGTTTTCCAGATCGGTCTCCAGGACGTTGCGTGTGCAGCGAAGGTAATGTTCTCTGCCCGCAGCAATCTGCTCGGAATCAAAGCTGCGGAGCTCGACAACGGCTTGAAACGCATCCTCGGCATCCCAGATCATCGGCTTGATAAATTGAGTGGTAAGAATCGCTGATTCGTCAGTCCCTACCACTGACGGATGAGACGACAGGATAGTTTCGAGT
>JBGSKY010000079.1:0-43237 GCA_041740995.1 Pirellulaceae bacterium
GGGTCGGTTGACTTGGACTTCGTATTCCTGCCATTGATTAGGCACCTTGGGGACAAAACTGAACAGCTCCCCGCGCTGGACGATTCCAAGTAACGACTCAATCGCCGCTCGATACATCCAACCAGCTGCTCCGGTGTACCAAGACCAACCGCCGCGACCTTTATATGCATCGTTAAAGTAGATGTCCGCTGCGACGACATACGGTTCTAAACGATACTGCCCCGCGGATGCCGGATCGTTGGTTCGCAAAATCGGATTCAGATAGTCGAACAACTTCATTGCGACCTCAAGTTCGCCGAGCGCAACGGCGGCAAAAACCATCCAGATCGCTCCATGAGTGTATTGTCCGCCGTTTTCACGAACCCCGTGCGGGTATTTGCTGATATACCCAGGATCGGGCAATGAATTCGACAAAGGAGGCTCGAACAACAGCACCATTCGCTGGTCGTCAACGACCAAATGGTTCAACGCCGAATCGAACGCGTGTTTTGCGCGACGTCGATCCTTGCCAACCATCGCAGCCCAGGACTGCGATAGTGAATCAATTTTACATTCGCTGTTCGCAATCGAACCTAATGCCGATCCATCATCAAAATAGGCGCGCAAATACCAATCGCCATCCCAAGCATGTCGCTCTATCGAGTTGCGAAGATTTGCAGCAAAGCCTTGATAGAGCAAACTCTTTTGGGAGTCTGAAACAGCAATCACCGGCGCAAAGCGTTCTAAGATATCAATCAGGAACCATGCCAGCCATACACTTTCGCCCTGTCCTTTGGCGCCAACCAGATTCATTCCGTCGTTCCAGTCGCCGCAGCCCATCTTCGGCAGCCCGTGTTGGCCAAATTGAAGAGACCGATCAATGGCCGCCACACAATGCAATAATACGCTTGATGTATTTGGATTAATTGTCGGCGTCTCGTAACGTTCAAGTTCGGCTTCTTCCAGGGTTGGCGAAATCAACCAGCTCGCTTGCTCATCCCATATGCTTGCATCATTAGTCACATTGGCATAATGCATTGCGACGTAGGGCAAGAACAACAGGTCATCCGAAAACTTCGTTCGAGTTCCTGCGCCGGAAGGGGGATGCCACCAATGCTGGACATCTCCTTCAACAAATTGCCGACCCGCCGCACGAACAATTTGCTCTCGCGCGAGTTTCGGATCGCTGTAAACGGCAGCCATACTATCCTGCAATTGATCACGGAATCCGTAAGCACCTCCGGCTTGGTAAAACGCCGATCGAGCGAGCATGCGACAGCAAATGGTCTGATAAAGCAACCAGTGATTGACCATTTGGTCCATCGCCGCATTAGGCGTCTTGATTTCGAACGGCCTGCTTCGTTTGGTCCAGCTATCAAGCGTACTTTGCAATGATTGGCTGATGTTCGAATGCTCAGCGACGTGCTGCAACATCTCTAACTTCTCCGAAGGATCGGCAATCGCTCCTAAACACAAATCGATATCGCGAGTCTCACCAGGTTGCAAAGTTACCGACACGCGGACAGCAAAACAAGGTTGCGCAATCGCGCCGACTTGATTGTCCAATTCCGGTACGTGCATCGCAAATGGCTCACCGCTCTGCTCCACTTCGAAATTGAACTGCGTCGCGTTCCCAGAGTAAGTCCAGTTGCCGCCTCGAGCGCACACAAAGGCTTGCACCGAAGCGAAATCGGGGTGCTGTAAATTGCGCGCCAGCAACGCTTGGTTATTCATATCAACGGTGCTAATGATCGAGTTTCGTGTCTGCGCTGATGATGTCCCTAAAACCAACTCGACACAGTAAGTCGTCGTGAACGTTTTTACGACGTCGGATTTATTGCGAATAGTTATCCGAGTAAATTTGACTGGACGCTGCGGATCAACCCAAACCTGAGTCGACGTCTGAAACTGAAAATGCTCGGCGTGATACGATGCAAGACCCGCTTGGTAGTTGACCGTTTGAGCTTGATTGAGTGGCGAGAAAACTTCGTAGCTCTCTTCATCGCGAACCCAGATTCTTTCGCCACATGGATCGACGACCGGATCGTTAAACCAAGGCGAGATCTTAAACTCACGACTATTTCCGAACCAAGAATATCCTCCACCGGTTTCAGTCACCAACGAGCCGAAGCTGTCATTTGCCAGCACCAATGTCCAAGGCGCCGGAGTCGGTGCCGAGTTGGAACGATCGATTTCATAACCACTCTGGCCAGTCGGAAAATGTCCCCAACCATTGTCGAAGCTTGTTGATGATCCAGTGGTGCTGCGGTGCAAAAAGACGTCCGGCGTTATTGGTGCCCGCGAATCGGACGACACGGCTAACTCGATGTACGGTTTAACGATCGGTCGATTTTCTATCGTTCCTAAAGTTTCAGTAATGGATTTCTCGAGCGCAATTGCTTTCTGAATTCGGGAAACAAGCGTCTCTTCGATCGTGTCGAGTGTTACTGCCGCGTTAGCGAGCAGTAAGACGCGATCGCTCGCAGAAAGCTGGCTGGCCGGTAGAACAAACACCCTGCCAGCTCGTTGGTCCGACAACCGATACTTGCCAGAAAGATTGGCGATCGTTTCTTGCACTTCATCAATATAACTGCCAGCATTTTCGTTGATAAAGACAACATCGAAATGTAGCCCCATGGCTTGCAGGTATGCATGTGCACGAAAAATTTCCGCGATCTGGAACCGTTGATCTGCGTCGTAGACTTTGACCGTCATCATCGGCAGATCGCCGGAGATTCCGAAACACCAAAGCTCACGTTGCCCGCTGTGATTCTGGTTCAGCAAATCTGGAGGCGCTCGTAACGCATCAAATGGGAATAAAAGATACGAGCCCAAGCGTTGATAGAAATGCGACTGACGCGAATCAATTCCCAAGCCCTTAATTTCGGCCTGATAAAACACCCAAGCAAGTTCAAAAGCGTGTTGAATCGTCTTGTAGTCACTGAAGAGTGAAATCAACGAATTGATCTGCGGTTGCGTTCGCGCAGCGACTGTGGTTATCGCAACAGTTACGGTTTGGCCAGCGGGAACAATTAAGGTTGCACGAAGAGCAAAGACGGGGTCAAGCACTTCGCCAGTATGATTTTGAAGTAGCTCTTGTTGCATCGCCAGCGGATTTCGAACTGTTCGTTGACGTCCGATAAAATGTTCGCGCGATGTTTCAAAACTAAATTGAATCGGATTGCTGCTGTCATGTGAGAGCACTTGCGCGGCCCAAAGATCGGCGCCGCCTGGATCGCGTGATTGACGTTTTGCCAACACCGCGTGTTTGCCGACGATGCTTTGCGTTTGAACAAACATCTTTTGGAAAGCGGGATGTGCTTGATCAGATTTCTGAGACGTCAAAACGACTTCGCAATATCCGGTCACTTCAATTGAGCGGTCTGTCTCCTCGTGGTTGGTAATCCGCAGCCGACGAACTTCGGCATCCGAATCTGGCGATATCGTAATGTCCAGGTTCGTTTCCCACTGACGATGCCTCGACTTGAACTCCGCTTTATCAATTGCAAACACCGCTCCCGCTTCGTCGATCGATCGACAAAGCGGTTGATAAGCAGCCGACCAGATTTCGCCGCTGCCGACGTCGCGAATGTAAAAGAAACTGCCCAGCGACGCTGCCGCCGAATCGTCTCTCCAGCGAGTAACAAGAATGTCATTCCATCGACTGTAACCAGCTCCTGACTGAGTAAGCATAAAGCTGTATGAACCGTTACCCAACATCATCGTTCGAGGTCGAATCGTATTCAGCTTTTCCATCCGCCGGACGACTATCGAGTCATCAACCGGACTGGAAGGCGTATCGTCTGCGGTTTGCGAGAGATCATCCAAACGCGGAATTGCAGATGGGTATTTTTCCTGCAATAACAATTCACACGAGCGCGCAATTTGGTGGTTTGAAAATCGTTCTTGCATTCTGCCAGAAAGCAAGCAGTTGGTGATCGCCAAAATGCTCATCCCATGATGATGGGCCATGTAATTGCGAACCAGAACAAAGTCCTGATTTGCTGGCACGCGCGCAGGTGTGAAGTCAACGGCGTCGTAAAAGCCCCACGGTCCGAGGGCTCCCAGCGCGTCGAGCACGCGAAGATTTTCGGTCGCTGCTTCGGATGCAAGATCTAACGACATCAACGTCGCGTACGGCGCGATCACTAGGTCTTTTGCCAGTCCTGGCTTGAGCCCCAAACCTGGGCAGCCGAACGATTGGTATTGGTAGTCGCCGTTAGAGTTGATGGAACTGTATGCAGACTCGGAGATTCCCCAAGGGACTTTCCGTTGTCGCGCATAGGCTTGCTGCAACCCGATCGCTCCGATTGCACTTTCGGTCAGCAATGAGCGCTCATAGTTTTTCTGCAACAACGGTGGCATCAAGTATTCGAACATTGTTCCGCCCCACGAGAGCAGCGTGACCGATCCAGAGGCGTGCGTTGACTTGCGGCCCAATCGGAACCAATGATTTGCCGGAACGTCGCCTTTGCCGATCGCAACATAGCTGCCCAATCGCGATTCCGAACAAAGCATGTCGTAGTGGCTTTTATCCTTCTTTTCGGTGTCGACGTTGTATCCGATCGTGAATAATTTTCGCTTCCTATTGAGCAGAAATTTGAAGTCCATCTGTGTGACAACGTCGTCTGCTTGGGCTGCCATGTTCCGCACCGATTGAATCATCCGCTTGGCTTCGCGGGCCGCGACAGTTGGTTCATTAAACACATCGCGCAGCTCCGCGATTTGACGCAACGAGATCGTCGCCATATCGTCTGACTTGATATTCTCCAGCAGCCTCAAATCGGCGCGAAAACCCTCCATAGCGGCAACAAAGACGACAAATTTTCGGCACAGCCAATCCTGTGGCAGGTCGCTTTGCAGCAGACGCACCAATCCCAAAAGCTCTCGTTCGACCAGTGATAGAACCGCTTCGAATCGCTCGACAATTGAAGCAACTTGGACAGGTTGGTCAGCGGTTTCCGCGATCGATTCAAGCGACAATTCAGCGGTAGATTTGGCGACCGTTTCAAGCCGTTCAAGCAAGACACTGAGCAATCGCTTCTGCTCGCTAGACAAAGTCTCATTTGCACCAAAGAGCGCTTTGCGAACGTCCTGGCTGGCGCACTCTAAGGTATCTTGTAATCCAACGATTGACGATTTGCTAATCAACGGCTGCATCGGAATTTCTAGTAGCGACGTATGCCAAGCCAGCAAGCAAGCGGCTAAATTTCCACTATCGACAGTCGAAATGTATCGCGGCGGCAATGGATGCAGATCTGTTGTGTCATACCAGTTGTAATAATGTCCTCGATAGGTTTCCAGCGCCAGCCAGGACTTCCAATTGGCCTCCCAGAATTGCACTAACTGCGTTTGCGAAATGAAGCCAAAATCCCGGGCACTCATCGCAGCCAGCAAAAACAGTCCCTCGTTGGTTGGCGAGATGCGGCTAGCAATCCGTCCATCGGGCAACTCTTGGACGTTGTCAGGCGGTAAGTAATTGAATTCATGCGTGGCATAAGCTTCGAAAAATGTCCAAGTCCGCCGCGCGATCCGACGGAGATAACTTGATTCCAGAGCATTATCTAGCTTACGTCGGTCCGCTTTCGGCTTAGAAATTAGGTAAGCGATTAGCGGTGCCAAGAACCAAAGTCCTATCAAGAGACCGACGGCCGCAAAATTTCGGACCGGTACCATCATGGCCAGCACAATTGCTATAGCGGGACTTGCCCACAAGTAAACAACCATACTCGCCAACGATCCCTTGTTGGCCATCTCAACCGCTTGCGCGGTTTGCCATTGCAGCAAGTTGCGATGGCTGATGTAACGGCGGTACATCGTTCGCAGAATCGCATCGACCATCAAGTGGGCCTTGTGCGCTAAAAACGTCAACTCATAAAGTGCCATCAGCAAATTATGTCCGAACGATTCTGTTGTTGTGACCAAATGATCGCGCCAACTGATCAGCCGAGGTCGGTGTGTGTAACCAAAAATCGCGTGCAGGATCATTGGTATAAAATAAATTGCCAAAATTAACCCCATCGTTGACATGGCAAGCCCTAGACTGTGCGTCCAGGTGAGCATCGCAAGCAGCACGATCGAAGGCGCAACGACTGAGCGACGGAGATTGTCAAAGATCTTCCATTTTGACAACGCATTAATTGGATTGGGCCGCCAACCTTTCTCAGTTGGCACGGTACTAAAAATCCAGGGAGCAATTTGCCAGTCGCCGCGAACCCATCGATGATTCCGTTTCGCATCGCCATCATAGCGACTTGGATATCCATCAAAGACTTCAATATCACTGGTCATGGCTACCCGTGTGTGCGCGCCCTCGATTAGGTCGTGTGACAATATCGCGTTCTCTGGAAATGCTCCTTGCAAAGCGTGTTCAAATGTCCGTAAATCGTAAATGCCTTTCCCAGTGAAACTGCCTTCGCCGAACAAATCTTGGTAGACGTCCGAGGCAGCCACGACATACGGGTTCATGCCAGCACCTGAGGAATGCAGCGCTGCGAAATGCGATGCCATTCGCGATTGAAGATCGATGCTGACTCGTGGTTGCAAGACGACGTAACCGCGATCAATCCGCGATTGAGCTTCATTCCAGACGGGCCTAACGAGCGGATGCGCTAGAGTTCCAATCAGTGCGATTGCTGTTCCATGCGGCAGTTGCGTGTCAGCGTCGAGCGTGATAACAAATGGTTCAGTTTCGCTGGAATGAAACGTTTTCAGGTGTTGGATATCGCCGATCGTCAACAAATAATCGATCGACGGATCGCCCAGCAACCATTTGCCGAACTCCATCAGCTTGCCACGTTTGCGTTCCCAACCCATCCAGCGTTGTTCGGCCGGATTATAAGTCCGCTTACGATGAAACAGAAAAAATGGTTGGTATCCAAACTGTCCGTAACGTTGATTTAACTGCTCGATGCGTGATCTTGCGTTCTCAAGAATGGCTGCGTCTTGCGGCATCGTTTCGGATTTCGCATCTGCGAAGTCCGTTAGCAGTGCGAACGAGAGTCCACTGACGCTGTTGGACAAAAAGTGATTCTCCACTCGACGCATCATTAGTTCAACTTCTTTTTGCGAACCGAACATGCATGGGATGACAACGATCGTCGGATGCTTCGCAGGAATTTGATCTTCGAGCGCAAGCTTGGGCAAAACTTTTGGCGGAAGTAATAACGTTAAAAGCCAGTTGGTGATCTGCAATGCAAGTTCGCTTACGGCAACCGAACCCGTTAAAACAGCCAGCGTTATCAATCGCCAATCGGTTTCAAATGTACTGACCAGCGAGACAATCGCGGCAGTGGCAACCAGCCATAGCGTCCCGAACAAACCAAAAAATGCAGCGAAAGAATTTTCGCGCAAGAGCCTTACAAATTTGTCGCGAAATTTCGGCTGATATCGCAGCTTCAATTCCAAACGTTCCAGACCATCGTCAACCAACCAGTACCCAACGTGGGAAGCAAGATCGCTTGTGACTTGCGAACTTTCTGTGTTTCGCTGCGCCATCCCGATTGCGGCCTGAGCCACTTGTTGATCGGTCAGGCTGGTGCCCTTAGCAATTTTCTCGACGACGTTTCGATATCGATTTCGAGTCGCTGGTTCCATGTCCTTGTAGTAGCCAGATGGATCTTTCCGCAGTTCCTGTTCTGCAGTGCAATGATCTTCGAAGAACAGGGCCCACTCCAGAGCGGACATCAGTCTCATGCTGGTAATCGTGTTGGCCAATGAAACTTGCGCCGATGCCGTCCGCTGGTGGTCCAGACGCGAGAGGTCGGCCAAGCTCCAGCCGAAATCTCGAAGCGTTGCATTCAGCGCTGAAGTCAACTTGATTGGCAAGTTAGCTGGCAAGTTTTCCGACGACTGATCGGCGAGCTCGGCGATCCAAGAAGCGGTCTGTAGTAGCTTGGAAGGTTTGACATCCAAAACTCCTGTCTCTTGGAAACTGCTGACAACTTCGGCCGCATACGCACGATTCTGTTGGGTCTGGATCGCTTGGTCTCCAAGTCGCCGAACCTGTTCGATCAGGGTCAGCCGTAACATGATCGGGAAGGCCCAGATTTCGCCGATCGATAGCGTCGCAACTTCTTGATAGTTCGAAAGGAACTTTGACAAAATGTCTTCGTCCAACGCCGCGCCGGTCCGATTGACGATCTCATAGGCAACGCGATAAACGCGTGGATCGCCACCAGCAATGCGCGGCAGCTCGTCCAGGTAGCCCGGTGGCAAGTCCGTTTCAATTTCTTGGAGTTGCTCTTCGATGACAAAAAAATTGTCGAGAATCCAATCGGCTTCCGGCGGTACGAAAGCGTCTTTCTGTACCGACTTTCGCAGCGTTTGATAGATCTGACGAATTCGCTCGGCATTTTTTCGGAACCTGTGGATCAGCGTTCGTCGATCGCGGCGACGAATCTTGACAATCGAGTTTGCTTGGGCGAGCTGGCGAGCAAAGTGGCACATTTGCTCGGTGCTGAGTGTCTCGGAATCGGCCGGCAATTCGCTGGCAAGGTTTTCTTGTGGTCGCAATCCTGTAACATTCATGAAGTTAGCTTTGTGGCATTTTGTTATGAGCAACATCGCCCGTTGGATCTGCTTGGGCGAAAACCATGTGAAGACACTGACAAATTAGCGGTCTATCACGATCGCTTAAAATTCCAAGCGTAATCAGTTGCTGGCAAGTTGAGTATTCTACCGCAGCACACTTTTTCGCTAGTCCCCTTCTCGCCCTGCGATAAATCGTTCTTATCCGCGCGATGCAGAGGTTAGCACGCATAAAAACAAGTTATTTTTTCATCAGAACGGTTCGATCTGCATTACCGTAAAACTGCTGCTACCGCTATAAAAGCTGGTTGAAAGACGGCGTGAACTAACTGATTTTATTGACAATTTCGGCCAACACACGCTAGCGTTAATACCTCTCTAACGAACAAAGCTTTACGCGGTGCGCAGTACCCTTTTTTATCTTCCGCATCAGATCGGATCATGGCCGCTTTTTGGCTGGGGATTCGCGCTGATTTTGTTAGTGATCGCGTTTGTCCTCATCAACGCGCTTGCGTGGAATAATCGCGGAAATTCGTCAGCAGCCAGATTTCCAGCGGCGGGGTTGGGCGGGCTTGCGCCGTGGCTGCTTATGGCCGGAATGATCGTGTTCGTCCTGCCGAATTTCGAAAGCCAGCTAGAATTTGCAGACGAACCTCCGATTAAGCTTGGCATCCCGATCCGCGGCTACGGAGTGATGTTGATGCTGGGCGTTATCGCTGCAACGTATCTGAGTTACCGACGCGCTCGACCACATGGAATAAACCTCGACACGCTCATCAGTCTCGCATTGTGGGGCATGATCGGCGGCATCGGCGGCGCGCGTTTGTTTTACGTGATTCAGAAGTGGTCCGAATTCGAAGCAACAACGCTGCAAGGTCGTTTGATCGAAGCGTTGCGGTTCACCGAAGGCGGTTTGGTGGTCTATGGCGGCGTCATCGGCGGTTTGGCCGCGACCGGCATTTGGTGTTATCGTCGCGGGCGATCATTTTTGCAGCTTGCCGATATCGTGACGCCTGGCTTTTTAGTCGGCTTGGCACTTGGTCGAATCGGTTGCTTGCTCAACGGATGTTGTTACGGCGGCGTTTGCGAACAACCGCTGCCGGCAATTACTTTTCCAGCGGGCTCACCGGCCTACTTGGACCAACTCTACGATGGCTCGTTATTAGGCGTAGAATTTGAGAGGTCGGCGGGGTCGTCTCGCAATTACGTTGAATCGATTACACCTGGCGGCTGGGCAGCTATTCATGGCATTGAAAAGGGTAACAGCCTTAGCTTATCGACGGATCCAAACTTGCTTGATTATGCTGGACCTCCGAAATTTTTGGGGTTTGCTGACATCCACGACTACAGTGGTCAAGCTCTACCTGACCGAAGTTTGCCGGTTCACCCAAGTCAAATTTACGCGACGATCAATGCCGCGATCCTGGCTGGATTGCTTGCAAGTTTGCCATTTGCGTATCGGACACGTGGCCAGATATTCGCTTTAGGTTTGATGCTCTATGGAGTCAGCCGCTGCATCGAAGAATTCATTCGAGTGGATGAAGCCGGCCAGTTCGGAACGATTTTCAGCATCGGCCAGTGGGTCAGTCTGCTCGGCATAATCATTGGCTTAGCGATTTGGATAGCAACAAAATTTCGCCCCGCCGCGAAGTCGCTATCTTTCAGCGGAAAAATAAATTAGCAACTTACCCGATCCAGGACCGGCCTTGAACCTGGTGCTCAAACTTAAAGTGCGGGTAACTCGTAGCCGCGTTCCCAGACTTCGGGGCTTCTTCGCGGGGCAATCCGATCTCTGGCGAGATCGGCTACCCTTAGATTGCACTAGCCTAATTAGAAAATGCGACTAACCATCCGGGTGCAGCGGGTCGTCGTCGTCCATGAAAAAATCGCCAAGCCCGAGCATGGTCGACTCGTTAAACGATTGCGAACGACGTCGTGCGGCCGCTGCCAAGTCCAACGCTTCATCACCCAAACATGCATGCAGGCTTTCACGCCATGCGTCCGACATCGCGATTGGATGATTTGCGTTTTGGGCGAGTCGCTTCAACGCATAACGTAAAACTTGGATGCCGTCGCGGCCGGAGAAATCGAGTCGCAGCGAATGCGATTGCTGCAAAAATTCAACTGTTAGATTCAAGAGCTCGATCGGCGCGAAAGGCAAATGATACTGCAGAATCTTCAACTCATCTTCGCGGTTTGGAAAAGCAATTTGGAGCGTTGGTTGTAAACGACTCAGGATGTAGTCTGGAATTTCATACGTCGAATCGTCTTGGTTCATCGTAACGGCACAACGAAAATCGCGTTCTGCTCTGATCGACAGCCCAGCAACAATCGATTCGATATAGCGGCGATGGTCCAGCAGCGGGGCAAGTGAAGCCCAAGATTTTTCATTCATCCGATTGCCTTCATCCAGCACACAAACCCCACCCTTGATCATCGCAGTGACCAGCGGCGAGGCATGATAAGCGATCTTGCCATCGGTCGCCAAAACAGGCGTGATCAACAAATCTTCGGGACGCGTGTCCGCTGTGCACTGAAAAATATAGAGCGGCTGATTTCTTTGCCGCGCCGCAGCCATCGCCAAAGCGGTTTTTCCAATCCCCGGCACGCCGATCAGTCGCGGGGTCAGCGGTTGATCTTGATCGTCGACAACTAACCAACAGGCGGCCAACTGATTCAAGACTTCGTCCTGCCCAATCCAATCAGTTTGATCTACGATTGGTTTGCTGAGCGACAACTGGACGCCATCAATGGTGACTGATTCTTGCATGCCAATTCTAGGAAAAATTACGTCTCGTGCGACGCTTGGAAAAATCTGAGGTTGGTAAAGCTCTCTCGGATCGCATTTTCGACGATCGCTGACCGACGCGATCGATACGCAGCGAGTACACTCAATATTTGAATGTTATATTGATGCTAGTCTACACAACAGCCCAACACGAGCCAGTACAAGCGTGCAACAATCGAACGTCCAGCGGCCAATTTGGACCAACCCGCATCGTCAGCAACGTTTGATGTGGTTTTTCTTGGCGGGGCTAGCCATCATTTTTGCCATCCCCGACGTGCACAATCGTTTGTTGCAAGCAATTTATCCGACGCCGCTGTGGGCTGAATTGTCTCGCGGAGTGCCGACGGCAAGTCTAATCATTGCCGCAGGTTGCTTTTTGGCAGCGTTGCTGACCGGTTCTCGATTGGCAAAGCAGCGGAGCAGTTTGGGGCTGATCAAATCTGCGTTCCAAACGACCGCACGACAAGCAGTCGACTTTCTTCACGATATCCTCGCAAACATAAGGCGCACGAACACTTCGACGCAAAAAAGTCGATCGGCATTCACACAAGCTGCCGCAATTGGATTGGTTACGATCGCTGGCCTTGGTTTGCGTTTAATTTACATCAACGCTCCGATGCGATACGACGAAGCCTATACAGTCAACGAATATGTCGACCAGTCCTGGTTTTTCGTTGCCCGCTACACCGATCCCAACAACCATGTACTGCACACACTTGCTGTAAAAGTTTTCACTACCCTCTTCGGCTTGCAAGAGGCTGCGATCCGAATGCCAGCCCTAATTGCCGGTTGCCTAACGATTCCTGCGGTTTGGTTGGTCGCCCGAATGACCTTTCGGCTCGACGGCGTATTCGCGGCGTGTTTGATTGCAGTCTGGCCTTACCATATTTTTTACAGTGTAAACGCGCGAGGCTATTCGCTGTTGACATTGCTTTGCCTGCTGATGCTTGCCCTTTGCAGCCAGCAATCGCGGGGTCCGACCAAACGCATCGGATTGTTCGCACTGCTCGGCGGCTTGGCCAATCTGACCATGCCAACGGCAATTTTGCCAATCGCCGGAGTTATTGCGTTTGCCACGATCTATCATGGGCGCGCAGATTGGACGTTGAAGAAGTCTTTTTATCATTTCGCCATTCCGGTCAGTCTAGCAATCGCTGGCACGACGATCGTGCTTTATCTGCCAGTAATCGGCGCTTCCAACGGCATCGCGTCAATCGCTGGCAATCAGTTTGTCAAGCCAATCGGCTTCCAAGGTTTTCTAGTCGGTCTGCCCGTGCATATTAGCGATTCGATCTCAGCAATTTTTCGCGACGTCCCGTTCATTTGCATTAGCTTCTTTTTGCTGATCCTGGTCTTCTGTTTTGCTTTATCAATCCGTCTCAAGTTTGAACCGTTTCAAGCGAGTGTCTGTTGCTTCGGCTTGTTAGTCGGCTCAAGCTTGCTGATCTTGTTTGTAAAACGTGTACTTCCATTTGAGCGGACTTGGCTGTTTCTGGTCCCGTTGCTGGCGATCGTTTTCGAAGCCGCACTAACGATGCTGTTGAGACTGCATTCTGAATTTGTTCGGATCTTTGTCCGCCTTTGGGCGGTCGCTGCCGTGACGATTCTGTTGATGGTTAACGCGAGCTATCAGCCGATTTGGAGATGGACAGAAACCGGTTATTTTCCAGAAGCTCGACGCTGTGCTGAATTCTTGTTCGAGTACCAAGTCGCAAGAAGCCAAGTCGTCGCGGGCGTGCCTGTTGGCCCGCCACTGGACTTCTATTTTCGAAAGCTCGCCGGTCGCCAGCTGATTGTGCGGCCAGTCGAGTTGCCGCGATACTTTGTCATCGATCGTCGAACACAAGAACCGTCCGAACGACTTCTGGAGCAGCGAGCGGTATTACTGAGTACTGGGGCGGCAGAAATCCTAGTTGAGAACACGCATTGAACTCGACTCATTTATTCGTTTCCAGCCCTATAAAAAATTAGCTCGTTTTGAAAAATCGCGAATTGATCTTTACGCTGCGCCAAAGGTTGGCGACGATTCAATCGCCTTCCCCTCGCCTCACAGATCTCCCAGTACGGATACTCGGTCGGAATGTCAGCAGACAATAGCAGCAAACAGACGCGCACTTGGCTGGACTATTTCGCCTATCTCGCAATGCGATTGATGATTTGTCTAATTCAATCGGTCGAAATTGAACGGATGGATCGATTTTGCAAAATCGTAGCCCGATTGCTAGCTCGCAAATTTCGCATTCGACGTGGGCTTGTTCACGAAAACTTGACGCGAGTCTTTCCAACTTGGTCGGCCAGTCGCATGAAAGAGGTTGAGGAGGGAATGTGGTTGCACTTGCTGCGGCTGATCTGCGAAATCGCACATGCTCCAAGAAAAATTCATCGTACCAATTGGTACCATTACATGCGGATTCCTGGTCGCAACGTGTTGTTGTCACACGTTTTCGACGCGCGAGCAAAATTGTTCGTCACCGGGCACCTGGGAAATTTTGAGCTAGCCGGCTTTGTTAACGGGATATTTGGTCTGCCTTCCACCACGATCGCACGAGAGCTGGATAACGCCTATGTTCACGATTTCATCACCAAATTCCGATCAACCGGCGGTCAACATTTTTTGTCAAAAAACAGCGGTGCTGAGGCGGTCCAAGCACTGCTTGAGGAAGGCGGTACGCTGAGCCTGCTAGCCGACCAGGATGCAGGTAAGCGTGGTGTCTGGGTCGATTTTTTGGGACATCCAGCATCTTGTCATAAGGCGTTAGCTTTATTCACTCTTTCCAGCGGTGCTCCGACGATGGTGGTTTTTAACCGCCGACTTAATGGACCAATGAAGTTCGAATTGCGTTCGATCGATTCGGTTGATCCGCGAAACAGCAATGATCCGAGGATGGCCAGCGTTGAATCGATTACGAAGTGGTACAACTTCTGTTTAGAGGAAAGTATTCGCAACTTCCCTGAACAATATTGGTGGGTCCATCGACGATGGCGGGAACCGCCAGACCGGTTAAAAAAGAAAGCCAAGCAGTTGGCGGCGTGACACTTCGGCGACTGTCTGCATCGAAATCCACGGGCAAGTTATGCCCCAATTTAGATCACGAAGTTGATTCACCCATGAGGCAAGCTCATGGGGTTCCAAACGCAGATTTGGGACAATGACCAAGAATTGAATTGCGATGCTAAGTTCGGTTTTTGCCTGCATCTTTCTTCAGCTCGACCTTCGCACGGACATAGTCGACTAGCTCTCCGACTGTTTCGACGTCGACCACATCTTCGTTGACACGGATGCCAAATTGTCGCTCGAGCTCAAAGGTCAGCTCGGCCATTCCAACGCTATCCACACCAATCAAAGCAAGTGAGTCTGCAAGTTGTGGATGTCCGCCGACAAGGCTCGCGAGATGTTTCAGTATTTCATCTTCAATCGGATCCATGCAAAGCAGTCTAGCAAGGCGTTTATCGCAGCACAGCGTTCAATAATTCTCTAGGCATTTTTGGGGCTATTTACCATAAACGCTAGATGATGTCCATGGCGAAGCTTTTGCACAACCCATTCCGGAGGCTTCATTTTCGGAGCAATCGTCACGACCGTCAATCTCCTTGTAATGCGTAAATTTGACCTTCCACATCGACGCTGTGTCCAGAAGTGAGCGAAAAGTTTTAAGTTCATCAAGCGTTGTGACCTAGCCTTTCGGACAGAAATACTTCCAAGTTGTAGCTCTAGAGAAGGCCTGTATTCGCAGCGCCGGTCGGAGCACTGGCAATCTAACGAAGTTGACTGTTCGTTCAGCGACACGCGAATAAAGTCGCTTGGAATACGTTACTCGATTGTAGTGCCAACTCGGCCGTTTTGAATTAAGCAGAGAACAACCATGAAACGCAGAAGTCAGTTACTCATTAGCGACGAGGTTCAGTACTCCCTTTTGCGACGGGTGACCGTCCATTGGGTGTTGTTTTTGATTGCCAATTTTTTCATGCTAGCCGTTTGGGTGCGGTTCATCGAATTGCCTTTGGCAACTAGCAGCGAACAATACGAAGCTTTCTTACGGCTAATTTTGCCGATTACCATTTGTTCGCTCGTCGTCGTCCCAGTCTTCTTGTACGACATTACCAAGTTGTCGAACCAGTTCGCTGGCCCAATTATGCGAATTCGAAATGGCATGACCAGCTTCCTGGCCAAGGAACAATTCGTGCCAGTCAATCTTCGCAAGAACGATTTCTGGCAAGCGCTCGCATCGGACTTTAATCGCGTCATCGAGATTCAATCGGCCAAGCTTGGCGAGCCGGTTGAAAGTGCGAAGTCCAGCGGAACTTATCCGGAAGCTTGATCAAAGAACTTCGCTTCATTCTACCGATGCCGAAGCTCGCCGATCGCCGATCGCTTGCAAGCCGTACACCACTTCGATGAAACCGTGACCATGACAATCAATACTAAAAAAACAAACTCAAAGCGCAATCGTCGCGGAGCTGCCCTGGTCGAATTCGCAGTTTGTTTACCGGTCTTGGTGCTGATTATCCTGGGCAGCATCGAAGCCACATCAGCGATTTTCGTTCGCCAAAGTCTTACCGTTTCCGCGTACGAAGGTATTCGACAAGCGATCCGTCATGACGGCAGTTCGGCCGCTGCGGTAGCCAAAGCCGAAGAGGTGCTGACGCAGCGCAGCATTCGCTCGTATACGATCCAGTTGACGCCGCCTGATCCAACGACTGTCGCCCGAGGCGATGAAATCGCGATAACAATCTCGGCCAGCATTCAACAAAACAGTCCTTTGTTTGGACGCGTGATACAAGATCGAAATATTGTGGTCAGCACGACCATGGTGCGCGAATAAACCTTGGCCGCTACAAATCAAAAAATCGCGACTTGCGTGATTGACTTAAAAAACAGACCTGAAACGACAGCTTACAACCATGCAAAAAACCCATAACTCGCTGCGATCCAACTTTGCAATTGTTAGCCCACGTCAACGTCGTGGTGCAATGGCAGTGTTGCTGGCCATTATGATGTTCGCTTTCCTGGTCACTGCAGCTTTCTCAATCGACATCGCATACATGCAACTCGTGAAGAGCGAATTGCGTTCAGCCACCGACGCGGCAGCAAAGGCGGCCGCAGAAGAACTGGCCCGTACGCAAGACCCCGTTAAAGCAACTGAAAAAGGAATCGCGATAGGACTTAAGAATTCGGTTGCTAGCCAAGGACTTCAGCTTCGTGAAACTGATTTTATTTATGGAAAATCGGTAAAGGGCCCCGATGACCGATTCGCTTTTGATCCCGTTGGAAAGCCGGTGAACAGCGTACGAGTTGATGGACGACGAACAGAGGATTCCATCGGTGGTCCAGTTCCCTTGTTCCTGGGACGTATGTTCAACGTTCGCAATTTTAAACCCGCCGAAGCAGCTACGGTGACATTTTTAGAGCGTGACATTGTCTTAGTTGTCGATCGATCTGGAAGTATGAATGACAATCGCAAGTTTCGTGACCTACAAGATGCGATTACGATCTTCCTTTCAATTCTCGCCGATTCGCCAACCGAAGAACGCGTCGGTTTGGCGTCGTATTCGACCACTGCAACAGCCGACGTTCAGATGACTTCGAACTTAGGCTTGATCAGAGCTGAGATGGCTCGAATGCCAGTCGATGGTTTTACCAACATCTCTGGTGGCATGGACGCTGGAGGTTCAATCATCCAGAACGCTCGACCAACCGAGTTTGTCGAACGTGCGATGATCGTTCTAACCGATGGATTGCAAAATCGCGGGCGTCCAGCGGTTCAAGCGGCCGGCGATTTGGCCGATCGTGGTGTCATTATTCACTCGATCACATTCGGTAGCGACGCGGACCAAACAGCGATGCGTCAAGTTGCCGAAATTGGCTCGGGAAGATTCTTTCACGCCGAAGATGGGAATGCACTGAAAGCGGTATTCCGTGAGATTGCAACGACGTTTACGACCGTCATTACGCAATAAAGATGTCGATCAGAAGATGTGGTTTTCGGCTGCACGGCGACTGTTTTCAAGTCCAATCAGAATAAATTAAATCCGCAGATTTGCCGCTCGATCCAAACGAAATATTGAAGCCATCATGCCAATGAGTAATTTAGCGTACCTTCGAAAGCGGCACTCCAAGCGCTTCAGTCTTCACTCGCTGCGAGCATGCAATACGCGGCGCGCAGCAGTCACCGTTGAATTTGCATTGACGATCGGTCTAGTCTTTTTCTTCTTCTTTGCGGCCTTCGAATTCACTCGCGTCGCGATGGTTCGTCACACAATTGAGAACGCGATCTATGAAGGTGCACGACAAGGCGTCGTTCCGGGTGCAACAAGCGACGCGGTGGAAGCGAAAGTACGTTCAGTTCTCGGTATTATCGGCATTCGTTCCAGCACTATCGACGTTCAACCACAAAGGATTGCATTGGCAACTCCAGAGATCAGCGTCACGGTGGAAGTGCCCGTCAATGGCAACATGTATTTGCCACCAATCTTCTTCAAAGATCGCTTCATGAAACGCACCATCGTGATGCAGCGCGAGACACCGTCAAACGCTCGTTAGCATGTGTCGGTGGAAGCAACATGAATCGGCTGGCGCAAGCTGGCGACTGGGCACGATAGCTGTTGCATGTGCTAAACCTGTAATCGCAAATTTCATTTTGCGATAGCTTTCGTCCAGACCGATCTGCCTTTCGATCGCCTTGTCAGAAGTGAAATCAAATCGTTAAATGGAATTTCTGTAGTTTGATTTTGCGTCGGGGTTCGTTCTGGCAGTTGTTCGATTGGAGTTGGGCAAGTGACGAAAGTCTTTTTCATCGGCGGTGTTCCCGATTCAAACATGACCTTATTTCACCGCGTTCGTTTTGCTACCGGTGATCCGGCCGCTGTGGTGCTCTGGTTAGACGATCTTGAGATCGTGACTAAAAGCGTTTTTATCGTTCGCGATATCGAAGTCGATCGTGCGCGGCAAAGTTTGCTGAAATGGGAGGTCTACGCGCCCAAAGATCTTTGCCCAACGTCAGAATTGTCTGCTGATCGCGATATCGCGACGGCTCAGGCTGCTGCGGCTTTGATTGGGAGCGAATCGATAACGAAGATTTGGATTGATCGCAGCACCCCAGCAATTTATCAACATGTATTACAGACTGCCGGCCTAACAGTCCATTGCGATCCGAACTTAGTTCAAGATGCGCGGCGGCAAAAGACTACTGACGAACTCGCCGCGCTGCGTGATGCTCAGCGAATTACTGAACTAGTGATGCGCCAAGCTTGTGAAATGATTGCTGGGGCAACCATTGGAGATGATGGCGTGCTGATTTCTGGCAACGCCGCACTAACTAGCGAAAGAATTCAACGGCTGATCGACGTTTGGTTGATTGAGCACGATTGCGTCGATTCCACATCGATCGTCGCTGGCGGCCCGCAAGCCGCCGATTGTCATCATCGTGGTCAAGGATTTCTGCGAACGGGCGAACCGATAATTGTGGACATTTTTCCTCGCAGTAAAACCAGTCGATACTTTGGCGATTGCACTCGAACAGTAGTACACGGTGATGCACCAGAGTCGATTCGAATGATGCACCAGACGGTGGTCGCGGCAAAACAAGCAGCCGTCGATGTTACCCGCAATGGCGTAACTGGCGATTCAATCAATGCGGCCACGCTTGCTGTTATCAAATCGGCTGGTTATGGAAGCGGCCCCTTCAACGCCTCCGATTCTGATGAGGTGATTAAGATGGTTCACGGGACAGGCCACGGTGTCGGATTGTCCTTGCATGAAGCGCCGCTTTTGGTTGATGGCGGCCCTGCGATGCTAGTCAACGACGTCGTCACCATTGAACCAGGGCTTTACAGCCGATTGCTAGGTGGCGTTCGCGTTGAAGATATGTACATCGTCAAAGCGGATCACTGCGAGCGAATCAATACTCTGCACGAAGGCTTAGAGTGGAACTAACTGTTGCTGTTGTGGTGACTAGTGAGAACTCTGCTTGGGGCATCTGTCTTGGCGATCGACGAGGATTGTGATTTTTTTGCCTTTACGATCATTCTCCTTGCAAATTTACTAAATTCTCGTTCAGAATTTACTCGGGGTTTTCGGCAGAAGCCTTTGTTCATTGGAGTTGCTAGCTGCTAAAATAGGCTGCAGTGCTTCCGCTGATCGCATTTCACTTTGCATTTAAAATTGGGAACTCCATGCAAGTTAATCCAAAAAAAACAGTCAATTCGTTTGATACTCGTCGTTCGTTCTTGAAATCCTCTAGCAGCGGGTTGGCTGCCACAGCGGCCTTGGCGGCGACTACATTACCGAAAGTCCATGCCGCTGGAGATTCGATTATCAAAGTCGGTTTGGTTGGTTGCGGTGGACGTGGGAGCGGTGCGGCTGTCAATTCGATGGAAGCAGACCCAAATGTTCGAATCGTTGCGTTGGGCGATCTCAGCGACAAAGCGATAAGTAATTGCCGCCGCTCGTTGGCTCGCAATTATAAGACGCAAATGCAAGTCACCGACGAACAATGCTTCACCGGAATCGATAACTACAAACAGGTCTTGGCGAGCGACATTGACGTTATCTTATTGGCTGCACCTCCACACTATCGACCAGAGCATTTCGCTGCGTCAGTGGATGCTGGCAAGCATATCTTTTGCGAGAAGCCAGTTGCAACTGATGCGGCTGGCGTGCGTCGCATAGTTGAATCTTGCAAGCAGGCCGAAGGGAAGCAACTGAATGTTGTCAGCGGACTGTGCTGGCGCTACCACACTGGGATGCAAGAAATCATCGCCCGAATTCATGACGGGCAGATCGGTGAAGTTGTAGCGAGCCAAGCGAACTATTTAACAAGTCCGGTTTGGATGAAAACGCGTGAGCCAGGCGAAAGCGAGATGCAGTATCAAATGCGGAACTGGTACAACTATATTTGGCTTTCCGGCGATCATATTGTCGAGCAATTTATTCACAGCATCGACAAAGCACTTTGGTTACACAATGACGTTCCACCAGTTCGTGCAATTGGGATGGGTGGACGTCAACTACGGAGCGACGAGACGCAAGGAAACATCTACGACCATTTTGCAGTGGTATACGAGTGGGCCGACGGTACAAAGACTTTTGCCAATACACGACAAATGGAAAACTGTTTCGTACAAGTCGAGGACTTTGTTTCTGGAACTGACGGCACGGCGCGATTGTGCGAAGGAGTTATTGAAGGAAAGAACAAATGGATGCACTCAGGTGATGTCGTTCAGATGCACCAAGCCGAACAGAATGAAATGTTCCGCGCGATTCGCGGTGAGCGCGAAAGAATCAACAACGGCGATTACATGTGCAAGAGCACCCTGATGTCGATCCTTGGACGGGAAGCTTGTTATACGGGGGCTTCACTGACTTATGAAGAAGTCGCCAATAGCACACAAGATTTCCGACCTGCAAGTTACGACGGAGGAGAAGCGCCTCAGGTCATTGTTCCGCAACCCGGCGCTTATCGATTCGCGTAGTGCGATCAATAGTGGTCGATATTCGATCAGTTGGTTGGCAAAATCTCGAGTATAAGCATTTGGCACGGCAGCTGCTTTTATCAAGAGATAGATAGGAGTGGTACTTTGCCGCTCCTAAGAATCGCTCGAACTCAACGTATGATTGGAGACTAGCCATGCTATCTTGGGCCCTCACATTTTTGGTTATCGCATTGGTCGCTGCCTTCCTTGGCTTTGGCGCCATCACCGGGATCGCCGCTACCATCGCGAAAGTGCTGTTTTTCCTGTTTATCGTGATGTTCATCGTGTCACTGATCTTCGGCGGCATTCGTCGCCCAATGGTCTAGTGGCAGCAAGCAGATTGGATTTTCGTCTAAGAGACGATCGCAAACGTAAGCCGGGAACCGATCCTGGCGAGTTGAGCAGATTCAACAGGCTTCTCGATGCCATCTATTGTTTAGAGACAAACCTCGTTTGTTTGTCAAGCTATGGCGAAACAGCATCGGCAAAGCGTTGAACGACGGAACATTTCCCAAGGCGTGGTTTCCAGGGCAACGTCTTTCGAAGATTATCATTGTTACCTCAAACCCGAGGCTGCGAACAGTATTATGCGTATCTTGCTGATTCTTATTGTTCTCGTAGCCGCTGCGATTGGGATCGGCTGGCTCTCCGTCAACATCGACGGGAATTCGGCAAACATCACGGTGAATTCCGAAAAGGCGAAAAGCGACACGTCGGAGATACTCGGTGAAACGAGGAATGCCGCGGAAGCATTTGTTTCTGGGGCGAAGAACGCCGCTGAAGAGACCGGAAAGTAGAACTCTAGCCCATTGCAGAATTTCGGCGTTGAATCGTCGTAAATTTCAGGTCTGATCGTAGTTCTGTTTGCCGTTCTAGGGTTCACTTTTGCACGGTAATCTTCACAAAATTGACGTGTTGCTAAACTCTAGGTTGAACTAAGATTCGGAAAGCCTGTAACTCTGCAGGAGCTTGAGTCATGTATCTACTTCCAAACTTTTGTCATGTCGTCCAGAGATTTCACTGTCGAAGAGCTTGCCGCTTATCACCACCTCATGCCCCAACATGTATTGAAGATGGCGTCGCGCGACAAGTTGCCTGGTCGTCGAGTGCTGGGTCAGTGGAAGTTTTCAGAGGCTGAAATTCATCATTGGATGGAAGATAGGATTGGAGTTGGAAACGTAGAGGATCTTCATAAAGTCGAGACTTTGCTACACCGTTCCAAGAGCAGCCAAAAACCAGTTGCGCTAACTGATTTTCTTTTTGAAGAAGCAATTGCGATCCCGCTTGAAGCGCGAACACGTGGTTCGGTGATCCGGAAAATGTGCGATTTGGCCGCTTCAACTGGCCTGCTGTGGGACGCGGAAGAAATGGTTGATGCCGTGTCCGCCCGCGAAGATCTTCATCCGACTGCGTTGGAAAATGGAGTCGCAATGTTACATCCTCGACGACCACGCGCTTCCATTTTGGCTCAACCACTGATCGCTATGGGCATTTCTTCGCAGTCGATTCCGTTCGGAAATCGTGCGGGACATCTAACCGATGTATTCTTTCTGATTTGCAGTACGGACGATTCGATCCATCTTAAAATTCTTGCTCGATTATCTCGAATGGTGGCCGATTCAAGCTGGTTGGCTCAGTTGCGAGCGTGCGAAAGTCCAAGACACTTGATGCAATTGATGGGCGAGGGCGAATCGTCGCTCGCACCGGTCTCGCTCTAAAAGTGCACCTGCTCGACGTTTTGATTAGCGGGCAGCTTTCTAATTTGGTCGCCGTACATTTTTGGTTAGAATGTACACGATGGCAACCAACGAAACTCGCTTCGTACCAGCACTTTTTATCGGAAACGATCAATGGGAAGTTTTGCGATGGTCTAAAGCAATGAGATCACACGCCGACTGCGAATGGGAAACGTTCCCGAAACCATCATTTCAGTTTCACAAGTTGAATGAAAGATCTGTTCCGAATATTGGCGGCCGATTGATAGATCAAGCGTTCGAGTTTTTTCGGAAACAGTACCCTTCAATAAGTGGCTTCGATGCGGAATCTGATTCTCAGCCGCCTTCGCTTGTGGTGATTGGATTACAGAACAAATCGCTGGATGTTGAAGAACTTCGAACTCTAAATACGCTCTCTGAATTGGTCCGCATTACGACATCGGAATATTGCGTGGGTAAGACTCCACGCGGATCGAGCGAGGAAGTATCTAATTCCGTCGGTTCCGTCGCGGCGCGTGTCGTCATTGTTGCAATCGTATCGGAACCAAACATTAGAATGTCAGAAGCATTACAAATGTGCGGGATCGATTTGATAATTCGCCCGACAAGTGAGCTTGATGAAATTAGTCGCAACATTGCAAGGTCGTTGATCAGTTACCCAACGCCGCCGCATGCATGGCTTCCTAAATCGACCATCGCAGGCGTGCGATAAAATGAGCGATATTTGGTCAAGCTTGTTTCGACAGGTATCAGTGCGACTTCATAACAACAAGTTTTACGATGAAGCTAAATTCGAAATCAGACTTAACGTCGCCCGTTGGTACTCCCATTGAATTGACGCGGCGTAACTTGTTGGTCGCAGCGGCGGGATTGAGCGTTGTACCTTTGCTTGAACATCAGGCGAGCTCTCTGCAGCCTGCCGCAGCATTGGAAACAACAGCTCTTGCATCTTCGGCAATTGGCACTCAAGAGAAGAGCGTCATTGGGCAATACGGATCTTGGGTTTCAGGCTTGGTCAACGAACCACCGAAGCTTTCCTTTCGCAACGACTCGTTTCCGACAATCGAATCATGGCGAGCGATTGCCCATGGGAAGACCTCTGAGTTGATCGCCGCGCCGCAGCCGCTGCAGATCACTGGTATTGAACGAATTGGTGAAGTTGAACAAGTTGGCCAACTGGACATTGAACACTTGCGATGGCAATTGCCATACGGCCGGGCGACTGAAGCGGTCCTGCTTAAACCGCATGGAGCGACTGGACCGCTGCCTGGCGTTCTTGCATTGCATGATCATGGCGGCAACAAATATTTTGGGTATCGAAAAATTACACAAACTCAGGCGACACAACATCCGTTAGTCACGCAGCACCAACGGCATGACTACGATGGTCTGGCTTGGGCGAACGAACTGGCCAGTCGCGGTTATGTTGTTTTGGTACACGACACATTCGCTTTCGGAAGCCGAAGGGTTCTATACCAAGACGTCGCTGATATCGCTTGGGGAGCGTGCAAAACCTCCGACAAATCAGACGCTAATCCTGAAGCGATCGAGAACATTGAGCGGTATAACCAATGGGCAAGTGAGCACGAAAACATCATGGCCAAATCGCTTTTTTGCAGTGGGACAACCTGGCCCGGAATGTTCCTTGTGGAAGATCAAGCGGCGTTGTCCGTATTGGCCAATCGTCCCGAAGTCGATGCCGAAAGGCTGGGTTGTGGAGGGCTCTCTGGCGGAGGATTGCGAACCGTCTTTCTCGGCGGGTTGGACCCTCGAATTCGATGCGCGGTTTGCGTCGGGTTCATGACGACCTGGAAAGATTTCCTATTGCGAAAATCCTATACCCACACTTGGATGAGTTTCGCGCCGCTGTTGCCGCAGTATCTCGATTTCCCAGAGATACTCGGATTGCGAGCTCCGTTACCGACGATGGTTCAGAACTGCAGCGACGATGAACTTTACACTCCCGCTGAAATGCAGCGGGCAGACGAAATTTTGCAGTCGGTTTATGCCAAGGCGAATGCAACGGAACGATACAGCGGACGATTCTATCCCGGCGGCCACCAATTCAATCGTCCGATGCAGCAAGACGCGTTCGCCTGGTTCGATAGTTGGTTGAGTTGAGAGCCTTAAACCGGACCACGGTTATTGAGCCGATTCAAATTCACCGAAGCGGACTGGATCTAGCGCCATATCGTCGGCTGCCGGCGGATAGAACACCGGATGACTCGGCAGTGGATGAAATCGCGGCCAAGGTGGAGCGTTTTTCGCTTCATTATGCGAAGCAATTTTCCGACTGATCCAGTTGTCGTGCAGACCACCCGATAATCGTTGGCCAACGTAAGGTCGCTGAAGACTCGCTATCGGTTGAGTTCCAGGCTGGAAACAGTCTGACGAACAATCAGCCAAATAGCTATCGTTGGGCGGTGACAGACAGATTGAGCGGCAACCGCTGAGCGACGCGATGGCGATCAGCATAACACTGGCTGCGAGGTTGCGAAGTTGATTGGTTGAGCGTCGCATTGGGTTCGGACGAATCGCGAAAGTTGCTTGTGATCGATAGCTGTCAGTAATATCGACGGTCGGGATTGAACAGATTAGGTAATCTGTACGGGCGCTACAACTTTTTGTCATGCGTTTGTCGTAGGATCAATTGCCATGACCGTCCGAACCTAAATTGAAACTTTCGAGGAACGGTAGCAAAACATTTGTCGAGAAAGCGCAAATCTTGACGATTGGAACGGATTTTCTGAAGAGGCTGGATTTTACGGTCGATAAAGCTAATGCCCGGGGGGGCGAATTGGATCGAAATCGCGTCTAAAGACGCTGCGAGCGGTTTTTGACTATCGACGTGTCGAGCCGCAATGATTTCAAACGCAAATATTTTTCGGGTCTGCCGCATTTGCGTCGTCGTCATGTTGTCCGCCGTTTGCGGCTGCAACTTCTTGCCAGACGTAAGGCATCAAGACAAATTTCACAACCCGTTTCCGCAGATCCGGACGGTTGCGGTGCTGCCATTTCGCAATCAGAGCGAACAGCCGACGCTAAGCGGCGAACGTGTTTCGCTAGCTTATGCACATGAACTGCAAGCGGTACCTGGTTTTGAAGTTTTGCCAGTCGGAGTCGTTCGAACACAGCTTGACGCATTCGAAGTCGGTCAGCTTGGCCGTTCACTTTCGACCGGCGACGACTTCCAATCTTTCGCTCGCTTTCTTGGTGTCGATGCCGTCTTGCAAGGAGCGATTACCGACTACGATCCATACTATCCGCCTCGGTTGAGCTTGAAGGTCAACTGGTACACCGCGAATCCAAATTTTCATCCAATCCCTGTCGGTTATGGTTTGCCTTGGGGAACTAAAGATGAAAAGGAGATTCCGGGTTGGGCTAAACTTGAAGCCGAACGGGCGCTGGCCAGCGAACAAATGGCTTCACAGACTCCAGTGGAAACGCTCCCTGGTCACTTTGTTGAACGACTGCCCGACGCAATCGAAACTTCAACCCGCCAGGCAAGCGTTCTGAAACAGAACGCAGAGGACGAGCAGATTCAAACGAGCACGCGGCAGTCTGCGGTCCAGCCCGCGACGGCTTGGAGCCAAGTCAGTTCGCTGATGGAATACGCATTGAATTCACAAGAGCCAGCAATACCCAAAGAAGCTTTGCCAGCCCCGATTGGAACGTCGCCAGCCGTTGCTGTTCCGATGAACTCCGCCAATGAAACCAATCCCGATTCCCCGCCTCCAGTTTCAAGCAGTCCACCGAGCCAAACGATATTTCGCCCACAAGCGATGGTGCTTGATGCGAACGAACCGGCTTCGAAATGGCCTGATCCGGAAGGATTCATACCACCGGCACCTTCGCCGTATCCGCCACTAGCGGTAAAGTCTTTCGGGCCGGTTATAAGCCATATGTACACTTACAACGGAAGTGCCGAAGATTTCACGAATGAGCTTGCTGAGTACTATTACTTTCGTGACGACCAACGGTTTGGCGGCTTCGATGCGTATCTCCAACGCAGCGAAGACTTTATACGTTTTTGCTGCCACCTCCATGTTAAGCAAACGTTGGTTGGACGCGGCGGACAACTGAAAAAACGCACCGTAGTTCGCTGGCCGATCGGCCGATACGAGCGGTAGATTGCCCAGGCTGCCTACTTGCTGTTGCCTTGGACGATCAGGCGACAAGGCATGGAGGCTGCGAACGATGAGCGATGAGATTAATATTATTGCGTTGGTTAAGGGTGAGGACCGTTACGTCTTCCTCTTTGACGACAATCATCGAACTGACACACTTCGAATGCTTGGTCGCTATGCAGCGGATCCAGAGCTTTCTTTCTCTTGGTATGACGCAGCGATATTGAGCCAACGCATTCGCAGCATGGCTCCGATTGAAATGGCGGAAGAAACCAACAGACCAAGAATCGCTTCTCGGAGCGTCGCTCGGTTCAAGATGCCGGAACCGAAAGACAAACACTAGCCCGCAACTGTCGCTGATACTTGAGACGCCGCATACTTTCGATGACAACGCATGCAATCGCACATCGTCCAATTCCTGCGATATCTTGATGTCGAACGAAACGCTTCGGACTTGACGATCAAGTCGTATCGCGAAGACTTGATGGATTTGGTGGGCTACCTGTCCCAGGATGGCGAACAAGCGGTTACTACCTCGGCGATCACGCCAACCCAGCTCCGAACGTATGTCGCAGCGCTTCATGAAGCTGGCTACAGTCGCAGCAGCATCGCGCGAAAGCTCGCGTCGTTGCGAAGCTTTTATAAGTTTGCCCAGCGACAGCAGATCGCAAACAGCAATCCGGCCAAACCACTTCGAAATCCGAGAGCGTCTCGAACGCTGCCGCATTTCTTGACAGCCGATGAAGTGAAACGTTTGCTAAACTCGCCCTCACGGGTCGATCCGGCTGGCATTCGCGATCGAGCGATATTGGAGACGATCTATTCGGCTGGCTTGCGTGTCAGCGAAGTGGTCGGTTTGAACGACGACGATCTAGACTTTGCAGAGGGAACGATGCGGATCCGAGGCAAAGGACGTAAAGAACGAATCGGCGCGCTTGGCCGCTTTGCGATCTCGGCAATTCAAGCTTATCACTCCGTTCGGACAGCTTCAGTGAAAACGCCAATTGGTCGCGGACAGCCGACTTTTCGTAATCGCTTTGGCGATCGACTGACGACCCGCAGCGTTGGTCGCATGCTTGAAAAATATATCAAGCAGTCAGACCTGGACGCCAGAACGACACCCCACACACTGCGACACAGCTTCGCAACACATTTGCTCGACCGCGGCGCCGACATTCGAAGCGTGCAAGAAATGCTCGGTCACAAGTCGTTAGTTACGACTCAAATCTACACGCACGTTAGCTCGACCAATCTTAAAGAAGCTTACGCCAAAGCGCACCCGCGAGCAAATTGACGGGCAGGTCGTTGACACGTTAGCAGAACGTCACTATCCGTCCGATCGCGCGAAACCAAAAGATTTTCGTCCTACCGCTTTAATTCAAACCGGCAATTTTTGGTAAAGCTCTCTAGGAGCGGGTCATGGGCGCACCGCATTGGTGGCAAAACTTCGCTTTTTCATCATGCGCTGACCAACCACAACTATCACACAGTCGATCGTTTCGCCGGATTGAATTGAGCTCACGACTCATCTCCGAAGTGACGACACCAGTGGGCACTGCAATAATTGCAAAACCGGTCAGCATGATGACGCAAGCCATCATTTTTCCAGCCACTGTGACCGGAGTCACATCGCCGAATCCAACTGTTGTTATTGTCACAATCGACCAATAGATCGACTGTGGGATATTCGAAAACCCAGGGTTTGAATTGTGCTCGATGACGTACATCATCGTTCCTTCCACACAGACAATTGCAACAACGCTGGTCAAGAATACGATGATTTTATTGCGGCTGGCTTGCAGTGCTCGCAACAATAAATGCGACTCGCCAACATGTTCGGCCATCTTCAAAATCCGAAACATCCGCAACAACCTGATGATTCGAACGGTCATCAAATAATGCGAGCCGGTGAGGAATAGTTCAAGGTAACTCGGCAAGATCGAAACGAGATCGATGATGCCGAAAAAACTGGTAACGTATTTCCAACGATTGCGAACAACCCACAATCTAGCCAAATATTCAGCCGTGAAAATTGCGGTGAAAAGCCATTCGAGCCAAAAGAAAAGTCGAACGTAGCTCTCATTCAATGTCTCGATGCTTTCCAACATCACGACTAGCACGCAGATCGCGATACAAGCCAATAAAAGAACATCAAACAGCTTTCCAGCGAGCGTATCGGACAAAAAAATGATTCGCCAAAGTCGCTGACGAAACGTGTTTTCTTGCGAAGTATCGCTCGCTTCCCATGTGTCAATCTCATTAAATTTTTGTAGTGGCGAATCGTGCTGGGGAACCGAGTTGTTCATTGCAAAAATTTTTGAGCGCTGAAAATGAATGTACTGCTGTCAAACGCTCGATCAGACGAGTTCGCGATTACTTCGTCCAAATTCGGTACCGTTTTCACAAACAACTTATCGCTACAAACCAAGTCGGTAACTTTTTTGACCCGGTTTCTTAATCGGAAAAACGATTCGCCCACAGGATCGAGTAACCCGTGTTGAGTTTTCGATGATGCAGATCAACTAGATCGACTTCAAAGCTTTGTCGCTTATCGAACCGCTGGTCAAGCCGTTCAAAGGCCGGATGCAAAGTGACTTTTTCAAGCTGCTCAGCCGGTGTATGCCCAGAGAGCATCATACCCAATGGGCGGTCCGCTAGTAACTCTACCAGCAGCTCGACCAACATCGGCAGTTCTCGATCGAGCCGCCACGCATTACCTCGCGGTCCGTGGCCATACGTTGGTGGATCCAGACATACGACCGAATACTTATGACCGCGACGAATCTCACGACGGCAAAATGCGATTGCATCGTCTTCTAAAAATCGAACCGGCTGTTGACAGTAAGCGGCGTTGCATTGGTAATTAAACTTGGCCCAGTGAACTGCGGGCTTTGAAGAATCGACATGCGCAACTGAAAATCCAGCGGCGGAAAGTTGCAGGCTTCCGAAGCCGGTGTAAGCAAATAAATTCAGCGCTTCTAGCGGCTCGTCGCGCAAATGTCGTTTGGCATTATATGTTCCGATCAGCCGATCAAAATTCTGCTGGTGCTCGGGAAATAGTCCAACATGACCAGCGGGTGTCGCTCGCAATTGCACCGTGAGATCGCAGGATTCAAACGGCTGACAGAACCAGCCGCCGTCAGCAATTGCTTGCTGGCCACGTTCGCTGTGTGGCACCCAGCGGTCGTCGAAGGACAGGTCGCGTTGGGCGTGCCATTGGCTAACGTCCGTTTGACATCGCACCCCAATTGCGGCTGGACATGGTCGATCGGTTACAACTGAACCAAAACGCTCAAGCTTGCGTCCTTTCCCGAAATCCAGCAATTCGTAACCGGTCGGAAGATTGGCGAAAGACATCGATCGTTGGGATTGCACTAGCGGATTGAGCAAAAACGTTGTGTTGTCGCAGACCGGAAGGCCTTGAGCAAGCCGAATCGCAGGGCTATCATCGCCATATCAACACTGGACGAGATTTTCCGAGGCTGCGAAAAGCGACTCGCCTCGATCACCTAAAATTTTACTCACTGGAAATTTGTATGCGGCATGTATTATCAGCAGTTGTTCAAAACGTCCCTGGCGTTTTGGCCCATATTTCCGGAATGCTTGCTTCACGAGGCTACAACATCGATTCGCTGGCCGTTGGCGAAACCGAAGATCAACAGCTCTCGCGAATGACATTTGTGGTTGTTGGCGACGACCGAGTTGTGGAGCAGGTCCGAAAACAGCTTGAAAAAATCGTCACGGTCGTACGGGTCCAAGATGTCAGCGCTTATGACTATGTTGAACGCGACATGATGTTGATTAAGGTCAAAGCGCCCAATGGGGCGATTCGAACCGAGCTTCGGGAATTGGTCGAAATCTTTCGTGGACGCGTGGTCGATGTCAGCGAAACCAATTTGATGATCGAAATCTCCGGCCGAGAATCGAAAATCGAAGCCTTCATCGAACGGATGCGTTCCTTTGGAATTATCGAAATGGTTCGCACAGGACGAATCGCAATGGTCCGCGGGAGCCAAGAAAGCTTGTCGGAAAATGATGCTCTAGCATCTCTCGCCGAAGTTGAAGCGTAACTCGCTTCGGCACAAAAACTTGGCATGCTCGAAATAAGTAGGCCCGGATTTGTCCTAACAATTGCCAGCGTGCTAGGTCAGGTCTAGGGCTAGGGCTAAGCCTAGATCTAAAATAAAAATAATTCAGTTCTCAAACTTGGTGACCAAAAAGCATTCGCTGCAATCGACGATGAAATGATCTTGCACCGCGTCACGCCCCAAAAGCAACGCGAACTGCATCATGTTGCGGTCCGAAAGGGTCAACTTGATCTGGCGACGGACTGCTCCGATTCGCAATTGCGTTGAGATCACTGGCCGATTTTCTAGCGATCCGTTGCTGCTGCGAATCGTGGAAAAGCCTTGCAGCGGTACGGTGATCAACCCGCCTGATGCGCACCAGCCGGACGAATGAGATAACTGAAAACTTACCAAACGCTGATCGGCCACCAAGCTGTATCGAATATCTCTCGCGTTTAGACTGGAAAGCACCGCCCCAGTGTCGATTTTGGCCACGACCATCAACGGAGTCAAATCGGGCAAGAGGACAGCCTCCTGCCAACCGATTACGGTCTTGGAAAGCTGACTTTGTGGCACACGAAATTCACGTGGGGGGATCGGCGGGGAATTCACTGCGTTGAAAACGGCTGTTCCAGTTCATCACGGCTGCCACGCCCGTTACGAGATGGGCGTCGAAAGTTTGTCCAGCAATTCTATTGTAAACAGCCCGGAACGGTGACCATCAGAAAATTGGACGTTATACGCATAATTTCCAACCGGACGCATTCCGGCGATCGCCAGCGGTTTGGTCTCTTCCATTTTCAGCACCGGCAATAGATTTGGCTTTTTCTCAGCCGCACTATGCTTTTCGCGACAGGTTGCACAAGGACATGCCTTCCGCAAAATCCCAGGCATTAGCCGCGAGGCTTGACCATCATCCCAGGTAATTTCCAGCGCGCCGGCATCCGCTAAGCGCATCGAGGATGGTCGTCTTGTCGTCATGAGAACCTGTGAATAGTAGAAAGTAGCAAATTATCCCAATAAGCTTACCGGACAACGCTCATTTAGAAAAACCATCTTGCGTCTTGTCTCTTGCCTCAAATTCACTTGGCAAAGCTTCCGGTTTGTCCGGTTTGCACACGCTTGCCAGCCGCTGGCAAACGTTTCTTAACCCATTGTTAACAGAAGCCCCGTAGCCAGAAAACTGCCTTTGGGCAAAATAGCTTGCAGTTTTGCCGCCTCGAATTTGGTGGCGACTCTTTATGACGTTACAATTCGGACCGGCGAGGCGTTCACGCCGTGGAATATGAGAAATCCCTAGTTTGCTTGCCGCAAATCTTACATCAAAAAAGATCATGACACGAACTTTCCTCGCTTCAGTGATACTTGGACTCTTTGTTTGTCCGGTAATGGCACAAGTCCAAGTCGATCCCAAGTTGCCGTCCTACAAGCCAGCGATCGGTGTTTCTGGCCAGCTCAAAACGGTTGGCTCAGACTCAATGAACAACCTTCTGCAAAAATGGACTGAAAAATTTCGCGACTATTACAAAGGCGTTCGCGCTGAAGTCGAAGGCCAAGGCAGCTCGACGGCAATGCCGGCGCTGATCGTCGGCGCTTCTTCGTTTGGGCCGATGAGCCGCGATCCGAAGGGCAGCGAGATTGAACAATTCGAGCAAAAGTTCGGCTACAAACCAACCATGTTGCCGACCAGCATCGATTTACTAGGCGTTTACGTTCATCGCGACAATCCGATCGAATCGTTGTCGCTGTCACAAGTTGACGCAATTTTTTCGCGGACTCGCAAGCTGGGCGAATCTGGCAGCATTTCAACCTGGGGGCAAGCTGGTTTGAGTGGCGAGTTTAGCGATGCGAAAATCAGCATGTTTGGTCGCAACGCTTCATCCGGCACTTATGGCTACTTCAAAGAAGTTGCCCTCGGAAACGGTGACTACGCCGAGACGGTAAACGAACAAGCGGGCAGCGCGACGGTTGTTCAATCGGTCGGCGAAAACAAATTTGCAATCGGTTACAGCGGTATCGGTTACAAAACGGCAGCCGTCAAGGCTGTCTCGATCAGCAAGAAAAACGGCGGCAAAGCAATCGCGCCGACTCCGGATAATGCGACGACCGGCGAATACCCGCTAGCCCGTTATCTCTTCCTGGCCGTCAATTACAAACCAAACTCGAAGCTTGATGCGCTGCGGGCCGAATTTATTAAATTCATTTACAGCCAAGAGGGCCAGAAAATCGTGATCGAAGATGGCTATTTTCCTGTCGATGCCCGAACTGCCGAGAAAGCTCTATCCCAAATCAACCTGAAGTAGAATCCGAGCGATGGGTCATATAGAAGCCGCTTTTGATTGCTCGACGGCAGCCTAAATACAGAGTACCATTCCATTTTTAATCCTCAGAGTGCACAGTTTGCCGACCGGAATTAAACGGTCGGATTTCGATACTACATTACAACCAAACTTATGCTTGTTGATAGAACGCACCCTAATAGCGATTTCCAAACCGAGTGACCGAGCGTGTCGGAAATCCGAAAAACCACTTCTGAACGGCGAAAGCTTTCTACTTCCTGGAAGGTCGCACTTTCAGACAAGATCGCACGCCAAGTTATTACGATCGGCGGATTGGCAACCATTGGATCAGTCCTGTTAGTGGTTATCGTTTTGGTCTCTAGCGTCCTGCCGCTCCTGACACCGACAACGCTGTCTTCTCAGTCAAAAATAATTTCTGCCGATGACACAGCGGCCAATTCTTTCGTCGCTATTCATTCGGGAGTTGACGAATTTGTCGAGCAGGCTTGGTTCCTCGATTCAAGTGGCGATGTTCTGGTTCGATCGGTCGCTGACAATCAAGTTTTGGCGATCATAAAAAACGAATCGACCGGCGACAATAACGTAAAGCTGACGTCGTCTTTCCGAGATCGCTCGGGCAACCAAATGCTGCTCGGCTTTGCCGACGGCTCGGTTCAACAAGTCAGCATCGAATTCGAAACAACTTTCGAAAAGTTTAATGAGCTCGACGCCAAGGTCGCGACGCTCTTTACGAGCAATCAAGCAGTAGACGAACTGGTCACGTTGGAAAATTCGACTTACCGAATGCTTGAAGGCCAATTGGTACGACGGCAACGCGTGGCGACAGTGTCGTTTTCTGATCGCGAGCCGATTTTAGATGATCAGTCAGCGGTGCTTCACTTGTCGGCTCTACCCGCCAGGACGCTGAGCAGTTTCGATCAATCGACCGAAACCGTGTTCGTTGCAATTAGCAAAACTCAATTCGGAGCCGGACGACTGGACACCAAGATCAATCAGTTCAGTGGGGCAAGCTCTGCCGAATGGACCTCTTCGGTCGAAGCACTTCCCGCGAGTTCGCCTGCCGAAAGTATTGTCGGCGTGATGGTCCAGCAATTCGGCCAATACGCAACGCTCTGCATGAAGGACGGAAAACTGCATCGTTGGCAACTGAACTTCGGTCAGAAACCGCAACCGCTGAACAACGACGATAGCCTCGACGGGGAAGCGATTCGAGTGACAACCGCAGCAGTGCTGCTGGGCGATAACACTTTGTTAGCTGGCTCCAATTCTGGTTCAATTCAGCTGACTTTCTTGACGCAACAAAACGATGCACCGGAGAATAGCTCGGCGAACGATTCGAACCAAGCCGACGATGCTGAGTCGGTGAAAAGAAAAGACGCTTTTGTGGTTGCCCACCGTTTTCAACCGTCCAGTGCACCGATCGCTTTTCTTGGCAGTTCGCCGGGTTCGCGTTTGTTCGCTGTCCTAGATACCGAACAGAAACTTTCAATCGCGTTCGCTCCAACTGACACGCTGCTCGACCAAAAAATTGTTGATGGCATGGACGGCAGCCAGGTAACCGAAATTTGGTTTTCCAGTAAGCAAGATTACATCGGAATCTTGACCGATCGAAAATTGCACCTTGTCGGCGTCCAAATGGGGCACCCGGAAGCGTCGCTGAAATCGTTTTTTCAACCTGTCTGGTATGAAGGGTATGCCGAACCAGTTTCAATTTGGCAAAGCAGTTCAGCAGGCGTCGATGCTGAACCAAAGTTGAGCATGTTACCGCTTATCTTCGGCACGTTGAAAGCCACCTTTTATTCGATGTTAATCGCCGTCCCGTTGTCGATCATGGCCGCAGTTTACAGCAGCGAGTTTCTTAGTCGCCCGATTCGGTCAAAGGTCAAACCGGTGATTGAATTGATGGCCGGTATCCCCAGTGTCGTGCTGGGCTTTATCGCCGCGCTCGTTCTTGCAAAAATATTTCGAGAACATGTCTTCGCGATCGTGTTATCGTTTTTCACCTTAATATTCTCGCTGCTGCTAGCGGGCAATCTTTGGTTGCTTCTGCCGCAAAACTTATACTTGCGACTTGAAAGATTTCGCACGTTGTTCCTTTTGTGCGTCACTCCGATTGGCATCTTTTCCGCTTGGTTGATCGCTCGACCGCTCGAAGCATTGCTTTTTGGTCGGTCGCTGATTTGGTGGCTTGACGCCCGCGAAACTTCCTCGGCTTGGCCGGGCTGGTTTTTGTTGTTGGTTCCGCTGTCGATGCTGGTTGTCGGATACTTGTCGATCACTTGGATTAGCGCTATGCTTCGTCCAATTGCGGCGCGATGGGACGCCCGTCCGTTTGCGGCACTGATGCTCGGCCGATTTGTGTTGTCAGCACTTTGCACGATTTTGGTCGCGGCCCTTGGCGCGAGCTTCCTGACGGCGATTGGGTGGGACCCACGTGGATCGGTGTTTGGTAGCTATCAAGAGCGCAACGCGTTGCTTGTCGGTGCCATTCTCGGATTCGCGATTATTCCGATCATTTACACCATTTCCGAGGATGCACTTCAAGCGGTCCCGCAACACCTGCGCAGCGCTTCGTTAGGTTGTGGTGCGACAGCTTGGCAAACCACCATTCGAATTGTTTTGCCAACGGCAATGAGCGGACTTTTCGGCGGCGTCATGATCGGCTTTGGACGCGCCGTCGGTGAGACGATGGTCGTTTTGATGGCCGCAGGAAATACGCCTTTGATGGATGTAAATCCGTTCAATGGTTATCGAACGTTGTCCGCCACGCTCGCCACCGAACTTCCCGAAGCGGCCCGAGGTTCGACACATTTCCATACACTATTTCTCGCCGCTTTGTTGCTCTTTGCTTTCACCCTGGTTGCCAACACACTTGCCGAATTCGTTCGAATGCACTTCCGCAAAAGGGCATACCAGCTATGACCGATTCGCCAATGAATGCAGATCCGACGATGCGGGCCGATAATTCCCTGGCAGCCGAGCCGAAACGAGTGCCGCGCGCGCATCGACCGGTCGCTTCGGGGCTCAGCGTGCTCGCTCGAGGCGAATCATTCGTATGGCTTTCTGGTGGAATGTTAATTGTCGCTTTAGGGATGATCGTTGCACTTCTGCTTTTTGTGCTCTATCGAGGTCTCTTGACGTTTTGGCCGCTGGCCGTCGCAATCTATCCAATGCACGATGGTGGCATGGTTGCAGGCGAACCGCAGGAGATCGAGAGCTTTTCGTATGAGGCGAGTCAACTGGATTCGTTAAGTGAAACGGCACGACAACTTGCTATCCAGCGGCTCGGCGATAAGCCAATTGCTCAAGCCAATCGTGTTTACCTGCGCGTCGGAAATTTTGATCTCAGCGGCAAACATTACGAGTACTTAAACGAATTCGAGCAATCCAGCGAAAGTCCGTTCTATCCGTCGAACATTTGGGTTGTCGAGCGACTGCACTCTGGTCGATTCTACGGTTTCCCGAGTCGCTTGATCGAGCAATTTGATGCCAGTGCACTTCCAGCCACCCAGACGATTGAACGTGCTACGTCGTTGTTGTCGATGTTGCAAGGCTATGCTTCCGACGATTTAAAGGTCTCTTCTGAATTGACGACCGAAATTGCCAATCGCTTAAATTCTAAAAAAGACAAATCAACGTTTGACTACCTCGTCACCGTCCAGCAAGGCACACCTATTGGCGATGGTGAGTACTTGGAAGTGATGGAACAAGACGGAAGCTGGAAACCGTTCGAATCCAACGCGACGTTACCGCCGCAAGCCAATGCGCTACGACTTGTTGCGGTTACTCCTGAATCCGTATGGTCCGCTTTCCAATTGGCCAAAGCATCCATTGCTGGTCTTCAAAATAGGCTTGACGAATTGCAAGCGGAATTGGCCGACAACGATTCAAAGATTAAACAATCGCGTCTTTCGCTCAGAGAATCAGAACTTCAATATAAGTTCATCTTCATCGACCGAGTGGCCGATTTAGAAAGCGATTGGGTGACGTTGCATTTCGCTGAAACAGAGCTGAAGTCACACCAAAATACACTTGCAAAACTTAATGATCTGTCCCCGCTAAGTGCCGTTGAATTTGCCGATCTTCAGAAGCTTTATGAACGCCTGGAGGACGAGTACCGAACACAAATTACTGCATTGCAGCGCGACGTTGACCAACGTTACAAGATCTTCGAAGGCTTGCCAACCGAATGCCTCCAAGCAATCGCTGCCCACCGTGACGTGCTGCTCGATCGAACGACTGAACAAGCAAAAATAAACGAGCAGATCGGCTTAATCGAACTTGAGATGCGATCATCGCGAATCGAATTTCAGGCGACTAACGTCGACTCAGTACAAACGCTTGCACCGGAGAATGCTCCGTCCCAATCTTCGGCAACCAAACCTTTGGCAGCGGCAACAGTTTTGGGAATTGCCAAACAACTGCTCTGGCACGAAGCAGAAAGTAAAGACGAACTTAGCTCGACATCGATCGGTCCGCAAGCTTGGTGGATGACGCAACAATCGAGCAACGGAACGCAGAACGTCTTAGTCAGCGGCGACGGCGCAACGGCCCAAGCGGCAACGCTCGTAAACAGCGAAATTGAGGTCGCTGAGATTGTTCGAGCTTATCGTCCAAACCAGCTCACAATCGGCGACAAGTTTGGCGTGTTCGCTAGCCGCTGGGTTGAATTTTTGACTGCCAATCCGCGTGAAGCCGGCATGGAAGGTGGTTTTTTCCCTGCGATCTGGGGCACGGTTGTGATGACTATGATCATGGCATTGATGGTCGTTCCACTTGGCGTCTTGGCCGCGTTATATCTTCGCGAATATGCCACCAGCGGTTGGATCGTTGGAATCCTACGTATTGCCATCAACAATTTGGCTGGCGTACCAAGCGTTGTGTACGGGGTCTTTGGGCTCGCATTTCTGTGCTACGTGGTCGGCGGTTACATTGACGGCGGGCCAGCCAAAGCGGGATTTGTCCCATGGCCCAGCCCGATCTGGTTTTTGATGCTCGGCGTCATTGCCGTCGTTTCATTCGCGGCGTTCTTTGTCAGTTTTCTCTGCTCTGGTTCGCCGATGACGATGGGACCGTGGCGTCGTTTTGGACGCTCGATCGCTGGTTTTATTTGGCTGCTAACTTTTCTTGGTTTCATCATGTTGCTTGCCAAGTCACCTTTCTTTCATGGTTTTTACGAAGCAAATTTGCCCAACCCAACGTTTGGCAAAGGCGGATTGGTTTGGGCTTCGTTGACCTTGGCTTTGCTAACATTGCCAGTAGTCATTGTTGCAACAGAGGAAGCTCTTTCAGCAGTCCCAAACTCGTTGCGCGAAGGTTCGTATGCTTGTGGCGCTGGCAAGTGGCAAACGATTCGTCGTATTGTGCTGCCGCACGCCCGACCTGGAATTATGACCGGCACAATCCTGGCAATGGCTCGCGGGGCTGGAGAAGTCGCACCAATGATGCTGGTCGGTGCACTGCCGATGGCAATCGACTTGCCACTGGACACGGAGTTTCCATTCTTTCACGGCTCGCGCAGTTTTATGCATCTCGGTTTCCAAATTTATGCACTAGGATTCCAAGGCCAAAATAGCGAAGCGGCAAAACCGATGGTATTCACTACAACCTTGTTGCTAATTCTGATCGTCTTGCTGTTAAATTGGATCGCAATTATTCTGCGATCGCGCTTACGTAGACGATTTCAAGGCATTCATTTTTAAGAAGTGTGTTTCAGTGGATCGACTTAAAGCGATTGCAGAAGGCGAAGAAATCGATTCCGCGATACATGACGATGTATTGCAAGAGAACCCGATTCTAAAAATCCAAGACTTCAGTTTGTGGTATGGTCGCAAACAAGCCTTGCATCGGATCAATATGCAAATACCGCACGGTAAAGTCACGGCATTGATAGGCCCAAGTGGTTGTGGCAAATCAAGTCTACTGCGTAGTGTCAATCGCATGAACGATCTGCTAGGAAATGTTCGGATCGAAGGCGATATGGTGCTCTCCGGCGATTCAATTTTCGCTCCTGGCGTTGATGTCATCGAGCTACGCAAACGAATGGGAATGGTTTTTCAAAAGCCCAATCCATTTCCGATGAGCATCTTTGAGAACGTCGTTTATCCACTGCGGATCGATGGCGAACGCAATAAAAAGCGACTTAGCGATGTCTGCGAAAAAAGCTTGCGTGGCTCGGCCCTATGGGACGAAGTCAAAGATCGCTTGAACGAAAGCGGACTAGGACTTTCCGGCGGTCAGCAACAACGCTTATGTATTGCCCGCGCGATTGCCAGCGACCCTGAAGTGCTGCTTCTCGACGAACCCTGCTCCGCTCTAGATCCATTGGCAACTGGCAAGATCGAGAGTCTTATCGATGAATTACGCGGCGATTATTCGGTCTTGATCGTCACGCACAACATGCAACAAGCCAGTCGGATCAGCGACTACACTGCATTCATGTACTTGGGTCGCTTGATCGAGTATGGTCGGACGTCAACCATTTTCACCAAACCGAAATTGAAAGAGACCGAAGACTATATCACCGGTCGTTTCGGATAGTGCTTCATCGGAATGAACAATTGCGGTTGGACTGGCAACTCCAAACTAAGCCACGACCAGCCCTTATAATGACCGCATTGCCAGGACTTGTCCTGAAATTTACGAAAATCTAGCTTAGACGATTCGCTCGCCTCAAGTGTTCTAGTTTTGGACTTGAAGATCTCGTAATTAATCATCCGGGCCAGTTACCCGCAAGCCGTAATGTCAACTCGAAGCTCACATGACGAATGTCTACGCCATCTTTTGTTTGCAGTTCCTTTGCGTATCAAGGGCATTGTCGCAAACCGCGCGAAACGCCAAACCGACTGACAACTTGATCATCAAATGGAATCGGTCCGACGACTTTAACGGCGAGTCGGTTGACTGGAAAAATGGAATAAAAGCCCCGTAAATTTCGGTGCACGGACCTGTGACAATCAATCCAATGCCACGGTCGCTAATGGACTTCTTACCCTTACAGACCGCCGTGTTTCGCCCGACCACGAATCGCAAGAAATGCTGAAAGATCAAAGTGGCAATGCATTCAGTGAAACTATGACTTTCGAATCCCATCACCGATACATGATGCAATGAGCCACTCAGTAAAATTCTTAATCTTCCGTTAAACAATATTCTGATGATCAACACCGCTTCGCGATGACTCCGGCGGTTGAACCGAATGCGATTGGCCTAGAATGCTCGCTCAACGTCGCTCGTAATAGTTCGCAATGCTTTGAAGAGCGATTGCTTCGAGATAAGCCATCGTAAATTCTCGATTTTTCCAAATGAATTCCGCAAATTCGGCTCCTTTTTTTGCAGGTCTTTGCTTGGTAATCCCAGACCACCCGTCCCACCAGGACTCCAGTCAAATAAATCTTCTTATCACAAGTGATATAGGTTGCCTGCTTTGATCTGTCGAAACCGTGCGCCGCTCGACGATCCCCCACGGAGACTGGTAATGCTATGCGATTGGAAAGCACACTCGTCGTGATTTCTTCATCGTCCTTGATTGAAGAAAACGCGAATCGCTGAGCAATCACAATGTCGCAGACCAACAACAGCGTCCAGTGGTCGCCGCGCAAGTCTACCTTCTCAGCCAACGGGCAATCCAAACAGTGCGTATTTCACTATCCATATATCACTTGCAACTCACAAGCGAATACGATAGCTTGTGTATCACAAGTTAATATTTCACAGCAGCCCGGAGCTAAGCGGAATCAAATCCACGCTGAAAATTCGTGATTGCTGTTTGGACTCATGCAATGTTCGATCAATATCCAGTCGGGCAATTCTGATAAACCGCAAACGAGGAACACCATGAGCGATAGTCCGTTCCAAGAAACAATCGCCGTGTTCGGAGCGACAGGCGCTACGGGCCGCCACGTTGTGAGCTGCGCTTTGGGGCAAGGTTACAAAGTCCAAGCCATGGCGAGAAATCCACGCAAAGTCGAAACAAAAGATTATAATCTCACGATAGTCAAAGGCGACTTTGAAGATGTGGTTGCTCTGAAGGAGACAGTGAGTGGAGCAACTTATGTGATTTGCTGTGCCGGTGGATCTTCCGGGAAAGCCTACATCAAGGGCATGATGCTTGCGTTTATTAAACGGCTTTGGCCAATCCTCGAAGTGCAATCGTCCGTCAAAGTATTCTCGTTCCAATCGGTGATCTTCGCCCCGAAGCCAGACGGTTCGCTGCCTCTGTTGTTGAAGATACTGGGACCGGTTGCCGCCTATGCGAACGGCAACACCGAGATGCTCAAAGACAACACGGCGGTCACCAAATTCATGGCCGCCAACAAAAAAGACGCCTTCGATTACATCGTCACTCGCCCTGGGGCGATCAAAGAGAAGACCGATGGGCCGACGCTGGTGGCTGATCAAGACAAGGCATCTTTTTCAACCATCACGTTTGCGAATTTGGCTGCGTTCACTGTCGATGCACTGACGGACACGTCTTTGTGCGGAACGCATCCGTTCGTCGTTCCGAAGAAATAGAAATCTGTTGATGAGCAACCAAATGTCAGACAACGCTATTAGTCCAACTCGTGTTTTGGTCACCGGCGCGACAGGCTACGTCGCCGGATGGGTCGTCAAGCGACTGCTCGAGCAGGGGCACGAAGTCCATGCGGCGGTTCGAGATCCGAATCGAGTGAACCATCTCGCTTACCTTCGTGAACTTGAAGCCAACACGCCGGGCACGCTTCGTTTTTTCGCTTCCGACCTGCTGATGGATGGTTCGTACGCAGACGGGATGAGTGGATGTGAAGTCGTTTTTCACACCGCGTCTCCGTTTGTGCTGAATCCGAAGGACGCTCAGCGGGATCTGATCGAACCGGCCAAACAAGGGACCATCAATGTCCTAAACCAGGCGAGCAAAACGCCATCGGTCAAACGCGTCGTTCTGACTAGCAGCTATCTTGCGACCATCGGCGACAATGCGGACCTAAGCTATCATGGTAGGACCGCAATCACCGAAGACGACTGGAACACGACGTCGTCGCTGAACCATCAACCCTATGCCTACTCAAAAACCGTCGCCGAGCGTGAAGCTTGGCGGCTTGCTGAGGCCCAGGATCAATGGGATTTGGTCACGATCAATCCCGCTTTTGTCCTAGGGCCGGGTATCAATCCGAATGCAACGTCGGAGTCGTTCAACTTCATCAAAGATTTCGCCAGCGGAAAATTAGCCAGCGGAATCCCGAATATCGGGATGGTGTTCGTTGACGTTCGTGAGGTAGCCGAAGCTCATTTACAAGCCGCTTTTCGACCCGAAGCCAGCGGGCGTTATCTCCTGTCGGGTCACAATGGGTTCATACCGGATCTCGTTGAAATCTTGAAGGCCCGGTTCGCAGACGGAAAGTTTCCGTTTCCAAAACGCGTCTTGCCAAAATTTGCGGCTTGGTTGTTTGGTCCGATGATTGACAAGACCATCACGCGGAAATACGTCTCTCGAAACGTCAACCACCCGGTCAAAGTCGACGCGAGCAAAAGCATCAAGGAGTTGGGGATCCAGTACAGACCTCTGGCCGACACGATGACTGACATGTTCCAGCAGTTGATTGATGCGGGAATTGTCGTTGCGAAGTAAGGGACCACCGTGCCACTATGTTGATATTCGTTAGTTAAAAGTAGACCACAGGAACCAGCGATGCAGATGGAAGAAAGACACCGCACTGCGTTGATCGTCGTCGACCCCTTCAATGAGTTCCTTTCGCGGTGGGGGAAGATGTGGGGCGGCGTCGGTGCCTCGGTCAAGGAAGTGCATCTGCTGGACAATCTCAAGAAGATCCTCGGCGAGGCGCGATCCGTCGGCTTGCAGGTCGTTTACGCACCTCATCATCGTTGGCAGCCGGGCAGCTTCTCGGACAAAAAGTACTTGCATCCGTCACAGGCGTTACTGGTCTCCTTCAAGGCGTTCCCACGCGACGGCTTTGGCGGCCAGTACTACAAGGGACTGGAACCACAGCAGGGTGAAATCATTGCCAGTGAGCACACGTGTTCGAGTGGCTTCGCCGAAACAGATCTCCATGATCAGCTCCAGAAGCTTGGAATCACTCACCTAATCATCATCGGCATGGTCACCAATTCCTGCATCGAGGCAACCGCCAGAAGTGCGGTGGACCTTGGATATCACGTCACGTTGGTGACCGACGCAGTGGCGGCATTTTCTCCGAAGGAACATCACACGACGGTCACACAAACCTATCCGATGATCGCGCACCGCGTGCTGAACACCGAGCAA
>JBGSKY010000080.1:0-2317 GCA_041740995.1 Pirellulaceae bacterium
GAAGCTGAATTCGTTGGAGCAACGTCGCGTTCCGCAGAACTCGAGACAAAGTTATCAAAGCTCGCTGTAACTGAAAAAGACAAAGTTGCAGAGATTGCATTGCTCACCGAGGAAATTGAAACTACAGAAGCCCGCATTACAGCACAGCGAAAGCTCGAGCAGGAATTGGCGGTAAGGGTGGTGGACAGTACCAAGACTCTTCAGCAAGTTTCGAAGGAGGCGACGACATCTCTTTCTGCTATCACTCAATCGGCAGCCAAAGCCATCAGCGACATGGCTGAGCAAGCCGCACAAGTCCGTATAGCAATCGAGTCGCTTAGAGCGATAAGCGACAAGAAACAAACGGAGCCCGATGCTATTGGAGAGCCAGGGGGAAATGATTGATGCTAACCACAATCACCTCCGTTGCTCTTGCAATAACGGCTACTTTTGTATCTGCATTTCTGGCATTGCTCTCCTATGGGCATCATCGTCGTCAAGCCATCCGCCTTTGGGAACGGGAAAAACGCCTTCCAGATGCTACCCGCCTAGAGAATCTGAAGTTTTTGGTCGAGCAGTTACAATCTGAGCATGACGAGTTAAAGGACAGTGTACATGATGCCCGAGAGGTTCTGGATGAAGCCCAGCGTCAGCGCGAATGGATGGAAGCCGCTAAGGAAGATATTGCTCGTTTGGAACAAGAAAAGCTTGAAGTCGTTCGGATTCAGAACGAGTTGGAGACCAAGCAAGTCGAACTAGCCGCCATTCAGGAACAGATCGCGAAGAAGGAGTCAGATCTTAAGGAGCAGCATGACGAATTAGAAAAACTAAATGCTGAACAAGCCAAACTAAGACGCGAAGCGGATGCGATTCTGGAAGAGTTAAGTAAGGCTGAAGCGATCCGGGACGAGATACGCTCACTGGAACAGAAGAAGAGCGAGCTAAGCTCTGAAATAGAACGATTGGAAAGTAATGCTCGGAAATTGCGGGAACAGTTGGAAGCGGAGCTGCGAGGCCTAAAGCGTGATTGCAGCGATTTGGAGAGTCAACGTGACCAGCGCAAGTCAAAATTGGACGAGCTGGAAAAACAGATCGACGGCCTTTCGAAAAAGCAGGAGGAGCTGTCCAAAGAAAGGCGGGAGCTCGAAAAGAAGGTACAAGAGTTGGAAGGCCAAGCTGCGTCATTGAAAGGGCAGATACCAACACTGCAAACCGCTTTCGATCAATTGACTTCTGCAATGCAGCAGTCGTCTGATGCGCCCGATGCGAGGAAAAGCGAACTTTGGCACCCGGTTTTGGCGAAGTCTACGGCGGGTTCAGCAAATGCGCAAGATGAGCTGGAATGTTTGACCGAAGTTCAGCATGAGCTCAAAGCACGAGGCCTAAAGTTCGATCAGCGAACAGTATTCGCGTTCCATACTGCACTAAAGACTACCAGTAGTTCGCCGCTCGTGACCTTAGCCGGGGTAAGTGGTACCGGAAAAAGCGAGCTCCCTCGCCGTTATGCCGATGCGGTCGGAATGAATTTCTTGAATGTTGCCGTCCAACCCAGGTGGGATAGTCCGCAAGATCTTTTTGGTTTCTACGACTATCTCGAACGCAGGTTTCGTCCTACTGAATTGACACGGGCATTGCTACAAGTAGATCCAATCGGTCCCGAGCAGGGTCGAGGTTGGCAGGCGTCAAAGGAATTTGACGCCTCACGTTGCCATGAACAGATGCTACTAGTTCTTATGGACGAAATGAACCTTGCGAGAGTTGAGTACTATTTCAGTGAATTCCTCAGTAAGCTGGAAACAAGGCGTGGTATCGATCCGCGAAACCAGCTGGATCGTCAACATGCTGAGATTGTCTTGGAAGTGTCTGGCCGACAAGTAGGTGGCATGCCTTTACGCCTATTTGTAGACACAAATGTCTTGTTCGTAGGAACGATGAATGAAGATGAGTCGACTCAAGCTCTGTCGGACAAGGTAATTGATCGTTCGAACATCTTGCGATTTGGAAGCCCTAACTCAATTTATCCCGTATCATCCACAAACGGAAATGGACGCGATCGCAACTTGAGGCAGAAGCTAAATCGCAAGAATTGGGTCACGTGGTGTCGGCCTCCCGAATCGCTCTCGTCGAGCGAAACTGATCAACTTTTGAAATGGATCAGTCAGTTAAGGACCTCACTCGATAGCGTAGGTCGACCTTTCGCGTATAGGGTCGCGCATGCCATGCTCGAATACGCTGCAAACTATCCTGAAGTTGAAAATAGAATCGCGTGGGCAGTGTCCGATCAGATTGAACAGCGAATTCTACCCAAATTAATTGGCCTGGACATGCAACATCCTGG
>JBGSKY010000081.1:0-32854 GCA_041740995.1 Pirellulaceae bacterium
GGCGGCGGTGGCGGCGGTGGCGTTTTCCGAGTCGCACCGGACAAGCCCGGAAAGCTTGCCACAACAACTGTCTGCTTGGAATTCGGAAAGCCGGAACCTAATCCTCGAATGAAATATGAAATCGTCCCACTTGAAAAAGTAAGTAGCGATCCAGAAGTCGCTATGTTGCTGATGGCAATGGGCAATGGAGAAGTTTCGCAAACAGTGGCTCAAGCAACTGCATGGCACTTGGCTAACGGGCTTTCATGGGAAAAATTGCGAACGCTGCCTAAGAAGATTTCCAAGTACACCGGCGTCGAATATTACTTCACCGGTTATGAAGTCAAAGCAGCGATCAATACCGTCGGCGCGATTCGAAGAATCAGTTACGACAATGACTACCAGACCGAAGTTCAAGCCGGAACAGTCGAGTAGTTAAGAGGATTGACTCGCGGAGAGTCCCACACGAGTCACGCGTTACACTTCAAACGTGCAGCAACTGTAACGCGGTTGAGCTTGGCCGTTTTTTATTGAGCTGCCTCTGGATTGGTTGCACTGTGCTTCTCCCAATCTTTTTCCATCGCCGAATCGGCTTCTTGCGGTTTGGCCGCAGGCTGATTTGGCAGAGGCGGAATCGGTTCGCCAGGAACTGGACGCGAAGAATCAGGTAGCGCTGAAATAACGATCGCTTGGTCGAGCGGATCGAGACCAAGTGCGGCTTGCATTTCTGCCAATGCCGAGAACCAATTTCGTTGGGCATCGACCAACTTAATTTCGGTTTCCGTCGCCTTGGACTCGATAAAGTTCAAATAGATCAAATCGACCTTGCCGCGATCAAAAGCAAATCGAAATCGGACCAGCGAATCGTATGCAGCCCGCAGCGATAGTTCTGCTTGTTCGACGATCAACGCCGATTGAATCAAGTTATTGTAGGCGGCTTGCAGTTCGGCCCCGATTTTGTCTTGCTGCAGTCGCAATTTTTGAGTTGTCTGAGCAATCTTGGCTGAAGTAGATTGGATCTTGCCACGAGCTTTGCGACGTTGAATGGGCACTTCGCCTTGCATGCCGACGATCAGCTCGAATCGACTTTTGTCGTTGGCGCTAGTGGCCGGATCGCCAGCGTCTTGCGATCCTTCGGCAATCATATCGACGCGTGGCAAGAGATTGTTTTGGGCGAGTTGTTGATCGAGTTGAATCTGCTGAATTTCGAATTGCAGCAACCTCGGTTCGGGACGCCGATATAGAGCATTACCTAAATCCGTCTGAAAATCGCTGGGCGGCAATCGATCGATGGTTGGAAAATGCTTCGGCAACCAATCATCATTGGGTACTAACGGTTGACCGTATTCGTCGCGCAAAAATATTGAAAGCTTGAACGACGAGTTACGGAACTTCTGCTCGGTTTCAAGTAACTTGCCAGCTCGATCAGCGATAAGCTGTTGGTTGAGTATCAAATCGATTTCAGCGAATTTGCCCGCTTTGACGCCGACTTCATATTGTTTGCCACGCGTTTGGGCAAGTTCAAGCAACTCTCGCTGCGCAACCAAAGCCGCTCCTGCTGCTACCCAATCCCAGTAAACAAACGCGGCTTCACGTGACGCATTGAGCATTGCTTGTTGAATCAGTGGCTCAGCGGCTTGCCCCGTCAATCGCGCTTGAAAGACAGCCACTCGCTCGGCATCGATGGCACGACCTTGCAGCAGCGGCGCCGTGTAACCAATCTTGAATTCGCCCCCCTCGTCTGTCTCGCGTTCTTTGTACCAGGGCTGAAATTCTCCGCGTCCGATCCGATAGCCTGCCGACAGATAACCGCCCCACCAATTTTGTCGTGCGACTCCAATCCCATTTCGATAATTTCGATAGAATCCTGTTGGCTCGGAGAGCGTGTAGCCTTGCAGCTTAAAATCGTACGTACCAAACGCTTCAACTTCCAAACCGAGGGCTCTAGCTCGTTCCAAACGCGCTTGTTCGATGATCGGATAAGCCGCGTAGAGGCTGGCGATCACGTCGGCTAAAGTAAGGTCATTTCCATCTTCAATAAAGTCGCTGTTGCGGTTTGGACCATAACTCTGGTCGCTTTGATTGTTTTGCTGGGCAACAATCTCCTCCGGTGCAACGTCTGGTTTTGTGACCGACGCTTCCTGGGCCAGCTTGTCGGCTGGATTGACGGTCACCGGTTCGACCAGTGATTGAGCGAGCAAAAGTTTTGGAATCGAAATCTGGCTTGTCAATCCAGCCAACGCAATGAGGCCTGCCCGAACACCGCCACTGAGCAGCGTAAGGCGATTGGGTCGGCTGCTCGGTTGCGAAGATTGCATTACAGTTTTGGTAATTTAACTTTGCTGGCTTTGTTGTCCGACTTCGTCGGTTCCGAATCGGAAACGACCGGAGGGAACCCGTTTAGCTGGCGCCAAATCTCATATCCCAACGGGACCTGTCGCAAGAGCACCCAGCCGTTGGCCCGGACTCCCTGTCTGAGGTATCGACCGTCGGGCCAACCTTTCTCGCTTGGAAAATGGTTATCAGGCGTAACAAGTACGCGAAAGTTCCCCTTGCCATCATCAGTTGGAAAAACTCGGTTGACTTTACCGCCAAATGTCCCGACAGCGACCGAAGGCCAGCCGACGAACTGGACCGCAGGCCAGCCTTCGAATTGCAAGCGGACGCGATCGCCTTCATGAATCAGTGGCATGTCATTGCCGTTAACCCTCATTTCAAAAGCCAGCACTTTCGCGTCAGGCACCAGCACAAAAAGTTGATCACCCTCTTTGATCGTGTCACTGCCTTCCAAGCCATACCATTGTTGAATGAATCCTGAACGAGGCGCACGGATTTCCAATCGATCCAACTCTCCACGTTTATTTTGCAAATCGATCAATTCTTTTTCGATCGTTCGCAGCTTCTGAAATTCTTCCAAAACCTTTTGATTAGCCATTCGATTCTTAATATCTATGTCTTGCTTCTTCGATTCGATTTCTTCTTCTTTGGACATCAACATAGCGTACGATTCTTGCACGCCGTTCTCGGATTTGAGCAGCTTCGCTTCAGCAGATTCAACTGCCTTGCGTTTTGTGTACAGATCTTCCCGAGTTCCGATTCCTTGAGTGATGATTTCTTCTGCGATCCGCAATTGATTGCGTTTGTCAGCCAAATCGGCTTGCAGCGCTGAGACTTCATTTTTCGCTTGTTCCCACTTTTGGCTGTACGCTTCGTAGTCTTGGTTCAGCGATTCGCTCAAACGTTCGCCACTGGTAATTTGCAAAGCTGCGGCTTGTTCAGCGACCGCGAGAGATGTCTTGGCTGCCGCTTCTTTGGACTCTATTGCGATGACTTGCGTTTCAAGCTGCGAGACACCGTCAGCAGCAAATGGAGTCAGTCGTAAAACCAAGTCATCCTTTTCGACATAGCTGCCTTCACGAAGATCCTCTTTGACATAGCTGACAACGCCCTTGGACGGGCTGAGAATCGGTTGCGGACGCTCTTGCGGATCAAGCGCGATCACTGTCCCGATGCCGCGTGCGGTCTGACGCCAAGGCAGAAAGATCATGCCAACGATTGATGCAACCAGTATGACAAAAGTTACTCGCCCGAAAAATCGAATCCAACGCCCCGTGCGAACCATCTGCATCGATGGGAATTCCAGCCAGTAGTCGCGTGTCAGTGTTGCCATGGTTTATCAGTTCAAATAAGTCTGCCGCTTTTGCAAGTCCGGCGGATATTGTTATCAGTGTTGACCAACTGCAATACGCTCGTCACAGCGATCCAAAAGCGTGGCATCGTTGGTTACTAAAACCAGAGTCCAGGGAGCTTCACGTTTAGACAGCTCTCGCCAAACTGCTTCGCGATGCTCAATATCAAGCTGATCGAGCAAGCCATCGACTATCAACAGCCTCGGTTTAGCCGCGATTGCTCGGGCAATACTCAACTGCGCTTTTTGAACCCGCGTCAACGGTGCACCGCCGGATTGCAACATCGTCTGGTCTTGCTGAGGAAATCTCAAGACCGACTCCCAGAGTTGCACTTGCATCAGTGCTTGCCGGACGCCGGATTGGCTGACCGAAGTACGTCCGCAATCGATATTCTCTCGAACGGTTGCATGAAAAATCTGCGGCTGACCAGCAAAGCCGACGATATTCCCATCGCCGAAAAATGCGGCGCGTTTGGCTTCCAAATTGGCAATTTCAACCACACCAGTTTCGGGAGTAATCAAGCCTGCCAGAACGTGGGAAAACTGTTCAGCATATTCGCCATGCAAACCAAGACGAGTGCCAGAGGCGATCTTCGTCGCCGCGACGCTAAAGTGAATTGAAGAAAAGTGGTCAGTGATGTGTAAATCGTCCCAACGCAGTTCGGCTGGTCCGTCTGCAATCTTGCCCGGGCTCTTGTGCGAATCGACAGGCAAATCGAGTAAGTGGCCGACCTTGTCAACGCCAGCCATTAGATCGTAATATTTCTCGAGTGTCTTTCCGGCCTTGGCAAACGCGCCCACTACAACAGTGACGACCAATTCACTCGCAACTAGTTGACCCAGCGTCAGTTGTTGCTGGATGACCAGCCAACCACCCAAGCCAAGCAGCGTGGTCGATGCAAGAACTTGCAAACCGATCGCAAAAGCGACCTGTCGAATCACGACGCGGAATTGCAATCGGCGAGCGTTTAGATATTCCGATGTCAGCCGATTAGCACGTTCGACGGCCAGTTCCTGACCACCGTTGATCTTGAACGCGGTTGGGCTGGCAATCACGTCCTGCAACCAGTGAACAACTTTGTATTTTTGAATAGACTCGTCAATCGCCGTTCGGATGCCTCCGCGACCGAGTATCCAAGTTATCGACAACATACTTATCATGAGCACGATATCGAATCCGAGTAAGAACGGATGATAAAATGCGAGCAACAACAACCCAAGCACGGTTGCTAAAACAATCGAGATTCCATCTAACAAAATCGCGGCGCTTGATTTTTGAATCGTAACAATATCAAAAAGTCGGTTGGCAAGCTCTCTGGGATAAAGACCTTCGAGTGCTGCCAGTTGCGCACGTGGAAATCGAAACGAAAGATCGCCGACGATCCGCACGAACTGCCGTCGTTGAATCATTTCCACGACGAGCGTTTGCAAGACATTGAGCACCCCCGCGATCGCCAAACAGCAGAACAACATCAGCGAGAGGACCAATAATGGCTGGAGATACGTACCCCAGCTTACTACGTTTACCAACGATTCAATCGCCAGCGGTGTGGCCAACGTGAGCGTTCCAGCGACCAAAGCGAAAAGTGCGATGGTCCATATATCGCGTTGGTCCAGCCGCAGCAGTCCCAAAAATCTTTTCAAGGGCTTAGGATGACTGTGACCGCCATGACCGCCATGACCTTCTTGCGATTCATGACCGCTCGTGTGGCTTGGCTCTCTAGCGGCAGAAATCGAATCGCAAGCTAATTCGCGTTTTGCAATCAAAGTCACGCTTTTGGGATTCTGCTCAAGCAGCTTATCGACTGCGTCAAAGCTGAGCAGCTCGGCACGCACTTGAGTCCCAAAATCAGTCACCTCGATTTTTCGTCCGGATGTCCGACTGAAGACTTGTATGCTCACGTCGCTTGCAAAATAGATTACAGAAAACCCTTCGTCGAGCGTGCTGTTAATTTCGCGAGCAGAAATTTTTTCCTCGATACAAGCAATTCCGATTTGCTGAGCGACGTCGCTAAAGTGGCCCGCCAAACTTTGCGGACCGTCAGCATCACAGCCTTCCAAATCGAGTTGATTGGTTTCGATCGCGATGCCAAGCTCCATTGCAGTCTGTCGAACCGCTTGGGCGATACGAGTTTCGCAAGAGTTAATCTCTACCGAGTTGCTCATCTAATCGTTTGCCTTGAATTCCTTTGCCGTTTCCCGGCCTATGATCGGTGAATCATCTCTGTTTAACAGTTCGCACCCCCAACACAATTTGCTCCCACAAAACATCATAGAGCTCGCCTGGAGGGTGCCGCGTTTACCGCTCCGTATGTGTATGCTTTCGAATTCTATGCTTCAGCAATCGAAAAACGCACTGCATTGAATATCTGAATAGCTGTAATCGATGAATTTTCCGATTTTCGTTCAGTTTTGATAGTTTCCATGAAGGACTAGTCATTGTTTCAGCTTCGATCATTTGCTGTTGAGCGTTGCCTCAGGTTTCTGCGTCACAACAGGTCTTACGGCCCTCAGCTTACTTGAAAAATCTGAACAGCGTGCTTCGCCTTATATTAGGTCTTGGTCCATTTAAAACTCAAAGCTCAAACCCGGTCCGCCATTTTTTCAGTTGTCGCCAAGCGGTCGATAGGCTCCACCGGGAATCGGTTCAGCCGATGGAATTCGATTTGGAAATCCAAACAACGGCCCATTGTTCGGCACCGCAGGAGTTTGCGGAAATCCGCTGTTAGGATACGTGTCGCTTGGAAAGTTGTTCACCGGCGGATTGGCGGGAAGCACTAGGTCTGATGGCGAGACGCTTACGGCAGGACCAAGCGATGAAGCAGTCGGCGGCGCGCTGACGGCAACTCCTAAACGCGATTGATCACGCAGTTCTTGTCCGCTGGCAATGATTGTTTCGGTTGGCACAACTGCCTCCGGGGAAAGTTGCACGTCGACAATTCGTTCATCGCGCTTTTCGAAAGGATAAAGCGTTTCGGTTATGAAGGCCAAGCCTGGCAATTCGTACCATGGCGGATTAAAACGACGCATGAATTTTTCAGTTCGAAAGCCATCTTTAACAATTTCAAAGTGCCGTGTGCCATAATAAGTGAATGAGCTGGAAACGGGTGTTACACCAATCGGTTGCCGATCAACGTAAACCATCGCGCCTGGCGGGCTGGTGCGGACGGTCATCCGACGACGCAAGCACCCCGGAGATGCCAAAATGGTTATCAAGGTGATCGACAAAATTAGCGTTTTGGGCAGATCGGTCATGTGTATGGCGAGGGCTAGAGTGGTATCCTATCAGGCACAAGTCACGCAAAACCAAGCGAACCATGCAAGGCGTTCCGCTCGGACTATAGTTTTGTGATGACTGAGAGCACAAGAGAGCAATCGGTTTGTGTATAGTGGATGACGGTTTTAATTCGCTTCCTAGGTTGGCACAGTTCTCCAACCTAAGTAAACCCCCTAGCTTCTATGTGGCAATCGTAAACATCGCTAGCGAAAAAAAGCGGGCCGGAGCCGCTAACTGACGTGTCCAAACATCTATCGATTCATCAAAGTGACGACCCGTACGCCAGCGCTGTCAAGGTTGCGGCTGTAACCAATATCGGCATGCGTCGGCGGACCAATCAAGATTCCTATGTTGCTGTGATGAGTGATGCGCTGACCGGTTGGCAACGCAATGGACATTTGCTCATTGTTGCGGATGGCATGGGAGCTCACGCCGCAGGAGAAAAAGCCAGTCGCATGGCGACCGAAGGGATCCCGCATCACTACGGAAAATTAGTCGACGGACTGCCGGTCGAACGCCTGCATCGGGCAATGATCGAAACCAACAGCGAAATTTATCGCCGCGGACAAGCCAACATCGAATTTCGCAATATGGGCACCACAGTCAGCGTGCTGTTGATGTTGCCCGAAGGCGCAGTTTGTGGCCATGTCGGCGACTCGCGAATTTATCGATTGCGTGATTCACATTTGGAACAACTGACCTTTGACCATTCGTTGGTTTGGGAAATGCAAGCCGCCGGTGAGATCAATGACGAGGCGCTCAAGGCGTCAGTCATTCCAAAGAATGTGATCACTCGCTCATTGGGACCAAACGCTTCGGTCGTTGTTGATCTAGAAGGCCCGTTTCCGCTAAAGGTTGGCGACAAGTTTTTGCTCTGTTCTGATGGTCTGACCGGTCAAGTCGCCGACGAAGAATTGGGCGTAATCATGAGTTTGCTGCCGCCAGAGCAGTCCAGCCAAGCGCTGGTTGATTTAGCAAACTTGCGTGGTGGGCCAGATAACATTACGGTCGTTGTCGCCGAAATTGGTAGCGATTTGGTGGCTTCCAATCCATCGCAGATCGCCAGCGAGATTCGCCACCGCGAACCGCCAAAATTTTCGCTTCCTTTTTTGATCACTTGCATTATTTGCGCGCTGGCCGCTAGTTGTTTGTTGTACTTGAATCAAATCCCTTTGGCGGTCGTGACAACCGTGCTCAGCGCCCTGGCGCTCTTGGCTGGCGTCGTACAGCTCTTCAATAGAAAATCATCACAGCGTACGTTCCCTGACCGCTATGGAAAAGCACCTCATCGAAGATGGAAATGTCGCGCCGATCAAGGCATGGCCGAAAGGTTGTCAGGCACCTTACAGGGCTTGCGAGAAGCGGCCACCGAAAACCATTGGAACATCGACTGGAAAATCCTCGATGATCCGATGAGCGAGGCAAATATCGCGTTCAACAAAAAAGACTACGCTTCCGCCGTTCGCTTGTACGCTCTGAAAATTAGCGAAGCAGTCCAGCAAATTCCGCGGCTGAAGTCGCTAGATGGAGACGGGCAGTAACTCAAATGCAAAGCTGCCGCAAAGTCTAAGGATAAGCGATACTTTACGGTCGGCGAGACTTGGTTGCGCGTTGTTGGGCGGCTCGGCGGAAAGCATCGAATTGATTTTGCAGTGTCTGCGGTGGCCGCACGTTTAACCCTTCTTCGTTAAGTCCCTGCATCCGATCATCGATCGATTTCGTCTGCTGCTGATTTGCTTTGGGTGGCTCCAAACCAAGCGCTCGCAGCTCTTGTGCATAGTCCTGTTTGACACCGTCAGGTTGGACTCCTCGATCGCGCATTCGTTTCCAACGATCAGTAAACTGACGCAATTGTTCATCTGTCCAACCAAGTCTTTTTAACAATTCGGGGTCAGGTTGATCGCGTTGTTGGTCCAAATATTCAAGTGCCAAATCCGTCGTCTTCTTCGCATAATCGACGTTGGCTGGATCACTGGCGGTTGGTCCAGAAGGGTTATCTGAATTCAAAGGATTATCGCCCTGTCCAGGTGCGGGACGTCCACCATTGGGCATTCCGCTCTGGCCTTGCGTGGCCGGTTGCGAACCGTTACTCGGTTCACCAGCGGCGCTTGGACCAGATGATGATTGCCCAGGTTGATTGCTGTTGCCGGCTGAACTTTCTCCGGCGGGTGATCCATCGCTGGCTCCTGTTTCAGAACCTTCCGCAGCATTGCTATCTGAGTTAGTTGCAGAAGACTTTTCGCCGGTACTTGAACCGTTCTCTGGCTTCGAACCGTCGCTGGAGCTTGATTGAGAACCTTGATTAGTTTCACTCGGTTTTGTGTCACCTGGCTTGGGTTGTTCTGCTGATGATCCGGTCTTCGGATTCGATGACGAGTCAGATTGCTCTTGGCCGTTTGTCGCTGGAGATTGGCCATCGCTGTTTGACGGATTTTGCGACGATTGGCTGGCTGCGTCTTCAGGCTGGCCATTTTCCTTAATCCACTTTTGAATCTCTTCAAATGCCTCGCCATCATGGATTGGTTCGTCGCCGTTGCGTCCACGTTCGACATTATCTAGACGACCTTTCTCGCCGCCCTTGGAATTGGAATTGGCATCCGAAGGTGGTGATTGCGATTGACCACTGCCGCTGGATTGCGAAGGTGAGCCAGTCGAATCTGTCGATTGACCATTGGATTGCGTGCTGCTTTGTCCATCGTTCTGTCCTTTCGGAACACCGTTTGGTGAGTTGCCAGCCGACGGATTACTTGTTGAAGAGTCATCTGAAGAATTGTTCCCGCTTGGTGAGCCTAAAGGAAAACCGTTATTCTGCGAAGGGTTTGCGCCATTGCTCGACGGCTGCGAATTAGCGTTGGATTGTTGGCTGCCAGATGAATTATTTTGGCTGCTCGACTGTCCGTTGGCTGGGCCATTGTCAGAACCTGAATTATCAGGCGTTCCGCCGCCGCCTTGATCGGAAGATTTCGCTTGAGATTTGCCGTCAGCGGCCTGGCTGTCGGAAGACTGATTGCCGCCTTGCCCCGAATCCGAACTGCTCGATTGCTTGTCACCTTTTTCACTCGCTCCAGCCGATGATGGTTCGGAAGATTGGTCCTTCGAAGGCTCACTCTGTGGAGCACCACTGCTATTGTTTTCTTCGCTGCCGGATTGCTGATCGTCACCTTCGCCGTTGGGTTTCTCTGACTGCGGTTGCCCATTTGCAGCTTGCGAATCACTGTCGCCGTTTGATTCGTCTCCGTTGGGCTGATCACCCTTGGATTGATCACTGTTGGACTGATCGCCGTTTGGCTTATTGCCGCTTGATTCGCCCATTGCCGCCTGATCTTCGCTCGGAATATTCGAATCGTTTGTACTGTCTGTGCCTGACTCTTGAACATCTGCATTTTCAGCTTTCGATTCATCGCCAAGGCTTTGTTCGCCTTTAGAAGAATTTGCATCATCAGAATTTGCATCGTTGTTTTCACCATTCGCGCCTTCGCTGCCTTCAGTAGTTGGCTTATTGCTGTCTGTTTCACCACTCTCGCCAGCCTCATCATTTTGCCCGTTAGGTGTATTGGCTTGTTCTTGGTTTGGTTCGACGTCGCTTCCGTCGAGCGGTTTGGGTTCGACAGCGGGTGCTTGTTCGCGAGGAACACTCGTTTGCGTTGCCTGTTGCTGGGCCGCAACAATGCGAACTGCTATCGGATCAGTCTGACCAATATTTGGTGCCCAACGAGCTTCGTCGGCCGAGCGGCGATTGTCCGCCACAGCGGCTTGAAGAATATATTGGTCTCCGATTTTTTGCTTTAAGGCCACCGGATCGAGCCGCCAAGTCCGATCGACCTGACCTGCAACGCCTTGCTCGTTGACCATTAAAGTTTGGTCGATGATCCGTCTCCGTTGTTGCATCGCGGCGACGCGGACTTGTGAAACACCGAAGTCAGCGTCGGTGGCAACCAGGTCAAAATCTAAAACGTGATTAATCGGCAATTCGATTAAGGTTTGCGCTGGCAGTTCGATCGAAGTCGAACCGTTTTCGTTTGACCCCATGCGGATCTTCCAATCAATTGTCGGCTTTTGATCAGCGTTGACCACTAAGCGATGTAAGATCGGATCGAGCGTTGATTGCCCCAACACGCTGACCGCAGAGAGCCGGTAGCTGGCCTGAGTTGGATCATCACCCTTGGCATTTAATTGGGCCGTAAAGCTGCCTTGCAGTAAATCATTTTCGATCGACAGCGAGTGGATGCTTTGCGACTTTACAAAACCGGATTCGTCAGTCCGAGGATCGACTTCGATTCGCCCACTCGCCATCGGTTGATTAGCGGTTGCGATGATCGTCGCACGGGTGCCTTCCACAGTTTCGATATCCGTCTCGCCGCTTAGAATTCGTGGCTCAACACGCGTGTACTTCGGAAACGTCAATTCAATTCGTTCGATCGCCAGTTGCGGAATCGCTTGTACATCCACTTGAAATGGACCAACGACGTCGTCGCCCGCTTGGACTCGATAGCTGATTGGCTGATCGATTCCTGTCCCATTGGTCGTTAGAAAGCCATTGTATGTTAGTCCTTCGATCTCGGGCTGCATCGAAATGCGTTGGTCGATAAGCTGGCCGTCGAGTGTACTGAAAACGATTTCGACTTTGTCGCCAGCCACCCAGCCTCGGAGTTCAACTTCGATGCGCAGCTTGTCACCGCGAGCAACGACTGCTGACTTGGGGGCGATCTTGACGATCCGCACTCGCGTTGGTGCTTCGATATTGACCCATGGCATAGCCAACCGTCGAAGCGAATCGAAGCCACTCTTGGGAGACGCGACCATGTATACGGCTGCGATGACCAGCAATGCAAATAATGCGGCTGCTAATTTATAAGCTGTAGTGGGCGAGACAAATTGTCCAAGATCATGTTGGCTTAAGCGATCGACCGCAAACCGACCGACGACCGACACAATGCCCTTGGGAGCTTTGTCCTCGGATTGACTCAACTGGACGTAACTGATCAGGCTGTCCTTCAGCTCTGGGACGCGACGTTCGATTTGCCGCGCCGCGAATTCGGGATTGATCTGTCGGCCTAACATAGGAACCAATCGCCGCAGGACCCAAACTACCGAAGCAACCAGGACAGTCACCCAGATCGCCCAACGCAAAGCGGTTGGCAACGCCCAGACCCAATGATCAACCAAAATCAGAACAATCGCCAATCCGCAGACCAGCAATCCAAGTGATAAGAACGTAGCCGCAGCTTCGGTCCGCCGCATGCTGCCGGAAGCTTGCGCAACCATATCGGTCAGCGTCAATCGCGACGGGGTTGAAGCAGTCCTAACCGACGTCGTCGGGGGTTGTGCGGGTTGATTTGGGGCTGGTATTGATGCTTGCGACATAGGCCGCTCCGTCCAAAAAAATCGATTCGGTCAGCAGCTTCAGGCCGACCAAGGTTAATTAATTATAGCACGCTTGGCTTGAGTTTCTTGGACGCTTGCCGCGCAAAGCAATCTGAATCCTGATTTAAGCGCGTTTCGGTGACCGCTTGGACCGGTAAGGCTCGACGGATTGCCTCGGCGACGTCAAAATACTGCTTTTCCTGTTCAAACCTATTTAAACAGATACGATTCATGAGCAAAGTCGAAAAGTGCATCATCATTGGCAGCGGCCCGGCAGGTTGGTCGGCAGCGATCTACGCCGCCCGAGCGAATATTGAACCGCTGGTCTTTGAAGGTGCGATTACGGAAGAAAATCGCTTGCAAGGCACTTTGCCGCTGGGACAGTTGGCTCAAACGACAGAAGTCGAAAACTATGCAGGCTATCCGGCAGGAAAACTGAAGACGTTTTTGGAAACGGCGCTGCCGGCAGATCGTATTGCAATGATGCCGCCAATCGACGAACACGAACATGCGGTAACCGGCCCCGAACTGATGGAATTAATGCGCCAGCAAGCGGTCAATTTCGGTACGCGCATCATCACTGACGATGTAGTGAGCGTAGATCTACAAAACAAACCGTTCACTGTCAAAACTCGTGAAAATGGCGATCATCAATGCCACACGTTGATTGTCGCAACTGGTGCCCGCGCGAATTATTTGGGACTAGACAGCGAAGAAGCCTATCGCAACCGAGGCGTTAGCGCTTGTGCGGTCTGCGATGGCGCATTGCCACGATTCCGCAACCAACCGCTGGCCGTCGTCGGCGGTGGTGACTCAGCGATCGAGGAAGCGACTTACTTGTCCAAGTACGCTTCGAAAGTCTATATGGTCGTTCGCCGCGATGCACTGCGCGCCAGTAAGGTAATGCAAGATCGGGCGATGAGCAACAAGAAGATCGAGATCCTTTGGAATCACGAAGTCGAAGAAGTGCTCGGTGAACCAAAACGCGGCGTCAACGCACTCAAGGTGCTCAACAACAAAAAGAAAGAGTCCTATAATCTGGAAGTCGGCGGGTTATTTTTGGCCATCGGTCATACGCCGAACGCGAACTTCCTCAACGGCCAAGTCGAATTGACCGACGAAGGCTATATTCGCTGGACGACACCATACCGAACATACACGAGCGTTGAAGGTGTCTTTTCCGCTGGCGACGTTTCGGACAGCTACTATCGTCAAGCGATAACATCTTCGGGCACCGGTTGTATGGCAGCTTTGGACGCCGAACGCTATCTCGCTGCCAACGATATTCACTAACACCGACGCCCCTCTCACCTCCTTTTGAAAGATCGCGGGCGGGCGTGCAAATCGCCAGTCCCTCTCATCGCGTATATGCCTCGCTACAACCCAGCCGAAATTGAACCCAAGTGGCAAGCCTATTGGGATGATCATGCTACGTTTCGTTGTCCCGAAATGCCCGAAGGTGAAAAGCTGTACGTCTTGGATATGTTCCCTTATCCAAGTGGAGCTGGATTACACGTCGGTCATCCAGAAGGCTACACGGCAACCGATATCGTTTGCCGAGCCGCCAGGATGCAAGGCAAGACGGTGCTGCATCCCATGGGCTATGACGCATTTGGTTTGCCAGCCGAAGAACATGCGATCCGAACCAACACTCCGCCACGGCAAAGCACCGAAGCGAACATCGAGAATTTCACGCGGCAACTGAAAATGCTCGGCTTCTCATACGATTGGTCGCGAATGATTGCGACGACCGATCGAGAATATTTTAAGTGGACGCAGTGGATCTTTTTACTGATCTACGACACTTGGTTTGACACAGACCAGCAGCGAGGTCGAGCGATCGACGAATTGCCCATTCCAACGGAAATCGAAGCCCAGGGAGCCGACGCAGTTCGACGGTATCAGGATTCTTTTCGACTGGCTTACCAGGCTGACTCGCTTGTAAACTGGTGCTCAAAATTGGGAACCGTCCTGGCAAACGAAGAAGTTATCGACGGGCGAAGCGAAGTGGGCGGCCATCCTGTCCAGCGAATTCCGCTGCGTCAGTGGATGCTGCGAATCACCGCGTACGCCGATCGTCTGTTGGATGATTTAGAACCACTCGATTGGCCGGTCGGCATCAAAAAGCTGCAGCAAGATTGGATCGGTCGCAGCCGAGGCGCGGAAGTCGACTTCTTCTGCGGCCCATCAGCACAATATGCGGCTTGGACGACGCAACGAAAGTCAGCGGGTTTTCCGCGTGAACAAGACGAGCATTCGTTGCGTGTCTATACCACTCGCCCCGACACGCTTTTTGGTGCGACCTATATGGTCATCGCTCCGGAGCATCGGATGGTTAGCCAGTTGACCGCACTCGAACAGGCCGATGCGGTAAAGCGATATGTTGAATCGGCGTCTTTCAAAAGCGACCGCGATCGGACCGAAGGCAATCGCAAGAAAACAGGCGTCTTCACCGGTTCGTTCGCGATTAATCCGGTCACACAAAAACCGATTCCGATTTGGATCGCGGACTACGTGCTCGCTGGCTACGGTACCGGTGCAATCATGGCTGTCCCAGCCCATGACCAACGCGATTTCGAGTTCGCCGAACTGTTCGGATTGCCGATCGTCGAAGTCGTCCGACCGACCGAAGTGATCAACGAGACAGAAAAGAAATGCTTCAGCGGCGAAGGAGTCGCAATCGCCAGCGGTCGTTTTGACGGCATGAAAACTAGCGAAGTCAAACAAGCGATCGCGGCGGAACTTCATACCGCTGGACTTGGCAAACCGGCGACCAACACTAAGCTTCGCGATTGGCTTTTCTCGCGGCAACGATTCTGGGGCGAGCCGTTTCCGATTCTCAATGAATTGGACGACGAAGGGCAGCCAAACGGGTTGCGAAGGCCAGTCGATCTCGCAGAACTACCAGTTGACCTACCCGAATTGGAAGACTTCAAACCGCACGGTCGCCCGGAACCGCCATTGATGAAGGCGGATGACGATTGGTTATACGTGCAGATCGATGGCAAACGCTACCAACGTGAGACCAACACAATGCCGCAATGGGCCGGTTCTTGTTGGTACTATCTGCGATACATTGACCCACACAATTCCGAACAATTGATTGCACCGGAGAAAGAAGCAGCTTGGATGCCAGTCGACTTGTATGTCGGTGGCGCCGAACATGCCGTCTTGCATTTGATGTATTCTCGTTTCTGGCACAAAGTGCTGTTCGATCGCGGAGTTGTGCAACAAGCCGAACCGTTTCGCAAGCTGATCAACCAAGGAATGATCTTGGGCGAAGTCGAATACACGGCTTTTCAAAATCTAACTGGAACGTTTGTTTCGACCGCCGAAGCGATCAAACAAGAGGATGGGACATACAAACACAAGAGCGACAATTCGGAATTGACGCAGGTGTCGGTCGATGAATCATTGATCACAAAACAAGGCGACGCTTTTGTGCTGACCAGCGACGCAAATGTCAAAATCGACGCGCGATCGTTCAAGATGAGCAAGAGTCGCGGCAATGTCGTTAATCCCGACGAAGTTGTGCAGCAGTATGGTGCCGATGCGTTGCGGTTGTACGAAATGTTCATGGGGCCATTGGAAGCGACTAAACCATGGAGCATGACCGGTGTCAATGGCGTGAAGAATTTCTTGGATCGGTTATGGCGATTAATTGTTGATGAGCGCAGTGAGGCAAGCATCCTGCACGAACAAATCGTCGATCGCGCTTGCAACGCAGATGAAAATCGAGTGATCCACACCGCGATTCAAGCCGTGTCTCATGATATTGCGTCGCTCGGTTTTAATACCGCTATCGCGCGATTGATGGAAACGGTCAACTTTTTCACCAAGCAAACTGAGCGTCCAAGATCGGCGATGGAAACCTTGGTCTTGTTGCTTTCGCCATTTGCGCCACACATCGCCGAGGAATTGTGGCGATTGCTCGGGCACCCGGAAACGCTTGCCTATGAGCCGTGGCCAGTCTTTGATCCAGATGCTATTCGAGCCGATACCATTGAAGTTCCCATTCAAATCAATGGCAAGCTGAGAGCCAAAATGATGATTGATGCAAACGCCAACGCTGCAGCGATGGAGAGCCAAGCGATGCAAGATGTCCGTATTACGGAATTGCTGGTTGGCAAAACGATCGTCAAAAAGATCATCGTGCCAGGCCGTATGGTTAATTTGGTAATCAAATAGCGCTCCGTCAATCAAGCCGAGCTGGTTTTGCAAAAATTCGACAACTCAGATACTTCGAAAAAATCGCTCGGCCCAAATCAAGACCGAGTCCTAATTTTGATCTGCGCTTATAACGAAGGGAAGAACCTTCCCGAATTGCTCGAAAGAATCGCTGCGGCAGTTCCTAACGCAAACGTCCTGCTAGTCGATGACGGCTCGAAGGATTCGACCTACCAATGGTTGGATGCAAACCGAGCACGGTATCCGAAACTTGAAGTCCTTAATCGAGGCAAGAAGCTCGGTCTCGGCTCGGCGATTCAGTCAGGTCTGCTTTACGCGATCGAACATCAGTTCGATCGATGCGTAAACTTAGATGCCGATTTAAGTCACGACCCCGCGGCGATTACTCAGCTGCTAGACGCCAGTCACCAAGCCGATCTAGTAATTGGCTCGCGGTATGTGGATGGCGGCGGATTGGAAAATTGTTCGTGGAAACGAATTGCGACTTCTCGCAGCGTCAACATGATTGCCCGCTGGCTCATCGGCTGGCAGTTCAAAGATTGCTCGTCGGCCTTTCGGTGCTATCGCGTCAGTTCTTTGGCAAGTATTGATTTGAAGTCGATCGACAATGCAAGCTATGGATTTCTCGAAGAAGTTTTATGGCGAATTTGGAAACAGAAAGGATCCATAGTCGAAGTTCCAATTGTGTATGTCGAGCGCGTCGAGGGCGTCTCGAAGATTTCGCTCAAAGAAGGTCGCGAGACGGCCAAGACGCTGCTACGTCTAGCGCGGTGGCGTCACCATTCGTAGTTCAGGCTTTCAGAAACTGAGTTTCCGTCTGCACGCGTCTTTGAAGAACGCGGCAAGAAATAAAAAAAGCTCCTGGCAGTGAACGAGTCCCAGGGGGGCGAAGGACTACGAGCGACAATGCCAGGAGCAATTTTTAATGAACGAGGGTTGGGACATCCGTGTCACCAAATCCCTCGAGGATCGTCGAAGTAAGTTGCCTGGCACCGGTCAACATCCATGTTGTTCGGTGTAAGCAATTTGTCACCAGATTAACTCCGCTAACAGCCTTGCCTCGATTACCACTTTTTTCGGTTTTGCTTTTGTGTCGAATCGTTCGCCGAGCGTGTTTTACTCAGCTGCGATGCGGTGATGGGCGTAACATAGGAACTTGATCACGAGCGGGTCAAGCTGACTTTCGATAAACTTTAAAAGTTAAATTTGCGACCATAAATTGGCATGGCTATGTTGTATGGTCAGTTCAGTTAAACTGTTCGTTTAGCTTTGTATTTTGCGGGAAATCGAATGAAGTAGATGGTTGCAATGAATAGGTTCTTGTCCCGATTCGCTATCAATCAAGAAGGCTGCATGACTGCTCATGAGTGAAGTTCCTGAGATCCGTTCTGAGCGATTTCGCAGCGACACGCCGTTGATTGAACGCTTCCTTTTGCACGTCGCGTTTTTCGCGAGTTTTCCGATCTGGATTCTCAGCATCGCTTGGCTTGTTGCTTCACAATCTGCCTTGGCCGACATCATTACGCATGCCAGTTTGCACATTTGGGTTTTGACAACAGTTGTGCTTGCGTTCGCGTCTACTGTCTTTCTATTTCGCCGTCACCAAACCGCTGCGTCGAGCTGGCTGCGACGCGTCGTCCTGCTTGCCGGTCCGTGGTTGCTGATGACCGCTGTGACGCTACCCTGGCAGGCGATTCCTATCGCGAAATGGGAAGCGTTTGACGGCAAACGGACAAAGATTCTGGCCTGGAACGCCTTGCTGATGAACTTTGAATATGACGAAGTTGAAAAAGCAATTCGAAATTCCGACGCGGATATTGTCGTCATCTTTGAATGCAATGCGGAGCTAGGCAATCATCTGCAAGAATTGCGAACTGACTATGTCGATACGCTTTGGTCGCCGATGTGGCATTCGCAAGGCATCATTGTCATGACCAAATTGAAGGATACGAAGTTGGAATTCCAGCGTATCAACGGATTGCGTGCGGCCAATATCAAATTCAAACCACACGATTCCAGCATCGTTCACAACTTGCTAGCGATGCACACCTATTCGCCGCGCTGGCCTGGCAATCGTGTCTTCGAACGCAATCAGCAGCTCATCGCGGCTGCACAATGGGCGGCTGGCAAAATGGACCAACCGGTGATCCTCATGGGCGACTTGAACACCAGCCCTTGGTCGCCCGTCTTTCGACAAATGTTGAGAACTGGCGCGTTGGGCGACACTCGACGTTTTCATGGCTACTATTCAAGCTGGCCAGCATATCTAGGCGACTATGGCATACCAATCGATCATGTCTTGGTGAACGATCAAGTAAAAGTTGTAGAACGTTCAGTCTGGCCAGAAGGACACGGATCGGACCATCGAGCTGTGACGCTGGATATTCATTGACGATTGCTGTTTTAGAAGTCTTAAAAACTTGTCAAGAGCGGAAACTGATTAGCAATCCGCATCGCATCCTTGCAAATGCCGCATGACTTATAGCCAGCTTCGGGTTGCCAGAAATTGTCGCAGTCTCTTTGCTGCTTCATTCGAATCGTCGTCTGCAAGCTTGCATTGAGCTCCGATTGAATCGGCTTGGTAGCCACGTTCTCGCGCAATCTTTTGCAGCAAGTCGATCGACTCGTTAGATGCCGCGAGGAGAAAATCTATGGCCAATTGCGGTTCGGCGGGCGGCAAACGAAAACGCGAGGGAGCCCGGTCGCTACCGAAAAATATACCGCGATACTCTTCCACATCTTCAAAGGCAGCGATCAATGCGATAGTACCACCAGCATTGAAGCCTCCGATAATCGTTCGATGATTATCGATTGTGTATTGTTGGCGTAGATGGGCTAGCGAGCGATTAAAAATCTCTAACTCTTCGAGCGACCAAGCTTGGGGATCGCCTGATGAGACAACGCACAAGATAAATTGCTGGTCTTCGCAGAACTTGGCCCAAGCTGATTCGATCTGTTTCTGATCGAGCTTTTCTCCTGGTTCGGCCGCAACCAAAAATAACCCCAGCGGTTGCTCGGAAAGCCCCTGTGGCACCAACGCAGTCACCTTATTTGGAACGTCAGAAAACGGAAGTTCGATCGTGCCAGCGATTCTAGCCGCAGACTCAACTTTGTTCCCATCTTTTTCTGACGACTGTTGTGAGACGGCCTGTAAGTCATCAAAACTGGGCCAAATCGTTGGCTGGATTTGGACAACGCGGACAGATCCTTCTGATTCAGATTGGACACCTAAATCAATTGGCTGACGGTAGTCTGAAAAGATGATTTGCGTGGCGAAATCATCTAGTGCAGAAACGTCTTCGCCGGCGAACTGACGAACATAGTCGCCGACTTTCAATCCTGCCCGATCTGCTGGTCCATCGGCCTGTACCGCTGTAATGACCAATGACTTGGATTGGACAACTTCTGCAAGCATCAAACCAACAAAGGGATTTCGATAGATCGGCAGCGTATCAACCAAAGTGCAGTCACGCGTTATTCGCTCGCCGTCTCGTTCGACTTCGATCGGCACAGTCGTTCCTGCGTCTAGTGGTCCGACGACGTGGCGCATTTGATTGACGAACAATATCTCTCGATTGTTCACTCGTTTGATCAAATCGCCTTTTTTAAAACCGGCTTTTGCCATCGGCGTTCCAGGAATGACGCCGGCTATTTCGACGACCTTCGCAAAATCGTCTTTGACTGCCGGTCGGAAACCTAATAAGCCGCGTTCGATGTTTTTACCTTCTTTTAAGAGCGGCAAGCGCGCTAGTATGTCTTCCATCGGAATTGCGAAGCCGATGCCCGAATCGTACCACTGTTGAACTTCGCCTTCAGTTGCAATACCTGGATCGATCGGTGCTAAGATCCCTAGCGTTTCTCCGGCAAGATTGATCAGCGGTCCTCCGTAATTAAACGGTGACACCTTAACATCGGCTTGGATCGCTTTGTCCCAAATTCGACGTGTCGCACTTAAAATCCCGACGGATCGCGAAGCAGTCTGCGCGTCGAATGTTTTGCCTAAAGCGATCGTCCATTGACCGACTTGCATTTCACTACGTTTGGCGGCAATGACTGGTTGGAGTGGCGAATCGACGTCGATTTTCAGTAGCGTCAGCTCACGGCTATTATCGCGAGCAACGACTCGAGCGGCCTTCCGATCACCACTGGGTAAGACAACCGTAATTGATGCTGGATCGTTGCGAAATTGGAACATGCTTGTAATGATCCAGCCGTTCGGATCGACGATTGTACCGCTAGATGGGCCGTCAGCAACGGTCTCTTTTTCTACAAGCTGCTGTCCGCCGAAGGTTTCGATCTGGACAACAGAGTTTTGAACTTGATTAGCAGCCGCTTGAAAGGCATCTTCTTCAGCCTGCATCAATTGCAATGAAGCATTTGCGTCGATGTTGCTCTGCGCGAAGATCTTTGGGCACAAGAGAATTTGGCAAGCGACAAGGCTAGACAACAACACGGACAAACAGAATCGCTGGGAACAACTCATTACGCAAATACTTCGTTCTATTCACAGACTAGGAATCAGAAAACTCGAACTTGCTTTCCTTGAACGCGGCAGCCAAAGCTCGTGGTACTTCGGCCTCAGCGAGCACCAGCAATGCGCGGTTTTCAGCCGTTTTCGCACGCATCACTTGTTCGGTCGCAATCGCTTCGGCACGTCGACGTTCAGCTTGCGCTTGTGCCATTCGCGTATCAGCCTCTGCTTGGTCCGCCCGAAGCCGAGCGCCGATGTTTTGCCCGACCGTTATATTTGCGATATCAATTGAAACGATACGAAAGGCGGTTTGATTGTCCAAGCCACGCTTCAACACTTTCTCAGCGATCAAGTTCGGTCTTTCGAGCACTTCATTGTGATGTTCTGCCGAGCCGATGCTGCTGATCATGCTCTCACCAACTCGCGCTATAACAGTCTCTTCTGTCGCGCCACCGATCAATTGATCCAAATTGGTACGAACAGTCACCCGCGCAGTGACTTTCAATTCCACACCGTCACGGGCAATCGCGGAAAGCGTTCGTGTCGTCGAATGGCTGGGATCAGGGCAGTCGATCACTTTTGGATGAACGCTCGTTTTAACAGCGTCAAGAACATCGCGGCCAGCAAGATCGATGGCGGAAGCTCGATCAAAGTCCAAATCGATGCCCGCCCGGTGAGCAGCGATAATGGCGGTGATGACGTTCATTACATTACCGCCAGCCAAATAATGCGCTTCAAGTCGCTCGGTTGTTATACCATTGGCGCTTTCTATATCTAAACCCGATTGGGCCGCCATAATTTTGGCGTTCACAATTACCTGCGGGCGAACTTGCCGAAAATACATCCCAACGAGACTTGTCAGCCGAACTTCCGAATTGCTCATCCAAGCTTGAAACCACAGTGAACCAAAATTCCAGAACACAATGGCTATCACCAACGCAATCACTCCGAAAAAGAGGATCGCAAGTACCTGAAGAATCGTGCTAAGAGAAAACCCACCCTCTTCAAGCAAATTATCAAAGTTCTGCTGACCGACCAACAAGATTGCATCGGAGCTGAGAACGAGAAGCGGATTTGTCATGGTGCGTGTACTTCGGTTGTTGTGAGACGAGCATTAAGTGGCTGATTCAATCCATCCGCCACCCAAAACGCGATTGCCTTCGTATGCGACCGCGAGCTGGCCAGGCGCTATCGATTCGACCGGATTCTCAAAGGTGATATCCATCGATCCTCCCGCCAGACGTTCTATCATAGCTGCGTGAGCGGTTGAATTGTATCTTATTTGCACTGACAGGTCGTCTCGGTCGATGTTTTTGTCGCTCAACCAATTGCAACCAGTTGCGTGTAGCCGCTGACGAGCCAATTCCTCGCGTATTCCGATGATGACTTTGTTTTCGATCGCGTCCAGCCGTACGACAAAGTAGGGCTCTAACATTGCAACGCCAAGCCCTTTGCGTTGACCAATGGTAAAATTTTCAATGCCATCGTGCGTTCCGACTTGACGACCGTCAGAAGTTTCAATCGTGCCAATACTGAGTCTCTTGGCCTGACCAGTTGCGGCTGAACGTCCTCGAACGAACTCTCCATGATGCCCACTGGTCACGAAGCAGATTTCCTGAGAGTCCTTCTTGTTTGCGACGTTCAATCCGATTTGACCTGCCATTTCGCGAATACGAGTTTTTTCGAATCCGCCAACTGGCAGCAGCATTCGCGGCAAGAACTTGCGGTCGATACCTGCCAAAACGTACGATTGGTCTTTGCTCGCATCAACACCGCGAAAGATGCCAAGCTCAACTGAGTCGTCAATAACTGGTAGCAATTGCGCATAGTGCCCGGTTGCAACATATCTTGCGTTTACGGCATCTGCATAGTCAAACAATGCGCCGAACTTGATCCAATTGTTGCATTGCACACAAGGGTTCGGTGTTCGTCCAGCTCGGTATTCATCAACAAAGTAGTCGACAATTCGTTTGAAATCAGACTGCATGTCCATTGCGTAAAATGGAATCCCAAATCGATCCGCTACACGGCGTGCGTCGTCCGCGTCGCTTGCGCTGCAGCATCCTTGTTTGTGATCGCTGCGACCTTTTACGATCGGCAAACTGCGATGGTTGGGACGTTCATCAAGATCCAATTGGCAAGCCGTTGATGATTCTTCACCATGTCGCATAAACAAGCCGACGACATCGTAACCTTGTTCAATCAGCAAATGCGCAGCAACCGACGAATCAACGCCGCCGCTCATCGCTAATACAACGCGTTCCATTTTTTTATTTCTGCTGACGTTGCCCTGTTGATCGGGTAACAAATTAGTATCGGTTTGTCTGGAGCTTTCGAGTCAATTGAGCAAGCGACATCTTATGTCTGACTAATTGTAACCGCTCTACATCCCAGTGTGAACTTCTGAAGTTTCTTTCGACCACTTGCTCGACGACAGATGTCCAGACCTTCTTTTTGCACCCACAATACGGTTCCATCAGTAGTTGGACATGATGAAGCAACTGCTATTGCAGAAGTCGCCTGATCGGCGGAAGACATTCGCAACATGTCAGATGAAGTGCGTTGCAGAACGATGGAACTGCCGATTGCCGTCTAAATGGAGTTGCTTCCTAAGAACTTCCAGTCACCGTCTGGGTGATCTTTGCGGACCAGAGTCGAGCGTTTTCCGACCTCAAAACGCCTTTTGTTGGAAAAATGCGCCTCCAAAGTTCAACTTGCCCCCTGTTCAGGTGCCCTCGTTACGTGCCAAAATAATTGGCGGTCAGACCTCAATTATGGTGATTGCTCCTCGCAATCAAAAAATGCCCGGTATCGTCTATCGATCACATCTGCTCGGAGCGATCCGCAAATGTAATTGAACCCATTTCGACCGCGCATTACTCCGACAAAAAACACTCAGGCGAAAAACGAAGGATTGAAGAGATGTTGTTAAAGGTTTCTGTTGTGCCTCGGTCAACGCTGCTGCTTACCGCGAAAGCGTCTTTGATCTGGATAACGCTCTGTTGCGTTGGAATTGTCAGTGCACAAGACAAACTACCTACGCCAGCAGCAGTAGGCACAGGGCAACCGACCGCAATTGTATCGCTGACAAGCCTCGAGAAATTAATTCCTGACCTTGTCTACCTAACTCGTATCACCGGTCAACCGCCGATGATTGGCGGGATGCTCACCATGAGCGTAAATCAATACACGCAAGGAGTGGATCGAACGCGGCCGATTGGTATGGCGGTAAATTTGACTGATGAAGGCCAGCCGCAGTCGATACTCATGTTGCCAGTAAACGATTTAGATTCGTTCCTGGCTGGCATTTCTAACTTCGTAACTTACAACGAACTTTCCACTGGGAAATATCAATTGCAAGCCGGCTTGGCCAGCAGTCTTTATGCCCTTTACAAGAACAAGTGGCTCTACGTCAGCCAGTTTGAAGAAGACTTAGAACGCATTCCAGCAGACCCCTCATCCCTGATTGCGCGGCTTTCGGATCGATATGATATCGCCGTTAGCTTGATGGTCGCCAGCATTCCTGAACCACTTCGCGAGCAAATCCTTGCTGGACTTGACCAAGGCTTCGAATCGGCTCTGTCACAAGGCGCCGAAAACATGTCCGAAGAAGAGTTGAAAGCCAGTCGAGAACGAGGCGAACAAGCCATGAAGCAATTGAAGGAAAGCATTGCTGACACTGAACAGCTGCTAATCGGTCTGAACGTCAATCAACAAGCCAAAGCTGTGCAGTTGGAATTGGGAACCAAGTTCGTTCCTGGTTCGAAGCTTGCCAAGCAAACAGGCATGCAAAAAGACCTGACCAGCCAATACAGTGACTTTGCGCTGACATCCGATCCGATTCAAATGCGATATCGATCAAAGATTAGCCCTGAGGATGCAGCCCAAGCTAGTGAGCAGATGGACATGCAGGTGGCGGAACTAAATAAACAAATCAACAATCAAGTCGATGACGAAGCTGGACGTGAAGTCCTCAGAAAATCGCTGCAAACCCTGACTGACTCGCTCAAGGCGACGATTGAAGAAGGTGACATCGATGGAAGTTATGCAATGAATTTCGAAGGCGGGCTCAACTTTTATGCCGGCGGTCGAGTTGCTAACGCAGCGAAATTGGAATCGGAAGTTGTTGATCTTTTTAAGACATACCAAAACGAGCCAGGCGCACCATCGTTGGAAGGTAGTGCGATTAACAAAGCTGACATGCGAATGTATCGCGGCACTTGGAAAGTGCCTTCGAACGATTCGTCACTGATCGCCGCTGTCGGTGAGACTCTTCCGTTCGTCATGGCCTTCGGCGAAAAGAAAGCCGCACTTGCAATCGGCGTCAATTGCGAACGTAATTTTGAGCAAGCCTTCCAAAGAGTTGCTGCTAACACTGGCGGTAAAGCGGATCCGTTTGATGCAAAAATCGATTTGCTACCGATTTTACAATATGCCGAGAAACTGATCGACGATGACAAAGCAGTTTCGATCGTTCGAGCCGCGATCGCCAAAGCATTAGAGTTCTCTGCAAGCGATTCAGTCTTAGTAACCAGCCGCGCGGTCGATAATGGAGTCATCATGCGATTAACCGTTGAGGAAGGAATCTTCCAAGCGTCTGGCGCTGCGGCATCCGCAAGCGCTCCACCACCACCACAGCGAAGGCGCTAGTCCAGTCATGCACGGCCTACGATCCTTGATCGACTGCGTGCTCGGAAATTTCTTGCTTGCCAGCCTATTATTGTCAGCAGTCACTCCTTCGATAGGCTGGACTGACGAGGCTGGTTCGCTTGGTGCCGTTTCAAAACTACAAGGCGAATATTTAGGCGTTATCGCTGGAAACAAGCAAAATATTGGCTTGCAGGCGGTGGCAATCGACGCGGCGCACTTAAAAATTCATTTGCTGGACGAAGGGTTACCAGGCTTTGGATATTCCGCTAAGTCAAATCGTATTGCCGATCAGCCAATCGAGCTTGCTGTCAAATCTGAGAATGGCCAAGCAACCGGTTGGATCAATCAATATGCTTTTGAGCTGGACGGCAAGCAAGCACGCATTTTCGATCGCGGCGGCTCACACTCTAAGCCGATTGCTACGCTACAGAAAGTGATTCGTCAAAGCCCAACTCTCGGACGAATGCCGCCGGCTGGAGCAACGCAACTGACCGAAACAGACAGTCATCACGACATTCTCGCTGCGCTCGTGGAAGCATCAATTTCGGACGTCCAACGTGAAAGGGAAACTGTTGCAGTGATCAATAGCAATCGCCGATGTAAATTGCATATTGAGTTTCAGATTGCGTTAGACATTGAGCCCAAGGTCGTTGATCCAAAGCATGCCGATTCGGCCATCTTCCTTGATGGGCTTTGCCAGATATCGATCGTCGATTCGTTCGGTAGGATCGCCAACAATAATCTTTGCGGTGCGATTGGCAATCGACGACAGCCGAGCTTGAATATGTGTTTACCTCCTCAAAGTTGGCAAACTTACGACATTGAATTGAGCGCTTTGAAATATGATCCCAACGCCAAAAAGATTTCGTCGGCTGACCTGACGGTACTGCTTAATGGCTTCAAAATACATGATCGAGTTCAAATTTCGGGCAGCAATCAATCGTACGCGTTAGGAGACTTCCAAACGCTCTCGTTGGTTTTTTCGGGCGGTGGTGATCGGGTTAAATTCAAGAATATTTGGTTGTTAGTAGAAGTAGAGAAATAATGTCGTCCGATGCATCAAAGGTCACGCTTGATCGGTTTGCAAGTCACGGTTTTCGTCGCTTGGAAGATTCGCACCATTTTGATGCGCTGATAAATTCATCGATCCCGATTGAGATTGAAGTAGGCTCGGGGAAAGGAATGTTTTTGAAAAACGCGGCGAAGAATCAGCCTTCGACTCAGTTCGTCGGATTGGAGATCGCGTCGAAGTACGCCGCCTTGGCGAATTCGAGACTGAAGCGAGACAATTTAGATAACGCCGTCTGTCTTTGCGCCGATGCAGTTCGAGTGATGAATACCGCTGTGCCAATCGCTCGACTCGAAGCAGTCCATGTTTACTTTCCTGATCCGTGGTGGAAAGCACGACACAAGAAGCGTCGCGTGCTCAATGAATCGATGATTCTCGCGATCGATCGAGCCTTAAAACCAGGATCGAAGTTGCATTTCTGGACCGATGTACTCGACTATTACGAAAGCACTGTCGAACTTATCGCTGAGTTAACGTCGTGGTCAGGTCCGCACTTAATTGACGAAAGACCACCGGAAGATTCAATGGATTACTTGACTCATTTTGAGCGTCGGACGCGATTGAATGAAATGCCGGTCTATCGTTCCTTCTACAGCAAACTTGCGCAATAGCCTTTGAAAGCCGCATGTCTTTCGCTATTTGTTCAGTGCTTACAAACTTTCCAAAAACTCCAAGAGTAAATCGTTGAAATCGTCGGGTTGTTCTTTGGGAGAAAGATGCGCCGCATCATGGATGACTTCGAAGCGAGAATTCGGTAATCCGCGAGACATCTTTTGCATCGTCTCAGTCGTCGCAATTTCATCGTCAGTTCCAGCGATCACCAGACTCGGCGTTGTAATCTGCGATAGTCGATCATCAAAATCGTCGCGATTGGCCATCGCAAGCAGAGACGCCTCGATCGTTTTGGGTGGCACGGAAAACATGACCTCTCGAAGCCATCCATCGAGTGCTGGATCATTCATGCGGCTACATTCCGAGAGCAATTTTTCGAGCATCGGTGCTACCGCTTCCGACGTTCCTTTTGAAACAGCGGTGGCCGCCGTTTTGACTCGATTTTGTTTCGCTTCCGGCGTATCAGCTGACGATTTGGTATGACAAAATACCAAGCCTCGAAGTTGTTCTGGGAACTGTCGCCAAAACTCCAGTGCGATATATCCGCCCATGGAAAGCCCGACCATCACAATCGGATCGTCGACGGAACTGGCAGAAAGCGATTGGCGAACATCGCTCGCGAAAGCTGCCATGTCAGGAAATTGCTCACTCGAGATTGGAAGTGAACTTCCGAAACCTGGCAGATCTACCAGGATCACTTGATGGCGCCCCTTCATTGCAGCGACTTGGTTATCCCACAGCGATCGATTCAGCGGATAACCATGCAAAAAAACGACCGGCGAGCCCGTGCCATGGATTTCAATATTCGAATATGGCTTCATTTTGTCCTGCTCAAAGCTATCGTTTTCTGGCCAGTGCGATCAAATCAATTGCGGGCCATCATGATAACGTATCGCGCGGATCTTCGTCTCAAAAGTTCGAGCGTCAGGAACTCGAATTTGCAATTAAGTAACCGTTCACGTTGAGCACATTTAGGCTACTAACGAAAACGACGAGATTGCTTTCGGCGTTTGTTATTTGGCGAACGATTTTGAGGCGATGCCGAGTTTGAACCTGCCACAGCCTTCATTGTCGGACTGGAGATATCGACGGTTGCGGGCACTATGGGTTTTGGTACCGTCGTTTGCAATTGGATTGCTTCCGGCGCAGCAACGGAGACACCATAACTCGCCGACGACTGTATTGGTGAAGGTCTGACTTCCTCTTCTCCAGAATCGTACTCCCATGCCTCGGATTCAACGCTCGGTACAGACAAAGAAGCGATCAATCGGTCGAGTGATTGTTCGCGCAGATCAAGATTTTTTTGTCGATTCTCCAACTCAAGTTGGCGTGCATCGAGTTCTTCGGTCAAGCGATTAAGCTCACGCAAAACGCCGTTCACTTCGCCGATCCAGTGGCCGCTGTCGTCAAGATATCGATTGACGGCCGATTGGAGCGATCGAAAACTACGTGTAAACCGAATGCTGCGTTCTGGTTTCTCGGTGTTGTAAGTCGCAGAGTTATGTGTCGCGGTCGACATGGGTTTCCCTCGATTGCTCGCGGATACATTTTTGGTGTATCTAAACCATACGTCACGAATCTCGAACAAGCGAATTCAATTCACGATTTTTTTGCTCGCTTAGCAGGCCGCTTTTTTTTCCAGGCCGGCGCGAACTTATCTTTCGATTGACGAACACCACCGCCGGTTCGAATTTTCCCTGACAGTGAACGCCGTCTTGCACCAACTTTATACTCGACGACTGCCAGTTTTCCGCTGCTTGTTTTTCTGACCTTTCGTTCGATTTTTCCATCTTCACTCTTCTTTAGCCGGCGTGGCTGACGCCCCACTTCTTCGGTCGGTTGGTCATGGGCAGTGAACTGATACTCGGGCAGTTCAATTGCGAATGGATGATTTGCTTCGATAGAAATGCGCTGGCCGATTTGCTTTTCGATGTTTCGTAACATCGGCATATCCGTCGGCGTCGCGAACGTCAAACTGGTTCCCGCCAGACCGGCACGGGCGGTCCTGCCCACGCGGTGAACGTAAGATTCAACCGACAATGGAACTTCGATGTTGATCACATGGCTGAGTGCATCAAAGTCAATTCCTCGCGCTGCAACATCGGTTGCAACTAACGTCGTAATCTCCTGCGCACGTAATTGTCGCAGTACATCGTCACGGGCGGTTTGGGACATGCCGCCATGCATCATCGCGACGGCAATATTTCGACGACTGAGATAACGAGTGAACCGACCGGCTAGCGAACGGCTGTTGGCAAAGACAACGGTCGCGCGCGGCTGATGCTGTTTGATCTGGCCAGCTAGTAACGCGTAGAGCAAATTCTGCTTGTCAGCTTCACGAACCGGCAAAATATATTGCTCTAGCAAATCGACTTGAGTCGCTGGCACATCGACAAAGAGTTCAATGGCATCTCGCAGCAACTTGCTCGATAGCCGACGGATTTGCGGCGGAAATGTCGCCGAAAAGAAGAGCGACTGACGATCGGTAGGCAGCTTGGCAAGAATCACATCCAGTTCGGCTTGGAAACCCATGTCCAGCATCCGATCTGCTTCGTCGAGGACTAAAACTTCGACTCGATCGAGCAGTGCATGACCTTGATTCATCAGGTCGATCAGCCGTCCTGGCGTCGCGATAAGCACTTCGACTCCTGCGGCCAGCATTTTACGCTGTCTGGCATAACCAACCCCACCGTATACCACCGCGTTTCGGACCGGCAGGCCAGCCGAAAATTGGTTGAAGACTTCGCCAACTTGTTGCGCCAATTCTCGCGTTGGAACAAGGACTAATACCGGCGGGCGCCGCGTCGCTGCCGGCTTCGAATCGACGGACCATCGGTTGATGATCGGCAAGGCGAACGCAGCCGTTTTGCCGCTGCCAGTCATTGCGATCCCAACGAGATCCCGTCCATCGATGATGATCGGAACTGCACCGACTTGAATCTTTGTCGGCTCGGTCCAGCCCAGCTTGGCAACGATTTGCAATACATGCGGAGATAAATTGAGAGAGTTGAAATCCTGCACGTTGCTCATCACTTAGAACCTATCCGAAAAGGGGTCTGACCCTTTGGACGAACGGAGAGGGTCAGACCCCTTTTCGGATAGGCACTTAAGTCAAAATTCCGACAACGCAAGCGGTCATATTACACGCCAGAAGGCCACCCAGCATTGCTCGAAAACCCAACGACGCGATGTCGCTTCTTCGCTGGGGAGCAAGTGCACTAATGCCCCCGATTTGGATTCCGATTGCCGAAAGGTTCGAGAATCCACACAACGCATAGGTCATCAATCGCACCGTACGGGGGCTTAGCGTGTCCGCATTTTGCTTGATCATTTCGCCCATCTGCTGATACGCCACAAACTCATTTGCAATCACCTTAATGCCCAACAATTCGCCAGCGGCAAGCGATTCGCTCCACGGAATTCCAATTAAGAAGGCCAACGGAGCGAATAGATATCCGACCAATCGTTGCAGCGTCAACGTAGGATTGCCATCGATATCGATGAAGCCTAGACGTCCGGTAACTGCACCTAAAATCCAATTCCCGAGCGATATTAATGCCAAAAAAGCGATCAACATTGCGGCAATGTTCAGTGCCATTTTCAAGCCATCCGACGCGCCGCTGGCCGCCGCATCGATCACATTAATCGGACCGCTTGTTTCAGCAGTAACCGTGGACGTTGCCAGCGAGTCTTGCTGGAGAGCAGGCGTTTTGTTGACTGACATTATCGCTTCAGCGGCGCCCACCTCATTGGGTGCCATCGGGACAATTAGCTTTGCAACGACCAATGACGCAGGTGCAGAAATGAAACATGCGATCAAGAGGTGGCCAACTTCAACGCCAAAACTTGCATAGGCCAAGAGAAGTGAACCAGTCACTGAAGCGAATCCGCCGGTCATCAATGCGTTTAATTCGGAGCGATTCATCCGAGCAATGTACGGCTTCACGACCAGCGGTGCTTCCGTATGACCGACGAAAATATTTGCCGATGCGGCCAGCGTTTCCGCGCCAGTGGTTCCAAGCGTCAACTGCATTATCCACGAGACGCCCTTGACGACCCATTGCATTACGCCGAGATAATAAAGGACCGACATCAAAGCCGAGAAGAAGATCACCGTCGGTAACACACCGAAAGCAAAAGTTGAAAGCAATGACTGCCTGTGAATTTCACCTGCGTTTGGATTCTCGCCCGGCATCGGCTGGCCGTTGACGCCAAAGACAAAATCCGCGCCAGCGTTTGAACAGCGCTGGATGACCGCAGCAAAATTTTCAGAAGCTAAGAAAACTGGCTCACGGATGAAGTCGTTCAACAATGCAAAGGCGATTACAAATTGCAGCAGGATGCCGCCAATCACAATCCGCCATGAGATATTCCGCTGGAAACCGCCGATCGCCCAAGCGATGAAGAGTAATACCAAAAGGCCAAATAAACTGAGCAACGTTTCCAAGCGGTTACCTATGCCTTGCTAGTATTGAACATTCGATCGCCTGCGTCGCCTAAACCAGGAACAATGAATTTCCTCGAATCAAGTTGCTTGTCGATCTTGCAAACATAGATTTTGGTGTCGGGAAACTCTGCTTGAACGGCTGCGATTCCTTCCGGTGCAGCCAGAACGCTCAGAACGCGTATGTCATTTGTGCCCCAACGCTTGAGCGTCGCAATTGCTGATCGTATAGAACCGCCAGTAGCCAACATGGGGTCGACGACCATCGCAATGTCAGCCGCTCGATTTTCCGGCAGCTTGCAATAATACTCGACAGGCTCCGCAGTTCGTTCATCGCGATACATTCCCAGATGATAAACTTGCGCCTGAGGTATCATTCCCAAAACGGGATTTACCAGTCCAAGCCCTGCTCGCAAAATCGGGATCAACGCGATACTGGGCGCCAACATATGTCCGTCCGCAGGTCCAATTGGCGTTTGCACAGTCTGCGGCGTTAGCGTTAAATCTCTAGTCGCTTCGATGGCTAGAAAAGTTGCCAACCTATCGATCTGATTTCGAAACTGCTCTCCAGACGACTGGCAATCTCGCAGCACCGTCATGTGATAATGAACTAGTGGATGATCAAGTTCATGAAGAAGACTGCTGTGCGTCACTCTAACAACTGCTTCGGTTAAGGGAACTGATATTGCATCGAAGCCAAGCGATGCCAAAGTTCTGCGATTTTAGTAGCAGTTGGCAACAATGAATAGCTGCAAAACTAAAATGCTTTGCCTTCCACGCAGAGTTAACTTAGAAAACAATCCAAAGGGCTACATAAATGCCGGCAAAGCATTTATCTTGAGAGAATCCCAAGCGCATTGGAGTCTTGTTTCGATCAAATCAACCGACCGCTTCAAATTCTACTCTTGGTCGATATTGTCGTGGTAGCTCGCCTTTTGACTGTCGTAATACTTGCCGTAACCTGAATGGTTACCGTAGCCGTAGCCGTATCCGTAGCGATAACCGTAACGCCCGTAATCGCTGTAATACGGATTGTTGTCTACACCGTTTACAATCACACCGGTCATTCGCGCGCTGACCATGTCCAGTTGCTCTTTCGCTTTCTGAGAAGC
>JBGSKY010000082.1:0-10277 GCA_041740995.1 Pirellulaceae bacterium
ACCTATTGCCGCAGTATCGGGGCCCAGTTCACTCACATCGACGATCGAGGCGTGAGGGATTGGTTGCAACGACGAATGGAAAGTACCGAGAATCGGCTGGAGCTGTCACGTGAGGTCCAAGTCCGTCTGTATCAGCGGCTCGCTGATGCCGAAATTTTCGAATCGTTTGTTCGCAAAAAGTTCGTCGGTGCAAAAACTTTTTCGCTCGAAGGTTCCGAGAGTTTAATTCCTTTGCTCGACCGTGCTCTGGAAAAAGCCGGCGACCACGGCGTTAAAAGCGTCGTTTTGGGAATGGCTCATCGTGGTCGTATTAACGTACTGGCAAATATCCTGGGCAAACGAGCGCAGAGCATCTTCTGGTCGTTCGACGATCCGAGACCAGAAATGTTTCGTGGCGGTGGAGACGTGAAGTATCACATGGGATACAGCAGCGATTGGATCACAGCTGCTGGTAATCGGATTCATATCTCGCTCTGCTTCAACCCAAGCCACCTGGAGTATGTCAATCCCGTCGTTTTAGGACGCTGCCGTGGCAAGCAAGACCGAATGGGTGATACTGATCGCGACGAGGTCTTGTCGATTTTGATTCACGGTGATGCGGCCTTTGCTGGCGAAGGCATTGTGCAAGAAACATTAAATTTGTCACAGCTAAAAGGCTATCAGACCGGTGGCACGCTGCACATCATTATCAACAACCAAGTCGGCTTTACGACCGAGCCCGAAGAAGGCCGCAGCAGCACTTATTGCACTGACGTCTTCAAAATGCTGCAAAGCCCCATTTTTCACGTCAACGGCGAAGATCCCGAAGCGGTCGCGCAAGTTGTCTCGCTGGCGATGGATTTCCGCCGCGAATTCCGCCGAGATGTCGTCATCGACTTGTACGCTTATCGACGACTGGGCCACAACGAAGTCGACGAGCCGCGATACACACAAACTGAAATGTATCAGGTCATCGATGCTCACAAGAGCGTCCGCGAAAACTATCTCGGTCGGCTGCTGCAAATGGGCGAGCTCAACCGTGACGAGGCTGACGCGATCGCAGCGGTTCGCAATGAGAAGCTGAGCAAAGAATTCGAAGCTGCGAAGAACGAGCAATTCGTTTCTGATCAGCAAAGCCTTGCACAGCACTGGTCTGGCTATTTTGGAGGGCCCGAACCGGAAGTAGAGCAGAAGATCGAATGCATCGCCGAAGAGAAATTGCGATCCACTTTAAAGCAGCTTTGTGATGTCCCTGCAGATTTCACAATGGTTCCAAAGTTGGCGAGATTTTTTGAGTTGCGCCGTGAGATGGCGACAGGCAATCGACCTATCGATTGGGCAACCGCTGAATCGCTTGCGTTTGCAACGTTGTTGCTCGAAGGACATCCTGTTCGACTCTCAGGTCAAGATTGTCAGCGCGGAACTTTCTCGCAGCGACATGCGGTTTTGCACGATGTCAAAAATCACTCAACTTACACCTCGCTTCAACATCTTTCGCCCACTCAAGGTCGGATCGAGATCATCAACTCGCCGTTGTCGGAGGCAGGAGTCTTAGGGTTTGATTATGGGTACAGCCTCGATTGCCCCGAAGGTTTTATCGCCTGGGAAGCTCAGTTTGGCGATTTCTGGAATGCTGCCCAAGTCATCGTCGACCAGTTTATTACCAGTGCCGAAGATAAATGGAAACGGCTTTCCAAATTGGTGATGCTGCTGCCACACGGTTTCGAAGGCCAAGGGCCCGAGCATTGCAGCGCGCGGCTCGAACGATTCTTGCTGCTGACCGCTGAAGACAATGTTCAAGTGACACAACCATCGACGCCGGCCCAGTACTATCACTTGCTGCGACGCCAAGGCAAATCGCTGTGGAGTAAGCCGTTGATCGTCCTGACTCCCAAAAGCTTGTTGCGAAGCGCGTTGTGTGTGTCGGATTGGAAGTCGATGGCCAACGGCAAATTCCAACGGGTAATACCTGAAACAAGGCTCGACCCCAAAACGGCCAAACGAGTCATTCTATGTTCAGGCAAAGTCTATTACGATTTGATCGAAGAACGAGATCGCATTGGCTGCCAGAATGTTGGTTTGGTTCGTATCGAACAGTTTTATCCGCTGCAAGCTTCGGTCCTGATGCAAGCCTTGGAAGGTTATCCAGATGGCACCGATTTGGTTTGGTTCCAGGACGAGCCAACGAACATGGGTGGCTGGTACTTTATGAAAATGCGATTTGGTGACGTAATCGCTCAGCGATTCCCAATGCGATTAATTTCGCGAGTCGAATCGGCCAGTCCTTCCACCGGTTCAGCGAGTGCTCATAAGATGGAACAGCGAGAGTTGCTTGATCAAGCGTTTGCCAACTTATAAGCACCCAGGCGTTGGCGAATTGATCTTCGATGCTCTTTTGGAATTACACCGACAGCGACGTCGTAAAAAACCTTGCGATTGACGAAGCGTTGCTTGATCACTTCGATGCTACGTGTGGCTCGGATACTCAGTCTTCTTCCGAAATTTTGCGGGTTTGGGAAATGCCCAGCAAGTGTGTCGTGCTTGGTCGGTCATCGATCTCTAATGATGAAGCAAATCTCGCTACCTGCGACCGAGATGGTGTGCCGGTTTTGCGGAGATGCAGCGGCGGGGCGACGATTTTAGCTGGTCCAGGATGTCTGATGTATTCCGTCGTGCTCGACATTGACCAACGACCTCAACTTGCGATGATCGACGCAGCGCACGATTTTGTCATGCATCGCGTGCTTAACGGTTTGCAGCGTTGTGGGATTGAGGCCACACGTGACGGAATCTGCGATCTTACTGTCCAGGGCAAAAAGATTTCTGGAAACGCTCTTCGTCTGAAACGCCGTAGATTGCTTTATCACGGGACGCTGCTTTACGATTTCGATATCCCAAGCTTGGCGACGTATCTTGGCCAGCCGGCGCGGCAACCCGACTATCGTCAGAGACGCTTGCATGTTGATTTCGTCAGTAATTGTTTCGCTGGTCCAGCGGATTTGACGATTGGTCTGCGAGCAGCGTTCGACGCAACAGAGCCGCTTCAAAGCGAGCCAACATTGAATGCCGTGACAATGTTGGCTGACCAGCTTGTCGAGCAACGATACGACCTTCGAACTTGGAATTTTTCGAGATAGTCTTTTCGGTCGGGCTTCGTTTTGTGTAACATCGCAACGGCATTAGGTCGATTTCCACGCGTCGCTTGTTCCCAGCGACCAACAGCTTTTCAAGAGTTAGCTATTTTATGTCGTTTCAATTAGGTTTTTTAGGGGCCGGTCAGATGGCTACCGCGTTGGCTAGCGGCGCATTGTCAAATCACCTTTTGGAACCTAAGGCACTTTACTTCAGCGACCCGTCATCGGTCCAACGCAAGCTTGCCAGCGATCGTTTTGAAGGCTGCACCGCTTTCGCTGAAGCGTCGGATTTGTTCGCCGCGTGCGACACGATTGTGCTTTCAGTCAAACCGCAAGTCTTGGCGGCGATCGGCTCAACATTGGCCAAGTACATTAAGCCGAGCCATACCGTGATATCGATTGCCGCTGGAGTTACGTTGAGCCAATTGCAAGCGTGGCTAGCGACAAAAAATGTGGTTCGCGTAATGCCCAACACGCCAGCACAGGTGTCGGCCGGCATTAGCGCTCTGGCATCGGATTTGTCTGAGTCAAGCGAAGGTTTCCTAGCGGCTAAATCGCTTTTTGAAACAGTCGGCGAAATCGTTGTCGTCAACGACTCGCAGATGGATGCCGTCACTGGACTCTCTGGATCCGGGCCAGCCTATGTTTTGATGATGCTCGAAGCGATGAGCGACGCGGGCGTGGCGGCTGGTTTGCCACGAGCTGTCGCAACGCAACTGGCCAATCAAACCGTAATGGGCACCGCCGTGATGGCCGCGAAAACGAAGACGCATCCAGCGCTGCTGAAAGAACAAGTCACTTCACCAGCGGGCACAACAGTCGCCGGGCTCCGCGTGCTGGAGTCCAAAGGGTTTCGTTCGGCGATTATCGAAGCGATTCTGCAAGCCACTGAGCGCAGCCGAGAATTGCGTGGATAATCAAATGGCCGACAAAAAAGTTAGACCGTCTCGATTCTCTTGGGTAGGCATCGTCAAGCTGCTATTGGCGATTGCCATCCTTGGCTTCCTAGCAGCGCGAGTTGACCGGCAGACGATCGACTACTTGATTAATCAACCCAAGCGATTTGATCTCCTGGGCATCGCTTTGTTCTGGATCGTGTTGGCACATTTGATAACTTACTTGCGTTGGTGGCAGCTCGTCCGATCGCTCGGGGTGAACTTGCCATTGCTTGTTGCGATTCGCATTGGTTTTTTGGGAACAGCTTTCAATTTAGTCTCATTAGGCGCAATTGGCGGTGACCTGTTTAAAGCTGTTGTGGCAGCGCGGAGCGAACCATCGAAAATGCCGGAGATTGTCGCTTCGGTGTTGGTCGATCGGATCTTTGGCCTGATCGGGTTGGTGCTTGTTACTTGCGCCTCATTTGAGGCCTATGTGCAGCTTGGTGATCTGACTGCGATCACCTCGGAGTTGCAGTGGATACGGCGGATATTCTGGGCCGTCGCAATCGCTTCGCTGATCGGTTTAACTTTGCTGGTTTGCTACGGAAAATACTTGCCGGCCCATTGGTTGGAGCGCCTTCCGATTGTTGGTAAGTCAGCGTCACGGATGGCTGCGGCAGCCCATTTACTGCACGGTCGACCGATGCTGATCGCGACTCAGATTGGTGTCAGCTTTGCGGTCCACATCGGGCTGACATTGGGCTTTGATATGGTGTCGCGGGCGTTGTATGAAGATTCGCCCAGTCTATTGACGCACTTGATCGCGATACCGCCGGCTTTCGCTGTCGCCGCTTTGCCGATCACGCCTGGCGGAGTTGGGGTTTTCGAAGCAGCGGTGTCGCAGTTCGTCAACGCGTTTGTACCAGCCAGCCCGATTTACGATTCGATGTTGGTCATCATCCTAGCGGTTTATCGGCTGTTGTTATTGGGCACCGCTGCCATTGGCGGAATCTATTACCTATTCGGCTTTGGGCATTTAGCGCCGGACGACGAGAAAATCGTCGCTGATTACGCGCAGGGATGAGAGCGATAGATTTCGCTTGCCACTTTCTACTTCTGTTCGAATACGCCGAGTTCTGCCCTGCGTTTGAAACGCAGGGCAAAACTCGTGGTTAATCGAATGAAAATCTACTGTCGCGTCACGACGACCTTGGCGGCTTGCAACCCATCGCCGACTGATGGAACTGCCGTTCCGCGATAGTATTGGCGTCGGATCGTGTTACCGTAAAAGTGGAGCGGGCGATAGTTTCGCTCGAGTATCGGCGTCGCGTCTTTTTTGGCTTTCTCTTCGCCAAACAGCAAAACACCATGCGTCCAACCAGGTTCATTGCCACTTGCTGCAGAGCATCGGTTCGTCATTGCAAATGAAGACGCTGTCTGAAGCAGAAGGGCCATTACGGCCAAACGGAAATACTTATGCATGTTTGCGATCATGTAGAAAAATCCTCCGGTCTGGAAAAATCGTCGAGTTGTAGTAAGTCTGCGCGATAACTTGAGTGGCGGCAAATTTTAATGAAGAAAAATACGCCTGGCCGTTTTACTTTTGCAGATTGTATCGACTACCGTCATTGCCCAAGTCAAGCCGTCGAGGCTGTTGCGACGCTTCTACGCATTAAATCGATTAGAGCGCCGACGCCCCGCGCCATCGTTGACAATTCCATACTCCGTTCAGGCATCTCTAGGGCGGCTGACTGAGTATTGGCCAGCGGCAAGTGGACGAAGGCCACTGGGATTGAGAGGTGCCGCGATTGCAACCAGTGGTGCGAAAGATACATAATCGCATTGCAAAGATAGGTCCCTGCGTGATAGGACACTTCGGCTGGGACTTGCTGGCGGCGCAAATGCTCGGCCCATGCACCCAACGGACAATCGCTACGGAACGCCACTGGGCCGCCCTCGATCAGCGATCCGAAATCACGGCCAGCCGCATGCGTCAGCCCAGCCACGTTGAGGCAGATCGCTTCAAGCTGGATGTTATTCGCGCCGGGTCGCTGGCCGAGGTGGATGACTCCTGCGATACCCCGCGCGAGGTCATTTTCAAGTCGATTTTTCATCTCCGTCAAATTGACTGGATAACGCCGCGTTATCACGTCGGGCATGGCTCCATGTTCGCGAAGATATTCGCTCAACGCCAGCCAGCTCGAGTTTTCCTGCCACTGGTCGTAGGTATCAAAAGCGGTCAGCAAAATTGCCATGGCAAAACATTATTAAACGGCGAGGTAAAAGTTCGACGTAATCATATTTTGCGATAGCAGTGAGAGCAAATCTATTTTCGATGAACCGTGATGCCTTGGATATGCTCGGCAGGTATTTTCGACGCATGATGGAACACCGCAATCCCGCTTTATTTAAACAACGGTTCACAAATTAAATGATCGCAAAAAACGACGCCCTTTGTAAATATAGTAAGCTTCGTTTGGGCCAATCGGGCGCGAGCGACCGGATTGTGGATACCAAAGTTTCTCGCTGCCATCGTAAACGATGACACCATGCGCCGATTCGTATGTTGCGGCAGCCACCAGTGCCCAATCGTCGAAGAACTTGCCTAGCCAAAGAGTTTCTACATCGCTGTAAGCAAGTTCTTCCAATTCGGATCTCAGCTCGCCAACCGTTTTTGTATTTGCATTAGAAAATTGGTCAGGTGGCACATCGTAAATTTCAGGATGCTCCGCCTGCCAACCCGCAAACGCGGCATATATGTCCATCACGGGCAGCTCTGCCATGTCGGCTGCAAAAGCGTGAACCAGCGGACCGGCGATTCCTACGTTGCTGATCTGGCCGTCAGCAAACGGATAATCAAATCGGAATAAGTAACATGCTTGAGGCTCTTCAAAGCTGGGCCACATCAGCATCCGATCGTCGATCATTTCCAATCTTTTCGGAGCGATTCCGTAGCCCTCATAAGATGCTAGCCAAAGAGCGAGTTTGGATTCAGCAATCGCTGGTTCGCCTATGAACTCTTCCGGCAGCTGGTCAAGAATCCCCAATTCGTCGGCGTACTTTAGCACTCGAAGTCTCGCCACAGGCTCCGTTACCAACTGCACTAGGTCCTCGCGTCCGCGGCGGTCATCAAGCTGCATCAGTGCCGCTGCGGCCTCGCAAGCGATTCGCCGATGGCGTAAGTCTGCGGCATCGTGAAGCGCCGACAAAGCTGGCTCAAAACGCATCAAACCCATTGCGTCGCACAATGCGACACAGACTGCTACCGATTCATCGATAATTCGACCAATCGTACTGACATCGCTGCCAAACGCGGTTGGATTAGTTTCCAATTCGGATAACCGGTCGACCACCGCTCGCAACAAGACTAACAATCGATCTGCCATCGATTCGGCCGGATGAACATCGATGCGTCGCTCGTGAACACACCAGTTCGCCAAATCTAACACCGAGGCAATGGTTGATGGATGATCCAGCCCAGGCAGCAAACTTGGAAATACGTCATCAACATCCCACCCGGGGCGGCGGGTCAGCGTTTGGACACTGGCAGCGGCCGACCGGAAGCTGTTGGGCGGGAATTTGACCATCAGATCGACCCATAAATTGACCGATTGTTGGCTGGGAATGGCGAGCAAAGTTTGCAATAAGTTGGACTCAGACGAGAAATTGTCGAATGGCTGAAGTGTTTGGTACATTCGAGCCAGTCCTCGCGCGACGCGTTCAACCTCCGTTTCGAAGTCTTCGGCGGCTGGTTTGGTATTTGTTCGCAATCGATGCAAATACTGCTGCAGCCAGAGCGTTAGGTTTGCAAGGACGTGGTCAACTTTTGTCGCGAGCGTTTCGATCGGTCTGGATTGATCGAAATATTCGGCTATGAAATTCGGCAACGCTTCCAGAAGTTCGATGGGCCAGTGAAGTTCAGCGGGTGGCTGGAAGCCTCGAGATTCGGCATCGTTTTTTGATTCAACGTTTGCCAAGCCCGGGCCGAAATCCTGACGAGGTTCGCTTTGCAGCCAAGCGATGGTTCGGTCGATCCAATCCTGTGATTCGGACATTGAACGGAAGTTTCTCTCTTATTTCTTGGCTTTGAAGGGCAAACTCGGCTGCCTGCGATTGACCAGCCGCCCACGCGAAGATAACGTATTTACGAAATAGTTGCAGTCTTCGGACAAGTTCTTCCCACCTCTTTCGCTCCCTGTGCCGGTCACCTTCGGTTGACTTGGCAAGTCTCCTGCCTCGGCCTTGGACCCAGGAAGCGTCCTTGCGATAGAGTGTTTTAGTGAGCAGTGAAGTTTTAGTTGAGCAAAGCCCGGAAGACACGGGCGTCGATTGCTTTGAAGCCATGGGCCTCTCAGCGATCACCATGCGAGCATTGAAAGCGGCAGGGTACGAATCTCCCAGCCCAATTCAGTCTCGTGTGATTCCGATCGCCCTGACGGGTCAAGATGTTTTGGGGCAGGCACGCACAGGCACTGGCAAAACCGCTTCGTTTGCAATTCCAGTACTTGAACAGTTGGATCCGCTGCGTGAGTGCCGCAATCCGCAGGCTCTGATCTTGGTCCCGACGCGTGAATTGGCAGGACAGGTGACCGGCGAATTTGAAAAGCTGGCTTATGGCTGTCCAACCTCGATCGTCGAGCTTTCCGGCGGCAAACCAATGCGATCTCAGCTAAAAAAGCTGGAAAATGGCACTCAAGTCGTCGTTGGAACCCCAGGTCGAGTCATCGATCACATGCGTCGTGGTTCACTGGTTATGCAAGACCTTTGGTGCGTGGTCCTCGACGAGGCCGATCGGATGCTCGATATCGGTTTTCGGCCAGATATCGAGCGTATTTTGAAACGTTGCCCAGAAGATCGCCAGACTTTATTGCTCAGTGCAACCTTCGATAAAGAAATTCGCGAGCTGACCAAGCGATATCTTCATGATCCGGTTCATATCGACTGTTCAAGTAAAAACATGTCGGTTGAAACCATTGAACAGCGCTACATTACCTGCCAGCCGCTGGAAAAGTACGATGTGCTGATCCATTTGCTTCGTCGCGAGAAACCGCCGCAAGTTATCATTTTTTGTCGAACAAAGCTCGGGACAGCCAAGCTTCATCGTCGCTTGGAGCAATCGTTTGCTCATGATGAGATTCTACGAGACATGCGACTAGAGACGATTCATGGCAATATGAATCAACCACAGCGCGATCGTGTTTTTGCCAGCTTGCGAAAAAGTGAAATCGATATTTTGGTGGCAACTGACGTGGTTGGCCGTGGAATCGATGTTTCAACGATTTCGCACATTATCAATTTCGATCTGCCGCAAGACTGTGATGATTACGTCCATCGGGTAGGCCGGACCGGACGAATGGGTCGCGAAGGGATTGCATTTTCCTTTGTAAGCAAAGAAGACGGGATTTTGCTGACGGAAATTGAAAGCCGAATCAATCGCTTGCTAATTAAGGACGAATTATCTCTACCTGTTCCCGTTAGTGGACGGCGTGACTCGCTCGTTACGAGCGGACCGACCGAAGTAAATGGCGAGACATCGGTCGCCAGTGATGATGAGCCAGCGAAAACATCTCTTTTTAAAGGACGCCGTCGCGTCCGATCAAGGCGTCGGCTCTAGGTTATTCGCCGTCGCTAGACCGTCATGCAGGCCAGGAAACGTTCTGGCGTTCTTAATCACCACCCTGGCTACGATGGGTTTCGTCGCCATCGTTCCGGCTTCGAAATTAGCGCTGGCGGGTTTTGTCTGCTTCATCTCACGCAGGCACCGAAATTGAGCGGTTTGAGTGGATCAAACCATCTTTAAAGTCTAGGACTGCAACAATTGTCTCAATATGCAACCTGTTTTAGTGGTGATCTTATGCTTTTAATGGAATAATTTAAAAATCATCGAAACTTTTTTATTTCGAGATATAACACTGGAAATATAAAATGATTCGAGAAAAAGTAAAAAATACGGCAAATAAATTCGATCCCCGGTTTTCTGATGCCACTATTGCGTCATGCTACAGTTTGCTTTGTCATTCCGGTTCGCTTTCGGATTGTTTAGGGGCACGCTGATTGCCCTTGTGGTGTTTAGTGTCAGTACGAGCGATTCTGTGATTCGCCCTCCGTTTCCGGCTCGTTAGCTGCCAAAGACGCATTTTTCCAGAGGTTTCGTTTATGAAAAAGTTTCGGTACGGCTTTACTTTGGTAGAGCTTTTGGTGGTCATTGCGATCATCGGTATTTTGGCTGGCCTTTTGTTGCCAGCAATCCAACAGGCCCGTGAAGCCGCTCGTAAGATGAGCTGCT
>JBGSKY010000083.1:0-1666 GCA_041740995.1 Pirellulaceae bacterium
GATTTAAGAATTTCGTTGTGCGTTACAGACATAAAAACCTCGGGAGTAATAACGCCGCAATATAACACCATTCTACCAGCAATCGCGAGCCAAGCCATTGTCCATGATTTGGTCAATGTGGATTTGCATAACATCGCTGAGTTCAAGAAACTCGATGCGATCCATTTATTGTGCCAACCTTCGAAGATCATCCCCAAACTTTTCGTTGATGTTCTTAAGGCTTGCCTCCAGTTTTTTCTGGCGAGACTTGTCGCGACATGGAGTCACCAAAAGTTGGTCTCCGTTCGTGCTGATTTCAAGAGGCGTCTCCGCAGAGATTTGCAGCATTTCCAAAATGGGCTTGTCGATCACAAGGGCAAGGCTATTGCCGTGCTTTATCAGCATCTTTTGCATCAAACGGTTCTCCGAAAGGTGATATTACAAAGTGTATACCGCCAGTCCCGCAGATGCAATCTGAATTCAAGTCTTGCTGCATTTCCATTGCTCATCATCGTAGACATAGACGTACTCGCTATCGCAATTTCTGGCGAATTCGTGCAGAGCTGCGCGGGTTGGCATCGTGACCGCGCGATTGCCATCGGTGAACCGCTCAGGCGTTCCGTCGTTGGCGAGCGAACGAATATCGCCGCCGGCGACAAGTGCCCGTGCCGACTCGATCGAGGTGTGATTTTCTTTGAGGACTTTGCCGGCATGGTCTGGATAGCCATCGAAATGCAGATAGACCGCTGTGTAGCGTCCGTCATCTTGCTTGCAGGCAATCGTTGCTCTTGTGGACATGGTTTGGTTTCCTTACTTCGGTTGTTCGGCGCGGTTAGGTTCAACGATCGAAACGCAATCGTCAGGCATCGTCAACATAAGCGTGCGACCGATGTCCCAGTCGACATCAACCTGCGCCCATTCGTGATGATCGTGGATGGCGACGACAGTGCCGAAAGATCCAACAGGAATCGGATCTGGGTCTTGCGGCATCGATATCAGTCGGATGCGATCACCTATCTTCAATCCGGTTTGCATGGTCTTGGGTCCCTTATTTCATTTCGAGGTCGTAGTGAGTTTGTCGAGCAACTCGCCGGCTTGAGCCAGGCGTGCGTTGACCTGGGCCATCGCGTGAACTTGCCGCCAGGCCAGCGCTCGGTCATCGGGTTGTTGCAACGCGTCGAGCGATTGACGCAATCGATCAAGGTAGTCGCGAGCTACGATATGAAGATTTTCGTAGGGGGCTGCGGGCTCAATAGCAGGTTTCGACATACATGTTTCCTAATTGTTGAAGATATAAAAGACGATCCCCAACAGTCAGCCAGCAAGTCGCGAAAATATCAAGCCAACATACGAGCATGTTTCGCGGATTTCTTAAAAACATGGGGATGCGCTGTAAAGCCACAGATTCGCACCGAGTCACGTTGGATTACGTGTTGGACTTATATTTGCACCAACGAGAAAACGCCCACACGGCGGAAACGTGGGGCGATTAAGGCCAAGCTATCGAAGCTCGGGACGAAAACAGTCTCACAAACCGTGCGGCACCAACACGGCAGCACCCTGCCCCGATACCGCTATGGATTCTCCGTTAGTTGTTCTGGCGAAAATCATATCGCCTTGCCGAATACAATCGACAACGTCGCCAATATCCAGCTTACGATTGGTGATGGTTCGCAGGCTATAGGTA
>JBGSKY010000084.1:0-2597 GCA_041740995.1 Pirellulaceae bacterium
TCCATGGTCTCTTGAAGATTGTGGACTTGCATCACACCGAAGTGGTTGTTCTGAACGGCAGTGTGTAAAGCGGTAGCTGCTTCGCTCACAGATTTGTTAGTTGATAATTTGATGAGCATGACCTTCCCTTTTTAGCATGTCACGCATTTGGCGTGCGATCATGAGTTCTTCGTCAGTGCGAACAACTCGCACGATAACGCCACTCTCGGAAGTAGAAATCAGGCTCTCATTGGCCTCGTTGCGGTTCTCATCGATTTCAAGTTTCGCTCATGCCGAAACGCTGAATCGACCCATTTAGGGTACGGTTCAGCGTTGGACCTTTGTCAAAGACCGCAAACTTAATGCTCGACGAACCACCGTGCATTGTGAGAATGCGCAATTTGTCTCCTAAGTAGCATGGGGCAGCAAGGCCACAGGACAACTAATATGCGTTAAACCATCGTGCGACAGGAATCAGCGCATTCGCGACAAGCTTTTGCACAAGCGATCATCTGCTCGTCCGCTTTCATTTTTTCACATTCGCTGGCGCAAGCATCACAGGCGGTTGCACACGCTTTGCAAGCTGCCGGAGCGAGCATGCAGGATCGGGCAAGGAGCTGTGTCGATAAGCTGCAAAACTCTTGGCAGCTCATGGCCACTGCGGCGCAGGCTGCGTGGTCTTTGTGGCCTTGAGACAAATGCGTCATGCAGTAGTTGACGGTCTCATTACACTTTGCCTCGCAATCCTGACAAGCTTCCAGACAGGCTGCGTGCATTTTGTCCAAGCTGCTCGAAGTCTTTGAGGAAGAACTTTTTTCTTGTGCTTGTGTAACTCCAGCGAGAACGCCTGCAGCTGCTATTGCGCCAGTTGAGGTCAATATCGTGCGTCGATCCATGGGAATACTCCTGTAAGGGGCTCTCGCGAGTTGCGAGTTGCGACATACCAAGCGTTAACGATGTTAGCGGTCCTCGGCGATTCACAGTTCATATTCTCGCGTAGCGAGCCGATCACATCCATTGAGCGATTAACCAAAGTGACATGGCGGTTTTCACCATTGTCGCCGGCGAGTCACGGCACTTGCGAGTAGTTGATTGTGCATTGCGACAATTTCCGAACTGCAACGCCGATTAAAATCCATCCGTAACCCTGGCGTTCACCGCTTTGCTAACTCCGCGAACCGCACTCGTCTCGAAACAATGCATTTCGTAGTCGAGAATTCCACCATGGCGTTTCCATGGAACGCTCGATTTCGGACGACACGCTTCGAACGGATATGGCATACGCGGGATTCAACGCACGGAATTCAATGGCGTAAGCGTTGGACACCGCTCGTATTGCCGGCGCTGCTGGTGTTGTTCCTGCTTGGTCGCTAACTCTTTTGACGAATACGTTCACGCAGACCTATAGTACATCTCCATGCTCTGTCGGTCGTCCTGCAATCGTGCCACCGCGATCGGATGTGCCGGCGGAACAGTTCGCGTGATTGTCTATCCGTCCACCGACGCAGTCCAGCATCAGGATGTTCCGAAAGACCAGCGGCATCAAGTTTGCACTGACTTTGTAGTCGGTAGTCGCGGTTGTCACAACCGCACAGTTAGAAGATCGTGATTGAGACAATCACGGCGACACTTTCAAAAGGAATTCTCATGACCATCACGACTAACCCAAACACTTTACAGGATCTCAAAGCTGAGGATTTGAAGGAACTCGCTTCAGTTACCGAAGACTCTTGCGTGTCCATCTTGATGCGAACGCATCGCCGCGGTCGCGAAGTTCAGCAGGGACCGATTCGACTGAAGAACCTGCTCAAAGAGGCCAGCGACGAATTAAAGGCGGCGGGGTATAGCGACAGCATTCTAGACGGTCTTGATTCCAAACCCAACGAAAGCGAGTTCTGGCAACATCAAGGTGACGGCCTGGCGATCTACTCAACGCCGGGCGAATGCCGCATGTTTCGGCTCAATCGCACCGTTGAAGAAAAAGTATGCGTCGGCGAATCGTTCTTTGTTCAGCCATTGATTCGCCAATCGAATTCCAGTGGCGAATACTTCGTGCTTTCGCTTTCCTGGAACGAAGCCAAATTGTTCCGTGCTACCGGAGAATCGCTCAGCTTGGTCGAAACCGCCGCACTGCCAGCCAAGTTCGAAGATTTGGTCTTGCCGAGTGAACGGGAAGAAAGCCTGCAAAACACCAGTCATCGCAGCGTCGGCAATACGCCCGGAACATCAACCGCGATGTTCCATGGCCAAGGTGAGGGCGAAAACAAGATCGAAGCCGACCGCGATCAGTATTTGTCGCTCGTCGGCGATGAAGTGGCTGGTGCGATCTACAACACGCGATTGCCCCTATTGGTCGTTGCCACCAGCGAAGTGACAGGGCATTTCGAGGCAACGACCAAGGTTCACGTGGACGCGAAAGTCGATGGAAGCCCGTCCGAATGGACCGGTGACGAACTCCGCGAGCACGCTCAAGAGGCAATTGCGCCTCAACTGAAGGCCGACCACAGCGAGTTCGGTGAACGTTTCGGTACTGCGATGGCGAGCTCCAAGGCGTCTGACGACTTGGACGAAGTCTTGAAGGCTGCGAAAGCGGGGCGAGTCGATTCGTTGATCGTTTG
>JBGSKY010000085.1:0-2325 GCA_041740995.1 Pirellulaceae bacterium
CAATCGCAGCTCCAATAATCCGAACCTTGGTTTGTTGACCTTTAGACATACCGAAGAATTCATTGCCGTAGCGATTGATTAAGCTAGACCCGGCTAAACTCGAGCGACCTGAATGATTTTTGTTCATCTCAACGCTCCCAACCAAGTAGCCCCTAGCTTAGCAATTTTTTTCTAGAGATTCGCATACAATTAAAAAGCGCGCAGCAACGACTGCGCGGCTAAATAGTACGGACGTAATAAACTTTAGTACATTACTTATAAAATACTTGACGATTCGACGTCTCTGGCCTATCACGCAATGGCCGCCAACCATCAACTGGCCGATATCAATGACGTCAACAAGAGGAGAAGCACGCCATGCTTGGAATGCAATGCAACCGCCTTCAAAAACACACGACTTTCTGTTACGGCCGTATCGCAACTGCAATCGGTTTCGTTCTCGGATGCCTCACTGCTGAATTTATCCCCAACGCAGCTTTCGCAAGCGAATGCCCTGAAGAAATCGGAAAGAATTCGCCGAATCAAGTAACCTCGATACCTACGACGAGGACGACCCCCGCACAACGGCAAGATATTGCAGTCGCGCTGCTGCGAGACGCGCAAAATGAACGCGAGTTGCCAGCTGAGAATATTATTTTTTCGCAGGCATCCCTCGACACTCTATTGGCTTTAGTTGGCCTTGGCTACGATCGCGCGAACCGGACTTTGCTCGAGGGCTATCTCGGCGGATCCCTAGAAGAAATCGCCGCCCGCTCTGGGATGTACGGGCTTGACGATTCAGGCGTCACCTTACTTTCAGCCAGTAACCTATGGTCCGTTCCTGAGATTTCAGTAAAGCCAGGATATTTGGAGGAGGTCAGTCGCCTGTTCGACGGTCTCAACCCTGGCGTTCTCAATGTACATGACGCCCAAGCAACAGCGAATATCATTAACGAATGGATAGGCGCTCGTACTAATAACATACTAGGCGAGGTAGTCGCTCCGTCGACGATTACCCCGGATTTGGTGATGATTCTGGTGAACGCCCTTTACTTTAAGGGCACTTGGCAGACGCAGTTCGACCCGGCCATGACGGAAGATGCCACCTTCCACGCTGTGAGTTTGACGGGCAAAGTCAAAGAGGTGGTAGTTCCCACCATGGAGCAAATGGATACCCAAGTCCAATTCAGCTTTGATCGCAATGATCGTAGCGTCAGCGAGCATGGGATGGTTCATCTGCGCCTTCCCTATGAAGGCGGAAAATTCGCAATGTACATCAGCTTCGCTGCCCAAGCGGCAGAACAGAAGGCTTGGGATCCAGTCACCTTCCGCCCGCAAGCCTCAGCCGATATCGCCGCCGTTTATAAGAATGCTGTTCAGTCAGAGGCAGCATTTAATGCACAATACCAAGATCTAGATGTCGATCGATTTACCATGCCGAAATTCAAGATCACGACTTTATTCGACATCCTGGCTACCTTAAAGATGATGGGATATAGCGATTTAGCGCAACCGGGGGCTCTAGCTAAGTTAACCGACGACCCTCGTGCGTTCCTATCATTTGTCTTTCAAAAGGCGACCATCATAGTCAACGAAGAAGGCAGTGAGGCAGCAGCCGCTACTGTCGCTGGCGTTGCTCTCGAAAGTCTTCGACCTGCCAATCCTTCGATTCTGCTCGATGGACCTTTTAGCTTCGCCATTCGAAATGACAGCACAGGCACGACTCTTTTTGAAGGAATCGTTCGCAACCCAGCTGAAGAATAAATTGGATAACTGAAGGCGGGGTTTAAACCAGCCTTCGCAACGACCCCAGTTAGGCGCGCGCCGTTTTCACACACTCGACAGAAAACTCGATTCAGTAACTATACCGATCAATTTTCGTTTTTCCGCGAAACACCCAGTAAATTACAAACGAATACGATAGTACAAATGGCATTCCCAGAATCGCAATGACGAGCATGATTCCGAGCGTCGTTTGGCTTGACGCTGCGTTGTGGATCGTGAGGTCTCGTCCAGTCTCAAGCGTGGTACGAAGCAGGTTAGGAAAAAGCGCCCAGCCAAATAGACAAACCAAGCACGCGATGGTGATGCAGCTACTTAGAAAGGCTTGGAAGGGCAGTTGCCTAAAGAGTGAGCGTGGAATGTTGGCCAAGACCAAAATATTGACGGCGACAATCGCCCAGGCCAAGGGATAGTCTTCGAAATTGCTTATCGCCAAGGGAAATTGTACCAGCGTAACAACAGTCGTTGCAAAATAAAGGATCAAGAAAAATCCAAACAGGCTCCAAGATAGTCGGACGATTCGATCCTGCAAATCGCCTTCAGTCTTGAGGCTTAGAAACAGGG
>JBGSKY010000086.1:0-3379 GCA_041740995.1 Pirellulaceae bacterium
TCTGGCGGTCATTTCCATGATTTTAAGTGGCGAATACTCAACATCAAACGCAGCCTACTCGAGTAGGACGCCAGAACAACAACTCCGGAAAAATGGCAATTTGTGCATCTCTGCGCATCGAAAGCTGGCTGGATCAATTTCATGCAGTGTGTGGCAAAAGACCTTGCACCGCATGGTGTGCGTGCCAACGCGATCGCCCCAGGAATGGTAAAAACCGACTTGAATCGCTCGGTTTGGCAATGGGGACAACAGCGATTGCCCGAATCAGAACGCGTCGATTATGAGATTTGGGCAGCGGAAAAAATCAAGAAAGTTTCACCGCTTGGTCAATGGCAGGACCCGTCCGAGTTCGCATCCATGGCGATCTACTTAGCATCCCATCATGCACGCAACATCACCGGTCAAACGATCAATATTGATGGCGGCTGGGTGATGCATAGCTGAAGAAAAGCACTTCCAGATGGTTGCATCAGTGGTGCGCTGGACCACGACTGGTAGATTCCGATTTCAGCCGATGACGCAGGCTTGAAAGCCGCAACGCGGCGAAAGGTTTTAGCCTGGGACGCCAGTCCCAGGATTACAGGACAATGGGCATAGAAGTCGCAACGCGACGATAGCAACGGCGAAGCGGCGGTAAACGGCAATGATGGATTGCGACTCGAATGTCAAGCTTGGGTTGGTGAATCAATTGCTCGTCGCCGGCGCGGATCGCATCGATACCCCGGGTTACGTTTAACTCGCGGAGCTCGTCTGCACTTACCCGGGGCTACAGCGTTTCGCCAACTTCGTGGCTTTCAGAACCATGGTCGGTGCAGATAATTCGCGCTGCAACGGCATTAATCGATACGATTCCGATCCACCTGCGTTCAATTGAAGACTGTGACTGACCGTTGATCGCTACCACCCTGCCAACGCCGCTGCAAGCGCCACCGACAGTTGCTGAGGTTTTGGGGCGGTATTGGCGGGCATTGATACCGACGACGGCTGAAGAAGAACAGATTAATCGCATCATGACTCGCAGCGTCAGGCGGTAGGCTGGAGACCGGAGGCTGGAGGTTTCGGAGCTCTTAACGAGCGGATTAGGCCGTTAAGAACCTTGCATGTTTGCTTTGCTGCGGAGTGTCGAGTGCGAATCATCGGACAGGAACGTGAGGCGATGAGCCGGAGAGATTTGATACTCCAGTTCTCTGGCAGACCCATATGCAATATCAAGAAAACGAATGTAATCTGCAAGGGAATCACGAGCACGGCCTTCGACGATATTCGAAGGCACACACACCGCGACACGACGCCTTTGCGACGTTAAGCCAAACTGCTCGGACCGAGGAAAATCACGGCTATGCGTATAGACCAATACCGTCAGTTGGTCCGCGAGTTCGAATGCGCATAGTTTGCTATGGTCTCTCATGAGGATGAGAATACCACCTCCTGCCTCACGCCTGCCCTCAATGATGCGGGCTGAAAGCCGCGAAGCGGCGAAAGGCTGTAGCCTGGGACGTAAGTCCCAGGTTTGCAAGACAATGGGCATGGAAGTCGCAACGCGACGATAGGAATCGCGAAGCGGCGGTAAACGGCAATGATGGATTGCAAATCGAATGTCAAGCTTGGGTTGGTGAATCAATTGCTCGTCGCCAGCGCTGCTTGCATCGATACCCCGGGTTGCGTTTGACTCGCAGAGCTCGTCTGCACTTACCCGGGGCTACAACGTTTCACCGCGTTCGCGGTTTTCGGATGTAGTGCTGCAATCGCTTGTGATTATATGCAAAAGTATTAAACCGATAGTTGCCGAACCGCATGGAAACTTGCCTTGCATGACTTCGTGTTTATTCAATCCAAGCGAATGTTGCGGATGTTGGAATGCCAAGAATTGATCACTGCAGCGGGCTTGAGCAGAAAGGTGACGGACGCAACAAGCACGACTCGACTGCTTGGCAATGAGCACGATGAAGATGAAGTGGAGGTGATAGAACCGAGCGATCAAGACCGCAGTAGTAAGCCAGGATGTAGTCAGTGTACTGGCGAGATGGAGGGGAATCGTGAGAACTGGAGAGTGCAGTGATTAAGCACCCAGAAGTCGAAAAACTGCAGCAGAGTGCAAGTCACATCTGGGCATCTACACAAACCGCGTCGACGACGGGTTCTCGGTAGTCCCACCGCACTTCGGCTGGAATTGCCCAAGAAGAGTCAACACGGCCTACGGTCCGTCATCAGCCGTAGATTCATTCGGACTCTGGTACTTTTGAACAGTCGGTAGCCTTTCTAGTTCAAGTTTTGAATGCCCCAAATGCCTCCATCTATCATTCTCCCAAGTGAAAATCAACTCATATTGAACAATCATTTCGCCTGTGTTTGTATTGGTGACTTTTGCTAGTCCCGAGAATATTCGCATTGGAACAGTGCCGAACGCCGGCTGCACGATTCTCAAGGTGTATGGTATATTGCTTACGTTTGAATCGCCGCTTGCTGACGAGTAAATCTTGGGACGGTGTGTTTCAGGATCATAAACTTGATCGATTCTTGACAGGACCTCGACGCTGTAGTCAGTGCTGCTGTACCCGAGTAGAACGGACCAGACATGATTGGATGGGTCCTTCCCACCGTCCCCAGTGGTTATGCCGGTTATATTCTGTAGATAACTGATGAATTGAATATCCCTATAAATTGATGCTTTAGCTACAGTCTCCGTATTTTCTTCAACATCGATCGCGCTAACTTCGGATAGACGAGGTGGCGTGTCCGCTGGGCCGCAGCCAGTCGAGTTGAAGATAAAAAATACGAATAGGTAGGAAGCGTTCAACGCACACTGACGCATAATCAATGCCCCTCAAAGTTTCGACAGTTGCTAATATGAATTTTGGTGCCTTTCGTCAAGAAAACTGTGGACGTCGCTTAGAGACCTATAAGGTCTAGTAGGATACGCGAGTGCTCGTCTGTCCAGTCATTGTATCCATGCGGCGCAACAGTCGATGTGGAATTTATCTCTTTTGAAGTGTAATCGTCACCCCATATTTGAGAGTCGTCCCATCCTGGACCATAACCAGGCATTGGACCGTACAGCCCATATGGATCTTTGTAAGTCACCAAACGTGAGCCTACAAACTCGTAAACGTTCCACTTGCTACCATTATGTCCAATCGGGTCCCGACTCACAAACCGTCCACCCACCGCGTCATACATCGGAGCGCGATAGTGATACAGGCTCAAGCCTTCATCCCATTCCCGTCCGGTATAGGTATAGCGATTTAAGATTCCACTATTTGAAATTTGAGATCCGGTTCCGTCGGCGATTGTGACTTGGCCAGACGGGCTATACGCGTAGCGTTCTACGACTGATCCTCCTCCGTCGCTTACGGCGGTGATGCTGTATTGTTGGTTTCGA
>JBGSKY010000087.1:0-2404 GCA_041740995.1 Pirellulaceae bacterium
GCGTCAGCACGCTTGGGTCTTCCCATTTGACGCATCCCAGCAAGGATAATGAACTTTCAAAACGCCATTCTAAGCCAAAACAACCTCTCGGTCAACAGAAACGGTACCGGCCACCTTTTCTTCGTCCGGCCACCTTTTCTTCGTCCAACAGAAACGGTATCGGCCACCTTTTCTTCGTCGGCCACCTTTTCTTCGTCCAAAGTAAACATGCGACATTGACAAGAAATGCAATGACGAACCGGCGAGAGATCACCATGGCCGTCAGTGCTATTGCAGCGAACACCGAAAGAAAGAGAAATGGCCACAGCAACGACGACGGAAATAGTTTGGACTCAACTAGGTACGGGATTGCGTACAGAGCGAGGATCCACGAAGCGAGTGATGCAAGCGTAGCACACCACGCTACCTTGCGAGACTTTGTTCCTTTAAACGCCGAAACCGCGCAGGACGTGAATCCGTGCAGAGCCCTTTGATTGTTTTTACGGACGGTGTGGCTACGTGGTCGCGTTGAGATCGGCGGAAATGAGGTGGAGGATTCTTTCACACGGCACGTTGGACATCGAGTCGCCGAAGGTCCGTCGGATAACGACCGAAATCACGGGGTTGCGGCCAGGAACCTGACCATCAGGAAACGCGCGACCCGCAACTCCCGTGCATTTCTTGGTTCGTGTCGACTAGGGCGAGGCTGCCAGAGTTGTGGGATTGCGAGTATTTCCAACGTCCGTGATGTTGTGTATTGAACACGATTCTGGACTGTGAAGCTACACAAGCACTTCCAAGTGCGAAGATGCAATTATCCGATACTATGCTTTGGGCATTCGGGCAACTTCGTAAACCGCGCCTTGAACGGCGAAGAGCACTGCAAATACAGCGGCCATCGTTGGAAAAACGTCCGTCCAAACTACTGCCCGCCCCTGAAGCCACTGAACGAAAATAATGAGCCCCTGTGCGGCGATTGCAATCAAGAGCCCTGTTAATGTCCATTTAATGCGAATCGATTCAAGTGGTGTATTTGCTATCTTCATAAAACTTTCTTTCGAAACGAACGGAACGGATCACCCAGTCGCCGGAGACGATGATCCATTGGAAAAACCCGATGCCGGCGACTTGGGTGCATCCGATGGTTCTGCCTCTTCGAGGGTCAGGCGCTTTGTCTCGGCGTCGAACCATCGTACTAGTTGATTCGCAGCACCGATGAACCCGGCATACGTACAATCGGCAATCAGAAAATCGCCTCCGAGGCGACGATGCGGCGGTCCATCTTGGGACGGTTTGTGCATAACCGTAACGGTGTTCCAGTCTCGCTGCACAATTACGGATGCGTACCCATCGAATTGCTCGCCCCAATTTGTCAAGAAATCGTAACGCCCGTATCTGCGAGCGTCGTTTCTGACCGCGGAGATTGTTCGATCGTCATCACCATAGATAGCATGGCGGACCAGATCGTGAATTTGTTCCAATGTTAAGCCATTAAACGAATTGTCCCAAAGTGGAACGTGGTCACATGTGAGTGATTCAAAGTGGCGATAGGACGGGTCAAGAGCACAGTGCGCATCCGAGAAGTCGCCAAGCTTTAAGTCACCGACATGGATGCGCATTCGTCCCCACACCGCTGACGGTGCGACAAGATGAGGTTCGCTCATCACCTCGATTGCAAAATCGGTTGGATCACCTATAAGCATCGGAACACTTGTTTGTCAATAATTCGATGGCAGAACGCTTCGGTTCACCTCGAACGCGCGGGTGATCAACCACTTCGAGAGCGTTGAATCGCGTTCTGAGGTGCAACCGTTTGTTATCCGAAATCCAGCGTCATTGAAAGTGTGCGATCAAAGCCGAAGGCGTCTTATCGGAGTCTGCTACGGCTTTCCAACTCCCGCTTTGCATCAAACTTCTTTCCGCCGAGGTCAGTTTCCATGCGCCACCTTGGTAGGCGTAGGAAAGGCGGTAGTTATCTGGCAAAATTTTCTCTAGTTGTGGGTCCGGAGTACCATTGGCGCCATCTTTGTCATCCAAAAGCTTGGTTCGACACGCTGAAGATGTAAAAGATAGCTCAGCGGTGTACGGAGATGCAAGAGAGTCCGTAGCCACGACATCATACAGCATGTTCTCAATATTGAAGCGGAGTTTTTGCCAACGCCCGTCAGGCGAGTGCAGTCTTACTTCAGCCGCTTTAGCTTCAGCGTTCTTTATTTTGTACTCGAACGCTTTTAGCGGATCTGCGGGCGCACCGCATCCAGCAAGCAAAAGTAGAAATGTCGATAAAACAAACAGGTTTGGGCAACAGAGTTTACGCATTTGTTTGAGTCTCCTCGGCGTAGATGGCTTCCATTTTTTTCAAGTTGGCTTTCGCTTGTCGAATTGTAGCGGCCTGCTGCTTCCGCGTAAGGTCGCGAAATCCTTT
>JBGSKY010000088.1:0-4593 GCA_041740995.1 Pirellulaceae bacterium
AATCGGACGCCCGCTTTAGTGATCCGCAGAGAAAAAAAGATGCCGTTCCCGCGATCGACTTGATCAAAGCGAATCGGCGAGTCGTCATTCTCGGAGTACCCGGAGCGGGGAAAACCACCTTAGTCCAATTCCTTGCAACAGAAGTCGCGGCCGATGGCCTGGATGCAATGGATTTGCCCATCGTCGTCCGGCTGCCCGAATTCGCATTGGCGTTGAGCGAACAGCCGGACCTGACGATCCTCGACTGGGTCGTCTCGCAGGCCGAAGCAATGGAGTGCGCGGACATTGTCGAGCCACTTGAGCGACAACTTCGACAATCACCCGGAACCGTTCTCGCTCTGTTTGATGGTCTCGACGAGGTGCCTGGTTCCGACATGGCCGAGGCAGGAGGTCGGCGAACTGGCAGTTTACGGACGAAGGTGATTGAGGCGATCAAGACCTTTGTCCGAGGTTTTCCGAATCAGCGACACGTCATCACGTCACGGTTGAGCGGCTTTGACGAATCGTCTTGGACCGAACTTGATTTTCGAAAAGTAGAGTTGCAGGAATATGGTGACGACCAGATACGGATAGCGATTGAGAAGTGGTCCACCATACTGTCGAACTCCAAACACGAATCGGCTGACAAAATAGAGAAGGACTTAACGGACTCAATCTTTGAGAATCCGCGTGTTCGCCAACTGGCCGGTAACCCACTGATTCTGACCATCTTGATCGTTATGTGTAAGGCGCGGGGTTATGCACTGCCGAGGCGACGAGTTGATTTGTACGAAAAAGTCACCGAAGTGTTTTTGGATTCTTGGGAGAAAAGCAAACGGAAAGAACATGGGTTCCGTGAGACAGGGAATATCGACCTCGATACACGCGAACTGCGATGGTTGATTGCTGAACTTGCTCTCGCAATGCAACGAGCAGGATTATTTACTGCTCACCGGTGGTGGGTCATCGACCACTTGCACGACACGCTTTGCAATCGACTTGGCTTCGATAGTTTAACGGCGAAACGGCAAAGTGATCCGATCCTACGATTTATTTCCGCGCGGGCAGGGTTACTGGACGAACGATTGCCAAGTGTTTTTGCATTTACGCATCGCACGATGCAGGAGTATTTTGCCGCTATTGGAATTATAGAAGAATCAAACGTTGATCCGGTTTTTGCTGGACTTGGCCAGATCATTCGGCCACACGTCTTCCATCCCGAATGGTCAGAAGTGGTGCGTTTGGTCGCTGCTCAGGTTAGCCCAAGCCCCGCAGAGGAATTGCTGAAATTGATTGTGGATGACTGCGATCCGACCGGACGGTTTCTATATCGCGGCGAACTGTTGGCGATAAAATGCTTGACGGATGGAGCAACGGTTTCGAATCGCAATTTTGTGCAAGATATTTTTGCTTCGCTTCGAAAGCTCGGCAGCAGTGCGTGGCTCGGCGTGACAATGGAGGCTTTCGAGGCATTACGAATGCTTGCTGGTACGCGCTATGAACAAATTGCGGATGAAACGCAAACAGCCATTCTGGAAACTTCAAAAAACGAACTTTCGGAACATCAGTATCGCATGCTCGTTTTTGCCGCTCATGGTCCGCAGTCGTTCGAATTGAAGTCGTCAGACGATGAGTCGAATTCGCCTGTATTGAAGCGATCCATTACTGCAGGAGAATTTAAGGAAAGCCACTACTTCCCCAATTTCGCGATGTTCGCAAGCCATTTTGACCAGTGGCAGAAACAGGCCGCCGTGTGGCTAAAGAAACCTAGCATTGACGACGACGCAAAAGAGGCGATCATCCACCAGATGCGGTTTGCCACAATGTTCGACGGCGACACCAAGCATCGTGATACTGCTTTAGGACTATTGCTGAAAGTATTGAAATCCAAAAACTCCACTGAGATTCGCACAGCTGCTGCAAGAGCAATCGGTTCAATTGATCGGGAGCAGCAGTCTTTAGCAAACGAAGTCCTGGCACGGCTCATGGATCGCACCGAGCCGCCTGAGTTACGTGCTGCTTGCGCCATAGCGTTGGAGCACGGTGCGGCAAGTAACTTTGAACACCAAAAAATGCTGATGAGAATTGTTGCAGATGATTCTGAAAATGAGCGTGTTCGAAAGTCAGCCGCCTACGCCTTGGAAGAGAGCGCTGTTGAATCGCAGGAAGTGACAAAGCTTTTGTTATCAAAGGCGTCCGCAGAAACAGCGGGTTCACTTTCAATTGCGGCTATCTTTGCGCTTTCGTCCGTCGCAGCGCAGCACGTCGATATGTTCGTTAGTTGGCTCGACGAAACGTCGAGTCGAACATTTGCGGCAACGCGAGTGCTGGCTGCGCAAACCATCTCCGGAAGATTACCTTGGGATAACAGTTTGACGCGAAAATTGGAGACAGTCTTGCGCGCGGCAGGAAATGAGCCTTTTGGAGACTGGAAACCGTGCATTTACATATTGATCGAAATCAAGGGGCTGGTCGATGAACGTGAGCGCCGTGGAGGACTACAGCGTGAAGCAGTTATCACAGATTCGCTCAGACCAGTTGCGGCAAGAATTCGATTCGCGTTCATTTTTGGTTCCATCGCGAGAAATGATCAAGATCAAGACAGTGATATTGATCTGATGCTGATAGGAACTGTTACACAAAAAGAGATTACTCAGTCGATTAAGAAGATGCAGTCTGCGCTGGGCCGGGAAGTAAATCCAGCGATTTATTCCATGCAAACAGTCAAGGAAAAGTATCGTAACGGAGACTCGTTTGTTGTCGATGTTGTCAGTAACCCAAAGAAATTTGTTCTAACGGATGATGTATCCGCAACCGAAAAGGATTTTTTAAATGAGCTTGGAAGAGTGGAAGCGTAATCATTGGCTCAAGGAATCGGTTACAACTTTGTCGGAGATTACGCAGTTGTTTGCCGTGGTCGATCGTGAAATAAGTGATGCGTCCGTCGATGGACTGAGCGTCGATGGTCAGTTCATGCACGCCTACGATGCCGCATTGAATCTCTGCGCAATCGCTCTTCGATCAAGCGGATATTCGGTTGTGAAAGGGCAAGGCCACCACAAAAAGACGATCGAAGCATTACCGTTGTGCCTCGACAAGAGCTTTGAAGGAATCGCCGATCAAATAGACATCGCTTCGCGTCAACGAGGGCAAGCCATGTATGATCGAACGGGAGTGGTGGAAGAGCAGGATGCCGCTGATTTGCTGAATGCTGCAATGGAGTTACGGACGGCGCTGATCGGATGGCTTAAGACACATCATCCAAAACTTTTGCCAATAAAATTTAGATAGGGTACGCTTCGCGTGGGGAGGGATTGGTTTTCGGTTTTCAGGCCTCGATTGTATTCGACTTAGTCGATCGCTTAATTGTAGTCTTTCGACCGGTCCACTAGCTCCTTGGCGCGGCGGATCTAGCGTCCGAAGCTGGGCGAGATCGTAGCAGGCTGCGGTTTCTTCAATTACCTCATCCATCGAAACGGATTTCCATGCGTCGCGAGGTTCGCTTTCGCTTTTGGCTTGCTTCTCCAATGGCGTACACGACTGCTCGCGTAAATAAGGACTCACTGCCAAGGCCATACGAGAAGTAAATATCAATCCCAAAATTTTATCAATTTATAAACCCAAATCCCAGCTTGATCCTGGCGAAGTGTTCCTCATCTGCGTTTTCAAGCGGAGAATGGGATGTCGCGTGTAGCTCGGCCTGCGCGAGGTCTGTGACGGGTGTATTGTTTGGCTGGTAATTTTGCGAAATCGAAATTTTCGGGTGTAAGAAGTTGTGGATTCGTGGATGATTCTTCATAGGGGAAGAAAATGCACGAGTTTCCGAAAACTAGCCACAGCCTCATTGCCCGGGTCAAAGATCTGGACGATGCAGCGGCGTGGACAGAATTTCTAGGAATCTATGAACCGGTCGTCTTTCGGATGGCTCGGCGGCGAGGCTTGCAGCACGCAGACGCGCAAGACGTGATGCAGCAGGTGTTTCTGTCGATATCCAAGTCGATCCAGGGCTGGATTCCCGGAGATTTGCAACCGCCGTTTCGAGCTTGGGTGACGACGATTGCTCGCAACGCGATCACAAAATCGTTGTCCCGGCGACCTCGTGACCTGGCCAGCGGTTCGACGTCGATGGTGGAACTGCTCGACGCTCAGGCTGACCAGCATGAAACGACTGACGAAATTCTAGCTGAGGCTCGTAAGGAACTGGTCCGCTGGGCCACCGCGCAAATTCGATCCGATTTCAGCGAGGCGACTTGGAACGCCTTTTGGTTGACGGCGATTGAAGGCATGTCGATCGCCGACGTCGCTAAATCGACAGGACGCTCCACGGGGGCCTTGTATGTCGCGCGTTATCGAGTGATCGCCCGATTGAAGGAAAAGGTACGGGTATTATCGCAAGTCTGGGAACTGCAGGAGAATGAAACGCCATGAACCATCCGCAAACCTGCTTGTCAGCGAAACTGCTGCGTCAGTTGACTGATGATGAGCTATCTCCCACGGAACTGCAGGACGTGGAAGATCATGTCAGTGACTGCGAGAGTTGCCGCCAGCTTCTAGAAGTCTCACAATCCGATCCGCAGTGGCAGGATGAAATCGTCTCGATACTTCGCACTCCGG
>JBGSKY010000089.1:0-2430 GCA_041740995.1 Pirellulaceae bacterium
GGCCGGGTTCAGCGGGGCCGCGCGAACGACTCACCGCTTCGAGAACGTCAGCGCGCGGCCTTATGGTTACCCGCAAATTTGGTGTCGTGAGTCAGATCGAGTAGCGTTTGCGGGACGCACCCGCCCTGCGCACGCGACACACAACGATTGTAGTATCATCCCAAAGGTCGCCAGAGGGAAGACGAACCATGTCGACACATGCACGCGGAACGGAAAAAAACTCCGTGCGACCGATGAGCGGAGTGATTCTATCGCGTTTGGCATAGTTAAAGAATCCATCGGAGCCAACAAGAAGGATTCCATTCAGTGGACCGTGCCAGAATGGAGCAGGCTTGGCCGCTTGGGAGCCAAGTAGAGGCTTGCGAATCTGCGTGCGCGTTAGGTCGGTTATGTCTGCGCCATCAATGATCCATGCACAACTGTCGCCGACACTTGCGCCAAGAATGCAATCCGGACGGACATCGACTATCACAGCAGTCGATTCGCCATTATTCACACGGAAGTCCAGTTGCGAGAGAAATTTCGACCAATCCGTTGAGGTTTGAACTTCGGTGTAGTTCGCTCGCGTTTCGCGGATTACAGTCTCGGCCGCGATGTGTCCATCGCCTGTGCCACCAGCGCCATCGGCAACCACAATCAAGGTTCGTTCGCCATCAGCGATGATCTCGATGCGATCTTCGCATCGTTCGCGATACGCTTCGATAACGTGAGAAGTTTCAAACGCTGTCATTGGTGAGCATGACTGATGTCAGTCGGGGAACGCTCCGGTTGAGCCGATTGTTATGCCTTATTCGCTTGCGGGGGGAACTTTTGGCCTGCTGGACAACCCAGTGATCAAGGTTATCTGGTCGCGTAACTGCTGTAAGTTCTCCGCAACGCTGCCATCGTGACTACCTACGAAATAATCACCGTGCCAATAAAAATGATAGGTGTGCAACCTGCCGGTATTATCGGTGAGCAGGATGTCGAAGTCGGGCGGAACGAATGAAACAGTCCGGCTTGGATTCAAACTGGTTGGTATCCAACGTAAGTCGCGTAGGCTGGTTACGACAGCGTCACGCCTTTTGGCGTTTGCCACTTCAAACGTCAGTGGCGGAGGGGCCGTCAATTGATCTTGGTAGAAACAAATGATGGTCAACGCCTGAGCGCTGGGAACAATCATGGGTGGGCAATGATTGAGATAGTTATTCAGTATGTAGTAAGCAGATTTGTCTTTCTCCGGCAGCTTCGTACTGATCTGCCGATAATAATCTCTCAACAGTCGCCCCTCAAAATCGTCGGCTGAACCGAGTGACCGATCGTGCAATACATTCACCACATTCCGGGGAGAAGCGTGAACTGCATTGATCGTGGGTACAAACCAGCGCTTCGTCGACGAACCTACAGTTTGCCAGCCACACAGTCCGGGCGTAATTTCTGGATTGCCACACCGCTCCGCCCAGCGCGACACCGCGTTGCGCGAAACGACATCGGAACTGAATCCGAAACGGGTCGACACGACACGGTCGCTACCGGTGAGCATGCATTTCATTCTCATTTCCGTCCGAACGTCATACTTGACAACGAGAAACGCGATGACTGCTATCGCCAGGAGACACGCGATCCGAACCTGCACGGCTCTTTGGCCGAAGACATTCTTGATGTCGGTGATTTTCATGCTGCATACACCGAGCCTTGTAAAGCAGAACGTTTCGGTTCAGCGTGCCCGTGCCCAAGATTCACAACCCCAAGACGGTAAAACGCGGGCTCCGTTGAAACCGATCGTTATCGCAAAACACTCGTCAGTCGTCAACAAAATCGTCGCCGAATACGCCGAGTCGTTTGCCCTCCATCTGGTCAAACAGAAATAGCATTCCCTTTATGTGCCAGATTGCGGTGCGGACTGATGGTCTTGCTCGCGCAGGATTTTCGCACCATTCTTCTATCTGTGGTCGATCTTCACGACGCGCAACTTCGTCTTTGGCTGATCGGATCAGACAGAGTTGTTCGTCAGATGCGGTTTCAATGAACGACACATTACGTCCTAACTCCAAGTCAAAGAGCGTCACGCGAGTTTCGCCACACCCTTCAACAGCATCTCGCAGATAGTGGAATTCTGGGGGCACGCGGTTCCAGCGAACGAGCGCCATAACCTGGACAAACCTTTAAATCACGAAAGGGAAATGCGACAATCAAGCTTCATGCGATAACGAACGGTTGCCGTCACCGGGCGGCGAGAGTAAAACTAACCATCAGAAAACGCGCTGACGACGCTCCGGTTCACGGCATCGTTATTTGCGGTGTGGATCGAACCTGAACGGGCTGCGGTGCGTCGTACGACCAGCCCTTCTTCATCCAGACATTTGATTTGTCACCGAAGTATACACCTCCAAACGCCGATCCGGTATCAGAGTCGTAAAACGTCAAATGCGGACCACCGTCACCAACGAC
>JBGSKY010000090.1:0-1736 GCA_041740995.1 Pirellulaceae bacterium
GAGAAGCCGCCGGTTCAGCCTCGAAAAAACATTCAAGCCCGATTGGATTTGAGTCCATCGATTCTTGTTGACTGTGCAGATCAGACCGTTTGCGCAAGCGAAAACGTCGCTAGCAAGCGAACTTGCCGGGCGACGTTGTCGGAAATGAAAGTTGTCTTTGGACTCAGGCGTCCGATTAAACCATGTCTTTGAGCGCCTTGAGCGGACGGATCGACAGCTTCTTGCTTGCAGGTTTTGGATTGAGCCAAATCTCCGATCCGTCAGCGGGATTGCGGCCCTTTCGCTTCGGTTTGGCGGGAACGTCCTTGAGCGTGATTTTGCACAATCCGGGGATCGTGAATTGGCCGGAGCCGCTGCTCTTGAGTTGGGACTCTATTTCCCCGAAGAGTGCGTCGAAAACCGCAGCGACATCTTTCTTTTGCAAAGTGGTCGAATCCGAAATGTTTGAAATGATCTGCGTTTTCGTCAGCGCCTTGGGTGCAACTTTTGCCATGAACGTCGTCCTCTTTTCGTTGTGCGGGTGGTTAAGTTGTTGAAAGCGGCGGGAAGATTCTGGATACGCGTCTTCCGATAAACCGCATCAGCAGCATGATTAAAGCCTTTCCCGACAACCACGCAACCCGTCAGACCCCGAAAGAAACGTGTTTTTTGCGTATTTTTCGCGGCTATCTTGACAACTTGGCCCGCCCCAGAACGTGTTCGAGCGCCTCGGTCAACTCGGGAAATCGAAAACGATATCCATTGCCAACCAGCACATCGGGCCTTACCCGAGCACTCGATAGCAGCAAGGCGTCCGCCATTTCACCCAGCGCCAACCGAAGCGCTGGCGCCGGAGCTGGCATGAACGCGGGTCGCCCAAGCACCCCTCCGAGCTCGCGTGCGAATGTCGCGCAGGTCACCGCTTCGGCGCTGACGCAATTGACCGGGCCGTCGATCATCTCGTTTGCGATCAAGTGATAAATCGAACCCAGTACGTCATCGATCGCGACCCAGCTCCACCATTGGTTGCCGCGTCCCAGCGGGCCACCGAGTCCGAGTTTTGCCGGCGTAAGCATCTTCGCCAGCGCCCCGCCACGGGGTGATAGCACGATGCCCAGTCGCAGATTGATGACGCGGATCGATGCTTGCCGGGCCGGCTCACACGCCGCCTCCCATTGGGCCGCAACACTCGCCAAGTAGTCATTGCTGACCGGTGATGACTCGCTCAAAAACTCATCACCGCGATCACCATAAATTCCGATCGCCGACGCACAAATCAAGAGCTTTGGAGGCTTTGGCAAGTCTGCGAGCGTTCGGCAAAGCGTTTCCGTGGGCCCAACCCGACTGTCGCGTATCGCGGCCTTAACCTGCGGTGTCCAACGCTGATCCGCAATCGACTTACCGGCCAAATGGATGACCACATCGCAGCCATCAAAATGACGTAAACGATCATCATCACTGTCGACGGTAAACGACGTCTCGGAACCCTCGCCTTGTCTCGTCGCGGGCAAGACACGATGTCCCATCAGCGATAAGAACGGAACCAGCTCGCTGCCCACCAATCCGCTAGATCCGGTCGTCGCGATGGTCATCGGTGGGATACGGTAGCGCTTACGCATCGCCAAATCGTCATGCGTCACGCGATGTCGATAGGCAAACATCGCCGCCAACTGATTGGCGACAAACCTTCCACCAAACATCTGGCCTATATCGCCCAGTGGCAATCGGTAGCTGACCTCGTCCGTCAACACCGACGC
>JBGSKY010000091.1:0-9884 GCA_041740995.1 Pirellulaceae bacterium
GACCCGTGCCGGACTGAACCGATTCGACGCGCCGCCTTTGAAAATCCGTCGTTTTGTTATGCGGGATCGTGCGCAACCAACCGCGAAAGCGTTGCGTCGGGTCATATTCAAATTCCGGGAGTTTGCTGACCAGTACGGCCATCACTTCCTGGACCAAATCTGCTGCATCCGTTGGAGTCAAACCGCGACTTTTCGCCCAGTAGAATATCAACGGGCTGTAAAGGAGCACGAAACGCTCCCAGGCGTCTTCGGCTGAGGGATCACGCAATCGTCGCAACAGGTTGATCGATGTTGTTGATCCGGCTGATGATTGCGAAGAGGCTTGCTTCGGAGCGGGAGCTGCCGAGCTATGAGGGATTGCTTTTCCATCACCAGATGCTTTGGGTGTCGGCTTCACCATCGTTTTCAGCTGAGGATAAGTTCGCACATACTCGTTGACTCGTACGAAATCTCCACGAGTTTGACGCGCAACGAGGTCGATTTTGACGAGTGCCACGAGAATCTTCAGGCGATCGGAATCGCTGCGGTTAGGCAAGTACTTTTGCAAATCCGCGATGTTGGGAGGTGTCGACTGTTTCCACGCGGCTTTCAAAGCGTCGCTGGCATCCCGCAAGTGATCGCTAAAGCTTTTGACAATATCCAAGTCCTGAGACACGGGCGTCTGCCTCGCATTGTCCTTTTCAACGCTGGGCATCTGCCGAAGTTGGGCACGATCCAGCCGGTCCGTATTCAGCAGTTCACTGCACTGCAAACAAGATTCCAGGTGCTTTTTCACCGCGATCGAAAGATCTTCGGTCAATTTGCCAGCGGCAAAAGCCAACAAGGATTCGCGATCGGGATGGCGAGATTCTTGTTGAGAAGGATTGGGCATCATTGACTCTCCTGCGTACTGACAAAGGGCAATTGCACAACGAACCGTTAGAATTTAGCCAATAAACGATCAAACGCACTTCGTCCCAACCACATCGCTTGCGTTTGCCTCTGATATTATCTTTTATGGAAGTGTCCTGCTGTAAAATATTCAAAGCCCAGCGGCGAAATACGGAACTAATTTCTGGCCCAGTCCCTTTGCGGATTCGACTCGCGTCCTCTGTAAATGTTACATCAAGTATATGATGTTGGCTGTTCTCGATGCCCCAATGTTCGCGAAGTCGTTTGGATAGGTCACCAAGGTGGGGCGCAAGGCTACTGATAAACAAAGATGTTTCTTCCTGCACTACGTCGCCTAATTCGCGACGACGGTAGATTCGCCCGATCGTCTTGACGCCCGGCCATTGTTTTGCAATCGGATGATCCTTGGGGCAAGCCATCACCACTGTCTCACGCATTTCGTTACGACCACGATTAATTTCGCTGACGCGATTGCGACGCGCCTTTGACGACAGCTTTTCATCATCGAGCAGAGAGAGCAACAAAGCCTCAACTCGATTCTCCAGCGTTGGTTGATTGCCTTTGACAGACAACAAGTAGTCTGCTTCTTTTTCTAGGATAATCTCGCAGGTTTTTACTTGGCAATGCATGGCATCTCCAGTGACCACCGCGCCTTTAAGATCAAGCGTCTCGATAAGTTTTTGTACCGCTGGAATTTCGTTCGACTTGCTTTCAACATTTTGGATGCCCAGGCACAGCCTCATGCCGCAAGCCCACGCGGTAACACTATGCAGCGGGCTTTGGCCAGCGGCTTTGTCGAACGAGCCGCGCAGAGTTTTACCGTCAACGGCTACGGTTTGGCCCGCTAGGCACCGGGCTAGCTCGGCAGCCCAGCTTTGCAGCGCTGCGTTAAACTCTAGCGAGTCAAGCCTAGCGAAAATGCGTCCGAGCGTATCATGAGATGGCACCCCGTTCTGGAGTTTAATAGATCTGCGAAGCCATTTAAACAGGCCTTTCCGAAGCGTTCAACATCGGCCCAAGAGTTCGCATCACAAATCGCAGCACACAGCGTTAGAAAGACCATTTCGATCAAACTATGATTAGTATGGCGGTCTACGCGTGGGTCTGAAACTTCTGCAAAGTGTTTGTAAACTTTACTAACCAGAGTGATTGCCATCCTTGATCCTTTGCGTGGATTATTGAAAATTCGCAAAACTCAAAATCGAAGTCTTGCCTTTTCACTCCACTAGCAAATACTTGATCACATCTCCTTGTGCGATTGCCCTGATTCGTGTTATGACCTGTTTCATCATCGTTTTCTAACACGAGCTCTTGGCCAACTCTTTCCACGATAATACGAGGCTCCAAGCGACAGCCAACGTTGGTTATCCCGACCTCCCCACCTGGAGCAGCTTCTGGGTTTACACTGGAAAGTTTCGCGTTCTTACGTTCGTCCCAAAGAAGTACGACATTTTGTAGTTCTCGAGCATCGCTAACGATCAATCGTTCGTCCGCAATCTCGCACTCAGCACAGAATGGGTCCCGTGAACCGGCAATAGAGTCTGGAGCTGGCACATTGCCTTCAAACATAAATCTGACTCGTAAAGTGGCCGTGTTTTGCTCTGCGTCGGTATGGCTTTTCTTAGCATGCGCGATAGTCGAACAGATGAACATCGACGCCGTTGCCACAAGTTGGTAAACGCCTCGCAGCTTTAGCATAATTAGACCGCCTCCGCCTCTTGAGTACTGACTTTTCGAAGGAACGAATTTCTATTGCACAGGAATGTTCGCCTGGGAGCGGACTCGGTCTCCAAAGCCGATGGACAGTGTTCGAATCACTGCGTTCCTGCTTCTCCACAATCGTTATGTTCGCATGCGCTGAGCAATGTCGAAGGTCCTGAGTAATATGCAGGCCAATCACACTGTTGCTCTATTGGAACGTTCTTGCAAGAACGAACGCACTGCGGGATCGACGGCTAATCCAATCGCGCGATGATAGTTTTCAATAGCCTCCGCGAATCGCCCCAGCCTCGTCAGTAGTTCGGCTCTCGTAGCCCAATACGGTAAATGAGATCTGACTCTCTCCGAATCTAAGCGATCGAGTTGCGAAAGAGCCGCCTGCGGGCCATCCGTCTCGGCCAAAGCCGCTGCATGGCCAATCATCGCACCAAAGGTCCGGCTATATGAGAGCAACCCTTCATACAACTGCAAAATCTCATCCCAGTTGTTGTGACCTGACAGTCGCCGAAAGGTGTGAGCGGATTGAATGGCCGCTTCAAGCTGGAACGGACCAACTTGGCTCACCTGTGACGCCTGCCGAAGTAACGTTTCAGCTTCTTCGATCTTACTCAGATTCCATTTCTCAAGCGATTGCTCGTCAAATGGAATATACTTTCCGCAATCGCCTCGACGTGCTGAAGCTCGAGCATCGCAAAACAACATGAGCGACAACAATCCAAGCGTTTCAGGATGGTTTGGTAGGAAGGTACTTGTCGTCCTTGCCAGCCAGATTGCTTCGGCAGTTAGATCGGTGTTCGTATCGGATGTACAACGTGCGTCATCCCAGCCCAATCCAAACGCCGCATAGATCGTTTCCAGCACTGAGGCGAGCCGAATCACAAGCTCTTCTTTGTCGGGTATCTGAAAGGGAATCCGAGCATCGCGGATTTTTCGTTTAGCGCGGCTTAGTCGCTGCCCCATCGTTGTCGGTGCAACAAGCATCGACGAAGCAATATGGGCCGCATCTAAGCCAAGTAAAGTTTGCAGCATCAGAGGCGTTCGCGTCGCCTCATCGATCGCAGGGTGAGCACAAACGAACATCAACTTTAATCGTTCATCATGGATTTCTATCATCGAATCTGAATCAATTTCGGGTTGCGACTTGATGCGTCGAGATTCATCTGCTGCGATTGCATTTCCGACGTGTTCCAACGCACGTTGCTGGATGGTTGATCGACGAAACCCATCGAGTCGCTTTCGACGCGCAATCGTCAGCAACCACGCTTCAGGATTGTCAGGGACGCCAGCGTCTGGCCAACGAGACAACGCTTCGGAGAATGCATCGGACAGAGCATCTTCTGCTGCAGCCAAGTCATTCGTTTTCGCCGCCAGAATAGCCAGTAGTCGTCCATAGCACTCTCGACCAATTCGCTCGATGGTTTCGTGAGTATGCGACATACTAAGTCGTTTCTAATTTTCCCATTTCCAACACCGGTCGCACTTCGACACCACCGGTCGACGCCGACGGACATTTTGCGGCCCATTGTAGCGCGACGTCGAGATCGGGAACCTCGATCAAGAACATCCCACCCAGTTGCTCTTTCGCTTCGATAAATGGGCCGTCTTGAATGTGCCTTTTTCCGCCAGGAATACGGAGACTCGTAGCAGTTTCGGGAGGCATCAGTGCCGTGCCTCCGGCTGCAACTCCAGCCTCGCTGAGAGCCTTTGAATAGGCGGAATAGGCCGCCCAATATTTACCCTGTGCAACCGCATCCGTTCGATTGGAAAAGTCCTCGCTGGATTCATAAACCATAATTGCAAATTTCATCTGAATCACTCTCAATTTGAGGTTAAACGACACCTGAAAAATCGCATCGTCAACTCAATGACGAACGCAGAAAATGTATTTCGACAACCGCTACCTCATTTCCCGGAAATATTCCGCATCGAACTATTTCTGAAAAAATTCTTTCGTTGTGTCGAACGATGGAACTGCCGATCGTCATGCAGTCGGTGGGAGCGCAAATACTATTCGCTCCGGTTCAACTCTCGATACCTTTTTAAAGGTAGGGAATGGAAATCAATATGGCAATCTCAGCTCCGGCGTCATCCACATCAAATCGTACAGTTTCAAATCGCCCAGTATGGTTCTGGATTGCGGCCGGACTTGGACTTGCATGGAATGTTTTTGGTATCGTTCAATTCGCAGGATCATTAACATCAACGCCTGATAGCTTGATGGAAGCAGGTATGACCGCCGAGCAAGCCGCCGTAATGAAAGGCTATCCCATGTGGATGACGATTGCTTTTGCGATCGGCACGCAAGGTGGAATCATTGGTTGCTGCTTGTTACTTTTGCGTTCTGAATTTGCCGTTACTGTCTTCTGGATATCGCTTGTTGCTTACGTGGTCCTCTATATTGGTGACTATACAGAAGGCGTCTTTGCGGCACTCGGACCACCTCAAGTAATCATCCTCACGATTGTTGTCGTCATCGCAGGCGCGCTGCTTGCGCTTTCTCGCTTCTTTGGTAAAGCTGAGTTAGCTCAATAAGTGACAAGTATTTGGACGCAAGCAAGCGAACATCAATTAATTGCGTGAACCTTTGCACCCTGGTCCACTTCTTAAAGCTTATGGCTTCTCTGCCGATGTGGCTCGACTGAGAAAGGCACCTGTTTTGTAAATAGGTCCATGCTGGTGCGAATCCAGTTATCGGCTCTTGCAACTGAACTGCCTGTTTGGATTACATCAACCAACAACGAAAGTATCTGAACAAAACAATTCGCTCAGTTGCAATTTTCCGACTCGCCGCGATAGTCCAATCTTCGCGGCGAGTCAAACTTTCATTCCTTTCTGCTGAGGATTAAAATCACGCGCAATAAACCATTCGAAGATTCCTTTTTCCAGCCGATGAGTAAGCGGCGTCGCGGTTATCCAGCCGAAACGAATGTTAAACGCGGTGTTCGGTTCGTTCATGGAGATAAATTGCTTGGGAAAAAATTAGGTCGCAAGCATTTGTGTCCATGTGAGAGCGGCAAACTATTCAAAAGATGCTGCCTCCATTCGGGCTGCTTTTGACGGAGCCAATCGCGACGAATACTTTTAGGGAAAAGGATTGAGGAAGAAAGAGTGCGACTGCCGGAGTGGACTACAGGTAGATCGCGTCGAAAGACGACGCCGCAGGTTCAAATCCTGGCCGCAACCCAAACGGGATGTAGGTAGCTCAGTAAAACTGTCTGCACCATAACTTCGTCGCAAACTATACACGAATCGACTGCCGGTCTGGATTACATCGCTGTCGCAGGTTCGAATCCTGCCAACCAATGTCGCAAGATATCGGTTGTAGCTCAGTTGGATAGAGCACGAAATCTGGCCAACCTATTCGTCGATTCGCTTTTGTTTAACAACGAACTGCCGAAACGGAATATATCCACCATCTAGCCGCAGCTACCGAATGACGCATCTTGATCGTCATTGATTGTTTTGAATTCTTCGGAAGGAGCTTTCATTGGAGTTGCTTTGACCAACGAAAGCCCTAACTGATTTAACTCACTTACTTCCCTTATTCGACGCGTGATAGCTTCACTCGACATTTCAACAGGACAGTTTTTGGGAGCTAATGCGTTGTTTGATGTACTATTTTTCATCGGGAGCAAATCCGAGATTTTTGATATCCAAGAGATCTACGTCTCGGCCAGCGGCACGCTTCATCTCGACTAGGCCTTCAACTGAAACAACACAAATGGGTAAGCCATTCCAGTCGAACCATTGTCGCTTCTGCCACGCGATGGTGTCTAGTCGCTTTGGCACGAGCAAATCGAGAATTCTGAAATCACTGCCTTCGATCTTGAGAATGCGATACGCATCGGAGTCGGGAAAAGGGATTTTACCAGATTCATCAAGAAAGCCTAACGTTGCAGCGGTAGATCGAGCGTGATTTAACGAGTCGGGCGACACGAGAAAGTCAATGTCTTTGGTGAATCGTGGATACCCGTGAATTGCGACAGCCATTCCTCCGCACAGCGCATAGTCGATCTTCTCTCTGTTGAAGAGTTGCACTAGTTCTAGAAGCTCTGATTCAAGGGATTGCACGCTGGCTCACTAATTGCGAAAGCTTGAAATTGCCTATCAATCTGGCAAACTCTTGATCCAAACGAAGTCATCGTAAGCAAAGTCGTCTTGTGGCTCAAGTTCAAGAATTGATGTATGGGTGAACGCCTCTTAAATCATCCAATAAATTCAGTTTTAGAACTGGATTCTATTTGCGGTAGATAATTTCGCGAACATCTCTTAATGATGCGGGTCTTTAAACGCAATCAATAAACAAATGAATGAACAAGGCGAAGCGAATGAAGTGTGAAGTCTGAAGGGAGAAGTTTGAATGCTACTCCCGAGACTTCTTCACAATGGTCGTCAAGATGGCAACTAGCTCGTTAGCTTCGTCCTTGAGCGGGACTAGCCGAACAGGTGGCACAAGCTCGCTGGCTACGAGTAAACGCAGCCAATAATGAGACTCGCGAGCCTCTTTGCAGGCAATCGAATACTTGTGAACAAAGTCCTTTCGACTTTCAGAGGCAATTCCCTCCTCGACGTTTGCACCAATGGACTTGCCAGCACGAAGCAACTGCGTTGCCAAGTTTGTTGAGACTCGTCCCTGCTGTTCTAGGTAGGTACAGAGCCTAACAATCCTATCCGCAAAAGCAAAGGTTCGATCTGGAAGGTCACTTTTCATTTACATTCCCCTTTCAAACTTCACCCTTCAAATTTCACAATTCTACCATGGCCAACAAATCTCTATTTGCAAGTCTTACCAGCCGATTGCCGCGAGCAAACGCAGTCAACGAAGCGGGTGGCCTAGCGTACAAGCTTGAGCCGAAGCACGCCCTGGCTCAAGTTGCCGCAACGGGTACGTTCGGTAACGCGTTCTACAGCACGGCCCAGACGCAGCTCGACGAAGTGCTGAAGTTGATCGACGAGGTCGACGACAACCAGTACTTGGCAAAGCTGGCGTTGTACGCTCGTGAGAAGGCGTTCATGAAGGATATGCCGGCCGCATTGCTGGTCGCGCTATCGGTTCGTGATACCGAGCTGATGCACCGAGTGTTCGATCGCGTAGTCGATATTCCTCGAGTATTCGATAACAAGCCCGGTGCCGACGCGGAGACTACGATGATCGTCGCGTTGACGCCTCGGATAATCGACATGCAGGAATTGTCCGTTGTTACCGGAACAAACAACCAGTAGCGAGGTTTGTTTGCGTCACTCGCGAGATCCCAGATTGATCAGATCAGAACGATATGTTTATTTGCTATGCGCGATCGCTGTCCTATTTTCGGGATTAGCGTCGCGCCGCTATCGAAGTGTTCTGCCAACGTTTTTGGCTGAGTACGCCGGCGACACACTGTGGGCGCTGATGCTGTTTTTGTTGGTCAGCACGCTACTTGCTGGTCGGCCGATCATGATGCGGGCGGCGATCTCGCTAGCACTCGCTTTTTTGGTAGAGATCAGCCAGCTCTATCGCGCCCCTTGGATCGACTCGATCCGCCAGACCACGCTGGGTGGGCTAGTTCTGGGTTTCGGATTTCTCTGGACTGATCTCGTTTGCTACTCGGTCGGTATAGCGGTCGGAGCCCTCACAGAATGGGGGATCGGGCGCGTTGGTGGAGCGCCCCCCCAAAAGGCTTCTGATTGTTAACTATCTCCAAGATCGCAGATGCCAACTATCCGGACCCAATCGCATAACAATTGTTACAATTGGACTTTTAAGTGAAGTCTGGTAGGCCCTTCCGGATCAGACTCGCTTCTCGATTGTGATTTTGAAGGTGGAGCCATTGGTATGAGTAAAGGTCTAAGACAATTTGTTGCAGGACTGTGCATTTGTGTTGCGTCTTTTCCAATTAGCTTTGCGAATGCATGCAGTCGCGCTGTCTATTTCGGCAAAATGGGACAGACCGTTACTGGGCGCACCATGGACTGGCAGGAAGACATGCACACCGACTTGTGGATTTTCCCACGAGGCATGAAGCGTGACGGCGGCATGGGCGATAAGGGATTTAAATGGACAAGCAAATACGGCAGCGTTATCGCATCGGTATACGAGGCTGGCACGGCTGATGGCATGAATGAAAAGGGACTTGTCGCCAATTTGCTGTTCCTTGTCGAGAGTGAGTATCCCAGTCCCGAAGGCGACAACCGGCCTCAGATGTCGATCTCGGCTTGGACGCAGTACGTGCTCGATAGTTTTGAGACGGTCGAAGGGGCTGTTGCGGAACTTCGCAAAGAGGCATTCCGCCCGGTGAGCGTTGTGGCCCCTAATGGCGTTGAAGGAAAGATCCACTTATCGATCTCCGATCCATCGGGAGACTCGGCAATTATTGAGTACATCAATGGCAAGCAAGTAATTCACCATGGCCGGCAGTTTCAGGTGATGACCAATTCGCCAAAATATGACCAACAATTGGCTCTCAATGAGTACTGGAAACAGATCGGTGGAACCGTGATGCTTCCTGGCACCAACCGTGCAGCAGATCGTTTCGCCCGAGCGAGCTTCTACATCAACGCGGCGGAGCAGTCAGCCGAAGCCAGGGAAGCCGTTGCCTCGGTGTTCAGTGTCATGCGCAACGTCAGCGTTCCGCGAGGAATCAGCACGCCCAACCAGCCCAACATATCCTCGACGATCTGGCGCACCGTGTCGGATCAGAAAAATCGAGTTTACTATTTCGAGGACACTTCCAGCCCGAGTGTCGTCTGGGTCGATCTAAAGCGCGTTGACTTTGCGGAAGGCACCGGAGTTCGGAAATTGGACCTCCACGGCAATTCGATCATTGGCGGAGATCAGACCGGTGGTTTCAAGAATTCGGAGCTTTTCGTGTTTCTTGCCCCCACGTAAATCTCGATCACTTTCATTCGCCAAGTGGGGGATCAGACGCTTGGGTGGGCCAAAATTGGAGAAGGTTTCTGTCCGTTAGGATTTGCTACCGCTGTGTTAATCAAACCCATCTTTGGAAACGGAGATCTTGAGAGTTCGCAGTAGAGAACTGGGGTGCCGGAGGGGACGGCTCGCGTTTCTGTCGCGGCCCGATATCTCTCTTTCCTAACGGAGATATTTGGGGCAGGCGTCGCGGACGCGGAAAAGGCCCAAAACGTTGGGTAGAAACGAAAAACGCCGGGCGTCGATCTCTCGTCGTCCGGCGTTAACTTTTCGGTGCTTTTTCCGATGAAAAAACTAAGGCTCCCCGAACTGACCCTGAAATCGAACCTTTTCTGAGTAGTCGGTTTTGGATGTCCTTCTATAG
>JBGSKY010000092.1:0-20605 GCA_041740995.1 Pirellulaceae bacterium
CCCCGACGGTAATGGCGATGCGAGTTTGTGCATCTTTCCAGAGCAGATCACGCCGAACCATCATGCACTCGCCAAGCAGTTCGTGTTGCTTGATAACTTCTATGTGGAAAGCGAAGTCAGTGCTGACGGGCATGAATGGACGATGGCCGCGTACGCGACCGACTTTGTCGAAAAGACCTGGCCGCTCAACTACCGCCCTGGCGGTGGAAAACTCGGATACCCGGCGGAAGGTAAACTTGCGATCTCAGTACCCACGTCAGGATATCTCTGGGACCGTTGTCGTGAAAAAGGAGTGTCGTACTTCAGCTTCGGTGAATTTGTTGACAACGGGCCGCGTCCGGGCGAACCGGCAACAAGTAAGGTGGCAGCCCTCGATGGACATTTTGATCCGTTGTTTCGCTCTTACGACCTCGATTACCCCGACGCAAAGCGAGCCGATCGATTCATCGAGCGTTGGCAGCAGTTCGAGCAAGATGGAAACACGCCTCAGTTGACGATCCTCCGACTCCCAAACGACCACACCTACGGAACGCGCGTCGGAAAGCCAACACCGACGGCGATGGTCGCGGACAACGACTTGGCCTTGGGGCGTGTGGTTGAAGCCGTTTCTCGAAGCAAGGCCTGGCCATCGACCGCAATCTTTGTCGTCGAAGACGATGCGCAGAACGGCGCCGATCACGTCGATGCACACCGAACCGTTGCACTAGCGATCAGCCCCTATGCTCGCGGTATGGGAGTTGATTCAACTATGTACTCGACCTCGAGTATGCTGCGAACGATGGAGTTGATTCTGGGCCTCGAACCGATGACCCAATTCGATGCAGCGGCGACGCCGATGCTTCGTTCGTTCAAACCGCAACCGGATCTCGAACCCTACACGACGATCGACGCGAACGTGGATCTCAATGCAAAGAACTTGGCTTCCGCTTGGGGTAGTGACATCTCCGAAACGCTCGACTTGGACAAAGAAGACGCAGCCGACGATTTGCTGTTCGGCGACATTGTCTGGCGCAGTGTTCGTGGCGCAAATAATCCGATGCCAGCACCCGTTCGCGCCGCCTTCGTATTCTCCGAAGGCGAAGGGGAGGAAGAAGACGAATAATTCAATAAGCGGATGCCAGCGACTTTAGTTGGACAACGCTACTTTGACTTCCAAGTCCTGCAAATTGCTGTGTATTCGCGCTGCATGAGCGGCAAGGTGGCGTTGTCCAGCTAGGCGGTCGCGATGCGCTCCGCTGGTTCATCCCCGGCCCCGGGAAATGCGGACTCGCCGCGACGCGAGACGCCTCATCGAGCGCGTTTCTCGGTTCAATTCCAGCAGTCGGTTCGCCCGATCCACGGATTCTTGCGATGGTCGGAAGTCGAGAATGCTATTGGGCGTAGATGGCTTCCGCGGTTGGGCTTCGCCACTGGTTCTTGCTACAAATAAAAAGGACTTTTAATTGTCGGACCATCGCTCTATTCCTTCTAAGCACCGAAAGCTGCGAAGCAACTGTTCTTGTGCAAGAGTTCGACTTGAGCAAAGCCTACACGACGGAGTAGGTCTAGTTGATCGGTTAGCCGCACCGAACGTTTACATTTGTCGTGGTTGATTCCGCCAGAAGCTAATCAGGAAAGAGGCGATGTTTGCAGAATGATTCCACTGTAATAGTACAAGTCTCCTGTCTGCCGCTCCGTTTAAAATCTCGCCGTGAGGTTGAACTGCGGATAAGGTCCCGAAGTTCTAAGGAAGTCTTCCATGTCAGTTACAAACTCTGCTGTTGCTGTTTTCCAATCTCACGCGAAAGCGGAAGAGGCTATTCGCGAACTTCAAAAGAGTGGCTTCGATATGAAGAAGCTGTCGATTGTGGGCAAAGATTACCACACCGACGAACATGTCGTAGGTTACTACAATGCCGGCGATCGCATGATGTATTGGGGCAAGGCTGGCGCATTTTGGGGTGGCTTCTGGTCGTTGCTTTTCGGTTCCGCCTTCTTCGCCATTCCAGGCATCGGCCCCGTTTTAATCGCCGGCCCGATGGCGATGTGGATCGTCGGAGCACTAGAAAGTGCAGTTGTCGTTGGCGGGTTTAGCGCTTTGGGTGCTGCATTGGCAAGCATTGGGATACCGAATAATAGCGTGCTCCAGTATGAGACGGAAATTAAGAATGGCAAGCTGCTGCTTGTCGTTCATGGGACTCCCGATGAAGTGGAGCAAGCAAAGAGCGTGTTGCAATCTGCTAACGTGACCACCAACATTCATGCTGAACCAGCCCTTGCCGCCGTGTAGTTCGAGTATTTTATGACACTTTGTATTTATCTCATGCGGCATGGTGAAACCGCATGGTCGTTATCGGGCCAACACACTGGCCGAGCTGATATTCCGTTGACCAAAAATGGCGAAGCGGAGGCTCTGCACTTGGGTCAGCGCATTCGATCGCTTGAGTTTACTAAAGTGTTTTGCAGCCCGCTGATTCGCGCAAGACAAACATGCGAGTTGGCGGGGCTTACCCAGCAAGCATCGATCGATTGCGACTTGGCCGAATGGGATAACGGCGACTACGAAGGCAAAACCCATGCAGAAATTTCTGCCATACGACCGTTTTGGAACCTTTTCCGCGACGGTTGCCCCAACGGCGAAATGCCTGCGGATATCGGCGCGCGAGCAGACCGATTGGTAGATCGCTTCAGTGAACTCGATGGAAACATTGCCGTCTTTGCGCACAGCCACCTTGGTCGTGTCCTCGCGGCACGTTGGATTGGACTTGCGGTCAAGCAAGCTGAGCAATTCCTCCTTGATACGGCTTCCATTAGCATTCTTAGCTTGGATCGCGATGGCAACAAACCGCGGTCGATGATGCTGTGGAATTCGACACCTCAAAATTCACTTTCTAACACGCTGCTCGAGAACTGCCAATCGGCAGCATCGATGAAGCAGCGAGCCCTTGAGCGTTGGGAAAACGAAGGCGGCGAAGTTCTATTTCCATTGCCTCCAACGCTTTCCGAAACGCGATCGCAAACGTAGAAACTCGCGATCAATAATCGTTCGTTAGTCACACGGCCGGATTGGAACAGTTCATTTGCAGGGTGAAACGGAAGTCGTCAGCCTGCGAACATTCTCAGCGATTTACAACCAACGATTGCGTTTTATTACTTATAGCAAATCCAAATGCTAAGTTGCGAAGACAGTAGTGGCTGTTTCCACCACGAGATTTCCATACTTCCCCCGATTATCTGTGTTCCAGTGCCTGCAATGATGCTTGTGTGAGATTTATGATCGACTCGACCGCCAAAGCACAGAGTCTAAAAAAAGCTCGGTTTAAGTGTCGTGCCAAATGGATTTTCAATATGTGGCTTTACAAATATCCAAACGGATGTTTAGCCACTAAGGTATCTGGCGCGAGAGGCCAATGAAGGGACTATTTACTATGAAGACAGATGCACAACTGAAGACGGATGTTACCACCGAATTGCAATGGGAACCCGCTCTCCATGCGACTGACATCAAAGTCGCTACGAAAGACGGGATCGTCACGCTGAGTGGATCGGTTCCACATTACGCAGAGAAGCAAGCCGCCGAACGAGCAGTCCAACGGGTCGAAGGAGTGAAGGCGATTGCGGAAGACCTCGACGTCAACTTATTCGGTATTCACCAACGCGACGATACGGAAATTGCTCAAGCAGTAGTTTCTGGGCTCAAATGGCACGTTTGGGTGCCGAGTCATGTTCAAGCCGTCGTGGAGAATGGTTGGGTCACTCTTAGAGGCGAAGTGACTTGGGGCTTTCAACGGCAATCTGCCGAAGACGCCGTCCGATTTCTATCGGGTGTTAAAGGCGTTTCCAATAAAATCACGCTCAAGCCGACAGCTATCGCTGCTGCAGTTAAAGATGTCATCGAGCAAGCGTTAAAGCGAAATGCTGAACTCGATTCCGCACGCATCAAGGTCACTGCGGATGGCGGGAAAGTAACCTTGGCTGGTTCTGTACGCTCATGGGATGAACGCCAAGAAGCTTACTCCGCAGCCTGGAGCGCTCCGGGTGTAACGGACGTCGAAAACGATCTCTGCGTTAGCTCATAACTAAATCTTAAGCAACGTTATCTGCAGTGCGTAAACGGTATGTTCATTAGTTGAGGCGTTGATAGTCAGTCAACGCTTCAACTCTCATTTCTAAAGACTATGCGTAGCATGCATGCGCTGCTTCGCAGGGGAAGACACAAATCAAGGCTCTCTCGGTCCGCTTCTCTAATTTGGGAAGGTAGATCAATCGAGTTCTTAACTAAAGGAATTTTCAAATGGTAAAAAGATTCTTGTTACTTGCCGCATTGGCGACAATCAGTACATGTCTCAGCGCCACGGCGCAAGCACAATATGGTGGGCTGCAAGTCCAAGTTGGCAGCTACGGGACCGGCGTTCAAGTAGGAGGTCCAGGCTTTGGGAACGGCTACTACAGTAGCTACGGTAATGGCTACGGATATCGCGGCTATCGAAACGGATACGCCTATAGACAGCCCAGTAATTACTATCTCAATAGCCGAAATTACAGCGGCTTCGGATATGGTGCTTACCCAACAATGTCCTACCGTTATGCAACGCCCGGATTCTATTCCCCACCGGGACGGCGCTACTTTGCGCGACGTTTTCGCTGATCCAAATATTATTTTAGGCCGGCTAACCATTTGATTCGCGAGGTGCGATTCCGTTGGAACACTCAAGTCTCGTTTGAGTACCAAATATTGATTCTATCAACAGTACACAGGAACGATATGACTACAAAAATCGAAGAGATATTATCCGAGAAATCAGAATCCGGCGAGAACGCCTATCTTTGGCTCCAGTCCGCTGAAGGCGATTGCATACTGTGGCCTACCCAGGACGCCAGTGAGAATGAAGACAGCGCCGATGAGATCGGCCGCTGGGAATTGACGGTCGATGAGGCGAATGAGCTGATTGAGACCGGCCAAGTTAATGAAGTTGAGTGAATTGCAGCAGGTAAACTGATTCAGATTGAGACTCCGAGGCGTGCCGCCGCTGCGTCTTGTTTGAGCCTGAGACGCTTGCCGAGCTTTATGAGTGTCGGGCTACTGCCCACGCTCAAACCACGCCGTTGATTTGTGCTCTTATAAACCGGGAGTCGAATATTATTCGTGCCTTGTGGTACGAACATTAGGACTCGTTTCAGGATGGAAAATAATGTCGAAAGATACAAAAGCGTTCATGGTTGGCAGCGGAATCGGCTCATTGGCTGCCGCGGCCTTTATGATTCGAGATGGAGATATGTCGGGCAGCAATATCACGATTTTTGAAGCATTGCCTGTCCTAGGGGGAAGCCTCGATGGCGGCGGGAATCCTGAGACCGGTTACACCATGCGCGGCGGGCGTATGCTGACGACAGACAATTACGAGTGTACATGGGAATTGTTCAAATCGATTCCTTCATTGGAACATCCCGGAAAGTCGGTTTTTGACGAGACGGTTGAATTCAATGAAATTATGAAGTCCTGTTCGAAAGCCCGCCTGATTGATCGAAATCGCTTTATCGTCGATGTGAAATCGATGGGCTTTAGTATGGCCGATCGCACTCAGCTCTTGGAACTCTCAGCGGCCAGCGAAGACAAGCTCGGCTCCACCCGAATTACCGACTGGCTGTCGCCTGAATTCTTCACAACGAACTTTTGGTACATGTGGTCAACGACGTTTGCCTTTCAGCCCTGGCACAGCGCGGTTGAATTCAAACGCTACCTACATCGGTTTATGAAAGAGTTCTCGCGGATCGAAACACTCGCTGGCGTCAAACGCACCGTCTACAACCAATACGATTCACTCGTCAGACCACTCGTCAGTTGGCTCAAGGCGCAGCAGGTGCAGTTTCGAAAGGGTTGCACCGTCACTGATATCGTTTTGGGAACCGGTGATAAGATTCTGGTCACGGAACTGAAGACGATTGAATCTGGCAAGAACGGTTCGATCCCAATCCAACCTGAGGATCTGGTTCTGTTTCAAAACGGAACGATGACCGACGCTGCAACGTTTGGCTCGATGGCTAAGGCACCGGAGAAACTGACAAAAGCGGACACCAACGGATGGTCATTATGGGAGAAGCTTGCGACTGGCCGTCCTGAGTTCGGCAACCCAGCGGTATTCAATTCGAGCATTCCCGAATCGAACTGGCCATCGTTTACGGTGACGCTCAAAGACACTGTGTTCTTTGACCAAATGGAAGCCCTGTCAGGCAATAAGGCCGGCACTGGCGGACTCGTCACCTTCAAAGATTCCGACTGGTACATGTCGATTGTACTGGCAAACCAGCCGCACTACGCAAGCCAACCGGACGGCGTGCAGGTGTTTTGGGGATACGCACTGCACGGTGATCGAGTCGGCAATTTTGTGCCCAAACCGATGGCGGATTGCAATGGCGAAGAAATTCTTCACGAGCTCTGTGGTCATCTAAACTTCGATCAGGAAAAGACATTCGCTAACGCAAATTGTATTCCCTGCCGCATGCCGTACATCACCAGCCAATTTATGCCTCGGGCAAAATCGGATCGGCCATTGCCAGTCCCGAAGAACTCGAAGAACCTGGCCTTTGTCAGCCAGTATGTTGAAATCGCTGACGACGTTGTGTTTACGGTCGAGTATTCCGTGCGCGTCGCTCAAATGGTTGTTTATCAACTGCTTGGACTCGACCACGAAATTCCTGCAATCAGTCGGCATGACGAATCGGTCAAAGTGAAATTCGATGCCGTGCTCAAAGCATTCGCATGAGCCCGATATTCTGTAGTGTATGCAACCAATATGGAGCGGCTTGCGTCGCAGAACTCATCGCGCCCTATGCGAAGAAGGCCATGAGAAATCGCTTGTCGCCAAAGAAGATACTCGGTCGATTAAAGGCGAACGCCGAAGACTGGGAGCACCTGATCACGATCCTCCCCCGAGACACCGCCGATATTCTGCGCAATCTCAAGCGAGGAAAGTTCGATGTTCATTTGCAGCATCGGCGACTTGAACCCGTCGTCAATCGTCTGGTGATGGGGATCCTCACTGCAGCTTTGTTCATGGGATCTGCTTCATTGTGCAGCAACCATGTTCGTCCAACGATTTTCGAATTCTCTGTTCCTGGCTTTCTCGGATGTGGCATAGCGCTGATCATGGGATCCGAATCACACGGGCCATCCGGCGTTCGGGGAAAAAGTGATCTGTCGCTTCATCTTTGGGTATTTCTGTCCTGTAAAGCGACTTTTGCCGTCTCGCTATTTAACTCCAAAAGAACTTGCGTGACTGTCAAAGTGATAGGTCCTAGAAGAACACCGCTTGGACCAAAAAGCAAAATTCCACCGACGACGGAAATGAATACGAGCACCGTATGAGTTTGTATCCGCTTGCCAACCAAAACAGGTCTAAGAAGGTTGTCAACGACAATAATTACGAACAAGCCCAAGATGACCAACGAGATCGCCTTTCCCCAACTACCTTCGACCGCCAGGAAGACAGCAGCAGGTCCCCAAACAAGAATTGCGCCGGCAAGCGGGGCCAATGCTAAACAAGCCATAATCAAACCCCAAAGAAGCGGCGCTGGCAGACCAAGGAACCAAAAAGTGATTCCAAAAACCGTCCCTTGGAGAGCTGCGATGACGAAGCTGCCATAGACTGTCGCACAGATAGTGTCGTTGACGCGTCGAACCATAGCAGCCATTTGCGACACGGTTAAAGGTGAAACTTGGTCGAGCGTTTTTAAGATTAATTCTCTATCTCGTAACAAGAAAAAGAGCAGGTAGAACGTAAGTCCAAACTCGATCAACTGATAAACGGACCCACGCAGGATCGACATGGTTACACCACTGATCGACGAAGCTATCATCTTCGCACTTCCTGGCAAATCCAATCGCTTCTCAATCTGCTTTACAGCTGCGGCAAGCTTGGGGTAAGAAGAGAATTCTTGTCGCCATTCACCAGATTCGATCTTCTGTTCCATAAGCGTCGCCCCATTTGATGCCTGGAATATAAGTTGCTGAACTGAAAGTGTAGTGGGGACCACAACGACTAGTCCGAGTAACGAGGTGCATACCAGAGCGCACAAACCCGGATGGCCGAGTTTCGTTTCAAGCCGCTTTTGGAGTGGCGTTGCTAAAACCGATAAGCCGATCGCCCACGATAGAGACGGCAAGAACGGCAAGGCAATCAAGTAGCAGAGATAGACGCCCAAAAATAGCGAGAGCATCAAGAACGCGATATGCACATGGCTGGGAGATGCCCAATCGGCATCTGGCTGCCCAACTTCCGCTGTGCCGGTCGACCGGGTCGTCATACCGAGGCTACTTGTGTGGCCTCCGGGAAGTCGGCTCCACGTGATACCTCCTCCCATTGAGTAAACTCGGCTCGTAGTTCATCGAGCTTTGCAATTGCGCCATCATATGCATCATTGCCAAGCAACAGACGATGAGGAGAATTCTGTGACTCGACCGCTTGCACGATCGCTTCGGCGGCGCGGACCGGGTCGCCATCTTGATTGCCTGAAATCGCACGCAACTGACGAATGTTCTTATCGGCCGTGTCTGTATAGTCTGCGATCTGATGCTGCGTTTCGTTAGCCGATCGTCCTGCCCAATCCGTGCGAAAGCCGCTCGGTTCAACCAGCATTACCTTAATTCCCAGTGGTTCGACTTCTTGCCAAAGTGCTTCGGACAAACCTTCGACCGCAAATTTCGTCGCGTTGTAATAGCCGAGCGCTGGAAATGAACGCAACCCGCCGATCGACGAAAGATTAATGATGAAGCCCTTGCGTCGTTCTCGCATTCCAGGCAAAACGATATGGATCATGCGGCTTAGTCCGAAGACATTCACATCGAACATTTTTCGAACTTCCTCCTCATCGCTTTCCTCAACAGCGGCGAAGTAGCCGATGCCCGCGTTGTTAACTAACACGTCGATGCCACCGTAGTGGTCTTCAGCAGCTCTGACGGCTTCTTCCGCTTGTGACCTGTCAGTCACATCCAGCTTGAGAACCAGCGCGTCCCCGAGCGTGGCTAAGTCTTGCACGTCATTTTTGTCGCGCGACGTAACGACTACTCGATAGCCCAGCTCAAGCACATGTTTCGCGATCTGCCGCCCAAATCCAGTGGAGCATCCCGTGATGAACCAAACTGGTTTCTGCGATTTTACCGCTGCCTTAGTGTTCTTTGTCGTTGTCATATCTTTTCTCTTTATTATTGAAGCATCGAACCGATCTCACTAGACTGACAGTGCATTCGGTATGCCACTTCAGAGCTATAATCGAACTAACGTTGTGATTGTCACAATTGGTCATCGAACCCTCGGGTTGGCTCGGCAACCCATGTGGCTCGTGCGAATAATTTGGTCCATGCGGGTTTAGAGTGGGTGATCAAGAGCAACTTCGTGCGGATGAAGTTTTTTAACCTTAGACGCTAGAGCTCGTTACCGTTTGGTAACGACGGGCCAGCCAACCGAAGGCGATCGCTCCCACGACTGTCAAAGCTGAGTAGATCCATGGAAGCGAACTGTAAGCGGCCTCTTTCGGGTTGAGTGCCATAAGTACAAACATAGCGGTAGCCAATACCAGCGTTAGTGAAAGGCTTAGCGACATGAGATAGCGTGCATCATTCTTGGAAGCGTTCATCGTATTCTCCGATAAAAGGTTTCTGTTTACTCGATCTACATCTTTGAAACTGAATCTACCACACCAAGTGGCATACCCGACAATAAAGAGCTTTCGCCAAGTACTTACCAGCGCGCGACCATCCATCACTCGATAGTCGCGACGCTTTATTTCGTTCCCAATTTCTCGATATCCCTTGGCCGCTAGCAAGATGGCGACGCGTGTGTTCTTAGGCAGCTCCCCAATGCCCGCTTCACCTTTGATATACTCGCGGTCGGCCATATCCAAAATTTGTTTGACCGCTGAATGGACCTGATCGTTGCAAGGAAGTTGCATGGCAGTTGTTCCGGAAAGAAGCCAATCTCTGGGCAAGTAACATCTGCCTCTAAGCCAGTCTTCTCGAACGTCTCGTGCAATATTGGTCAACTGCATTGCAATTCCAAGCGAACGAGCTTGAGCCAACGCCACTGAAGCGTGCGTGCCGAGGACATGACACATCATCAAACCAACCGTTCCGGCCGCACGATAGCAGTAAAGTTCCAGATCGTTTTCCGATAGCACCGGATAGTCCTCTAGATCCATCTCCATTCCATCGAGCAATTCCATCGGGAGACTCTTCGGAATCCTACACTCCGTGACGACTTCCGCCAGCCAGGTTGAAGCAGTGTGCTCCACAGCATCGCCTTGATAAACGCGTACAACATCTTCCCGAAGCATATCAAGCTGACGTTTTGCCGTTTCGCGATCTGGAGATGCATCGACCGCATCATCGCACCATCGACACCATGCATAAAGTATTTCGGCATTGCGTCGAACGTCCGAAGGTAAGAACCGAGCTGCTAGCGAAAACGACCGACTATGTTTTTGAATGACCGAACAAGGATCCGGAGGTTGCATGAAGTTCTCTGTCATCACGAAGTTCCCTTAAGATCTGCTTCGATTACGCCGACCGTTGCCTTGGCGGAATTGATGACGCCGGGAACGCCAGCACCTGGATGCGTCCCAGCACCGACGATGTACAAACCGGGAATTTTCGAATCCCGGTTATGCGGCCGAAAGTAGGCGCTTTGCGTCAATTGGGGTGCGACAGAAAACGCCGAACCTTGGAACGCATTTAGACTATTTTTGAAATCGCAAGGAGTAAAATGGCGACGAGTCACAATCGACTTTCGCAGGTCCGGAAGATAACTTTCTAACGACTCCAGAATCGCATCCCCATAAGGCTTGGCCAACGCTTCCCAATGGATGTTTGCCCGTCCCAAATGTGGTACCGGGCTGAGAACGTAAAACGCTTCGCCGCCGGGGGGAGCAAGCGAGGGGTCCGTCACTGTTGGGGCGTGCAGATAGAGGCTAAAGTCGTTTGGGAGCGCGTTGCCACTAAAAATTTCCCGAAGAAGTGCTTTGTATCTTTCGCCAAACAGCACGGTATGATGGGCCAGATGGGCATAGCGGCGGCTGGTCCCAAAGTACATCACGAACAGCGACATCGACCAATCCATGCGTTCTAGTTTGCGTTGAGTCTTTGCGGCACTGGGTGCTGATTCATAAAGCTTTGCGTAGGTATGATGGATATCCGCATTCGAAACAACTAGATCAAAACTTTCCGAAGTGCCGTCGGATAGTTTTACTGAGTGACGGACGCGAAAAGGGCTATCGCCCGAAGTATGCGATGCAACATCGATCCTCTCAACGGGTGTCTCCAATCGGATCTCGCCCCCTAGTTCAACAAACAGTCGAACCAGTCCTCGTACCAAAGCGCCCGTTCCACCGGCCGGAAAGAAGACACCCCATTTCCGTTCAATCCAATGAATCAACGTGTAGATAGAGCTCGTTTGAAATGGGCTGCCACCGACCAAAAGCGGATGGAAACTAAACGCCTGTCGCAAGTACTCGCTTTGAAAGAATCTCGACACCGTTGAGTAGACAGTTCGATCCGCTCGCAATCGAATCAAGTCGGGAGCAACGCAAATCATGTCGGAGAACTTGAGAAAGGGAACGGCCCCCAGCTCTTCGTAGCCTTTTTCAAACACTCGGCGCGTGTAGTCGGCAAAGCGAAGGTAACCTTGCACGTCGTCCGGGTTGATCCGCCGAATTTGCTCCAGCAACTCGGCCTCTTCCCCGACGTAGTCAAATTCCGTACCATCCGGCCATCGAAGTCGATAAAACGGAGATACCGGCAGTAGATGAATGTAGTCCTCCAACTTTCGTCCGCTCAACGCGAATAACTCTTCGATACAATGCGGCGCAGTGATCACCGTCGGCCCGGCGTCAAACGTGAATCCATCTTGCTCATAGACGTAAGCACGTCCGCCAGGTTTGTCGCGAGCTTCGAAGCAAACCGTATCAATCCCCATCGATTGCAGGCGAATCGCGGCAGCCAGTCCTCCAAAGCCGCTGCCAATGACTGCCGCACGGCTATGCATAGCTCTGCTCCAATCGATTGAGCATATCTTCAAGACGAAGCAGTGCTGGGGACGGCCCGGAAAGTGCTTTTAGTTTTGCAAAGGCACTCCAAATCGTTTCGTGTACTGCGGCATGCCCGGTTGCATTGACTCTTCGATAGAGTTCAGACGCGATCGGAGGGAAATTGGATTCTGCAGGTCTGATGCTGGATCGCTCGGTAAACACTCGGAACTCTTCCGTCGGTATAAGTTCCGATAACCATGCCCATGGCCAGGTGACCCTTCCGTTTCGAAGATCATCGCAGTTTGCCAAAGCTCCCGCGCAGCCCTTTAACGCGTTTAGATCATTGAGCATCTGAAGTCCGATCCCAAGCTGCATCCCGAATTTTTCCAATGCGTACAAAAGATCGCTCGACGAATCTGCGGTCACGCCTCCCAACCAACCTGCTAAAGAAAGGAGATTACCCGTTTTCATTCGGCTTATGGCAGAGACGACAGGCATGACTTCGCAGGGTTGTAATTCGGCAATCTGCACACTGAGGTCTAACGCTTGACCTTCGTGGCATTCACGAACAATGGTTGCGGTCTTCAACGCAATCGTGGCCTGAGTCACAGCATTCACGGGGAGGTTTGCGAGTTGCTCAATCGCATAGAAATACATCCAGTTACCCGTGTTGAGCGCCAGGGGCACACCGATAACTCGGTGCAATGCGGGTTGCCCGCGCCGCAATTCGGAACCATCCTCGATATCATCGACGATCAATGAGCCCGCATGCAGTACCTCAATCGCGTCGAGTAAAATTTCAGGTGCGCGATCATTGCCACCGGCAATGAGATAAGAGCAGTCGAGGAGCGTCGCCCGCAACCGTTTCCCTGGATTTGAAAGTGTGTTCGCGATCGGCCCAACGATAGCCCGATTCCACAGTCGAGTTGGAACTCCGAAAGGAATCTCGCTTGTTTGAAAAACGATTGCTTCCACCGATGCATCGGCACGAGCGCAATGCTCCAATTTCACATCGCATTCGATGGACATGCAATCGCCTTTCGTGTGCTTAGAAAACGCCAGGGAGTGAGTCCTGACGGAGGCATCCCAACGACGATCCTAGTTGCGTCCAGTGGAGTGAACTCATGCGAATAGAATCTTCCGATGGCATCTTCAGAGAGGACACGATAGAAGCGGCGAAAGATTTGCCAACGGGTTTCGGGGCGGACAAGACGATACAAAAGCCGATTCAAGAATCGAGAGAAAAAGGCACGCTTTCGATGTTGCTGTGCCAAATTTTCTACAGCTTCGAATGCGTTTTCGGGAGATACCTTTGCAACCGCTTCCGCAAATCGAATCGCCATCGGAAATGAATAGCCGGTCGCGGCATGAAACCAACCACCTGCGTAACCGCCTGCAAGTGGATTGGTCGCTTTCGGTAGGAATGTCGCAGAAAAGGGCATCGGTAGGCAGCCTGATTCTTCGCGCACCACTCGCCAATTTCCCGCGACTCTCGCACGGACGTAGCTTTCAATGCGATCGATGTGCTCCGCGCGGTTGATTGCAGACCGATCTGAAAAACAAGTATCTTCGATCAGGACTCTTCGATTCGAGAACGGCAGGGTATAAACAAATCGAAAGCCATCGAGCTGAGCAGTACAGCCGTCCATTAGCGTTGGTTGCAGTTCGGGCCAATCCTGCTCCAACTCGATCTCAAGTCCAACAAACTTCTGGTAACCAATGCCACTCTTGGCAGTGTCGATGCTCTCGGGCCCTCTGCAATCGATGACAAGCCCGCCATGAAAAACATGCCCATTCTCGGCGACTGCGTTGCAGTCGGAGATCGTGGCGATCTTGGTTGAAGTCAGCAGCACGGAAGATGAGTTCTGGAAATACGCGCCAACAATCGTTCGGAAGTGCTCCGACGTGCAGCATGCGTACGTCAGCCGTATGCGCCGAGAAAAGTTCGGAAAACGAACGTCGTAGCCAGCCCACTGATGGGCAATGAGCGGTTGCAACCAAGGCTTCGCGGACACTGGAATATCATTTGGATGAAAAGACCAAGTGTGATTCCCAGCTAGTTCCGATTCCTGCTCGATCAAAAGTATGCGAGCCGAAGGTTGATGGTGGTCAATGGCCAGAGACAGCAGACCGCTTTGCAGTCCACCACCGACTAATACGTAATCAAACTTGTTCGGATCGAATATCATTGCAATGCTCCGCCGACTTGTTCATAAACTCCATCGTCTTGTCGAACCCGGGAGGCGTTGGCAGCCACATGAAGCATAAGATGAGGGATGGCGATAGCACTCAGCGCGACGAATGTCGTCCGTAGTAGGTTTTGTGAAAGCGACACGTATTGTCCGCTTAGCCAATAGATTGGAATAGCCAACGCGATCGCACCTAGACTCAATGGCAGTATGCTTTTTACGAATTCGACTGCGGTTCCCGAATGCATTGCGCGAAGTTGCCTTAAACCTCTTATCGAGTGCCATCCGCAAAAGTACGCAATGAAGGATATTAGCGGGCTAGCTGTCGCAAACAGAATTGCGAATGCTGCCAAGCGCAGAGCGATCAGCGGTTCTTTATTGAGGTAATTAACCCACGACACTGCAACCACTGGCACGAACAACCAAGCAGAGATCGTAGTAATATCGCAAGCGATTATCGCTTGATTGCGAAGCTCATTGGGAACGAGGCTGCTCATAATGGATTGGACCGCTTCCGGCTGAGCTGTTGCAGGAATCCAAATCACCATTCCTCCGATCGCGAATCGCGAAAGCTTATCAAACCAAGATTTCGGCGGCGCGTGCACATCTTCTTCGATTCCAAAATGCCAAGCGGACAGCACAAAAAAAATGAGGATGGTCACTAGCGGCGAGACCAACCATCCCAAAACAACGATAAAGCCAACACTTAAGTAGCAGAGCATGAACTGAGCAAGCCAAAGCTTCCCAGCACATGGAAAGAACAACGATCGTCCAGCCCAATGGTCCAAGCCACCGTGAGGAACTCCGACTAAACATACCGTAACAACAAGCCACAAGATTTGGGATGAGTTTGTTAGCTGTATTGAAAACATTTGCAATACGGCAAAAACAGCGGCCATGGACGTAACGACAATCGAATGCATATAATTCGCCGCCTTTTTCCTAAGCTTGAAGCCCAACCGGAGTGGACGAGCTCCTTAAACTCAATCAGGAAGACATTGACCTTTCGAAAATCTAATGAGCCAGCGAAGTAACCGGTCCGTGTGCATTTTCTTCCAGCGGTCCGCTCTTGGCTCTAGCGATTGCGTAGACAAGCAATCCGAATCCAGCCTTGGCGAGAATGTCAGCGATTGCATATCCAACCTGCAGACCCACGACACCGGACGCATCGACATTGCCACCCGCCTTTGCCGTCAGCGCAGCAACTGTTCCACCCATTGCATAGGCAATCGGATAGACAGCCCAAGTAACGAGCAACACCAGTCTGGCAATCTCAATTAGCTTGCGCGCAGTGGCTGGTTGTGTGGGCAAAGAGTTCGTTAGCTCGACCCACAAAACATATATGATGTAAAAGAAAGGTATCGATGAAAGTGCACCCCACATGACTCGCATCGACCAACCTTCCGGGGTCGCGATGACTTCGCCAGGGTATCCCAAGGCAATCATTGCAGCCGCCGCAATCACCAAACGCGTCAGCAATGATCTTGCCTTGCTCCGTTCGAGCGTCATCACACCTACCAGTTCCACCATCAGTAGAGGAACCGTGATAATCCAATCTGCGTAGCGATAAAAATCGTTGAAGGCAGTTCCAGAACCAACGTACTTGCCATCGGCAAAGCTATATGCTCCTTGCCAGCTATGACGAATCATAAAATAGTGATAACACGCTATGGCCACAACAATTCCCGATACAGTCAGCACTGGCCGAAACTGCGGCGAAACCGTTCCCTTCGACAGAAAAAAGAAGAGCGCAGCAGCACCCATGCAAGCAACCGTCATCGAAAATATATTATCGACGACGTTGTATTGAAAAATGGATAGCTGAGGCATCGTAGCTAGCATCCCGAAAGTAGCGTCAAACATAAAATGTTTGCCCTTGAGTGAAGAAGTTGTGAATTTTGGTTATCTGCTTGTGTACAAACATCAAGCTCTTTTAAACTGAACTTAAAGCTTATTTCGATTTGTAGCGTTGGTGGATTCGATTGATCTTCGAGGAATCCTGTTACCTAGCTGCCTGCGAATGCGCTTCTACGAACCATAGAAGCTTGTCAAGGCCTCGCGAAATTTCAGTGAAGATGTCGGCGGTGCCTGCGTCCTCTAACTCATTAGCTTCCATAATCATGTTGCGGACCTCGTTTCCAAACGTTGAAAGTGCTCGCGCGACAGCTTCGACATGGGAAGAGCCTTGGGATATAGCAGCGGGATAGTCTGCCAGGTTCGTGGACGCAGCACTGCTTCGCACTGTCCCACGTGCGGTCCCTCCGAACTGGACAATCCGCTCGGCAATTAAATCAACGTAGCCTTCGACTTCTTTATAGGCTTTATCAAACAATTCGTGCAACGCAATGAAGCTCGGCCCTTTGACGTTCCAATGCGCCTGCTTCATTTGCATCTGCAGATCAATGGCCGTCGCCAATCTTTGATTCATCAGTCGATTCAAGTTCATTCGATGATCGAGAGAAACATCGTTCTCGGTCGTGTACATTTCTGTTACTTCATTAATGATCGCTTCAGTTTTTCTCATGATTGCTTCCTCTATTCGGAAATTTGTTCGTCGGGAGTGTTAGACTCGTCGTGTCCACCTGCTTATTATCCGAATCGCGGTCTCCGCTCCAGTCGAAGATGGAGCCATTCAATTATGGTGGATTCCGCCACGCCATTTCGTTCACTCTGCGACTTGGACGCCAATGGTTAATTCCGCCAGATCAAGGTCGTCCACTTCTCGATACTCAAGCTTAGATGCAAGAGCAACATTTCGAGTACTATGCAATTTGGGGAAATGGCTGGACCGACCACTTCTAATATGGGAGTTGGCCAGCACAATGAAAAAGGAGGCTCGACATCAAATGGATGCGATGCATACTGAGAATTGAGATAGAAAATGCTCCAGCAAGTGGAGCCAAGAAGTTTGCTTCAAAGCATGTAAATTCAAATTCTCTCATCGGATAGTTTATACATTTTCAAACATTGCTGATGCTGTGCTTTGGCAACGATGCGACAGTTGATTGATGCTTGCGATTCCCTGCTGCTAGTCGAAGTATGTTGCGATTCTCGATAACACCGCCGAAAAGAGACAACTAAGTGAATTCTAAAACTCCAGGAACTCCAAGTTTGCACAGTGCCCCAATCGGCCCAACAATGCGAGCAGTTCAGTACGATCAATATGGAGATGCAAACGTACTTCACGTTGCCGATCATCCAATTCCACGCCGTCTGCCAGGACAGTTGTTAATCCAGGTCTTGGCTTCCAGCGTTAACCCGATTGATTACCGATTTCGTCGCGGTGATTTGAAGGGGATTATCCCGTTCGGCTTCCCAAGAATTCCGGGCTACGATGTAGCGGGCGTCGTCGTTGATACCGACAGTGGAAGCGAGTTCGTGGTGGGTGATCGTGTCATGGCGTTTCTCGATCATACCCGCGGTGGTGCATTGGCCGACTACGCGGTGTGCGCGGTTGCGTGTGCGGCCAAGTTACCCGACACGATGTCGATGGAAGAGGCGGCGGCGATACCGTTGGCTGGCACGACAGCGTTGCAGTCTCTTCGCGACCACGGAAAAATCAAAAGCGGACAATCCGTTCTCATCAACGGTGCAAGTGGCGGAGTTGGAGCATTTGCGATTCAGATCGCCAAGTCTTACGGTTGTCACGTTGACGCGATTGCCAGCTCAAGCAACCGAGATTTTTGCTTGTCGCTTGGCGCTGATCATTTTTACGACTACGAAAAAGATGATTTTACGAAGTCTATGGAGCGCTGGGATATTATCTTCGACGTCGCCGGAAAAGCACACTACCTCGCTGCTCGAGCGGTATTGAAAGAAGGTGGACATTTCGTTTCAACGGAGCCCAATGTCGAGGGAATGTTGATGACAATACTGACTTGGCCGCTATCGAAGTCAGGGCAATTTATGCTGGCTGTACCCTCGGGAGACGATCTCAAAGAATTGATAAGACTCTATGAGCTCGGCAAATTGCGAGTCACTATTGATAGTCATTTTTTGTTTGAGCGTGCCGCCGATGCTCACCGCCGCATCGAATCAGGTGTCGATCACGGAAAAGTCATCTTGACCAATGTGCATTCACAGTAGAATGGACTGACATTTCGTCAGTCCTTTCACGTACTGGATGGACAAACTGGCCGTCCTATTGTGCCGTAAAACCTGCACCATGCTCATCGACGGGCCTTGTAATTCGATCGTTGCGCAGATTTTCTGCGATCGTAATCCACCCGGGGTACTCGACGTCCAAATCAGTCGATAATTACTAAGTCGAATTTCTCTAGATTGCTATTGTTATTAAATTGTATGTGTAAACGGTATCGAGAGAACTACGAATTTTCCCTGATGAAATTCGCCATTCTCCCGAGCTCAGCGAACTATGCTTTCGCGTTAAACGCGATTCGATTCGTCGAAACATGCTAATGCTCTATCCAGATTAATTTTTAGGGTAGTGGAAGTTGTAAAACTTCCTCACGTCCAGGGAACTTTAACAAGTTCCACTACCGCCAACCCTAATTTTTAATCTGGACAGAGCACTAGCCGGCTTGCGACCTGGGGCCGTGGTCATCAGTTTTTCTATCGCAACTACAACCATAGTGGAATCCTCCACGTCGCTTTGGTTGATTGCTCTATGCCAACGAACGATTTGCTAGACGAAGATCATTGGGCCGCATCGTCCGGCAACCGGCTTTGGAAATTGTCGATGCAATCTTCAAATTTGAAAAATGCACCGAATACGATGCTTTGTTGAGTCTTACACAATCATGCCAATTATCGCCGTGAATAAATCGCCGCAGCAGAAAGGACACTATCATCAAAGCATGCATCGATACGAGAGAGTTTCGTGTTCCTGCCGGAGAAAGCGTCAAACTAATAAAGTGGCCGACACGCATCGAACCCCTATACAAATCGAAGAAGCGATATCGCAAGCTGTTGGAAGAACAGGTTGACGAGTTGAGCTCGTTTCAGCTTATGCACTTCGCGTCCAACCGCTATGCGTTGCTACTGATTTTCCAGGGGATGGACTCTGCCGGCAAGGATGGCGCTATCCGCCACGTAATGTCGGGCGTCAATCCGCAAGGTTGCCAAGTTTTTAGCTTCCAGCAACCAAGTTCAGTTGAGTTAGAACATGATTTTCTTTGGCGCACGACACGGCATCTGCCAGAGCGCGGGCGAATCGGGATCTTCAATCGGTCGTACTATGAGGAAGTGCTCATCGTTCGTGTGCACCCAGAGATTCTCGAAACCCAAAGGCTTCCCCATGAATTGCCGGATGCGAAGACGATCTGGATAGACCGATATCGTTCCATCGTGGACCTTGAGGAGCATATCCACCGCAACGGCACCCGAGTTATCAAGTTCTTTCTCCATTTATCGAAAGACGAACAACGCGAGCGATTCCTGGATCGCATTGATGAGCCGGAGAAGAACTGGAAATTTAAACTCGCGGACGTTCGCGAGCGGAAAAGTTGGTCGCTCTACATGCAGGCCTATGAAAAGTGTCTGAGCGCCACAAGTAGTGAAGACGCTCCCTGGTATGTCGTCCCAGCCGACAACAAGAAGAATGCCCGGCTGATCATTTCACAGGTACTACTCGATACGTTCAACGAACTTGAAATGGTCTATCCCAAGACGACCGCCAAGCGACGCCTTGAATTGAAATCTATCCGTAAGCAGCTTTGAAAGCCCAAAAAATGAAGAAACTAATTGTTTTTGATCTCGATGGAACACTGGCCGAAAGCAAAGCACCGCTTGATAGCGAAATGGCGGCGTTGCTAAGCAATCTGTTGGGAGTTGTGAAAGTTGCCGTGATTTCCGGCGGCGGCTGGCCTCAGTTTCAATCGCAACTGTTGTCCAATCTTCCGCTTGACGAACGTCTCTCCAATCTATCGCTGTTGCCCACCTGCGGAACCAAGTTTTACAGGTACGAAACCGATTGGACGAAACTCTACTCAGAGGATTTCAGCCAGGATGAGAAAGCCAAAATTACTCGTTCGCTTAATCAGGCTGTTGATTTAGCAGGTTACAAGGTCGAACAATCTTGGGGCGAGCAGATCGAGGATCGCGACAGCCAGATTACTTTCTCGGCGTTAGGGCAACAGGCTCCAATCGAACGAAAGAAAAATTGGGATCCTGAATTTACAAAACGACAAGCAATGAAAGCGATCCTCGACGATCTCATTCCTGAGTTCTCGGTTCGACTTGGCGGAACGACATCGATAGATGTCACCAAGCCCGGCATCGACAAAGGCTATGGAATTCACAAACTCCGCGACATGCTGGGTATCGCCATTGATGAAATGATCTTTATTGGCGACGCGATTTTTCCTGGCGGCAACGACTATCCAGCCCAGCAAGCCGGTGTCGTTTCAATCTGCGTTCGTGATCCCAATGACACGAAACTGGTGACCGAAGCCATCATC
>JBGSKY010000093.1:0-2092 GCA_041740995.1 Pirellulaceae bacterium
TGGCTCGATAGGTTCCACCACCATGTTCACGCAATGCAACGTGATCTTGAATTTCATTTCCCGTGGGGCAGTAGACTCGATGCCCCCCCTGCAAGCACCGAGATACTAGCCAGCGATTGCATAAAGCGCCTTTCGCCCTGCTTTTCTGGTTTGGAAATCCTCGACAACATTAAAATATGCCTGAATGAAATTGAGGCATTCAGATCAACCAGCAAGCCTTCCAAAGTAGTTTTGAAATGGTTGTTAGAAATTGAGCAAGACCTCAATCTTGGCGCAACCCGGCAACGGGAAATAGCAAAGGAGTTTGTTACTTTGGCGCAAAAAGCCGAAAAACTCGCCTATGCAATGGACTTTACTTTTCTATACAACCCGGAAGTGCGCCTATTTTCAATCGGCTACAATGTCAGTTCGGGACGGCTTGATCCTAGTCATTATGACCTTTTGGCGACGGAGGCTCGCCTTGCAAGTTTCTTTGCGCTTGCAAAACACGATGCTCCAATCGAGCACTGGTATTTTTTCAATCGGCCAATCACACGGCTTGCCGGAAAGCCTTCGATTCTATCTTGGAATGGTTCCATGTTCGAATACCTCATGCCGGCGCTATTTCTTCCTAGCAGTCGCGATACCTTGCTGGGCGAGAGTGAAATTACCGCCGTTGACTATCAAAGAAGATACGCGAAGCAGCGTGGAGTTCCCTGGGGAATTTCAGAAAGCGCATTTGGCGTCACTGATGCTGACGGCAATTATCAGTACCGCGCCTTCGGTGTGCCAGGCCTTGGAATAAGACGGGGATTAACAGAAGATTTGGTGATTGCACCCTATGCCAGTGCTCTGGCACTTTGTGCATGGCCGGTAGCTTCAGTCGAAAACCTGCAGGCTCTCGAAAAACTCGGTTCGGTCACTACTTACGGTTTCCTAGAAGCTCTAGATTTCACACCTGGACGGGCGATTGACCAGGAGAACTTCCTTCCGGTTAAGACCTATATGGCGCATCATCAGGGCATGATCATTGCCGCAATCTCGAACGTCCTACATAGCGACATTCTAGTTGACCGAGTGCTGCGCGAAAAGCCACTGCAGGCCATTGACCTGCTACTTCAAGAGCGTGTGCCTTGGGAGCTTCCAATTGAAAAAGGACGGGTAGACGAAACGTGGGAGCACCATGAAGAGCAATCGATGGCAATCATTCCCGGACCTTGGGTTCCTGCCACGCACTCTTCGGTTCCGCAAATGCATGTACTGGGCAACGGCCGTCTTTCTGCAATTGTCTCGGAGTCGGGAAGCGGCCAGTTGACTTGGCAGGAAAATGCCCTCACCCGATGGTTGCCAGATCCTACGCGGGACTGTGATGGATACTGGATTTACGTCAAAGATACGGAGCGGAATGAATTGTGGTCTGCGAGCCGACAGCCTACTGGCAAAATCAGTACCGACCACAAAACACTGTTTCATCAACACATGATCGAAACTTTCAGGCGTGACCATGAAATCTCAACCCGGATGGAAACCACCATTGCGCCTTTCGACGATGTCGAAATACGGCGTATGAGCATTTCCAACGAAGGAAAAACACAGCGCAGTATCAGCCTGACTAGCTATGCAGAAATTGTGCTCGCTCCCCCACTTGATGACGAAAGACATCCCGCCTTCAGCAAGCTTTTTGTTGGAGCCACTTTTCTTCCTGCCGAGCGCGGCTTGCTCTTTCAACGCCGGCGCCGCAGACCAGAGGATCAGCCTCCTGTTCTTTTGCACATGCTGGTTTCAGACGATCCCTCAATTCAGGTAACTTCTTTTGAAACAGATAGAGCGCAGTTTGTGGGACGTAATGGAAACCTGAAAACACCAAGAGGACTGGAGGAAGAGCTGCATCAGACAAGCGGTTGGACGTTGGATCCGATTATGGCTTTGCAGGTCGATTTGATCCTTAAACCGGGCGAAATTAAACAGTTTTCGTTCCTCACTCTTGTCGGTTCCTCTAGAGGGCAACTTGTCCAACTTGCAAGAAACTATTCGGGATCGACAGTCGACCGCGCGTTTAGGGATGCTGCGCTGGAATCGGCGCGAAAGATCAAATTGCTGGAAATCGACATTG
>JBGSKY010000094.1:0-89946 GCA_041740995.1 Pirellulaceae bacterium
GAACGCGAGGTCGACGATAGTCGGCGTCAACCAACAAAACCTTGCGACCCATCTGCGCTAGCGATACCGCTAAATTTGCCGTAATCGTCGATTTACCATCGCCAGGCGAAGGACTGGTTAACATAAAAACCCGACTCGACGATTTTCCGGCTGCAAACGCGATTGAGGTTCGAATCGATCGAAATGCTTCCGACGCAACCGAATTGGATCGATGAATTGTGATTAATGAAGCGGTACGATTCTTCGATTTTTTGGCATCGCGAATGACCGGAATTTTGCCGAGTACCGGCGTCCGCAAAGCGGTTAAAATTTCTTGAGGATTACGATACGCATGATCAGACCAATCAACTAAAAACGCCAAGCCGAAACCCAACATGCTGGCGAGTACTACGCCCACACCCAAGTATTGCAACAAGACTGGCGCAACGGGATATCCATTGCCTGGAGGATCGATGACTCGGACTTTGGTGTAAGTGTAAGTCCCCGCCAGAACATTCATTTCGGCTAAGCGATCAAGCACTTCGCGGATCGATGAACGTTTTTCATCAATCTGGTTCTTCAAAACATTTAGCTCGGTTAGGTCAGCCGAAATCGAAGCCGACATTTCCTCCGTTTCTTCCAAACGCTTCTTTGTCAGTGCAATCCCTTCGCTCAAACGATCGCGGTCACGCGTCAGGGCGAGCGCGTACAAACGAACGGCTTCCTGCTCGCTTTCTTTCGTAAGCTGCGAAACGGTTCGCAACGGTTCGGCATCGATATCATCCATTAGTTTGGCAGCTTCATCGTCAAGAGCTTTCAGCTCATTGCGGACTTGCCGCTCCTGCTCTACCATCGACGCTAAATCCGAATCGATTACGCGCATTTGAAAGTGCTTAGAACCGTAACTGCGAGCATAACGAGCTTTGTCCATCTGACGGTCGCTAATTCGAGATTCAAGCTCGTCAATCTGCTTTACCAAGCGAGCATAGGAGCGCTGCATTTCAAGCGGCAAGTTTTGAATTGCTTCGGAAGTACGCAGTCCACTATTTGTTTGCTTTTCCGTTGTTAGTTGCAAATACCGTCTTGCCTCAACTGCAAGAAGTTTTGCATTTTCGTCTTTCTTCTCAGCGTTATTGTTGAAATTAATCAGTGTCTTCAACCGAACTAACACATCCTCCAATTCCAAAGTGTCCTCTTCGAGTCGCAGGTTTAGTGATGCGAGTTTTTGAGAAAAAGGATTCGAAATTTGGTCGTCTTGAACTCCGCTTGTTAGTCCAAGTTTTTTAAAGAGTTCGTAATATCGTGCCTCGGCTTTCTCGCGCTCAGCTTCGAGCTTCTTTTGCATCGTTTCCATGACAATTACCGAATCTCGCCCGACGTCAATTGAGTCCTCTGCGATAACCGACTGGTAAGAATTCACGATTTGCCGAAGAATTTCGGGCAAGTCTTCGGACTTTTTTCCTTTACAAGTTAAATCTAGTGCATCTGAGGCTTCGGCAACACTTTCGACGGATACAAAACTTTTAAGGTAAGCGACTGGCGACATATAATCCGGAAATGTATCCATCTCCTCCAGCTTGCCGTTTCTGATTGCAGAGGAAAGAACCAAATCGCTTACAATCAAACTTTCATGTTTGGGCAACGATACGCTCTGAAGAACCGTATCACCGTTGACCATCATTGGTGGCGACTGCGTCGAAATCATTAGTCTCAATCGCGACTCGTAAGTTGTCGGCGTTTGAGAGTAAACCAAGTAACTAACAGCGGCGCCTAGCAGTCCGAACAAAATCAAAATCCACTTACGCCGCCACGCAATCCCCAGGTAGTCAATACCAGCCGATGCGACAGGCTCTTGCAGCGGCCCTTCGTCCCAACCATTCACTGGCATTGGCCGTAATGGCATCTCGGGACGTTCAAAATCCATTTCATTGGATGGAATAATTGCCATGGCGATATTTACAACTTTTAATTCAATTCAGCAGCGGTAAAGCTGTTTGGAAACCGAGAATTCAGCCGCTTCAAAATGGCATTGTGGGCTTTTAATCTCGAAGAATGTCTGGGAATTCGAATTGGGTTTCCATTTTAGTCGATGGCACCAATACGCGATAACGCAACTAGAAATAATTTGTCGGTTCGCCGCATTTCAAATATTGAAGACTCCAATTTGTTCAACTCCGCTAAGCAGACCTTTACCGGCGAAACCTGTAGCGAAGCGGTGATAGCCGCCCTAATAAAATGTTAACGGCAGGCCATCGTGACTGCGATTAAATCTATTGAAATTTTAATTTAGCTATCAACAAGAAACCCCGAAGTATTAAATTCTTCTCAGACTTCTCTTTGCAGCGATCGTTGATCGCTGCAATCACTTCAAGACCGGTCGATACAACGGATCGCCGATCAAAACGAATCGAACGCTGCACCACTCCAGTTCCGCAAAAACGTTTTCAACTATAGTTTTGTCCCCATCAAAACCCTCTGGATTACAAAAAGACGGTCGCAAAAAATGGTCGTAAGTCGTAAACGATGAATAGCCAACCACCACTGCGGCACCACGCTGGAGCATTTGGGTGCACCAAGTCTGCGATTCAGTATTATGCAGGTCACTAGCGCTAATTGGTGACAAGTGATAGCCAATCGAACCTAGCTTCCAATCGCCTATGTCAATGTATTCACCAATAGACGACCAACCGCAATAAATTGCTATTTCCGGACAACTTTTGGCCGCAAACAAGCTCGGCTCGCTATTTTTGACTGCCCGCGACGCGAACTTAGTTTGGAAGTTACCTGCTAGTGTCGCTAATACATCTTCGAGGCGCCGTTCTGGCTGACTAAAATTATTCGCTGTCGAAGTTTGGGCAATGCCTCGCAGGTCAAAGTAAAACTGTCCTTGCAACGGCCCGCTTTTCTCGGCTGCCATTGCATCGTCGATCAATCGTTTGCAAATCGGCCACGTCGGTCCATCGATTCTTGACACCATTAAAGTTGGGTAAACCACTTGAAGTGGGTTATCAAAATATTTTACGTTCAGCCCATTGGGCAGCGCGATCCGCAGATCAAAGCCCGCAGGCCGACGCAATACGGAGAGCTCGGAATCAAAACTTGCCAGTCCATCGTCGGAATCAAAGTTCGCAATCAATTCATCGGTGTATCGCAGGGCCCCAACTAACCCTAGTGCGCGTTCGATCACTGCGACACGAATCTGCATCGTCTCATGGCTTGCCACTAGTGACTCAGTCCCATCTAAGACCGATTGCAAAGTCTGAAAAGCTGCATTGAATTGATTGAATTGCTGGACAAGAACGGCTTTTTGCTGCTCGGGTAAATTGCTGCCGCCACGTTGCAACTGCCCGTTTAGATTCTGAATGACAAGCGTCAGCCCGCCGGCATCGGTGATAAGCCGCGAGAACTGATCAATTGTTGGCTGGCGATCGCCAGAAATAATCGATTGCAATCTCAAGTCGGTCTGCTGAACTGACTTTTCATAGGCTTGAATAAGTTCTGCTGTGGAGGTCGATTCGTTAATCGATACATCGGGCGAACTGACCTCGGTTGAATCTATCGCCAACTTGTTTAGCGCATTGACCGTCTCGACCAATCGGCGGTGCAGTCGTTCTCGATGCCCTTGGATAAATTGATAGATCAAACTCTCTTGCAGTCGAGTTTCGGCAGGACCAATATTTATCGGCACGCCTCGCATCGTCACGAAACATCGAATCGGTTGACTTTCCTCCCTGACCTTTAGCCATTGCGCAATCTCGCTGCGAACGCTTGTGTCCCATTTCTCGCGTGACAGAATATCTTCGTCATCAAACTCGATTAACAGCAGATTCTCTTTGGGAATTCCACGTTGCTTGATGTAGTAGCCGGCAAGCTGTTCTGAATTGCGATTATTCTTGGCCGCGATAACCGCGACCTGATTGGGCTGCAAGGTTTCGCCAGTCAACGTGCTCGCGGATACGGCGAACAAAGCACAAAACCATCCGATGCACCCAAACAACTTGGTGGCAATATTGGTAGACCAGCGATCGGGTCGCCAATCGTTATTCTCAAGAGTCATAGAAACTCACTTAAAACCGAATCGCTCGGATGCTAATCTGGGGAAGATGGTTCGTTATCGAACGGCGTTCTGGGCGAGTCGTTCGTGCGTTTTCGCAAGCGCCTCGTTGCCAATTTCACGATATGCTTTTGCCAATGATTCATGAACAGCCTTCGAAACCGATTGACCGTTGCTAACAATCTTCAGGTCGTCTATCGCTTGTTTCCACTGGCCGGTTTTCATCAAGATACTACTGCGAGTATCGCGTGCATGGACATCCGATGGATCCAGCTCCACTGCCTTGTTGACCGCTTCTAGTGCTAACCCCATTTCGTCGGGAAAACCATTTTCAATAACGAAAGCGTAATTGTTCCACGCAACTTGAAATTTTGGAGATTTTTCTACCGTCTTCACGAGATAATCGCGAGCCTTCGCAAAGTCGCCTCGTGAGGCGGCATAAGTCCCAAAAAACTCCAGCAAGACTCCTGGCAGACGAGGATCTGTTGCAACTTGTTGATACAACTCCGCCACGCGAGGATTCCGTTCCGACATCGCTTGCATCTCCATCATCGTTTGCGTGAGCTGAGGGCTCTTTTCAGTTGGGAGCAATTCAGCCGCAGAGATCAGCAGAGTTACAAGCTCATCGTTTTCAACTCTACTGGCAACTTTCCATCGATCGGCAAATCTTGCTAATCGTACAATAGCCAAGCTCGTGGTCGCCTCTTGATCTTCAGGCATTTGACGATGCCATAACGTGGCTACTTTTTCAATCTCGACTGGTCGAGCCAGCAATTGTTCGGCCGCGAGCCAAAGCTTATATAAATTTTTATCTTTTTGGTTGCTGAAATCCCGCTGCCGGCGAAGCAGATCGGTCATCGCCAATGCATCTTCCTTCGCGTTAGCCAAATCGGAAAGTTGCAGATCTAGTTGGAACCTCATCAAAGCTGCTGGCAAAGTTTGGTCACGATAGCTGGTAAGCAACTGCTGGGCATCAATCCGCTTGCCTTGATTCATCATCGCCGCTGCGCGCATTAAATCGACTTCGACGCCACGAAATCCAACTTCGCCTAATCGATCCAAATGATCCATAGCCCTCTTGGTAGCCTCCTCTGTCGAGACGCCAAGCAGCTGAAGGTAGCCCTCCGTATCGTTCAAATAATGCACAGCCAACCAAAAGTGTCCTGCTGGCAAACCGGCGGTGTTTTGAGGCGAGAGTCGATCAACCGAAGCGAATGCTTCGTCGACTTTCCCTCGGTTGAGCAGCAGGTCAGCCTGTCGAAGTTCGAATTGATCGGTCTGCTGACCAAGCTGCCGAAGCTTTTCTCGGTAGAGCGCTGCTGCCTGAAAGTTCTCATTCTCGATCGCAGTGTCCAGCGCTCGACGATAGCGTTGACCAATCTCAGGAACATCTTGTTGTTGCACTCGAAAAACAAGGTAGCCTAAACCGCCGATCAACAGCACCATCGGCAACGTGTACCACAACAAACGTTTGGAGCGCGAATAGTAGAAGGCAGCGAGAAAGTTAAACCCCGCACGAACCGGATAGACGATCGGCCATGATAAAAAAGCGACCCATCCGAAGATCCATGCAAGCCGCGTGTCCAAGTTCAACTGCCGCAGAATCCAAGCGACGCCCGCACCAAATTTGATGAATGGCCAGTAGACCGCGTTGCGAATCTTGAACAGCACGGAGTCTTCGTCATTGCCAGAGTCGATTTTGCGAAGAAAAAAATCAACGACTGCAAAAAATGGCTTGCCTAAGGCCGACCAAAAACGATATGACCAAGAATCTTCGTCTGTCGATTTGTCTAAACGGCGATTGATAAAAGAGCCAATCGCAGCGAATAACGCTTCGATCGGCCAAACTAACTTTCGCAATAGCGAACCGCAACCATCGATGCAATAAAAGAATGCAGCGAGAATTTTTTCGCCAAAATTCGGTTTTTCGTCGTCGTATTTTGCCATAAACCAACAAGCTTCGACGGTTGATCAGACTGCTTTTCCGTCTGATTTCTTAAATTCAATTTCGAACTAACTGATAGATTAAACGCGTCACAAAATTTTGCCAGTCATTTTCAATGGCTTATATCCGATACGTTTCGCCGAGGATTGATCCATGTGAGGGAAATGATGGCCTGAAAAAGAGACATCGGATTCGTCAGAAAAATCGCTGAACGCTGCGTGAATCAAAGAGCCCGTTCTCGCAAACACCGATCGACGAGGTAGATATAAATTGGTTACCGTCAGCCCTGCATCCGTTGACGAGCGATACGGGCGGCTCGCCTCTCAAAACTTGTGGCTCGCTGGTTAAGCCAACTAGCCGCAGAACACTTACAAACGTTAGAATTGCAAAAGGCTTGAAAACTGGAAATTACGGAAATTGCGGCATGGTGGCGTCTTCTATTCGCACATATGGATCAATCTTTCTTTCAGTTATTTTTTCGTTTTCCATTTCGGCAATTTCCGTTTCGGCTGAAGATGATGTCGTGCGATGGCAAAAACCGATGCCAGCGAGCGAAAGTGTCGTCTTCGAACAACAGATTCAAACGATCCATGGAAAGATTCTCGACCTCAATGCCAGACGTTTGCAAATCATACCGCGCGGCAGCGAACAGCCGATGACAATCGCTGGCGATCAGGTCGTCGGTGTCGAAGTCGCTTGGCAAAATCAAACCGCTAGGGAAGCAAATCAAGCGTTCCTTGAACATCGATGGCGAGAAACCATCACGCTAGCGCAAACTGCGGTCAACAACCCGGATATCGTCTCGTGGCAACAAGAATTGCTCAGCTTGCATATCGTCGCTGCTGCCACACATTACGATCGAATCGACATCGCTGCAAAGGTGTTCGGGCTCTTGGAGCAGCGCGGCTTGGCTGATTTTGGATTAGCCTATCTGCCTGTTCCTTGGACGACGGTCAACGCTTCGCAAAGCACCTTGGCAACTGCAAAATCACTTGTTGATAACGAGAGCGAGACGATGCGTTTCATCGCCGCCGCTTGGTTGCTCGACAGCGCAGATCGGCCAATTGCTTTGGAAAAATTGAAGTTGCTGGCTGCTAATTCGAGCAGTCGACTCGCGCCGCTGGCAAGAGCCCAACTCTGGCGCGCTGAACCACCTCATGAGTTCGTAGCCAATCAAATTAACGACGCACAACGAGCCTGCGATCGAATGCCGTTGAGCCTGCAAGCTGGACCGCAAGCGAGCATTGCCGATCGTGTCGAACGCAGCGGTAATTTGACTCAAGCATTCACGCGATGGACGGAAGTTGCCATCATGTCCCAACCAACTCAGTTAGTTGTTTTCACAACTGCGATAAAGCATCTGGAGGACATCGCCAAACGCAATGGCCAGCAAGTCGAATGGGATCAGCTTCGTGCGATCTTTTCAATTCAGTAGATAACTTGGCATTTGATTCCGTTTGCGAGCAGGTTTCGATCGCCGCACCAATCGGCGTCTTTATTTTGAAGCACCGATACGTTTTATCCTTGCAGCAATTCGCTGCGGACTTGCCCCTCGCTCCATGCAATCGGACGTCCGATTGGCGTTTGGACTTCTTCTGATGGGTCGATTCCGCACTGTGAAAGAATCGTTGCGTGCAGATCGGCGATAGAGATCGGTGAGACGACATGCTCGACACTTGGTCGAGCATCCAATGCGATGCTCGAATTCGTTTCGCCGTGAACTTGCCCACGATGAAATTGTCCGCCAGCAACCAATGTGCTGAAACCCGTTGGCCAATGATCGCGACCACCAGCGACATTGATTGACGGCGTTCGCCCAAATTCGCCCGAGCACAAAACGATGGTGCTTTCCAACATGTCACGTTCGGCTAGTGTCTGCAACAAGCCGGCTAGCGCGGCGTCGAGATCGGCAGCTCGTCGATACTGAATTCCGTGATTATCGACATGTGAATCCCAGCCAGACAATTCGACTTCAACACATCGAACGCCTTCTTGAACCAATCTCACCGCTGCCAGACATCCGCGACCAAAAGCGGTATCACCGAAACGATCGCGAACTTCACTAGTTTCGCGTTTGAGATCAAAGGCCTCAAGCTGTTTGGTGTCCATCATTGCGACTGCGCGGTCGGCTGTGGTCCGCTGCTGCAACCGCATCGATTCAAGATCCGAGACTCGACCGCGCAGAAATTCTCGGTCTGCAATGTCGGTCATCATTTTCAGCCGCGTTGCTCGTCGATCGGCGTCGACGCGCCCAACAAGATTAGGCAGCGGCTGAGCGGGATCGCCCAGGGTGAACGCATTGAGCTGCGGGCCAAGAAATCCGCCCAACGAAGGCCACTGCGAAGGCAAGATTGAAATATGCAGCGGCAAATCAATATTGGTGCTACTTGCATGAGCCAGGATCGAGCCGATTGCCGGATGAGCCAGTGTCGGCTCAGGCCGCCATCCGGACTTAAAGTTTTTAGTTGCTCGTTCGTGATCGCCCTCCTTGCTGACCATCGAACGAATCAATGTCGCATGATGTATTTGTTCGGCAGTCGCAGGCAAGCAATCTGCAATTTCAAGTCCAGCCACGGTGGTCTTGATGGCCTTGGTATCACCGCCAATTTTTGTCCCTGGATACGGATCAAACGTTTCCAACTGACTAGGCCCGCCTTGCAGCCACACAAAAATCAAAGCCTTGGCTGCTGCAGGTTTTGAGCGCGAATCGGATTGCTCTTGGCCTTGTTGCAATTGCTCCGCCAGAGTCGTCAATGGATTGACTGCGAACAAGCCCGCGCCTCCAGCGGCAGTTAACATCTGACGTCGCGAAAACCGCTGCAACGAGTCACATCCGGGCATACCGAAAATTGAATTATTCATTGGATTTCCCTAGTGTTTTGTACAGTCTCTTAATGATTCCATTGAAGTTCGGCACAATTGAAAAGCGCAAAGGCGACGTCAGTGCAATCTCGAATCTCGCCCCTTCGTGATTGACGTGCCGATCCTGTCTTTATCTCCGAGTTGTCCATCCACTGGGCAAGCAAGCTTTGCATTTCATCGGCGGTTGGATATCGATTGAGGATCAGCAAATACAATTGCTCGATTCGCTGTTCGTCGCTGGCAGCGAAGGCACCGATTCTGGAAACTGCATTGGCAACTAACTCCGGTTTCGTCGCCTCGCCAGTCGGCTTACCGTTCATTAGCAACAGACGCTGGGCAACGGTCGGCGCGATCGCTGCCAACTCTGCATCACCGGCGTCGCCGAATCGTTTGGCGAATTTGTTCCCTTCGTCATAGCGTCCCAACGACTCAAGCAAACTTTCATCTGATAATCGCGTGAGCTGGGACGCTTGTAAGATCGAGTAGACTATTTGCTCTGGCCGCAAGCGGCTGACAGGAAAGACGGCGAACAATTGCTCATGCTCAATCGTTGGTTCAAAGCCATCGACTTGCGATCGTCGTTGAAAAGCCTCGCTGGCGACGATCGAACGGATAAGTTGCTTGAAGCTGAATTTTTCGTCCACCAAAACTTTCGCCAATTCGTCCAGCGGTTCGATTAGTTTCGCGTCCGCTGTGATGTGGTCCACCGGCGCGACAAGTGGCTGACCGAGCATCAAATTCCAGACGCGGTTGGCGGTCGCTCTTGCAAAATGTTCGTTTCTGGAATCTGTCAGCCATTTGGCGAACGCTTTACGATTGGGCAAACTTGAATCATACAATTCCGCGTCGAAGGGGACTTTGGCCTCAATCGTTGCCGGCTCGCTTTGGCCCAATAAAGCTGTTTCGTAGGGTCGCTTGTCATCCACCAAACCGACGAGTGGATTCTTGATACTCACGCTACCAAAGAACGCGGCAAGCTGATGAAAGTCCAATTGGGTTCCAGCGCGTACGCCTTCTTCACAGGCAAAATTTGTATTGCCTAGAAAGTCGTCGTGGCACTGCAAGCAATCGATACGCTGCCCCAGGAAGACTCGCGCTGTTCGGCCCGCAATGCGAATTGGATCAGCTCGATTCTTTTGATCGCCATCGGCCGTCGCAGTGTAAAAATTGACTTGCGGCTTGTCGGTCCATAAACCTTCCGACGCGATCATCGTCTGGACAAGTTCATCGTAGGGTAAATCGTTTCGCAGTTGCTCGCCCAGCCAAAGCGAGAACTTTCGTCGTCGATAAAGCAAAAAGGGCCCTTCGTCGTTTCCAACAAAGTATCGAGTGTAACGTTCCGCCCAATAGCTCGACCATCGTGAATCAGCCAGACAGCTTTCCAAGTAAGCATCGACACGACTCGCTTCGGGCATTTGTTCCAATTGGCGAATGTCTTGCAAGCTCATCCCAGAGCCGAGCAGCGAAAGCGATATTCGACGACAAACGGTCAACCAATCCGCTTGCTTGGCAACCTGCAAATCCGCCGCTTGGCAATTGCGATTGAGGCTCTCGTCAAACGCCTGAATTCTCTGTTTTGGATTGACGGTCGCTGCACTACTTAAATCTGCGCTGCGGTTGCTTGCCGTTGTTAGCGGCGACAAGTTGCTATCTTCGCTCGGGTTACTTGATTTTCCGATCAGACCTGATTCGTATCGGCTCGGCGAGCTGAAAACTAGCAGACTCACTGCCGTTACGCCGGCCAATCCCAAGGCGAGCAAGTTTCGTCGGATGTGGGCCATTTCACTTACTCGCAAAATTTTAGAGAGACCAATTCGAAGCGCTGAATCAGAGTTTATTCGTTCTCAACAACGTGATCTTGGAAAGAATCTATCTAGGTTAACATTTATCCAGACCAGCGCAAGCAAAATGCGGAGCCGAAAAGTATCTGTCTACCCGATTGCACGGTTGCCGCAAGCGATGATACGATAGCCTTAAGCCAATGTAGCAAAGCGATTTAGGGTCGAATCCAACCTTTGGAATACACCTAGTCAAATTCGCCGCAAACCGGCCTTACTGTTGTTCTTTCCCTCGATTTTTGTTGTCCAGCAGCTCACGGGCTAGCCATTATTCTAACCATTTGTTCTGCTGGCACGAGACAAATCGATCCGATCGAATGAGTCAAATGATGATTCCACTGTTCTGCGTGCTCGCGATTTGCAGTCTCTTGGCAGGCGTGTGTGTTTGGATTGTCGAGAAAACATCCGCTGAGCTTTCCGCTCGCCAATCGATTCCGGTTGGCAATCGGACCGCGGCCTTTCTCGGTTGCCCGAATTTCGCCTCAAATCTTGATTTGCTTTTGAGAAGCCGCCTTGACCGGCGAGCCGAACGTGTAGTGCGTTGGGCAATTGGAAAAAATTGGCTCCGCTGTCGTTTTGCATTAATTGCGGATGACGACTCGATCGAAACGCGTTTATCTCGTCAAAAATCGAGCACTACCAATTAATCAAACGTAGCAGCTCGTCAGACCTTACCTGCTCATCGCTCAGACTTTCGAAGTGACTGACGTCATCGACAATTGATGACCGTCATCGCTTCGTTCCGCGCGATGCGGCTGGGCTAGTCGAAAAGCCATGCTACGAGAAATGCAGGCTTCAAGTGTTCGAAATCTTTCTCCCTATAGCCCAAGTTCCCAGTGACGGAACTAATGGCGGCTTCGTCATACTGATAACCGCAATCGTTGGACTTGTCATTGGAGTTGTCCTGTGGCATTTCTTCGGCGTCATTCGCGGTCGAGATGCCAAAACGCAAGCGACCAAAATCTTGGAGCAAGCAAAAATTGACGCGGCAAATGCTGTCAAACAAGCCGAGCTAGAGAAGAAGGAAAAACTTCTGTCGCTCCAAAGTAAGTTCGATTCCGAGATTAACTCCCAACGAACCGAGTTGTCCAAACGCGACAAATCGATCGAGTCACGAGAATTGCAGCTAAAGCAAGCAACCGACGAATTTCGGAAGCAAGAAAAATTTGTTGAACAATCACAACGCAAGCTGGCCGAACGCTTAGATGAAGCGACACGACGTGGCAAGGAATACGGACGGCTGATCGAAAAGCAAAACGAAGAGCTCCAAAAAACGGCTGGCTTGACCAAGGAACGAGCAACCGAAATGCTGATGCAAAGCCTTCAAAAAGAGCTTAGCAGCGAGGTCGGGAGTGTCCTATTGAAACACGAACGTCGCGTCACTGAACAAGCTGATCAAAAAGCACGTGACATCATTTTGACTGCCATGCAGCGTTACGCATCGGCGCATACCGCGGAAAACACGACCAGCACGATCGATATTCCCAACGACGATATGAAAGGACGCATCATCGGTCGCGAGGGACGAAATATTCGGGCTTTCGAAAAGGCAACCGGAACTGACGTGATCATTGACGATACGCCTGGGGTTGTCATCGTAAGCGGATTTGATCCCGTTCGACGCGAGGTCGCTCGCCAAACGTTGACCAAGCTGATTACCGATGGCCGCATTCACCCTGCCCGCATCGAAGAGTTGACCGCGAGCACCCAAAAAGAGATCGAGAAATTCATCCTGCGAAAGGGCGAGGAAGCCGCCGAAGAGCTGGGTATTTCCAACATTCCGCAAGGTGTTTTAGAAATCCTCGGGCGACTGCACTTCCGAACCAGTTATTCGCAAAACGTGCTCCGGCACAGCGTCGAAGTCGCATTTTTGACCGGCATGATGGCGGAACTGATCGGATTGGACCCAGTTATTGGTCGCCGCGCCGGATTGCTGCACGACATCGGCAAAGCGGCCGACCATGAGACCGAGGGCGGACATCCGAAGATCGGAGCAGACTTGCTGAAGCGGTTTGGCGAAAACGAACACGTCGTTCATGCGGCCCTTGGGCATCACGATCAGTTGACAACCGATTATCCCTACACATTGCTCGTGGCTACAGCGGACGCTTGCAGCGCCTCCCGGCCTGGAGCGCGTCGCGAATCGCTGGAACGCTACGTGAAGCGAATGGAGGAGCTTGAAACGATCGCTCGCAGCTTTGCCGGCGTCGAACAAGCGTTTGCGATTCAAGCCGGCCGTGAGCTGCGCGTGATTGCCAATTCGACAACGACTGACGACGCCGCCGCTGCCAAGATTTGCCGCGATATTGCCCGTGCTTTCGAACAGCAACTGCAGTATCCAGGCGAAATTAAAGTCACGGTCCTCCGCGAAACACGCTACACCGAGTTGGCCCGCTAAAAAACGCATCAAAGCGGCGCATTTCAGCTTCCATTCCCCGGAACCGATGGCATGAATTCTGACCAGACTTATCCACCAGTGACAGCCAATTGTGTCCGCTGCGTTATGGTAGGGGACATCGTCGGGCGACCTGGAATGCAAATCGCAATCGCCGCCGCGGACCTATTCCGCGAGCGGGCTCACGCCGATTTTTTAGTCGCCAATGGAGAGAATGCAGCGGACGGAACTGGTATTCGAATTCGGGAATTTGAGCGACTCATTGGGGCTGGTTACGACGTCGTTACGCTGGGCGATCACGTTTACAAGAAGCGAGAGATTATCGTCGCCTTGAAGGAATCGTCGCGGTTGATTCGACCGCTAAATTTTCCAGTGGCTTCGGCTGGCAATGGAGCGACAACTGTAATGACACGCAGCGGAATTCCAGTCAGTGTCATCTCCTTGATGGGCCGCGTTTTTATGCGTCCAGTCGATTGCCCCTTTGAAGCGATCGACGAATTGTTGAGCAAACGCAACGATTTGGCAGTCGTAAAGCTGTTAGACTTCCATGCTGAAGCAACAAGCGACAAACAGTCGATGGGCTGGCATCTAGATGGTCGGATTAGTGCGATTTTTGGAACTCACACGCACGTAGTGACAGCAGACGAACAGATTCTTCCGACTGGAACTGGCTACCATACCGACGTCGGAATGACCGGACCATTCCGCAGCGTATTAGGCCGCAAGATCGATGCTGTATTGCAAGCAACCATCGGATTTGAGCCAGTTGCCTTTCAAGTCGCCACTCAAGACGTTCGCATTAGTGCAACTTGTGTCGATGTGGATCTACAGAGCGGTCATTGCAAATCGATCTTCCGAATCCAATGGTCGCAAAGCGAAACCACCTGAACATTTTCTGCGGCAAAGACTTGAAGCCGCTGGATTCGCAGATCGTTCCAGACCTAGCACTGGAACGAAAGAAAATACTCGCGGTACGATTCGGAAAATACCAGGCGAGACAACTACCAAGCGAAGTGGGCGAACGCTTTATTTGCATCGGCCATGCGGTGCGTGTTTTCGCGTTTGGTGATCGCAGCACCTTCTTTGCGGAATGCGCCCATCAATTCGTCCGCGAGTTTCAGATGCGTCGCACGACCTTTTTTGTCACGAACGGCGGCCAAGATCCAGCGAAATGCCAGCGATTGCTGACGGCTGCGATTGACTTGCATTGGAACTTGATAGGAAGCACCACCAACACGCTTGCTTCGAACTTCAACGTAAGGCTTAACGTTCTCGATTGCTTGCTCGAAAACTTCAATCGCTGGACGCTCAGGAACCTTTTTCTGGATTTCGTCCAACGCGTTGTACAGTACCGCGTAAGCAGTCGTTTTCTTGCCGTCGTACATCAAGCAATTACCAAACTTAGCAGCCAAGAGCGAATTGAATTTCGGATCTGGCTTGAGAGTCGTACGTGAAGCGGTAATCTTGCCCATGGATACTGTTTAGTCGAAGTAGGTTGCGAAAGGGGAATTTTAGTTAGCAATGAGTTAGACAGAGCAGACTATGGTTTCTTGGCACCATAACGGCTGCGGGATTGCTTACGACCGCTGACGCCGAGTGTATCGCGGCTGCCTCGGACGACTTGATATCGAACACCTGGCAAATCGCGAACACGACCGCCGCGGATCAAGACGATCGAGTGTTCCTGAAGATTGTGGCCTTCACCAGGAATATAAACCGTCACTTCCTTGCCATTGCTCAGTCGAACACGGGTGATTTTTCGAAGCGCCGAGTTCGGTTTTTTTGGTGTCATCGTTCGCACCAGCAAGCAAACGCCCTGACGTTGCGGGCATTTGTCCAAGACTGGGCTCTTGGTGGTATTGCGTTGAACGACGCGGGTTTTTCGGACGAGCTGGTTGATCGTAGGCATGGAAAGCTTTGAAAAACGTTAGTTTTCGAACATAAATATCGACGTGACGTCCGTTTGAACGCTGGACGACGCTGAATTTTGACTACCAAAGGTGGGACTCGAACCCACACGGGTATTACCCCACTGGATTTTGAGTCCAGCGCGTCTGCCATTCCGCCACTTTGGCCTGAAAGCACCGGTGGCCAGTTGGCTCGGTCGCTTCTGAGGAGGGGAGAGTTTAACCGCACCGGCAACTTCTCGACAAGAGCTAACGGGATGCTTTTTCGGGCAAAGACGACCGAAAAACGACATTTCGTACCTTGCAACCATTTTTAAAGCTCAACAGGCATGACGAATTCGCCAAACGCGATCTATAATTGCCCAATTGTCTTGGCCAGCCGTTTCAAGGTCGCTGGCTTGATTTGACTTGTCGTTCTCAATATTGATGGAAATATGCCTTTACTAGGTGCAGAAATCGATCAATGGCCAGCTCAATTGATCACATCGGATGCTGCATTGGAGCATCCGTGGTGGGTGATGTACACGCTTGCTCGCCAAGAGAAAAAGCTGATGCGGATCTTGGTCGAAGAACAAATCCGATTCTATTCACCCGTAATCACGCGGCGTTACCGCTCACCTAACGGTCGACTTAGAGTTTCGTACGAACCGCTATTCGCCAACTATGTTTTTGTTCAGGGCGAGGAAACCGAACGTTACCGAACGATATGCACAGGCTGCATTTCTCGGTGCTTGGAAGTCATTGAACGGGAGGCTTTCGTCGAGGATTTGCGTCAGGTGTATGAACTCATTGCAACCGGTTGTGCTGTCTCGCCAGAATCTCGCATCGAAGCAGGCCAAAAAGTCCGCGTCAAAAACGGCGTCTTTAAAGGTTTTGAAGGCAGCGTTCTTCGCCGTGAAAACGAAGTCCGGTTGCTAGTTACCGTCCGATACATGGGCCAAGGAGCGAGCGTTGCGCTCGACGATTGCCAGCTCGAAGTCATCGGCGAGTGACAAGTTGTAACGGTTGTATCGGAGTAAGCGTCCAGTTTTTGTAGAATGAAGTTTCCGAGAATGGGTAACGCGATTGAGTTTGGCTACGTACAATAGGGACGATCGAAGCTTGCTTTAGCGGACGATTTTTTATCGCGGATCAACTCCGATCGCAATCAGCGAAGCTTGTCCATTCAAACTCACTCAACTTTAGATTAAAGAATTGTTTTGCCCCGTGGGTAATTCGGCCCCAAGCCGTCTGCCCTGCGGTGCCAATCGTTGCCGACCAATGGAACTAGCTTCGGAAGAATTGGAAACCACGCTCGAACCGACAGACCTGCCAACCGGTCAAGAAACGGTAATTGAGGAGGCGCCGCTCGATTTTCAGTGGCTGACTTTCATTGGCGTGCTGCCGCTTCTAGGATTGTTGCCATTGCTGTTTGTGCAAGCAGTGATGCTTTGGTCGCGACCGCATTATCACTTTGCACCAGTCGCGATATTGGCTGCGATTGGCTTGGTTGCGATTCATTTTCGAGTCGCCGCGCCGGATCGCAAACGATTCATGACAGGCCTTGGTATCGCTACCATGGCGAGTGTTCTAGCGATCGTATCAGTCGTTTTTTTCTTGCCGACGCTGGCGCAAGTGGCCGCGACTCTAGTTGTTTTCGGTTGGTTGCTTGGGCAATTGGGAGAGACCCGAACATCTCGAATTTTAGCGATTGCGATGCTGATCGGTTGCACCATTCCGCTGCCATATGGCTGGGATATGGGCTTGATTCGATGGCTTCAAGGAGTTGCTGCAAACTGGACCAGTGCTTCACTGGACGCGCTGGGCATTTTGCACCTTCGCGAAGGTCAAATTATCTTCTCGCGGTTTTTTCAATTGCCTATCACTCGGGTTGCTGGCGGTGTGGATAGCGTCTTTCTGTTGGCTGGACTCGCCTTTTTCATGATCGCGGCGCGACGACATGGAAAACTGGCAGCAATTATTCTGCTACTTTCAATACCGCTTTGGGCCATTTCCTACGGGGTAGTTAGCCAAGTGATCCTAGCGATCTATGGCGATTCCCAGGCTGATGTCACGGCGAGCTTGCCGTTCTTGGCTGTTCGCTTGTTGGTTCTCGCAATCATTTGCATCTCTGTCATTCTGTTCGACTTTGGGCTCGTGGCGTCGCTGCGTCCAGACCATTGGGAAAGCAATGCAGAAGATGAGTGGCTGGAAGACGAAGCGACCTTACTAGCAAAACCGGCAACTGCGCCGTTGGAAAAACAGGGGCAAGCCCGATTGATCGCGATGACAATTGCTGCCTCGACATTGCTTGCCGGAATCTTCGCGACAGGGATGATCGCAACGCACACTGAAGCGGCGTTCAGAGTGGAAGGTGTTAACGTCGCCAAGCTAACTCAGATCGCTGCAGCCGACGCTTTGCCGGAACAAGTGCAAGACTGGACACGCACGGAGTACGCAATCGAAACAATGCCGTTGCAAAACGGACTATTGGTCCCCGCGTTTGTCTGGAAGTACACCAGCGGCGTGGAACAAATTCGATTTGCTTTGCAAGCTGGAAGCGGGAGCGGAAACCCAATTGAGTTATACATTCGTGATGGCTGGCAAGCGGACGACTTTCGCGCGCCGCCTGAGACCGCGAACAAGGCAAGCGCGAGTGCTGCAGATCCCGGCGACTCGACGTCAGAAGCTGGACCTACTAAGCGCGAAATCGCACAAAAACTGGAAGTGCTCGGCGCCAAGACGTTAAAAAATGCCGTCGGTGAACAAGCAATCCTGCTGACCGCTATTATCGATACCGCCGGCAAACCTCGACCTGTTTCAGAAGCCGGCGTTAAGGGCAATGACGCTTGGGATACGATCTTCTCAAAACTCAGCGATGCCCGCGATAATTCAGTCGCAGACGCTTTCGAGGTCCATTACTTATTTATGGGATTGAGCGGGTCGGATAACCTCAACCCCGCGGCAATTTCAGTCTTTGAGGAATTGGTCCAGACAATCAGCGCTCGAACAGCCGCTCAATTCTCGTCCACTGGTCCGGCGGTCCAATGATAATTGCTGGACCAGCACGCAATTGTGGAGCTACATTTCAGCGAATCATGACCGTTTCGCACTGAAGATCCAAGGCGAACTTTCACAAGGGGCAATTTAATTGAGCGGAATTTCCGTTTCGAGCGAAGTGTCACCCACAGGAACGAAGTCCGCGCAGAAAGAACCGATAGAGCTCTCGTGCGGTCTTTGTGAGCTGCCTAAACTCACGATGCAGCGAGACTTGTTGCCTGAGCAACGCACTCCAAATGTTTCATAATATTTATCGCGATCGAATAGTCTTTGTGACCGGGCACACGGGCTTCAAAGGCAGTTGGCTTTGCCATTGGCTGCTTCGCTTGGGCGCGAAAGTTCACGGCTTTGCTCTCGATCCCCAACCGCACGAGTGCCTATACGGACAACTCGGACTTGAAAATCGCCTTGTCAGCGATGTTCGCGCTGACGTTCGAGATCCCAGCGCGCTTAAACGAGCGTTGGGCGATGCCAATCCTGATATCGTTTTGCACCTGGCCGCGCAACCGCTGGTGCGACTCTCTTACGAACTGCCGGTCGAGACGTTTGCGACCAACGTAATGGGAACGATTCATTTGCTCGACGCCATTCGACAACTCGAAATCAGTTGTGCTTGCGTCATCGTGACTACCGACAAATGCTACGAGAACAAAGAGTGGCTGCACTCATATCGCGAAGAAGACCCGATGGGCGGCCATGATCCTTACAGCGCATCCAAAGGTTGTGCTGAACTGGTTACCGCCGCCTATCGAAACTGCTATTTTAAAGATGCCAAGAAAGTTCGCTTGGCGACCGCTCGGGCTGGAAATGTCATTGGTGGTGGAGATTGGGCTGTCGATCGAATCGTACCAGACATTTTTCGTGCTTTAAAAGCAAATCAACCAATTGCAGTTCGCAACAAACACGCGACCCGGCCCTGGCAACATGTGCTCGAGCCGTTATCAGGTTACTTGTGGCTAGCGGCAAACTTGTTCGCCGACAAGCCGATGACCAACGCCAGTAACGAGCAGCTTTGTTCGGCATTTAATTTCGGCCCGCAGCTGTCCAGCAACAAGACGGTGGCTGATTTGGTCGAAGCAATTTTGCAACACACGCAAGGAAGCTGGATTGATCGATCGGACCCCAATGCACTTCACGAAGCCTCAAAGCTAAATTTAGCAATCGACAAAGCGTTTCATTTGCTGGATTGGAATCCAACTTGGTCGTTCGAGCAACTGGTTCAATACACCGTCGCAGGATACACCGCCGCCGAGCCAGCAGACGTCATGGCTTCGGTCGACGCAACTATCGACGCGTTCGAAACAGCTAACCAAGCATCGAAAATTAACACTTCTATCATCAGTTAACAAACAAACTATGCAACGCTGGTTCGATATATCTAAAGACCCAAATTGCAAAGAAGTCATGCTGTGGAGAAAACAGCAATTGGTCAACGCGCGTACTGGCAAACTGATCGCCGACCGTGTTGCTTATCTGGCTAGTCTCGCTCGCGGTAAAGATGTTTTGGATATCGGCGTCGTCGAACATACGCGTGCTGCGATCGATAATCCAAAATGGCTGCATCGACATTTAGTTGAGTCCGCCAAGAGTTGCTTGGGCGTCGATATCCTGGCCGACGAAGTTGAGCATTTAAAGACTCTGGGGTTTAACGTCGTTTGTGCCGACATCACAACCGCCGATCTTGGCCGCGATTTCGATTTGGTAGTTTGTGGTGAAGTCATGGAGCATCTGGACCAGCCCGGGCCGTTCTTTGCTGCGGCTGCGAGATTACTGCGATCCGGCGGGCGATTGGCCATTACCGTCCCGAATCCTTGGTATATCAATGTCGTTCTGAAATCGTTGCGCAACGGTGCCCCTTATGTCGATAGCTCGGACCATGTGAGCTGGTTCGACCCCGGCGCGATGTGCGAGATAGGACAACGTGCTGGCCTGAGCCTTGATCGATACGCGGGAGTTGCGGTCCAGGCAGATCGCAATTGGCGGACGCGAGTATTCTTCGGACTTCGATCCGCTTGGGTCATGGCAGGCGTGAGACCTGAAGCATTTGCGAAAGCAATTGTGTACGAATTCGTAGCCAGCTAGCCGATCGGCTTCTGCTAAAAATCTTCAATGGGAATCAATTACGAATCCGCTAAATTCATGCTTTATGCTCAGCGCAAAGGCGTAAGTTTTAAGCAGACTGCAATGATCGGTCGCCAAGGCTTGATGATGGCAAAGAGCGAACTCGTTCGTGCGTTTGGTGACTTCCAATTTGATTTGTCAATCGAACAAGCGACCACGATTTTACAGAGTCAAAACGGTTTTGCAGAACCACTCTTCGAACAGCTTGGTGCTCACAGCGTCGCCTCCTTTGACAACTCGGCTTACGAGCAAGCGACCGAAATTTGGGATATGAACCAAACCGTGCCAGCCGATTACCACCAACGATATTCTGTCGTGTTGGATGGAGGCTCCTTGGAGCACGTTTTCAACTTCCCGGTTGCCTTGAAAAATTGTATGGAAATGGTCCGCGTTGGTGGCCATTTTCTGAGCATCACACCAGCAAACAATTTGCTCGGTCATGGTTTTTATCAGTTCAGTCCTGAGCTCTTCTTCAGGGTCTTTACGGCACAAAATGGATTTGAGTTAATATCAGTCATCGCAGGTATCGAAAACAGCAATTGCAGATGGTATAAAGTCACTGATCCCAATACCGTCAAGCGCCGCGTAACACTGGTCAATAATCGTCCGGTGTATCTAATGGTTATTGCCAAACGTGTGGCTGACGTTCCGATTTTCGCCGCGACTCCGCAGCAAAGCGATTACGTTGCAAGCTGGGAGAATGGCGAAGTCCGCACCAACCTTGACAGCCAAACAACACGATCAAGTGCCTTTGCGATGGCTAAGACTTACTGTCCTGATTGGATGAAGCAGAAGTTGGTCAGAACTTACCAGCGAATGCAATATGGATTCAATCGGAAGCATTATCAACGCGTCCGCCCGGAAGGCGAGTCAAGCTAGATAGTCATGCTCTCGCAAGGAAAATCAGCTAACGCAACTGGCAAACGAGTCTTGCTGATCAGTTCTAACTCCAGCCCGCGAGGCGGTGGCGAGCGATATCTTGTTTATCTCACGCAGGGGCTGCGAGAATTGGGAGTTGAAGTTCACGCTTTACTTTCCGATGCTACTTACATGGACTTGTGGCAAGATGACTTGGCAACTGCCGGTGCAATCGTCCACCGCGAGCGACTGATCGGGCTGCGCGACCGTCGAATGCGTTTCCTGCAATCGATGTTTGATCGGTCTCAGCAGAATAGAATTGCGAATTTCTGCCAGTCGATTGCGCCTGATGCGATTCTCGTTAATCAACAATACGACGAAGACGGATTGGATTACATCGCTGGTGCATTGCAAGCCAAAGTCGCACCGGTTGGCAGCACAATGCACATGCCTATGACGGCAGACAAAGATGCGCGACCGCTGGGAAAGTTGCGTGGCTATTTGCTGCAACGTTGGTACGCGACACATCGATTTCAAATCATCGCCGTTTCAACTGGTGCGAAACACGAATTGGAAAGCTATTATCGCCTGCCGACGCCTGCCAAGATGGTTCACTACGGATGTGACTTTCCTGAAATTCCACACGAAGCCGTTGTGCTGCCCAATGACTGGAAATCGACGTTCCCGACAATCGGTTTCTGTGGTCAATTCGTGACTCAAAAACATCTCGACCTGCTTGTCGAAAGTTGGATCGATCTGCGACGTCGTGGGATCGAATGCAATTTACTTTTAGTAGGCGATGGTCCGGACCGGTTAATGCTCCAAGACAAACTTGCTAGATGCCCGTTCAGCGATTGGTTCGTTACGGGTTGGACGCAAAAACCCGAAAAGTATTTAGCTCAAATCGATTTGTATTGTATGACCAGTTACTTCGAGGGTTTTCCTTTAGCATTGATCGAGGCCGGTGGTCGCGGCCTGCCGTTTGTCGCAACCAACTTCAATGGTGCAGCAGATCTAGTCGAGCTTGCACCTTGGGGTAGAGTCGTTGATTCAAGCAATTCAATAGTCGTCGCCGATACATTGGTACAAGCATTAGAACAAATTGATGCACGCAAGTGGTTGGCCAAAGACGGACAAGCAGAGTATAGAGCGTACTTCTCGGTTGCTCGCATGGCGGCCCAGACGCTTGAAGCCATCGATTGCGCGGTACTTCCGGCTCTGCATGCACATCAATGCACGTAGCCATCGCGTTTATCAACATAGGCGACTATCACGCAGCGCGGATTCGCGCGGCGGCGGAGGCCTGCGGACAACGGGGCTGGAATCTAACTGCAATACAAGTCACCGATGATACTTTGCAACATCCCTGGGGCGACCTCGCTGAGGGGCTCGGAGTGCCAGTGGAAACATTGCTACGGCATCAGCCAGGTCAACCAATCAATATCCGACGTCCATTTTCCGGTGAAGCTTCGGCGGCAATGCAAGCTTGCTTGGAGCGTTTAGAGCCGGACGCGATGCTGATACCTGGATGGTCGTTCTCGGTCGCACAGTCCGCGCTTCGTTGGTGTCGAAAGAATCAGAAGATCGCTGTCCTGGCATCCGAAAGCAATGAGTTTGACCAACCTCGCAAATGGTGGCGCGAGAAACTAAAGTCGATTCGCGTTCGGAAATTTTCATCAGCATTGGTCGGCGGTAAGTCTCACGCACGATACCTGCAAAAACTCGGCTTTGATTCGGCCAAAATCGCATATGGTTATGATGTCGTAAACAATGACACTTTCGAGCCAACGAAAATCCGAAAGCTGCCGAAACCTCACGTAAAACCCTATTTTTTGGCCGTTGGAAGGCTGATCAAAAAGAAGAACTACGCTTGGCTGATTGACGCTTACGCGGACTACTGTCAGCTCGCTGGCACCCAAGCGTGGGATCTCATTCTCTGCGGCGACGGCGAGTTGCATGATGAACTGCGACGTCAGGTCGAGCGATTGAGCTTGAGGCAAAAAGTCATTATGCCAGGCTTCCTGAAGATGCAAAATTTACTTCCGTACTTTGCTCACGCAGGTTGCTTCGTTCACCCGAGCACGGAAGAACAATGGGGACTGGTGATCAACGAAGCAATCGCCGCCGCTTTGCCGGTTTTAGTTTCCAAACAATGTGGCTGCTACGAAGATCTTGTTAGCGAGGGCGAAAATGGCTTTGGATTCGATCCAACTGACAAATCGACGTTGGTTAGTTCGTTAAGGGCTATCAGTGACTGTTCCGCAAAACGGAAGCTGATGGGTGAACAGTCTTACATAATGAGCAAGAATTTTTCGAGCAGCAAATTTGGCCTAGGACTTCTCGCGGCGATTGATTACGCGAGCGAAACGAGTAATCTAGCCTGAGTGAATCAAAAATTAGCGCAAATGGTTCAAGCTGGATTGTTTGCCAGATTGGAGCTCGCGAGCACTATGCTATCCCGAGAGCATTGAATCGTGCTGGCTTACCAATCTCGTTGATCACTGACTTCTGGGCGACTGGTTTGTTCGCAGCCGCACCACGCAAGTTGCGTCAGCGGTTTCACCCCGAAATCGAATCTCGCGAGGTAGTTCACTTCAATTTTAAAAGCTTTGCCTTTGAAGTCCAATCGCGAGTTCGCGGGCCTGTAACGTGGCAGCACACCTTGCTCCGCAACCAGCAATTCGAAAAAATGGCCGCCTCAGCGTTGGAAACAACTCTCGCTAAGACAAAAGCCCGGCCGACAATTTTCGCCTTTAGTTACGCAGCGCTTGAGATCTTCAAAGTCGCAAAAAAATTTGGTTGCAAGACGGTGATGGGGCAAATTGACCCCGGCCCTCGCGAAGAAGAATTGGTGGCCGATTTGTGTGTCCGGTCGGGTTATAAACCGATTGCGATGCTACCTGAAACTTATTGGGACCATTGGCGAGACGAATGTAAGCTGGCGGATTTTATTGTCGTTAATTCCAATTGGTCTCGTGAATGCTTGGTCGAGCAAGGCATTGAAGCAAGCAAATTAAAGATTATCGAACTGGCTTTCGACTCCGCTCGCATCGCCCCAATTCCACGAACATATCCATCGACTTTCAATTCACAACGTCCTTTGAAAGTCCTATTTCTTGGACAGGTTATTGTTCGCAAAGGAATCGTCGAACTAATTGAAGCCATCAATCTTATGACAGATGCACCGGTCCAGTGGACAATCGTTGGCCATGGCGACACTTATTTGATTGAGAAACTACAAAAAATTGAGAACGTGATTTTCGCAGGAAGTGTGTCACGTGAACAAACGGAAGTTTACTATAGCGAATCGGACCTATTTATTCTGCCAACACATTCAGATGGATTCGCAATAACGCAACTCGAAGCGGCTTCATTCGGCTTGCCGATAATCGCCTCGCGTTTTTGCGGGCAAGTGGTCGATGATCATGATAACGGCCTTTTGTTAAATGAAGTAACGGCCTCTGAGATCGTTGAAAAAATACAGTATTGCTTGAATAATCCGCGTTCAATTGAATCAATGTCTATCAGTCAATCGAATAAGCCAAAAAGGACTATGACATCGTTGAGCAAAGATCTACTTCAACTTAATCAAGATGTGAGTAATGTCGTCGTATGAAGTCAGTGGAGTATCCGCCGCGGCAAAACTATTTCGATTTCTTTGCGAACCTACTTCGCGATCGAGTTGGTGAAGCCAAGCAAGTTCTTGAGATCGGCAGCGGTGCAACCATGCATCCAGCCCTCGCGAAGTATCGCGATTGTTTTCAACATCTGACGGGCATTGACCCTTCCAATGAGGTCTTCGAAAATAAAATGCTCGATGAACAGATCCACTCTCCGTTTGAGAGCTACGATTTTCAGTCTCGACAATACGATTTTGCGTTTGCGTTCAATGTGATGGAACACATCGAGTCGCCGGAAAAATTTTTCGAGCAATTGCATCAAGTCATTCGACCAGGCGGTTGGTTCTGGGCTCTCGCCCCGCATGCAAATCATCCTTTTGCGAAACTCAGTCGTCTTGCCGAAGTCGCTGGATTGAAATCGAGATATCGACAACTATTGCGGCGCGAAGACGGATATCTTGGGATTAACGACTACTCGTCGTTTTACCGAGCAAACAGTGTCAGAAGCATTGAACGATTTATGCGACCGCCGCGAAACTACTTTGATAAAGCCGAATTCTTTCTAATGGATGCCGGATGGGATAGCTACTTCCCAACTGGTTTTAAGTGGATTGCGCGAACGTATGATCAAACGATAAGCCGAACCTGGAAGCAGTATCGATTGATCATCGTTTACGGGATTCAAGTAGCACCAGTTCATTAGACCAGCAAGACAGTCACGCTCGAGAATTCATCATGCATGCTGATGTCCCTTTTAAAACACGTTTGGTTGGTATGGTCGCATGGCGATTGCGGCCAGCGTGGCTTGCTAGCGCTTTCAAAAACTTTTGTGGCGTCGAACCCATCGAAGTCGAAGTCGACGCTGGCCGTATGATTGTCGATCCAATATCCAATTTGGGAATGCGATTGATTCAGGATGGATTCTACGAACCTGAGCTAAGCGACTTTTTCCGAAGTGTTCTAAAACCTGGTGACACGTTTGTTGATGTTGGCGCAAATGAAGGTTACTTCTCCGTCCTTGCTGCTTCGATTGTTGGATCGTCAGGCAGACTGGTCGCCGTTGAACCTCAGGAACGATTGCACCAAAAACTCGAAGCAAACTTCGGGGCAAATCAGATTGACAACTTTCAATTGATAGCAGTCGCGATTAGTGATTCGGCTGGCAATACAATCATCCACTTAACGCCGGACATGAACTCTGGAGCCAGCGGTTTGTCTAAAGTTACCAAGTACAATTGTGAAACTCAGGAAGTCGAATTGATAACGCTTGAAGAGCTGTTCAAACGCAGCGGTGTCGATATCGCTCATGCAGTCAAGATGGATATCGAAAGCTTTGAGTATGAGGCTATTCTCGGCTCGAAGAAGATTTTCGAGAGCGGTCGGATTCGTCATTTGGCCGTGGAATTGCACCCAGAAGTAATGGCCGCTCGCGGAAAAAACGTGAACGACATCATTAGTTTCCTGACTTCCCAAAATTACAAACATAGTAAAGTTGGGCCAGCGGACGTCTTCACTTGGAACGCCACTTAAACAGTCTCGATTGCTCCCTACGCCTTCTCTATTTCTCATCTTTTAAAGCAAACAAGTTTAGAGTTACTCGATGTTAAAAAAGCTTTGGCAGGGCAACCGCGAAAAGTATGCTCGATGGCGTGATGAGAAAGGAAACTTTGCCGGCTTGGGTCGACTCCTACGTAATGGAAGCCGAGCTTGCCTGACAGGCGCCGGCCGCATCAGTTTGGGTGTTCGCCCTGAGTTGCCTTGGATTTCTTACGACGCGATCGCAGTGATCAAGAATCACCTCACCAAAAAATCAAAGGTGCTCGAATTTGGTTCGGGGATGTCAACGCTGTGGTATGCGAAACAGGCAGGCGAAGTCTTCTCTGTCGACGATGATACCGTTTGGTACGGCATGATGTCCAAGCGGTTTCAAGCCAAAGGTATCTCCAATGTCCATTATCAACTGTCGACCGATCCAGCGGAATATGCAAGTTTCGGACGGCAATGGAAGACCAATTTCGATCTGATTATGGTCGACGGATTTGTTCGCCCCGACTGCATTGAAAACAGCCTTTCGCTCTTGGCAAGCAAGGGGATTATTTACTTGGATAACAGCGACAAAGGGGCTAATGACGTCTGCGGCGATGTCCCAAGAGCAGTCGAGTTACTGACCGAATTCGCAAAAGCCAATCAATGCGAATTCATCTTCTTTACCGATTTTGCTCCAACCCAATTTTTTGCTCAGCAAGGAATGCTGATTCGCAAATTGCATTGATGACGTCCCATCGCGTTCGCACTTATATCGCGTCTTAATAGCTTTGTGCGATCAAAGGCAATCAAGAATTTATATGACAATCAGTCTTAAGAAACTCGCGTATTCTGTTTTGAAACAGAAAGCAAAATCGCTTGTCCGTTAGGCAACGATTGTTTAAAAGCGTTCGCGCGATTTTTTCAAATCAAGCGATCAATGCTGCAATCCAATTCGCTGGCGTGCCTATCTTTCTTGCGCTCTGGGGCGTCGATCTTTACGGCGAGTGGTTGCTCTTAAGCGTCTTTGTCACGGGCATTGCAATGAGCGATGTTGGCGTTGCCTCAGCGACGGCCAACGAAATGACGGTTTACGTCGGCGCCGAACAATTTGAAAAGGCGAATCAATCGTACCGTAACGGCTGGAGTCTACTGACAATTTTGTCGTTGGTATTTAGTGCGTTAGTGTTTAGTCTTCTGTTATTCACACCACTCGTCGATTGGATAGGACTTCAGACTTCATCTCATAAGTCAGTTCAATGGACGACATCGCTTTTAATCATTCAAACGTTGCTAGCCATGCAATCGGCGATGGTCTACGCGAGTATCAGATCAGAAGGTAAACTTGCTGTCTGTATTAATCTCGCCTCCGTGCAGCGCGTTGTCGAATTCACCTTTCAAATTATTGCGGTCTATTTTTATCGGACATTGGAGGCGGCCGCGGCCGCAGGACTATTAGCAAGGATTATTGAGTACCTCTTGGCGGTCGTCGTCCAGCGACAAGCGGTACCGTGGTTAAAAATGCGATGGAATAATCTTTCGCTAACGTTCGATAGGCAAATTTTCCGACCCGCAATGGCGAGTATGGCCTTTCCAGTTGGTCATATCTTTGGCAACCAAGCAATCCTTGCGTTAATTGGAAATCAGCTTGGAGCTAGCGGCGTTACGATTTTTGCAACTCATCGAACACTTGCGAACGTTGCCTTGCAAATCGTCCAAGGGATTAGCCATGCCGTTTTACCAGAATTCTCGCTCGCGTTTGGCTCGGGCAACACCGATCTTGTGAAGCGATTGCATCGTCGTTCGTGTCAAATATCGTTCTGGTTGGGTATGCTGGCTTGCGTGGGAATTGGTTTGTTTGCGAAGCCGTTTCTTGAATTTTGGACCGGCGGTAAGGTAGCGTTTGAACCGATGTTGATGACCGCCTTGTTAGTCTGGGTCGCTGCTCGTTCACTGTGGTACACAAGCTTGTTTGTTTCCATGTCGATCAACCTCCATCATCGCATTGCCTTGGTCTATGTGGCCGGTACACTCTGCTCGCTGCTGATCGCCGTCCCAATGACGCAGTCTTATGGATTGGCTGGGACTGCTTTCGCTCTATTGGCTACCGACGTTGCGATGTCTTATTACGTTTTAAAGTCTTCGTTCAGCTTGGTAGGCGATACCGCTGCTTCTTTTTGGGGATTTGTAATCGGCTATGGTCGTTAACGAGTGGGCGACGCCGTCTGCCATGGCGGCTCTATTTATTGGCTTAGTACTGGTCGCTTATGCCAGTTACCAGTCTATATTTGGACGCAGCCAAAATTTTCTGCGACCTGACTTTTCTTGTATCATCTTTATGTGGTTTGGTTACCATCTTTCACCGATCCTTGCATTGCTGAGAGGTAGTGACTGGCGATCATTCATGCTTTCGCCTTCGCACATCGAACATGGGCTATGGATGAGCCTTGCTTCTACAGTGGCCTTTATCGCAGGCTATCGTCTTCTCTCATCAAGGGAAGAACGGCAAACGCAAGCGGTACTAAGCTGGGCCGAACGTACCGAAGCGATCATGCACCAAGCGAACCAACTTAAGAAATCGCACTTGTTTGCGATCGCGGCGTTAATTATCGCGATCTTTATTTTTACCGTTGGCGGTTTTGAAGAAGTCTTTTACGCCAGTTATACGCGTGGCATGCAGCAATGGCTGGAACATACTTTCGAAGTTCGCGTGCTACGATTTCTTGCTGTAATACTGCCTTTGTTATCACTTGGTATACTTGCCCTAACAGCAACCTTCAGTGTGTCTTCGGAACGATCTATACAAAAATTTGCGCTGATTCCTTTTTGTCTCATCGCGGCCAGTTTGTTTTCAATGCACAGCTTCAGTCGCAGTGGCGGGATGGCGTTTGTTGGATTCGGAATCATTCGCGTCATTCTGCTAGGAAAAAAAGACTGGAAGATATTCTGCTTTTCGATCTTAACTGGACTTTGGATCAGCTATGTAGGATACGCTTATCGAAATGACTATCATCCAGGTTTGGGAAACTTTGGCGAAGCGGCGTTTCGATCATTTGTAGAAGTTCCCGATTTCTCCGGCCAAAAATCGGCTGCTGGCGAAGAGGACGAATTGTTCTCGCCGGAAAGTAACTTCTTGAGTGCCACCGAATCGTATACCGCCGTCGTTTCTATAATTGAACGCGAAGGTATTGAGCCGTTCTCGGACATTGTTGAGTTCATTATTAATTTGCACCCATTTCCAAGCGGTATTTATTACGCCCAACGAGGTATCGATCTAACGACCATTTTTCGCACGCGAGGAAGCGTTGGACTCACAAACCCGACGCTTGGAGATTTGTTCACCACGTTTGGTTTACTTACACCGGTGTTTTATTTTTATCTCGGTCTTCTTTATTTTACCCTTCATCGCCACGCTAAACGTTTTGGACCTGCCATCGAAACGATGCTGATGCTGATTCTTTTGATTGGATGGCCGCTCTCCTGTCACTCTGCATTTCGATCATTGTGGCGGATTATCAATTCAGTTATCTTCGCAATTCTAATTTTGAAGGTCATGCAACGCCGTGGCTACTTTACGAAGCTTGAATTTGTCGATGCTGATCCACTACCGATCGAAGGTCGTGGCAACAGCCCGCGAATAGCGGCGCATTCGTAGCCCAACATGCAAGTGCTTTTTCTTTCCGGTTCAAGGTCACGCGCCGCTGGCGGAGTGTTCGAAGTCGAACGATGCCTCGCCCAAAAGCTGCATTTCCGGCACGATGTGACACTGCAGGGTGCTGGCTACGAAGATGACAAATCTTCTGAAGACAACTTGCTTTGGCTCCCAATCAAAGTCAATTGTTTTCCGCGCCATCGGCCCAAAGGATTCGGCTATGCGCCGTTGCTTACGAAGTGGCTTTTGGAAACAGATTTCGACTTGCTGCATTTGCATAATTTGTGGATGTATACATCGCGAGCAGTTACGGCTTGGCACCAAAAGTTCAAGCGTCCGTACGTCATCACTCCACATGGTATGCTCGAACCATGGGCGCTGCGAAACTCTGGTTGGAAAAAAAAGATCGCTGGCTTGCTTTACGAAAAAAGGATGCTCCGCAATGCCGCTGTCATTCATGCCTTCACGACAAAAGACATGCAAGACATTAGGACTTACGGTCTTCGCAATCCAATTGCGGTAATCCCCAACGGAATTGAATTGCAGCCCAAAAATAACAAACGCGATGATCATCGCGAAAAATCAATTCTATTTCTCGGTCGCCTGCATCCGAAAAAGGGATTACTCGAATTGGTAAAGGCGTGGCAACAAATCCCGGTGCACAAACGTGAAAACTGGAAGTTAATCATCACGGGTTGGGACGACGGCGGGCACGAATTGTTGGTTAAGGAACTTATCCAAAAACATCAATTGCACGAGACGGTCGACGTAACCGGTCCCGTTTTTGGATCAGCAAAACAATCGCTTCTGCGATCAGTGTCCGCTTTCATTTTACCTTCTTTCAGCGAAGGATTGCCGATGTCGGTCTTGGAGGCCTGGTCTTACGAACTCCCGGTCTTGATGACCGAGCATTGCAATCTACCAAGCGGCTTTGCAGCAAACGCAGCGATTAAGATTTCAACTGAGGTTAACGACATTGCCCTTGGATTGACCCAACTGATTGAAATGGAGTCGGCGGATCGATTGCAAATGGGAATCAATGGTCGCAATTTAGTAGAACGTGAATTCACCTGGGACTATGTCTCGGATCAAATGATCGCCGTTTATCATTGGGTATTGAACGCTGGCCCCCAACCTGAATGCATTCACACAATTTAGAAGCGTAGTACGTCTTCAAGCGACGGCAACGCCGAGCTTCATTTGTTTATCGCAACTTTATCAACCTGTCTTATTTCATCTTTTGACTACTTATGAACGCAACTAAACCAAGCCGTAAGATCTTGATAACCGGCGGTGCAGGCTTTATTGGGTTTCACAGCGCGCGTTTCTTTTCTGACGCCGGATGGAAAGTGACTGTGCTGGACAATCTTTCGCGGCGTGGAACAACTACGAATGCAGCCCTGCTGACTTCTAAACACCATTGTGAAATCGCCCAACAAGACATTCGCGATGCGCGAGCCGTCGAAAAGGTTTTTACGGAAACAAAGCCCGACGCTGTGCTGCATTTGGCTGGTCAAGTAGCCGTCACGACCTCGGTGGAGAACCCACGCGAAGACTTTGAGATCAATGCGCTCGGAACACTGAACATCCTCGAGTCGATTCGAAAGCACTGCCCGGAAGTTCCTGCGCTCTACTCATCGACAAACAAGGTCTACGGAAAGATGGAGTCTGTCGGCGTTGTCGAAAGAAACGGACGTTACGAATATGAATCAATGCAAGAAGGAATCGCAGAAACTTTTCCGCTCAGCTTTCATTCGCCGTACGGATGCTCCAAAGGCGCGGCCGATCAATATTTCCTTGACTACAATCGTGTCTACGGACTAAAGACAGTCGTTCTTCGGCAATCATGTATTTACGGAACTCATCAATTTGGGATTGAAGATCAAGGTTGGGTCGCTTGGTTTTCGATCGCCGCAGCCCTTGGAAAAAAAATCACAATTTACGGTGACGGAAAACAGATTCGAGACGTCTTAGATGTTCGCGATTTAGTTCGCGTTTATCAAGCGGCGATCGATCGAATTGATGATGTTGCCGGCGAAGCCTTCAACATTGGCGGTGGTTCCAGGAACACACTGTCTCTGCTTGAACTGCTGGACTACATCGAATCAGCTCGCGGAATCAAAATCCCTTTGTCTTATGCCGATTGGCGACCTGGAGATCAACGCGTTTTTATCTGCGATATCAACAAAGCAAAAGCGAGACTCGACTGGCAACCAAACGTTGACGTAAAAGTCGGAGTGCTCGATCTCATTGACTGGGTTAATCGAAATCCTGAACTGTTTACCTGGCTTAAGTAAAATATCGTTGTCTGTGCGTCTTAAGTCTCTAAAACGAACTGAAGTTAGCACGAATTTAGCTCGTCATAGACTGAGCTACTGAGCAATAGATCTAGATTATGCAGCAAGAATTAGTCGCAATCATTGTCGCTTACAATGAAGAAGCCAACATCGAGCGAGCGCTGAAGAGTGTGCAAGGCCTTTGTCCAATCGTCGTTGTTGATTCTGGAAGTACCGATCGAACAGAAGAGATTTGTCGGAAGTATACTGAACACTTTTTGGTCAATCCTTATAAAAATCATGCTTCTCAATGGTCTTGGGCGATAGATAATTGTCCGATTGATGCGAAATGGGTCTTGGCCCTCGACGCCGACTTCGAGGTAATGGGCGATCTACGAAAAAAGCTTGGCACGGAACTAAATTCAGTCGCTGACGATGTAAGTGGAATCTACGTCATCCATCGCTATGTCTTTGGCGGATCGGAAATTCGATTTGGTGGTGCTAAAAAGTTCTGGCTGCGGATCATTCGCAAGGGCTTCGCTAAACCCGACCTAAGTGACCTTGTTGATTTTCGATTTGTTGTTGACGGACGAACAACGAATTGGAATGCAATTGCCCGCGAATACAACGAATCAGACGAAGACGCGTCGTTTTGGATTCGGAAACAAGATAAGTTTTCGTTGCGTTTGGCTGTCGAAGAAGAATGTCGACGCGAGAAAGTCCTCGATTGGGAGACTCCGCCAAAGTTCTTCGGCAACTCGGATCAACGAGTGATGTGGCTCCGCGACTTCTGGCTTCGCCTTCCGCTTTTCCTTCGACCATGTATTTATTTCTTTTATCGATACATTGTCAGATTTGGATTTTTGGACGGCAAGGGTGGATTTCTTTATCATGCCCAGCAAGGGTTTTGGATGAGATTGGTTGTCGATTGGAAACTTTGGCAACTGCGTAAGCGTGGGATCCGTGCTGAAAAACTGGCGTTGTTCCGAGACGCAATGATGAAAACATCAAGCGGTTCAGTTCGAGACATCGCGCAAACTTTGAGCCTGTAAGTCATCATCGAAGTTTTTCCGATTTTGGCCGCAATAAGCTTATGAGTAGCAACGAAAAGATTCGCGAGCTTGAGAAATTTAGTAACCGCGATTTTAATCGCGGGGCTAGCCGCATTTGGGAATTTTCCTGGTACATAGTACGAGCGTTCTTCTTTCTGACGCCGATTCCATTACCCTCAGCGGTTCGTACATTTTGGCTTCGAATTTTCGGCGCAACGATTGGTCAAGGAGTCGTCGTTCGTGGAGGAGTCAACATCTCTTTTCCATGGCGGCTAAAGCTTGCGAATAACGTCTGGCTTGGCGATCAAGTTACGATTCTCAGTCTCGCAAGCGTTGAAATTGAATCGGACGTCTGTATTTCTCAGCAGGCTTTTTTATGCACTGGAAGCCATGACTTTAAGGATCAAAAATTTGGCTTAATTACCAAGCCGATTAAGATTGAGCACGCTGCTTGGATAGCTGCAAGATGTTTTATTGGACCAGGTGTAACGATCGGTCGAGGCGCAGTGTGCGCGGCTGGATCAATTATCATGACTTCGGTTCATCCCTTGGTTTTGGTCGCGGGCAATCCAGCGGCGCAAGTTCGCAAGCTCGACTCATAAACGATTTTTCTCTTACCGTAATTCATTCAAGCTCTTGTTTCGTTTTTGGATAAATTTATGCTGCGACGCACGATAGAAAAACTCAGTCGCGGGATTACGCTCAAGCGAAAATTACCAGCGGATTTTTCGAACCTACCGTTGATCGTATCACCAGAATCGGCTTTAAAATTTTGGAAGTCGGGATTCGGTGATGAACTGGCCGACTTGCTAAGAATTGCCAAGACTTACGTCCAGCCAGGCAACGTTGCCTGGGACATCGGTGCCAATGTTGGAGTCTTCACTTTTGGAGCAGCCGCTAGATGCGGTAAAAATGGCAAGGTACTTGCCGTTGAAGCCGATGCTTGGTTGGCCGTGTTGTTGCAACGCTCTAGAATGTTGCCCGCCAATCTTGATTATTCAGTCGAAGTTCTTTGCGCAGCAGTTTCGGACGAAAATAAAATCCTCAATTTCCAGATCGCTCAGCGCGGTCGGATGGCGAACTCGCTTGAAAAGAGTGGCCAGCGCGATCCGGCGGGAGGCGTTCGTTATTCATTGCCTGTCCCAAGTTATACGCTCGATACATTGCTCGAAAGATTTCAATCTCCAAACGTCATCAAGATAGATGTCGAAGGAGCAGAACTCTTGGTTCTTCAAGGTGCAAAAAGAATGCTTAGCGAAGTCCGACCAATCATCTACTGCGAAGTCGGTGAAGAACTTTCGTCGGAAGTCTATAACATTTTTCGTGAATCAAAATATCGCATTTACGATGGCGATAATCCTCAATTGATCGAGCAATCTAGCGCCCCTTGGGCAACGCTTGCGATTCCCGAAGAAGCCGTTAGTCATTGGGTCAACTAGACTCTGACTCCAAAACAACTCTGATGTCGACAACCGATATCGCTCGCGACGAATTGATTTTGAACGAACCAAGCGTTAATCCGACTGTCATAAGGTTATGGCAATCTCGGTTTGCATCGCCATGGTTTTTGCTGGCAGTTCTGCAACTGCCGTATGTGGCGCTCTATCTATACTATCTGTGGGCCAGCACTCACTATCAGTTCTATCCGGTTCTAATGGGAGCTGTCGGCTATTTGGTCTACTCGCGTTGGAGCGATCAATCAGCAACGCTTGCTTGGCGACGTTTCGGCTTCGTTTGTGGCGTGATCGGAGTCACGCTTTCCCTGTTTTCAAGCGTCGTTGTATCGCCGTGGCTGGCGTATCTTGGATTTGCGTTGACCATTGTCGCTTGGCTAGCGCCAGCAACTGACAACCGCTCCGGTGCGAGCCTTTGTTACTTGGCATGGCCGTTGTTCCTAGTTTGGAAACCACCGTACAACGATATCGCGACCGCCGACACTTATCTGATTACGTTCCTTCAAAAACTTAGCGCATCCTTATCGTCGCCGCTGTTAGATATTTTGACGATTCCACATTACATGCAGGGGACAATTATCACGCTGGCCGATCGAAGCTTTGGAGTCGAAGAAGCCTGCAGTGGCGTGCAATCGTTTTTTGCTATCCTCTGCATCGCCGCCATGTTGATGGTTTGGAATCGAAGATCGTTGATTCATTCTTTAATCGTGGTCGTATCAAGTATTGTTTGGGCGATTGTTATGAATACGCTGCGAATCACCGTCATTCCCCCGGCAAGCTTGTGGTTATCGATCGATCTATCGCATGGTATGCCGCATCAGATTCTTGGGTTTGCAACAATGGGTCTTGCATTCTGGATGCTTTATTCAACTGACAATCTATTGGTTTATTGGTTCGGTTCTGGCGAAGCAGATCTCGACCCTGACGAATCAGTGAAAGTAGCTCGGACCAACAAGCAAACTTGGTCGCTGATTGTCTATCCAATTCTTTTGCTGCTATCCATTTCCGCAGTGGTTCAGTCATTAGACTTGCAAAAGAAAGCGGTTCGATTGGTTGGTGGAAATATCTTTTTGCCGCTGCAGGGTGATGATTTACCTAGCAATATTAATGAATGGCAAAAAGTTAGCTACCAACAACAGCGTCGGACAAACGATGCAGACTTCGGCGAACAATCCGACGTTTGGATTTTTCAGGATAGTGATCATCAAGCTACTTTTTCGCTAGACCAGACTTTTCGACTCTGGCACGATTTGACGGTCTGCTATGGCAACACCGGTTGGAAGATTGTCGAACAAAATGTTGTATTCGGCGACGACGATCAATGGCCTGTGGTTTCAGCTTTCTTTGAACGAAACGACGGTAGGCACGCGATAGTCATGTTCTGCCTATTTGATCGTGCTGGACAACCGCTGGAAGTCCCCGGCTACGAAAGTTGGTGGTCTTCGATTGGCAACCGCATCGCGAAACGCTTTTCGTTCGACGCCGGCGATCTGTTTCGGGAGCAGACATGCTATCAAGCTCAAGTGTTCGCCGTTATTGATGCCGAACAAAAATCAGCGCGGCAAGATGCTGCCCTGGCATTACTTGAAGTCGCACGCAACCAAATTCGAAATGTCGGCTTGCAACGCCTGCGGAATGAAAACGCGACGAATGAACGGCCCCAATCCAACCTGTAGATGTCGAACTCTATTCCATCGACCGAACCGCAGTTGAACAATCAGCACACCAAGTCAGAGTTCTGGAGAAGAGGCAAACCGGCGCTTGCGCTGACCGCATTAACGTTATTGCTGGTCACCTATAGCTACTTTTTTGTCCAGCCAAATTTGGTCTCGCAATACAAAAAATCCATTTTGCACTCCTGCGGCAAAGTCGGGATTACTGAGCAATTGTTACTCAGCAAATTGGATTCAACAGACAACAAACTAAGACCGTCGCTAGAGTCCAAAGCATTGGAACTTACTGAAAAGATTGCGTTGCTCGAAGACGCTCAGCTTCGTTTACAGAGATTGTCCAGTGAGGCCAACGACGATGACGCCTTACGTTACGACTCGGCCATTGTTTCAATTTCCTTAGCGGATCTATACGATGAAAACATTCAAAGGTTGCTCAAGTCAGGCGAGCAGCAAAAGAACGGATCGGTCGAGCTTGAAAACCTAATCTCAAAATCGCTCAACCGTCGCCAAGAAGCAATGTCGAACATGCAATCGATTGCCAATGTTGAAAACGGTTCGGTTGCGTCGATGGCAAAGCTTTGGTTAATGGAACGACAACTCGCTAACGCAACTTTGTCCAGCGACATTTCAGACCGAGCAATTCAAGATCTTCAAGCAGTGCTTGCCACTGAGCCCACCAATGAGAACGCCCGAATCTTGATGCTCCGAGCACTGACGCTGAGCAGTTTATCTGTTGACGGACCTTCGATAAATCAACGCCTAAAATTTGCAAATGTTGCGACGGCGATTGCTAACGAAGTATCCGCTCCAACAATCAAAGAGCAGCTTTGGTTTGCACAGTCGCTTCAGGTCATCGATCCGATTGCAGCGCAAGATTTGGCGTTTCAATCGGCGCAACCATTCTGGAGCCAAAAAGCGTCGGTCTACAATTCTGTTGAAACTCTGGAAGCGGTTTTCGAGAGCTTAATCATCAACAAAAATCTAACAGAAGCACAAGCGTTTGTCGGTGAACATCTTCCGAAGATGACCTACTACGAACAAGTAAGTTTTCGCAGTCAATGTGCTGCAAATTGTATTCGTCAGACAGTTGCTTTCGTCTTGAACGAGAACGTCGAATCCCAAAACAACGAGATGAATAGTTCGCGCAAGCCAGTCAACTCGAAAGCAAACATCGAAGTGACTCGGCTGATCGATTTGGCTGTATTGCTTGCTCCAGAGTCTGATTTCTTGATTGCCTATTTCGATACAATTGCTCAAGACGAATCGAAAAACGAGATCGCTCAACGGCTTGCAAGCAAGTTCGCCGAGAGTGATGACAAAACTTGCGAGGCACTCCTCAATTCAATTCGGGCATTGCGTCAAAACGAGGAAGCGAACCTTTCGCATTTTGTCGAGCATGCCACCAGCGAGAAAACATCGTATGCGATTGTGGCGGCCGCTTCAGCGATCAAACTTGCTCAAACCAATCAAACCACTACAGGAACTGCAATTGCTTTTCTAAAGCTAATCAATGACGCTCGACCGGAGATATTACTTGCCTGGTCCAATCGCGCAAAACTACATATGCTTCAGCAGGAATTGCCGGCGGCGCTTGAGTGCTTATATCACCTTCAAAATGCCTTGCCTGAGAATCGCGAAATTGGTCAACAAATCGAAGCAGTTCAACGGCAGTTAGAAGTGCCCAAAGATCAAACCGATGCGTCAATTGGCAATTGATTTTGTCGGTAGTTGATCCTCACTATGAAGAAAGCATTCGACTCTTACTCACAGACCAAGTCGGACAAACCCCGCGTTAGACTGCCGCGTGTGGTTTTGTTATATCACTATTTTTATCCGGATGATGTGATCAGTGCCCGACTGTTTTCCGATTTAGCGATCGAGCTAACGCAACAGGGTTATGACGTGACGGCCATGCCGTCGATTCGTTCTTGTCACGACGAACAACTCACCTATCCCAAGGTTGAGAGTTGGCAAGGCGTACGCATTCGTCGTGTTTGGCGACCGGCTTGGAAACAGGCATCTAATCGAGGTCGTCTAGGCAACGCATTCGCAGTCCTAGTCGGCTGGTCTTGGCGAGCGATTTGGTGGTCGCGTAATGGTCGCGAGACGGTAATTCTTGGGACCGATCCAATTCTTAGCGTCCTGACGGCGATCGTTTGGCGAGTCTTTCGGCCTCGCGCCAGGATCATTCACTGGGTTCACGACGTCTACCCTCAGGCTGCGATTGCCGACGAGCTAATTCGCCCACATTCACTCGCCGCTAGAGTTCTAAATCGTCTTTTACGCATCGCTTATCGTCGATGCAATGTCGTTGCCGATCTTGGTCCCTGCATGAGAGCAGTGATGTCCGAGGCGTTGGGCATAACTACATCGAAACAAGTTTCGCCAACGGCTGCTAAGACATCGACGGGCACTATTCTTTCTCCATCGGGTGTCCAAGTAACGCTGCCGCCTTGGTCGTTGGTCGAACCGAATTGTGTACCACTCGCCAAGCCGGAGGTTCGCTCTGACTTGTTTGGAGCGGCAATGCTTGGATTACTTTACAGCGGGAACCTAGGCCGAGGCCACTTGTTCGAACCATTCTTGCAACTTGCACGAAATTTTTCGACGGAAGAAATCAGTCTTTGCTTTGCCGGCCGTGGTGTTCGCTTTGAAGACTTGAAACGGTCGCTCACTTCTGAAGACAAGAACATACGTTTGCTTGGATTTGCATCTGAGAGCCAGTTGGAAGAACGACTTGCTGCCGCGGATGTCCATCTGGTCAGCCTCAAGCCCGCTTGGACGGGATCCGTTATACCGTCTAAATTTTTTGGATCGTTAGCTTCTGGCCGGCCCGTCCTGTTCGCTGGCTCCAGCGATTCATCACTGGCGATCTGGATTCGAGAATTCGGAGTCGGATGGGTCTTGGACGATTCCGATTTCCAAGCGGTCGTTGACGCAATGAAAGAATATGCGAGAGACCCAATTGCAAGATCGACGATGAACAACCACTGTTTCGAAGTTTATCAAGAACGCTTTTCTAAAAAGGTACAACTGTCGAGCTGGGTTCGTTTGCTAGAATGAGGCCAGCTTGCTGTGAAGGACAAACAACAAAATTAAACTCCCGTCCTTTTTGTCAGGAATTTATCAAGATTCTTCCAATTTGCTGGGTCGTAGTTTCTCTGAAGATGTTGCCGTTCACAATGCGACGTTTACTATTCACGACCTGCATTTTGGCGTGGCCTCATCAATTTGCATTTCCGAATTCTACCCCTCCGAATTTCGTTCTGATCATTGCCGACGATCTCGGGTATGGTGAGAGAGGTATGCAAGGCAATTCGCAGCTCCCAACACCCAACATAGATGCATTGACGACCAATGGAGTTCGATGAACTGCGAGAAATGTAACCTCTTCAAATTGCAGCCCATCTCGTGCTGCGATCTTTACCGGCAAGTATCAATCACACTTTGGGTACGATCCAAATCTAACCGGTGAGCAAAATCTTTCGAGTTTGGCAGGGCTGCCAATCGATCAAACAACTTTCTTGTCGCAATTGCAATCCATTGGCAATCGAACTTCACTCTTTGTTGAATGGCATTTAGGTGCTAGCGAAGAAAAGCGACCTTTGCGTCGAGGTTGCAACGAATTCTTCGGATTTCTCCACGAAGGTCACTTCTACCGCCCAGGGCCACCCTTCGAAAACGTGTTGACTCTCACCTGTATTGCGTCAGTTGAATCTGGATTTGGCGGCTGATCGAGCTATCCTATCGTCCGAAGGATGACTTTAGGACGACACGATCTCGACAAACTTTCACCGCCCAGGAAAAAGCTGCTTTCGTCTTCGGGAAGCGTGATGTCCAAAAGCCAATGCAGACTGTTTTAATGCCCCAATGATTGTGGATCGCTAGGCTGGGCATCGCGTGAAAAAAGTTAATATTCCGTGCGACCGTGGCCTTTCTCAATCGTCTCAGTTCTAACGACACGGCATGATGTTTTCTCTCCGCAATGATGCCCTGCACGATCAGCTCGCTCAGCGGCTTCCAGTTTTGGTTCACGCGGCAGACGGCTGGGAATATAACAGCTGAGTTTGTGCTGAGGAATTTGAAATTCGAATGCGATCGCTTTTTAACCTATCAATCGCCTGGCAAATCAGATTGGAGCTGGCGAACGATCATGCTGCGGACGCTGGCAACTTGCTAGGGAAGATAAGGATCTATCGATTCGCAAAACGTCGCAGCTAACAATTGAAACAAAAATCTTCTTGCCCGTATTCTTGATGAACTATGGAAGAGTTGGCAAGAAAATTAGTGATTAAAAGAAGGGAAAGTTGAAATCACTTTGCTCTTCTTCGCGCAGATCTTCCTAGCCCAAATTTTCCCACCTGAGTCTTGCGATTGCTCATGAAAGCTCGAATAAAGGTAGGAATATTTGAGTAAGGGAAATTAGGAATGTTGGAGCAAGATTTTTGTAAAGCTTGCTAGCCCCTGGCCAGGGCATTGCTTTGGTCGACGAAATCGTCGCCATCCCATTCAGCGTCGGCGCGAATCATCTTCTGGCGATCGTGTTCCGCTTTCTTGGCCGCTCTTGCTTCGGCTTGGCGTCGGACGAGATCGGCATGCGTCGTGAAGAATTGCAGCGAGTGACCGCGGAAATCATCGAGTGTTTCGAACTTGTGCTTCTCCATGAACGCCAACAACTGCTCGCACATTTCTTGTACGCAGCGATATCCCATCTTCATTACACCCGTGCAAACTTGGACGGTGTGTGAACCGAGCAAGATAAATTGCGCAGCGTCGGTACCGGTCTCGATACCGCCCATCCCGCTGAGAGTTCGGTCGGGATATTCGTCACGCAAAACTGTGGCGATCTCCATGCACATTCGCAATGCGATCGGCATTACCGCTTGACATGAATATCCGCCAGGCGTTGTGTAGCCCTCGACGCTAGGCTCTGGACGCAGGGTGTCCAAATCGACCCCGCAGACGCTGCGAATCGTATTGATCGCGCTTAAGCCATCGACGCCAGCGGCCAGACTTGCACGACTTGGTTCTTCAATGTGCATCACGTTTGGCGTCATCTTTGCCCAGACCGGTTTCTTTGCCGTCTCCATGACCCAGCCGCAAACCTCTTTCAAGATCGTCGGATTTTGGCCCATCGCGGCGCCCATTTTTCGTTCGGGCAGACCATGTGGACAAGAGAAGTTTAGCTCGAATGCGTCGACGCCTGCTTCTTCGCAACGTCCAATCATTTCCTGCCAAGCTTCTTTGTTGTATTCCTCCATTACCGATGCGATCAAGCAGCCTTCAGGATAGGCGTCTTTTACCTGTTTGAATTCGTCAATCCAAGTTTCAAACGGACGGTCGCTAATCAGCTCAATATTTTCCCAGCCGTAAATTTCGCCGCTGACTCGGCTGCGCAGTCGGTGGTACCGCGGCTGAACATTGACAACCTTGCTGCAATCGAGGCTGACGGTTTTGCAGATCACCGCACCCCAGCCCTCTTTGAACGCTTTGTTGATCACGTTCGCGTTGGTCCCAGGCGGGCCCGATCCGATGATAAACGGATTAGGGAGTTTCATTCCATTGACAGTAGTTTCAAGCGTTGGCATGGTTGCGGCTCACTTCGGTTAAGGCTTCGTCTAACATCGATACTAGGTAAGAGGCATCATCTTTTGTGATGCACATTGGTGGTTTAATTCGCAGCGTGTTTCCCATCAGCCCGCCTTTGCCGACCAACACTTGCCGTTCTTTCATTGCTTCCATCACCGCAGCGGCTTGTGCGGTTGCGGGTTGTTTAGTTTTACGGTCGAGAACCAATTCAACTCCCAACATCAACCCCATTCCGCGAACTTCACCGATCATCGGATGTTTGTCTTGCAAGGCCAACAATTCATCCTTCAAGTAGCCGCCGACTATCAATGAATTCTCCTGCAAGCCGTCTTCTTCAATGACCTCAAGGGTCGCCAGGCCTTGCGTCATGCTGATTGGATTGCCACCGTACGTGTTGAAGTGAATTTTTCGCTTCATGACTTCTGAAATGGGGGCTGTGGTCGTCATTGCACCAAGTGGTATGCCATTACCAATTCCCTTTGCCATCGTAATAATATCCGGTTTAACACCCCAGTTTTGATGGGCCCAGAAGTGAGTTCCAGTTCGTCCGAAACCTCCTTGAACTTCGTCAGCAATACAGACACCACCGTGTGAACGGACGATACCATAAACAATTTCGAAAAATTCTTTCGGTGGTATGATCGCACCACCAACCCCTTGGATCGGCTCACCGATAAAGCATGCAATTTCACCAGATGTTTGGTATTGGATTACGTTCTTTATGTCGTGGGCACATTTAACGTCGCACGACGGATAGGTCAGACCATAAGGACATCGGTAGCAATAGCCTGGATGCGTGTGCAACACGTTTGGCTGATTGTTTGAGCGGAATTTCCAAGTACCGTGGGCCGTGATGCCCATCGTGGCCGCTGTTCCGCCGTGATAGCCATTTCGTAGTGCGACGACATCGGCGTTTCCGGTGTACTCACGCGACGAAAGGATGGCGACTTCATTGGCTTCGCTACCGCTATTTGTAAAATAAGTGCGATGCAAGCCGTCCGGCATTTTGCTGGCGAGTTTTTCAGCAAATTGTGCGATTGTCGGATGCAAATAAATGGTCGTCGTATGTTGCAGCTTGCCGGTTTGTGCGCGAACTTTTTCGGCAACTTTCGGATGGCAGTGACCAACGCTGACGGTAACAATCCCAGCGAATCCGTCCAGGTAGCGTGTCCCAGTTTCGTCCCACAAATATTGCATGTGTCCATCGACGATCATCAGCGGTTCTTTGTAGATCGTGAACACGCCGGGCGAAACATACTGATGACGCAAAGCGATGACTTCCGATTTTGACGGACCGTCGTAGGCTGGTGGAACATGATCGCAAATCGGCAGCGACACCTGGGGCCGCTTTTCAGTCTGAGCTTCAATCGCCATAACACTTTTCCTTTAGCAAAACGCCGCCTGCATACACTTGCAAGCAACCAACAACGAGCTGTCCTAAATTTATTTTCCAATCAAATCAACATCTGCAATTGGCGACATCGGAGAAATCGACGCCTCCGGTGCAACCGCTTGTGCGGAGTGAGCATCGTCCTCTAAGCCGCGTTCTTCACGCGTGGCCGGAACCAAGTTATCCAAGCTCAAGCCAATGATCGCGGCCACCGCCATGCCCGTTGATCCGACGGCGATGACAAGATCTTGAACGCCATTGGGCAGCCAAGCGATATCCAAGCGACCGGTGCTGAATTCACCGAAATAAAACGGAACGCTCAACCCCATAAACAATGCAAATCCGCCGATAAGCAAATTGCGATCGCTAGACAAGTTGGCTTTCGAAAACTGTCTCACGCCAACCGCGGCAATTAGACCAAACAGGACGCAGTATAAGCCGCCGACCACAGGCTTAGGAATCGCGGCCGCACAAGCCCCGAATTTTCCAAACAGGCCAAGCACAATCAGAATGATCGCACCGATTTGAACCACAACTCGAGAGCCCACTTTAGTTAAACCGACCAAGCCAACGTTTTCGCTGTAGCTGGTCGAGCTGAATCCACCCAATATTCCTGTGATTGCGCAGGCAACTCCTTCCATTCCAATCCCACGTGAGATTTCTTGTGGAGTTGGATCACCTCCGCCGGCGAGATTTTTGCACGCGTGATAGTCACCAAACGATTCAATCATCGATGCGAGATAACCGGCCAATACAGCAACCGACGCCGCAAGGCTAAACTGGGGCAAGCCCCAGGGAAAGAAGACTGTCGTCGTGCGAAACCACTCAGACCTTTCGATTGCTGAGACGTCGACAAACGCGCTGCTTGAAGGCTGAAAAACGCCGCTCAGCGTACCGAGCCCACAAACCGTCATGCTGACCACAATTGCCGAGAGCATCGGAAAGAGCTGGAAGAATCGAACTTTCGGCGCGAGCAGCAGTGAAAAAATGATAATGCAGAACATGGTCAGCAGAGCGATCGGCCAATGGCTAGCAGCGATTGGCGCTCCGACTTGGTAAAGCGCTAGACCGATCAGCATGATGACTGGCCCAATGACGACCGGCGAAAGATAATGACGCAGCAAACCCATTACGCCGGAGAATCCAACGACGGCCTCGAAGATTGCGCCCAGGATAATTGCGCCAGCGATCGTCTGCATACCCGCTGCGCCAGTCGCTTGCCATTGTTGGATTAGGCTTTCAAGACCTTCACCGCTTAATGTGCCATCGATTACACCGCCCCAATCCGGTTTTCCTGCCTCTTGGGTCACAGCGACGATACTGAGGAAGGCGGCAATAAACGAGAATGAAACACCTTGAATAATCGGCAATCGTGAACCAAGCGTCGATTGCAGGAGAGTTGCCACGCCACTGCACAACATGACGCTCGATATCAATAACGCAGTGTTCGTCAGTTGCATTTGCCTCAGTTGCATCGCAACCTCTTCAGGCAATCCATCGACGACAGGCCACAGCAACGGGGCGAAGATCAACGGCACCGCGACCGTTGAACCGAACATGGTCAGCACGTGCTGCAACGCCAGACAGACCGACCGAAAAAGTGGCGGTCGGTCGTCCAATCCGTAAATAACAGATCGAGCGTTGGCGGCAACAGTTGAACTCATGGGAATTTAAAAAGAACTTTACAGCGATTCAAAAACGGCGGGACTGGGACTATAGCTCGACGATGGCACCATAAGTCTCAGGTCGTCGGTCGCGAAAGAATTGCCATGTGTTGCGAACTTCTCGAATCATGTCAAAGTCCATGTCGGCCAAAACGATGTCGTCTTGATCGCGTTTGTCCGATGCGGCTACGAATTGTCCCCGTGGGTCTACAAAGTAGCTTTGGCCGTAAAACTCGCCGATTCGCCAAGGCTCTTCCCAGCCAGGACGATTGATCGCTCCAACGAAGTATTGATTCGCAACGGCATGTGCCGGTTGTTCGATCTTCCAGAGGTATTCGCTCAGCCCAGCAACCGTAGCCGAAGGGTTAAATACGATTTCTGCGCCGGCCAGTCCAAGGCAACGAGCGCCATCAGGGAAGTGTCGGTCATAGCAAATGTAAACGCCTACTTTACCGACTCGCGTATCAAAAACTGGGTATCCAAGATTGCCCGGTCGGAAGTAGAACTTCTCGAAGAAGCCCGGTTGGCATTGAGGAATGTGAATCTTTCGGAATTTGCCTTTATAGGTTCCATCGGCATCGATTACCGCTGCGGTGTTGTAGTAAACGCCCGGCAAATCTTCTTCGTAAATTGGAACAACGAGGACGATTTCAAGCCGTTTGGCGATCTCCATCATCAGTTTGATCGTCGGGCCGTCCGGCACACGCTCAGTCAGCTCGTACCATTTGAGTTCTTGTTCGGCGCAAAAATAGGGACCATAAAACAACTCTTGCAAACAACAAACCTGCGCACCGCTTTTCGCAGCCGACTCGATCATCGCGACATGCTTATCAATCATCGCAGATTTGATCTTTGCGACCGGCGACGTTGATGGCTCGCATGTTGTTGCCTGAATTAACGCACCTCGAACTAATCGCGCCATCCTCTATCCTTTACCTTGTTGTAGCTGCCTGTTGAAAGTTCCGCCGCATGTTTGCAGACGGATAAGCGTTGCAGTAATTTGATCGCAAGAATATTTGCGGCACCGTTTGACCGTGCAACCGCAGCGAGAAAATACTAGCCTCAGTTATAACGTAAGCAACGCATGTACAACTGGGCGGAGAGAAAACCCAGATATTGCTTTTTATTTAACGGGAGGTTGATTGTCAAAGGGTTTTGTTAAGATTGAATGAAGTCGCCTCGTAATTTAAAAATGAAAGTTCGCTATGCCAACCGCTACCAGCCCTGAAAAACTTCGCAACCTCGTCGCAGGCCAATGGGTCACGCCGGAAGCTGATGCGTTTGAAAACGTCTTCAATCCCTCGACTGGCGAGACCATTGCAACGGTTCCGTTAAGCAGTGCGGCGATGGTAGATCACGTTGTTCAAACCGCCGTTGCAGCCGCTGCAAAGTGGGCTGCGACACCGGTAATCGATCGTGCGCGAGTCATGTTCCGCTATCGAGAATTGCTTGAAAAGAACTTTGAGTCGATCTCACAAATCATCACCCGCGAGCATGGGAAAACGCTGGCCGAATCGCGTGCCGAACTGCAACGCGGGATTGAAGTGGTCGAGTTTGCCTGCGGCATTCCAAGTTTGATCATGGGCGACGTTTTGCCGAATATTGCGAAAGAAGTTGACGCGACTTGCGTTCGGCATCCGGTAGGTGTCTGTGTCGGTATCACACCTTACAACTTTCCAGCCATGGTTCCGATGTGGATGTTTCCAGTGGCACTGACCTGCGGCAATCCGTTCATACTAAAGCCATCTGAAAAGACGCCGCTGACGGCAAACGCACTGGCCGAATTATTGGTCGAAGCTGGCATTCCTGAAGGCGTCTTCAGCGTGATTCACGGCTCAAGAGAATGCGTCGATGCATTGCTGAGCCATCCCAAGGTGGCGGCAATTTCGTTCGTCGGTTCCACCAGCGTAGCGGAATATATCTACCGCACTGGAACAGCGAACGGGAAACGCGTGCAGGCGGCTGGCGGAGCCAAAAACCATCTGATCATCATGCCCGACGCGGATATCGACCAGACGGTCAAAGCTTTGGCCGCCAGCGCGTATGGGTGCGCTGGCCAGCGATGTATGGCTGGCAGTTTAGCAATCGCAGTCGGCGGTGCCGCTGATCCGTTAATCGATGGCTTGGTAGATTACGCAAGCAAAATAAAAGTTGGTCCAAGTGACGGTGACGAAGCGATCGAAATGGGTCCGCTGATCCGCGCTGAACATCGCGATCGCGTGGCAAGTTATCTCGATATTGCGGCAGATGATGGCGCGACGATCGCTCTGGACGGGCGAACGATTGATGGTCTAGGATTCTTGATTGGCCCCAGCGTTGTTGATCATGTGCTGCCTCAGATGCGCGTTGCCAAGGAGGAAATCTTCGGACCAGTGCTTTCGGTTTCGAGAGTCCAAACCATTGAGGACGCGTTAGCGTTGGGCGACCAATGTGAATTCGGTAACGGCGCTGTCATCTTTACCCAAAGCGGTTACGCATCGCGACAATTCCAACAACATTTTAATGCGGGCATGTTGGGCATCAATGTGGGCGTTCCAGCACCAATGGCATGGCTGCCGTTCACCGGATGGAACCGATCGTTCTTCGGTGACTTGCACGTCCAAGGCAAAGAAGGAATCCAGTTTTACACTCGGCAAAAAGTCACCCTTTGTCGATGGCCCAAACCGACTGACTCGCACGTCGATCCGGTTTGGAATTCGAGCCGCAAAGGCTAAGGTGACAAAACTCTCTCAGCGAATGCTTGGGTTTTGCCGAAGGAAAATCCGCCAAGCGTCCGGCGTGACCGATGTCTTGTCGATATTAAGATAGCGCAGCTTCCAGCGTCGGCTGATGGTCATCAATGACGCGTCGCTGATATTGCATCCGGTCAGCCAAAGCTTTTCTAGCCCGTCGGCACCGATCAAATTCGCGAGGCCAGCATCGGAAATTTCACAATTGGAAAGATCAAGTTCAGTTAGCATCTTAATCTTGCCAATGTTCGGCAATTCATCGTTACTGATCAAAGTACTTTCCAAATTCAAACGCGATGCTTGCCAGTCTGACGGACGTTCAGCGAGCCAATTTCCGTCGAGCGGATTGAATGAGAGATCCAGCCACTCAAACTTGCGATGAGACGCTGGCCAACTTTTGAGAACAGACGACTGCACCGAAGTGCGACAGAGAACTAAATCTCGTTGCGGTGGTTGCAACGAATACGCGATCAATGTTCTCGTATCACATTGAAGATATCGATCGTATTGGGCGCGCAAGGTCGCATCTGAAGCGATTTCAAGCATCGAAGCGTCTGGCGTTCCGCGATGTACGGAAATGATGTATTTCGTGAAACGAGTTCGAATCTCCGGGGAGTAATCGAGAAAGTAATGCGCCAAGCCAGCCGATTGGCTGTACCGAATCTGAATGTCTTCGGGGGCTTGGTATGACTCTCTTGATGAATTTCTCAGTCTATCCCAATCGAGCCAGATTTGATCATGCAAGCGACGGTAGCGAGCGGCTTGCACGCGCGGCGCGTCCCAGCCGCCAATCGAACAAATTACTTCATCAACTCCGCTGCGAAGCGTCAACGATTCCATATAGGTCGCGATGGCTTCGAATGCCCAGAAATCCGTTTGATCGCGCCACGCAATGCCCGCAGGACCGGCGAACGCATTGGTTAGAACCTGGTGAGTAACTTCGTGTCGCAGCGAAGCCCGCGTCGAATCATCATCGGTCCAGTAACAAGATACAATGTTTGCGTCAGTATCGAAAAAGCCATTAGTTAGCTCGATTTGACGACTCTCTTTGGCCAGCAACCGAAGATAAACCGAACGGCTTTTCATCACTCGGATATGCAACAACGGCATCGATCGCGGTCGAAGATCGAACAGCCACTCAAGTGCTGCGTAGGTCAATTCACATTGTAAGGCAATCGGCTCTAATGTTTCTTGCGGCGTGTCGGCCTCAATCAAAAAGTGTTCGCTTTGCATCAAGCTCGCATTGCGATTGGTCCGTTTGGCGACGAGCGCCGGATCAGTACAACGCTGTATTGCAGTCGATAGTGAAATCGATGCTGCGGAGCCACTTGTCGGCGAACCATCCGGCTTTGATCTTGCCGAATCAATGACGGACTTCCACTTCGACGGTAAAGACACTGATTGGACTGCGACCGGAAAAGCAACCGGAAATTTGCTCGGCGCCGGAAAGAGGTTTTCGCGATCAGAGGTTGTAACGTCTGGGCGTGGTTGGCTGGCCGAATCGATACGCAACAGGATGCGTTGGCTTGGATCGACCTGCCCAGCGATAGCAAGGCTGGCGCAAATCGCGGCCGCTTCCGGTTGGCTGAGCTGATCGGATTTCATGTCGCTGAGCAATTGAGCGACATATTGATCAGCAAGCGTAAGCTCTTGGCCAGAGATAGGCGAAGCGATAAACCGCAGGACAAGGCCTAGCGTAGTTGCAACAGCGATGAAAGAATAAAGTCGAGGCACGGCAAGCTTTGTCAAGAGTGCGTTTTCGCCGGTTCAATTTGCGAAGCGGACTTGGGCCATTTTTTGAAGTTGGGCCGACAGTGAATGTCCGCTAACCACTAGTTTAGCCAAGGATGTAAATTATGCGTTTATTTAATGACCTGGTAAGAGTGACAAATTTATCATTCGAAGTTTTGCGACGTCCGTTTCGAACGATCGGCGTGATTGTGACGCTTTCTGGATTCGTAGTTGGCACAAACCTCTTTGCCCAAGATGATTCGGTCACGGCTGGAATCGAGCTAAAAAATGTTTCCAAGTCGCTTCGCCCAGGCGATGATTTCTACGATTACGTCAATGAAAAATGGCTTGTTGAAACAGAAATCCCAGCTGATCAATCCAACTATGGAGCATTCACAGCACTCGATGAAGCGACAAAGCAAGATGTTCGTGTGCTGATCGAGCAGGCAAGTATCGACAAACCGTCTGATGGGCCAGCTAAACAGGTCGGTGATCTTTACGATTCTTATATCAATTTAGAGCTGCGAAACGAGCTTGGTGTCGCACCGATCAAGCCACTCTTGAGCTGGGTTTCAGACATCAAAAGCAAAAGCGACTGGATCGCCGTTGCGGCAAAGCTGAGCCGTGTTGGCGTTGATAATCCAATGGGTTATTACGTCGAACCAGATGCAAAAAAATCAGACCAGTATGCTGCTTATGTGTCGCAATCGGGAATCTCGTTGCCGGATCGGGACTACTATTTGGAAGATGGTTTTGATGCCGCTCGGGAGGCGTTGAAAAAATACATTGTAGGTCTACTGCAATCGATCCAATACGAATCGGCTGAGTCATCGGCTGAGGCTATTATTGCGTTTGAAACGAAACTGGCTGCGGCACAGTGGTCTAACACGGAACTGCGAGACCCAATCGCTTCTTATAACCCGATTGCCGTCGATAAGTTTGCCGAAGGTCATCCATTGCTGGATTGGAATAGCTACAGCAAGGTCGTTGGACTGCCGACCGACGGGGTGGTGATCATTGGGCAACCGAGTTTCTTTGACGCGTTGCAGGAAACAATCGAGCAGACCGATATCGCGACGCTGAAAGCGTATTCAACCTTTCACTTGCTCGATACTTTCGCGGATGTTTTGGATGAGGATCATGAACGGCAGCACTTCCAGTTTCATAAGACCGCGATGAGCGGCGTGACCGAGCAAGAGCCGCTATGGAAACGCGGCGTCCAGGCTTGCAACGCATTATTGGGAATGCCGGTGGGACAAATGTACGTCGCTAAACATTTTTCTCCCGAAGCAAAAACGCGAATGGAAGAACTGGTATCGAACCTGAAAAAAGCCTACGAAATTCGGATTGGTCAACTCGACTGGATGGGACAAGGCACGAAGGTTCGAGCTGTGGAGAAACTAGACCTAATCACAACCAAGATCGGTTACCCAGATCAGTGGAAGGATTACTCGGCGGTTCCTGTTTCAGCGACTGATTTAGTCGGCAACATTTTGGCGATCGCTGAATTTGAACATCAATACAGCATCGGAAAGCTTGGCCAACCAATAGATCGTGGGGAGTGGCACATGCCGCCGCAAACCGTAAACGCTTACTACAATCCGTTGATGAACGAGATTGTTTTTCCAGCGGCGATTTTGCAGCCGCCGTTCTTTAATCTACTGGCCGATGATGCAGTCAATTACGGTGCGATTGGGGCTGTAATTGGACACGAAATCAGTCATGCATTCGACGACAGCGGTAGTAAGTACGATGGCTACGGTAACTTGAAAAATTGGTGGACTGAACAAGACCGGCTTGAATTTGATAAGCGAGCTGAACAACTCGTGCAACAATACGCGAACTACAAACCTTTTCCAGATGCGAATCTTAACGGCAAACTGACGTTGGGTGAGAACATTGGCGACTTGGGAGGTCTCGCGTCGGCCTATACGGCTTACCAGTTATCTTTGGATGGAAAGGCAGCACCTGTGATCGCAAATCTGAGCGGTGATCAACGGTTTTTTATGGGTTGGGCACAAGTTTGGCGCCGAAAGTATCGCGAATTGGAATTGAGAAAGCGATTGCTTACCGACCCGCATTCGCCGTCCAAGTATCGAGCCAACGGCATCGTCGCGAACATGGACGCGTTTTACCAGGCGTTCGATGTTTCGAAAGATTCCGCGATGTTTTTGGCCCCTGAAACTCGCGTTCGAATTTGGTGAGAATTGTAGCTTGAAACTAGTTCTGTTTGGCGATGCAAAATACGCGGCTTGATGGTCCTAGAACCGAAGCGCGTCACGCATCGCAGACAAGGTCGATTCGGGCTGGCTGATCACAAGCGTTAGCACGACAATTAGTAGAGCAATGCCAGCCGCAAGCCAACCGCTCGGTTTAGGTTTGCCAATTGGCGTCTCGCCAATTCGAACTTCGAGTGTCTTTAGCAGAAGCAGCCAATTCGTATAATCTTGATGGCGAGAATTGGCGACGATTTGGGCGACATTCTCGCCCCTTCGTTGCTCGACCGTGCCGCTGATTTCAAGGCTTGGACAATCAAATGCGTTCCCAGCCCAGCTCGAAGCTTCGTCTAATTCCAGCAGCGTCCGACGCGTCGCGTCCTGCATATGGATGGCTTGGCAAGAATAGACCACTATTCGCAGCCGTTGGCTCATTGCAATGAGCGAAAGGATCAGTAGATAGAGCAGCGCAAGTGCCAACCAGACGCCACCACCAACGAAGTTAAATGCGGCCTGTGGAAAGAAAAGTTTAAATGGTCCGGCTAGAAACAAGCCGATGCACCCAAGACCCAGCGTCATAAAATCTCGACCGCCCATAACCAGTTTCGGGGTGCGGCTGCTGCCGAGTACTCCAACCGCTATAAAATAAACGCTCAGTGGCAATAAGATAACGATCCAAGTAAATGTATTGAGCATGGTGAATCAGGATAGGCTTCCAAATCTCAGCCTTAGTGTTGAAACAAAAATTCGCGACTGCTCATCAAGCTCCAATACAGATCCTCTACATTGGCTCTCAAACCTGCCTCGTCATCAAATTGACCAATTTCTGCGACCAGCAGATCGCGTTCATGTTCGGTTGGCTGGCGAGCAAGGCAGCGCATATAAGCGGAGTCTACCATACTGCGATAGTCTGACTTGTATGTCTCAATGACCTGAGTCACTATGCTCTGGGATGCCGACAACTTTTCGTTGATTGTCTCACCGTTGTTAATATTCAAAACTTGGACCACGCTTGGCTCGTTGCTGCGTTCACATTCGCAAACGATTCGACGTTGATTGCGACCGAAAGTTCGCAAAAACTTATTCTCGATTGCACTATCATAAAGTTGAATAGCGCGGGTTCCTTCAGGATAAAAATCGACTTTCCGGCGATCGTTGCCTGGAAATTCTACTTGAGTGAAGGCTGAATCGACTTTCGATACCTGGACCACGCAATCATGCAAAACCTCGGCCATCAGTCTGCGAGGATAATAGTGAGAAAAGTGAAGCGTGTCTTTTGCATTGTTTAAATTTGTTTGGCTGCTGAGCTGATAGGTTTCGGACTGTAAAATAAAGCGAATCAATGACTTTAGGTCATAGTCGTTCTCGACGAGGAAGTTGGTCAAAACTGCCATTAGCTCAGGGTTGCTTTCTGGGTTGCTCTCCCGCATATCATCAACCGAGTTCACGATTCCGACGCCAAAGAATGCGTGCCATACTCGGTTGCAAATTGCTCGCGTGAAGTACGGGTTGTCGGGCGAAGTCATCCATTTCGCCAATGCTATTCGCCGGTCCGAAGGGTCATCAATATCAAGTGGCTCTGCATCCAAAGGGGCGGGTATTTGCGGCTTGCCCTTGTTAGGTTGAATCAAATCTCCTCTATCCAGGACCAAGACCGTTCGTTTGGCATCACCATTACGAGTTTCGCCAGCCCAGCCTTTGGCTCTCACGCGGGCAAACATATTTGCCATCGCGTAATACTGATCATTGGTCCATTTTTCCAGCGGATGGTTGTGACACTTGGCACATCCAATCGATAGTCCCAAAAATGCCTGGCATGCGTTTTCCGTCATTCCTTCGGGATCTTGATTTAGCGCATAAAAGTTCGTCGCACCATTTTCAAAAGCGTCGCCGGTTGCCGTTAGGATCTCGGTCGCGAACTGGTCCCATGGCGTATCTTTTTCAACATGATCGTGAATCCATTGATAGTACGCTTTGACGCCGTCGACTTGAAGTATCGCACCGTTAAGCATGAAAAGATCGCACCATCGATACGTCCAGTAGTCGACATATTCCGGTCGATTCAATAAGTGCTCAATCAGCATATTTCGCTTGCCAGGTGCTGTCGCGTTTACGAATTGCGTAACTTCTTCCGATGTTGGCAAGAGCCCGATCGTATCGAGGTAGACGCGTCGGATAAATTCGGAATCAGTGCAACGTTTTGATGGCGCAAGATTCAGTTGCGTCAGCTTTCGAACCACCGCTTCATCAATCGCATTTGCTTTAACTAGATTATCAAATGCGTCACTTGGAATGCCATCGCTGAACGGTACTGAAATTCGGGCATTTTGGATGCGGCTGGAAAACCAAACCGAGATGGAAGACTGGCCATTTCCAATCATCTCCGCTACGCCATTCTCTCCGACCGTTGCCACAGATTCGTCTGTTGATGAGAACTTGGCCCAGTCGGTAACATCCTCAAAGCGGCCGTTGGAATATTCGGCGACCACGCTGATTGGTTGTTTATCGCCGATGGCTAACCGCACGTCCGGCGGATAGACATGAAGATTCAGCAAGGTTGGCTGTTCCATTTCTTCACCAGCAGCTCCTTGGCGAATCCAATCGGCGATCACGCGATAACCTTCACTGTCAGTTGGCAAACGCAAGCCGCCTTTGTGGGCGACCATTGAGGATGGTTTAAGCAACAGTAACGAGCGGGCTGGCATGATTTGGTCGACTCGCCGACTTCGATCCTCACGAGTTATCGCGAAATGATCTGCGATTGGATCGTAGCCACGAAGTGACAATCGAAAGCCGCCCTTGCCAGCCAACGCCCCATGGCAAGCACCCATATTGCAGCTTGCTTTGGCAAGTACTGCTTGAACGTGATTGTTGAACTCGAACTGCTTTTCTAACTTTGATTGTTGGACGTCAACCACAATCTTGGCAGTCTGTGATCGGCCAGTCTCATCAGTCCACCGAGCGCCGATCTGCGTCTGGCCATCATTAACAGCGATCACTTTACGATCGACGACGTGGGCAATCTGTGCATCATCTGAAAACCATTCCACATCTGCATCGATCACTCCGCCGACGACCTTAATGTCATCGATATGTTGCAGTAAGACTCGGGCGGAATCTCCCTTATTGAAGAGCTTAATTTTTGACGGGTAGATGATGCCACTTGATTGAGAGGTTGATTGGTCACTGTCGGACGCTGCGGACTTGGTCACCATCGATGACCAAATGATTAGGAACGACACTAACGTGAGGAGAGGCACGTCAGTGTTATGAGATTTACGATATTTGCAATTCAAGAGTAACTCGCTTTTCATCGATCTAATTTGATAAAAATCTCTCGTTCGTCCGATGCCGCTATTGAGTTGCGCAAAACGATAAAACGCATTGTTTGTTAGAACAATTCGTAAATCGGTTTGAATCCTGAATCGACCAAAGGAAACGGTCTTCCATTGGGACCAGGCAGCATGGATTCGGTATTCAGACCCAAGGCATGCATAATCGTTGCAACGACATCAGGCGGTTCCGTTGGGCGATCGACGGGAACGCCAGCAATTGGATCGCTTGCGCCAATCGCTCGGCCACCTTGTACACCGCCGCCAGCGAAGTAGACGCTAAAGCATTGTGGCCAGTGGTCACGCCCTCCAGCGGGGTTCACTTTTGGAGTGCGACCAAATTCGGCGAGATTGCAAACAAGTGTATCGTCAAGCATCCCAAGCCGAACCAAATCCTCAATCAAGGCCGAATAAGCTTGGTCATACATCGGCGCTACGATCCGCTTCATGCCTTCCACCGAAGTGAACGGCTTGCTTCCGTGGATGTCCCAGGTGATTTCGTCGAACACGGTGAGAAAGGTGTTGATGGTCACAAATCGCACGCCTGCTTGGACCAATCGCCGCGCCAACAAGCAACATTGACCGAATCGGTTTACACCGTAACGTTCACGGACTGACGGCGGTTCCTTCGATAGATCAAAAGCGTCACGTGCCTCGGGGCTGGTCATTAATCGATAGGCAGAGGCGAAATTGTCGTTCATCAGTTTCGCTGATTCGCTATTCTCAAAATTGCTGACAGTCGAATCGACTATTTCTCGCATCCGTCGTCGTCGCTCTAGTCGGACTGTTCCGATCGAATCGGGGGGCAGCAGATCAGGAACCTTGAAATCGGGTTTCGACGGATCAGCCATCAAAGAAAATGGATCATAAGTTTTGCCTAAAAATCCACCCGCTTGACCGTTGGGCAGATTTCCACCGCCACGCCCCATAGTCTCTGGAAGAACCACGTGGGCAGGCAAATCGCCACGTCGGCCAAGTCGGAAATCGACGACGGAGCCGACGTGCGGAGTATTCACGCCGCCTGCAAATTGACGTCCTGTTTGCATGATCTGCCAACCGCTATCGTGGACTGCTGCGCCGCGATGAAAGCATGACCTAACAATCGAGAACTTGTCGGCGATTGCCGCGTGCATAGGCAAAATTTCGGAGATCTGAAAATCGGCACCTTTGGTTGAAATCGGTTTAAAAGGTCCGCGGATCTCCGCCGGAGCTTCGGGCTTCATGTCGAAGGTGTCAAGCTGGCTTGGGGCACCTAAATTGAAAATCAAAATTGCCGATTTATTATCCTTCGACTTGTCGATCATGCCGGCCTCTTTAGCCGCAAGATATTTCGGCAACGTCAAGCCGATTGCCGAAAGCGCGCCTGCATGTAGAAAGTCGCGACGCACGGTGCCGTTGCAACAATGTGAGGACGCGTTGGAAATAAAGTCAAACATGGCGGCTTTCAGCGAATGGAAAACACCGACGAGAATTGGCTTGCGGTGGCAAAAGATTGCGTTAAAGCGGGTTTGTGGTAGGCTATGGCAGTATATCACAGCACCACAGCAGCAACAACTTACAGCCAAAGTTCCGCTCAATGGCTGATGTCGATCCCACCCTCCTGCAATCAACCGTGACATTTCGAGTTTTGGAACGGTCCTCATCGTCCCTTTCAAAATCTTGAAAATCGCGGTTCCTTCCGCAAAACTTTTTCTAAGACGCTATGAATCGCACTTGCCTTGTTCTAGCAATTTGGATTGCAGCCACAGACATCTTTTGTGTAGCGGCGTCTTGTGTTGCCGAATCTACCAACGCAGTTTCCATTGATTTCAATCGACAAGTCCGTCCACTTTTGGCCAAGCATTGCTACGCTTGTCACGGCGGGGACGTCGCCGAGTCAGGCTTGCGATTTGATTTGCGCGAATCGACGATCGCCGAAGCCGACAGCGGGCTGACGGCAATCAAGCCAGGCGATCCATCGGCTAGCGAGATGTTGCGGCGAATCCAATCACATGAAGATTTCGAGCAAATGCCGCCCGAAGGTAAAAGGCTGGACGAATCAAGCATCGAAATACTTCGTCAGTGGATCAGCGAAGGTGCCGAGTACACGCCGCATTGGTCGTTCCAACCGATCAAGCGTCCGATGGTTCCGATGCCAAAGCAAGTCGCTTGGATGCGAAACCCAATCGATGGATTCATTCTCAGCCGCTTGGAAGATGCCCAGCTTGAACCCAACAAAGCCGCCGATCCGCGATTGCTTTTGCGAAGGCTTAGCTACGATCTGATTGGGTTGCCACCGAGTTATGCAGCAGTAGAAGAATTCGTCGCTGCATCAAGTGACCCGATGACCTACGATCAAGCTTACGAAGCAAACGTTGAGCAATTGCTGGCCGATCCAGGCTTCGGTGAACGTTGGGGGCGACATTGGTTGGATGTTGTTCGTTATGCAGAAACAAACAGTTTCGAACGAGATCATGCAAAGCCTAACGCATGGCGATATCGCGATTATGTCATCGACGCACTTAATAGTGATAAACCTTATGACCAGTTTATTCGCGAGCAACTCGCTGGAGATGAGTTAGCCGATGGCAACAACGAAAGCTTGATTGCGACAGGATACTACCGACTTGGGATTTGGGATGATGAACCCGCCGATCCCGAGCAAGCGAGATTTGATGAGTTCGATGACTTGGTGACCGTGACCAGCCAAGGCTTTCTTGGTTTGACACTCAATTGCGCTCGTTGCCACGATCACAAAATCGATCCGATCAAACAACAAGACTATTACGCGATGGTAGCTTTCTTCCGTGATGTGACTAGTTACGGCGAACGAACCGACGAACTCAGCAATAGCCAAATCGATTTATCAGGTAACGATACTGTCGCTCAGCGGGCGAAAATAAAGAATGAAATCGCGACTATCAAATCGCAACGAAAAACTATAGAGCAATCTGGTATTGCCAAAATGGACGGCGAAGATCAACGCGCGACCGAAGGAGAAAAACGCAAAGAAGTGCTCGACGCAAAACTGCTGAGGTATCTTGAGCCCGATCAAATCTCAGAATACCAATCGCTTCACGAGAAGATCCGTCAACTGCAATCGAAGGAACGAGATTTACCGCCAGCGGATTTGACTTTAGGGCTCGCCAAATGCCTCGCGGAACCGCCAGAAACTTTTAAACTCTTACGAGGCAGTCCTCACGCACCGGGCGATAAAGTCGAACCTTCTTTTATAAGCTTGCTTGACGATGCCGAAAATCAATATGAACCGGAAATCGTGCGCACCGAACGTTCTGCCGGACGCCGTCGCGAGCTAGCCAATTGGATTGCGTCGGAGAAGAATTGGTTTACTGCTCGTGTGATCGTTAATCGTTTGTGGCAACATCATTTCGGTCGCGGAATTGTTCGATCAAGCAACAATTTTGGTCAGCTCGGTGACATCCCGACACATCCGGAATTGTTAGATTATTTAGCCAGCGAGTTGATTCGATACGAATGGAATTTAAAGCCGATCCATCGCTTGATTTTAACGAGCCAAACGTACCGCATGGCCAGCATCGATCAGGCTGCTGGATTGGCCAGCGATCCACGAAACGATTTGTTTTGGCGATATGACCCGCGTCGTTTGTCTGCCGAAGAGTTACGCGACACGATGCTTGCCACCAATGCTCAGATAGACCATCGCTTCGGAGGCCCCAGCGTTTTTCCGGAGATCTCCGATGAAGTGAAAGCAGGGCAATCTCGACCAGGCGAGGGTTGGGGTACCTCTAGCGCTGCGGACAAGGCCCGACGAAGTGTGTACATCTTTATCAAGCGATCGTTAGTCCCGCCCGAGCTTTCAGTCTTCGATTTCCCTGAAACCGATGGCACTTGCGAAGCTCGATTCTTGACGACTCAAGCCGCTCAAGCCTTAAACTTGCTCAACGGTAGTTTTTCAAGACAATCGGCCACGAAACTTGCAGAACTGACTTATCGAGAATTCGTGATCGATGATGTTGCTTCAGTGCAGACGCTGGTTAGCGATATTATACCAAGGGTTTACCAGCGTCCGGCGAACTCGTTTGATCTAGAGCATGCTTTAGACTTGCTAACAACACTTGATCGTAAGCACAATCTGCAGGGTATTAACGCGTGGCAAGCGTACTGTTTGGTAATGTTGAACACGAACGAATTTATCTATTTGGACTAGGCAGTTAAAATGACGAACTCAAACTTCTGCGGTCGCACGCGAAGAGAATTTCTCTGGCAAGGTGGGCTTGGATTCGGCTCGTTGGCGCTTAGTTCAATGTTGGCAAGTGATCGCGCAGCTGCATCGCCAAAAGCAAGTAACCCGATGGCTGCGAAGTTACCGATGTTTCCAGGCAAGGCCAAGTCGGTCATCTTCTTGTTCATGTACGGTGGACCAAGTCACATCGACACGTTTGATTACAAGCCTTCAATGATTGGAATGGATGGCAAAACTATCGAAGTGAAAACGTTTGGTCGCGGCGGCCATAAGAATGAGGGCCGAATCGTTGAGCCGCGTTGGAAATTTAAACAGTATGGCGAATGCGGCAAATGGGTCAGCGACCTCTTTCCAAACGTCGGAAGCTGCGTCGATGATATCGCCTTCGTCCACAGCATGACGGCTGACTCACCAATACACGGCTCGGCCATGTTGATGATGAATTCCGGAAAGATCCTCTCCGGGGCACCGTCTTTAGGGTCATGGCTGACGTATGGTTTAGGTAGCGAGAATGAAAATCTACCCGGATATGTGGTAATGCTCGATCCGACAGGTGGACCTATTAGCGGCGCAAAAAATTGGTCCAGCGGCTATATGCCAGCGAGCTATCAAGGGACAATTCTGCGTACTAACGGCTCGCCAATTCTTGACCTGCAACCGCCCCAAGGGATGTCGCGAGAAATGCAACGCGACTTGATAGATTCGATACAACAAGCGAACACTGAGCATGCACAATCGCGCACGAGTAACACCGAATTGTCAGCTCGAATTGCATCTTATGAGTTAGCTTATCGAATGCAAGCTTCAGCGCCCGAGTTGGTTAATTTTGCCGAAGAATCCTCCGAAACGTTAGATTTGTACGGTGTTAACGAGGATCGTACCGCAGACTTCGGCAAGCGTTGCTTGATTGCCCGAAGGATGGTTGAGCGGGGCGTGCGGTTTATCCAGTTATACTCCGGTGGTGCACACAGTGATGATAACTGGGACGCGCATGGCAACTTGGAAGTCAACCACAACAAGCATGCCGGCGCAACGGACAAACCGGTCGCCGGGTTGCTAAAAGATCTTAAGCGACGCGGGTTGTTGGACGAAACGCTAGTGATTTGGGGCGGTGAGTTTGGGCGTCAACCGACCGCTGAGTACGCCCTGGGCAGCGGTCGCGATCATAACTCCTACGGATTCACGATGTGGATGGCAGGCGGCGGCATCAAAGGCGGTCAAAGCGTTGGAGGAACTGACGAACTGGGAGCGGTGGCGGTCGAAGATCCACTACACGTTAAAAATTTGCACGCAACGATGTTGAACCAGTGCGGACTGAAGCCAAATGAGCTATCGTACTTTTTCAGTGGGCTGGATCAAAAATTGGTCGGCGTTGAACACGTCGAACCAATCCATCAAATCATCGCGTAACGGACGACACGACCGCTAACCGAATTACTAAAAAGTTCTCTCGTTGCTAGAAACACAAACATGAATCGACAACTGTCAATAATCGCAATGCTTCTTTCAATCGTTTCGCTGACTGCGTTCGCACCAGCCAAAGAGTCAAGCTTCCCAGCTATCACTCCAGAAGTGCAAACTGCAGAATGGGCGGTGACTTGGTGGATGCCAAGGCACGAGGCGAAATTGAAAGCCAAGCGGGAAGCAGGAAAGGTCGACCTGCTCTTTGTTGGTGACAGCATCACACAAGGCTGGGAGCAAGACGGAAAGGAAGTGTGGAACGAGTTCTATGCAAAACGCAACACCTTCAATCTTGGATTTTCTGGCGATCGAACTGAGCAAGTCTTATGGCGAATTGAACACGAGGAATTTGACGATTTGCAGCCAAAAGCGATCGTGCTTCTGATTGGTACAAACAATACCGGACATCGACAAGATCCGGCGGAACAGACCGCTGAAGGTATTCGTCAAGTTGTAACCAAACTGCACGAAAAGATGCCCGCGGCCCACGTTCTGCTGCTGGCTATTTTTCCACGTGGGCAAAGTGCTGACGATCCGCTACGTCAGCTAAATAACAAGATTAACGCTGCGGTTAAGCCGATTGGCGAGCAAGACTATGTCACCTATTTAGACATTGGCGGAAAGTTCCTGCAAGATGATGGAACGTTATCCGCAGAGGTCATGCCAGACTATTTGCACCTATCGCCATCAAGCTACAAGATCTGGGCTGAGGCGATAGAGCCTGAATTGGCAAAGCACTTTTAAACCAGATCCGTGGCAAGCAGCGCAATTCTTATCGTGATCTATCGACCGATTGTTGGTGGATTGTTCAACAAGAAGTCGCGTGGCCCACGGGTGGTGTAATAAGGGTAGCCGACTTGAGCTCCCTGGACGCCCGAACCTGGTTGTTGTTGAGCGTAAGCAGCGTGATTGAGCGACGTTTGATAGTCGGTCCCGCCTCGTTGCCAGCCAATCGGTCCGGGACGGCAGCCATGTTGGCAAGGTCCGCAGTTGCGGCAAGTGTTGTGGCAACCAAGGCTGGCGACCGATCCAATAGCCAAAAACATCCAAACGGCAATATTACGATTCATCGTCAATTCCTTAATTCAGCCTTCGCGGGTGTTGAATACGGCGGCAATAGGATTCGCTCGGAATAAGCGACATGCTTCCAATTCAGTGACCTGATCAGTATCGAAACGAACCGAGCCTGCTCATCGGGTAATTTCGATAAAACCGAATCAATTGGTGTTACCAGAAACAACACTTCCTGCGCAGCTTACCTAGCTTTGCGCCAATGAAGACTGAAATGAAAAAATTCGATAGTTCGTGCCAGCAAACTCAAAGCAATCATCACAATCGGACGATATCAGGTAACAACAGCCAGTTCAGATCGATCGCTTTGCCCCACGACTTCCTCACCAATGCAGTTCTCGACTCTAGCTTTGACCACCGCCGCTGCCGGAATTGGCGGGCGATTGGCCGTTCAAGCTGGGGCTAGTGCATTGAATTTCGCAGAAGTGCTCGCGGACAAACTGACCGCTTCTTCCTCTGCTTCTGTTGATAGTCCGACTGCACCGTTAGATCAGCAAGCTGGTTTAGCATCGCAGGCCAATCAGTCCTCGGCCCTCGATTCGCTCAAAGACTTCTTGCGATCAATTGGATTAGACTTCGAACAAGCCGTTCAATTGGATTTTGGCTCTGATCAACCAGTCGCCGTAAACGCAAGCTCGGTTCAGCCTTGGCAACGCACTGCGATCGAAAGTTGGCTTGAGAAAAATCCAGAACAAGTCGATGCGATTCGAAACGCCGGTTAGACGTCAAGCTTCGAAAGATCGACCGGTGATACGCTCGTACGCCATTTTGTAACGCTCTGCTGTCGCAGCAACGATCGACTCGGGTAATTCAGGCGGAGGACTTTTTCGGTCCCAGGTCGACTGCATCAAATACTCGCGAACGAACTGTTTGTCCATCGAAGTTTGCGAAGCACCGGGCGTATAAGCTGCGGCATCCCAAAACCTAGACGAATCCGGTGTAAGAACTTCATCGATCAATAGGATTCGACCGTCGGACCAACCAAATTCAAACTTTGTGTCTGCAATGATGACACCTCGCTGAGCAGCAAGTTGGCTTGCTTGTTCATAGATTTTCAAGCTGAGATCACGCATCGTTGCGGCCATCTCTTCACCTATAAAATTCTTCATGGTCGTGAAGTCAACGTTTTCATCGTGACCGTTATCAACTTTTGTGGCAGGCGTGAAAATCGGCTCCGGCAGTTGGCTGCATTGTTGCAAGCCGGTCGGAAGGGTGTTGCCGCAAATCTTGCCATTGGATTGATACTCCCGCCAACCTGAGCCCTCCAAGTAGCCGCGAACCACACATTCAAACGGTATGACTCGCGCTTTTCGAACGAGCATGCTGCGACCGACCAGCTCCTTTGCCGAGTCAAGACAAGCGACCTCTGCTGGTAACTGATTGCTGATGAAGTGATTGGGAACGTCAAGCTGTTCAAACCAAAACTCACTTAGCTTAGTTAGCAATCGGCCTTTATTTGGAATCGCTGGTGAGAGAACGTAATCGAAGGCGCTGATACGATCGGTGCTGACGATCAATAATTCGTCCCCCAGATCATAACAATCGCGGACCTTGCCGCTGCGTTTGGGAAAGGGGAGGTCAGTCGAAGTTAATGCTTTGCTCATGCAGGCGAATTCGGTTGAAACTATGTGCGTATTTGAGCTTTTCGCAAACTCAATAAATCCAGGCCGATCCACAAAGACAATCTCTTCGCCATCGGCCTGCCGATGAACGTCACCATCGAACGCAGATCATAACCAGAAACACAGACCAGTAACACTCGTCCGCCTCTTTCCGACTATTGCAACAAATTACGGAGCAACAAAATGATTGATGGTCCGACCGGTTTCAATTTGTTCACATCCTAGCCGGAGCGATTTGCCGTCGAAACTTGATGCACCTTCGACGAGGAAACTTCGCTGTCCAGTCTCACGTACATTGAGCATTTGAATTTTCTGCCTCGGTTGATCTGGTGCATAGAGCGTCAGATCAAATGAAGCAGCACTGCCAGTGCTGTTGAAAATGAAGACATCAATCTGCAGTTGATCGCTGCCGCGTAACTGTCGTTTTGACTGAATTTTGATTCCCGGCAATCCAACGTGAATCGATTCATCCACAATGAATTGAAACTGTCGAGGCGATTCCATTTTGACAACCAAGCCGATAGGCACCTCGCCCTCGGTCAGGTCCGATCGTACTGGCACTGGCATGACGAAAACGTTGGACTCGTTAGGTTGCATCGCAAAAGGCAATCGTAGATTGGGCTCGCGAGTTAATTCGTTTGCCGAGACGAAGATTTGGCCTGACGCGGGAAAACCTTCTGGATTGTTAATCTGAATTGGCAAGTCAGCAACCAGATTTGCACTACTAACGAGGTCTTCGATGGCCAGTTTAAAAGCGCGTTGCCATCGAATTAAACTTTGGTCAACATTGCTCAGCAAGATAGGCCACTGAGAAGCTGGAAGAAGTACTGGTGAACCGTTCACTGAACGATCACGTTGCAAGTCGAACTCGCGTCCCCAAACATCGCTGGCTTTGACGTCGTCGCCGATCCAAGCACGAATTGGTTCATTCGAGTTGACATCCGGAAAGATGATTAGGCTGGTATTAGAGCTGCTGTAAAATAGAACTGCTTTTCTAGTCTCAATCAGATCAACGATTTCGAATTGTGAAGCGCCGTTTAACCAAGCGGCGATGTTTTTCACCGGAAGCATTAGATCTCCTGGATGACCTTCGTCGTTGATGACTTGACGCATCGTCTGGCGAGAAAAGTAGCCCACGGGAAATCGCGACTGCTGTACAGCGATCATTTTTTCGCAAAGATCAGTCACTGTTGAAGCGAGCGAACGATCATTACCAGCAAGTGTTGCAACCGAGATCCAGCGTCTATCAATCCCTCGATCAATGCTTTGGTCGAGACTGATGATTTCAGTCGGGGTCAAACCAGGCATCGCTTGAATCGTGAGTTTGTCATTGCCCGGCAATTCTCGATGAATGAGCGAATTAAAAATGCTACACGGAACTGCAATTGAGCATTCGGGACCGAAGAGCGTCGCTTGCTCGCGGACAGTCTTTACCAAGGCAGGCGAACGCGGGTTGGCAACGAAATCTAAATCGTCATCCCAACCTATTTGAAATTGCTGGGTGTGCAAACAAACTTGTTGCCAAACTGGTTGCAACATTGGCCGCCAAATGATGGCGTGTTCAAGCGCTGATGCTACCGCCTCGCCGCTGTTACCGGGAAACAGCTTTGTTTTTGTAGCTGGCGGTCGATCTAGAACACCAACCACTTTGATCTGACGAAGATTAAGCGCGTCGAGCATCCATGCCAGCGAATTGGCGATTGAGGCTTTGTCCAAATCGAACCAGATCGGCAACTTGACGGCACCAACGCCAAGCCGATCAACCCAAGTGACTGTATCGTTCCAACTCAAGGATCGGCCACATGAATCGACAAGCAGTCCAAATCGAGGGTTTCTGCCACTGGGCAAGAAACGTTTTTGCGGTAGCGCTACGATCGCATTGGTCTGCTGGAAATCGTCACTGCCAGATTCGACAAGTTTAATTGCCAAGCGATACATGCCCGCGTCCGGAATTGTGACTTGTGCTTTGCAAGTGCCAAAATATTGGCTAGCTGCGGATTGGTCCGGCGAATTGAGGTTGACATTCGCCGGTTCGGTTGCGACGTCTCGAAATTCAGAGTGAACAACATTGTCGTCAATGTCCTTGAGCACGATTTTAACTTTGGCCTCGCTGCGATCGAGCCCGGTAATTTCACAAGCCAAGTCAATCTTGTCGCCAGCGACGACGACGCGATCTTTCGGCTCCACTACCACCGATAGCTTTGGCAATCGACGAACGGTGACGTTATCCAAAGATACTTTCCCAAAGAGTGCGCGAAAGTTTACAGCGCGAACGTCTAATCGTAAAAACGCACTAGCGTAGGGTGCATTGCCGAGTTGGATATTGTTCAACGTCAATGACGTCCAATCCACGTTTCCGCTGTAGGCGCGTGTACTGGCAAGCAGAGCTTGATTGCCTTCTGCATCAACGGCGATGAAATTTAAGCTTGCGTCGTAATTCTCAAGTTGAACACACTTCAGATCAGCATTGACTCGATAAGTAAATCGGCGGTCGATGGCGAATTGTGGGCTTTCTATCGTTGCTGATCCACCATTCATTTCGATGCTCAGGCAGCGATCCAAAACGGTTGCCTCAAGAAGCCGATCAAGCTGCTGAGGTGTCTTTTCTGGAATCACATCCCCAGGACGTTTACCCAGTTGCCACGCGAGCATCCACTGGCTCATCGTTCGTCTGGCAACTTGCAATTCGACGGGATCAAATTCTGTTCGAAATTCCGTTTTCATGACGGTGTAACGGGGATGGTCTCGATCAGAAACACGCGACCAAGCGTCCGGCCAACCGTTGCTGTCGGCATCTTCGTCAGCGTTGAACTCGCTAGAAAAAATCGCGACGATCTTCGAGCCATCGGCTAACGCTGGGGAAGGATCAAGCGTAGACGATCCGCAAAGCCAAGCTAGAATGACGCTCGGCCAAGCCAACGCGGCGATGGCAGATCGGCATTTACTTTCGCCAGCTTGGTGATGTCGATACATTGATCGCGGCAAAGTATTACAAGATAAATCGGAACTTCATTTGTGGCTGGAATCTCAGTAGCCGTCGCTGTATCGACGTTAGATCAACCGTTCAAGCAAGCTTTGCACACCGTAGCCGCTTTGCAGGCCGACGGAATTGAAATAGATGCTCGTGTAGACTTCAAGCCTTCGGATATGTCGGCCAGCGCAGTTCGTCAGTTGCGGAAAATATTGGATGATCTGAATTTGCCGATTCTAGCGGTCCGGTTCTCGACGCGTCGCGGTTACGATTGCATCGAGGATCTGGATCGACGCGTAACGGCAACTAAGAATGCAATGCGCATGGCTGTCGAGTTGGGCTGCGGTGTCCTGGTCAACTCGGTCGGCACCATAAAATCTCCCATCGTTACCAAAGCTGAATTAACCGGCGAAGAAACGACGACGGATGCAGCCGAAATGATTTTGTTGCGTGAGGTTCTTTCTGATTTGGCAAGATACTCCGATCACTATGGCTGTTTTCTGGCCTGTGAAACCGGGACAGAGTCTTTGACGATGCTGGCGAATTTTCTCCGGAAGCTGCCAGAACCTTCGGTTTTTATCGCTCTGAATCCGTCGAATCTTGTCTCGGCCGGTTTTGACACTGAGGATTTAAAGCAAGCGATTGATTTGGTCCGCTGTGTTTATGCGGCAGACACTGTCCCGGATCGAAGCCGCTCAGGTAATTCAACGCCTGTTCCGCTCGGACACGGCTTGGTCGACTTTCCGCAGATCGTATCGACCCTTGAAGATTGTCGATTTAGAGGCCCGTATATTGTCGATGGCCGACGGCCCGGCAACGCAACTGAAAACGCTCGGCAGGCAATCGAGTTTCTCAAGCGGATGTAGTCATCAAAACGTTTGTACATTTAGTGTGACATTCGCTTATACTAAAAGCTCTCCTTAATTGGACGGCCGCAACTAGCAAGATGGAAACGAATGCGCTAGTTGATCGAGTCCAAGGGAGCTGCTGGTTTGAGTGGAATTACAAGACTCGACCAATGCCTCGGAATCATCAAGATGCCGCTCAATACTCCGAACAATTTTATCGATGACAAGCTCGCCAAAGATCTGTATCGCGCTGCGCCAACACAAAATTCGGTCGCTCCAAATATTTCGACTCCGAAGATCACGTTGCAGAGATTTCAAGCGCTCGAACAGCAAATAAAAAACAACCCAGCAAATGCTCAACCATATCGTGAATTAGCCGAAATCTATTTCGAGCAAAACCGATGGAAAGATGCCCGCCGCGTTCTAGAACAAGGCGTTCGGCACAATCCCGAAGACGAACAACTGCTCACAATGTTCGAAGATTCGCGATTGCGACTTAGCCGAGAGGCGATGGACGCAGCGGTCAAGAATTTTGAGTGGCAAAAATCGGAAACCGCTCGAAAAGAACTCGACCAGAGCGAACTTGAGCTGGCCGCGATGCAGTTCGAAATTGCCGAAGCTCGATTTGCTCGACATCCCGAGCAATACGATTTGCTTGTCATGTCAGCGGTCGCGCTGAATCGATTGGGCCGCCCAGAAGAAGCGATTGATCGTTTTCAAATCGCCGCGAAGCAACCGACAACTCGCGCCGTTGCATCCTTAAATTTAGGTGTTTGCTTCGAGGAACGAGGCCAGATTGTCGAAGCGTTATCAGCCTACCGTCGCGCAGCTTTGTTTCGATCGCCAGCTCCACCTTTGGAAACCAAACAGAGAGCATTGAAGTTAGCGATGCAGCTTGCACAAAAAAATCAGCTGTACGACTCAGCGATCCGATTCTTGGATTTGATGGCGCAATCGGAAGAAGAATCGGACGCATTGAAGCTTGTCAGATCTGATTTGGTTCGAAAAGCTAACGCACAGAAGATCGGCTGAACTCTAGTGAAAATGGAATCAGACAAGCTTATTTAAACTTGAACCGTCTGCGATGCATGGTCCGTACCTTTGTGTGCTACCCAATCCAATTTCGAGTTAGGCCAGGACCGTTACTGGCCTACGTTGAGCATTCGCTCCAGGACTTTGTTTTGAGCTAGGTGAAGCGAGAGTCGAAGAAGAACATCCTCCCTTCCAAGCCTGGAAATAAGCTTGGAAATTTCTGATCGAAAACGAAAAAGGTTTCCTATGGCACAAGCAATCGTCGATCCCGAACAGCTTCGGCAGTTCGCGATTATGCTCAAACGCTTCAACGAAACACTCGGCGAGTCTTGCTCGAAAATGGGCGTCGAACTCAATCGGCTTGGCTCTACTTGGCGCGACCAAGAGCATCGTAAGTTCTCTCTTGAGTTCGAGCAACAAATGAAACAGCTCTCGCGGTTGATCGAGTCAAGCGAAAAACATGTTCCCTACCTGTTGCGAAAAGCAGAATTGATTGAGGAGTACCATAACAATGGATAGTACCGCCAATGTCAAAAGTCTCGCATCGATCGATGAATTCGTAAAAGCACTCGCCTTGACCCAGGAAGAGCTGGTTCGTTCAAGTGAAGATACCGAAAATGAATTGAATCGAGTGACCGACTACTTACAAAAGGTTGCACCGGAGTATTGGAAAAAACAATATCAGCGAGCTAATGAGCGCTGGTCTGAAGCTCGCGAGGCGCTCAGTCGTTGCGAACAAGTAACCCGAGAAGATGAACGGCGGCCTTGCACTGAGCAAAAAAAACAGCTCGAACTTGCCAAGCGACGCGTAGAATTCTGCGAAAGTAGGATACGAAACATAAAGGCACTTTCGCAACAATGGCAACAAGAAGTGCTCAAGATTCACTCGCATGTTCATCACGTGTTGGATATCGGCGAGAGCGGTTTGCCAAACGCTCAGAATGCATTGCAGCAGATCATGACGCCGCTTCGACGTTACGCTGAACTCGAAGGTGGTTCGGGGCATTCTGACTGAGAATTACAGAATTCAAACTAGAGAGCGATATTGTGCTGCTGCGACAAGACATCAATGGCTGTATCAACCATTTTCAGAGGACCGTTATCCGGCATCGAGGTGACTTGGAACGAATATCGGAAGCTTGGCGGGACGCGCGAGCGAAACGATTTCTTCAGTCAGAACTTCCGCCCGTTGAAGAGTCAGTTAAACGGTTGATGATTTATTTGCAGAAGGCGTCCGAGTTCGCCGAATTAATCCGCCAACAAACGCGAGATGAATTGCCAGAAGATTAAGCAAATGAGCCCCAATTTGAAAAATCAGAATTCCACGAGAGTTGCCTCTCTCCTGCGTCACAATCGAATTGACCGAACGATTGCTGGATTGACCAAGCGAGTCGAAACCTGCGCTTCGGCAATTTCGGCTATTCAACAAACCGCTGACAACGACCGCAATCAATTGAAGCAAGAGATGCAGCGTGAAGACACCAAGCTGCGTCAAAAATTTGCGACGGATTATGCTACCGAAATTACTAATGATGATGAATTAATCAACGAAACGTGGACAAAATTTGATTCGAAGATACTTACGAGCGTTCACGATGAACGAAAGAAGATTGCCAACTTCCGAAAGGTAGCCGCTGCTGACTTACTCAACAACAAGCAAACTTCGGAGAAACAACTTGCCGATTTGGTAGCAAACGCAAAAGCCGATAAAGCTCGCTTGCTCTCGACATTGGAATCCAGCAAGGAGTTATTGTCACGTTTTGCTCGCGAATCGAACGCTATAGCGCAGCAATGCAACGAGCTTGTTGAACGTCATGGTTTAAAAGTTGCGAGCGTGAAGTCTGATCAAACGTTGGAGTTACTTTCAACCGGTGAAAACACCTTTACTTCGATTAAATCTGAAATCGCATTGGATCTTGAACTAGCGAATAAAGCGCTCGCAAGTTTACGAAATTATGGGCTCGCAAGATTCAGTGGATCGTGGATGCTTTGGGCGATTGCGGCCGTACTTGCTGGTATCGTCGCTTGGATCGTTTGGTCGATTCGCCTTGGTCCATCGAACATTGCTTCGTTCTTGGTCAGTTTCGCTGCGTTCGGTATCGCGTTGATTGTCAGTGGGGTTGCAATGCTGATTGCAGCGCGTCCCATGCTTCGCAAGCATTTAAAGCAAAATGCGCCAAGAGTGTACCAGTATTGTGATAGTACGTCGCAAAGAATAGCGCGCGGCGCGCATCACCTACAAACCGGATATGACTCGCGATTGCAAGTGATCAACGAAAAACTGCAACGTGACCTTGATGAAACTACGGCGCTTGCAGCAGCGAACAGCGAACGAATCAAAAGCGAGCTCAAAACGAACGAAAAAAATGTACTCGTCAGCCTTGCTGAAAGTCGAGTCAAAGCGACAACGAACTTTGAAAGTCGTTTGGGTGAGATCCAAACCAATGAAAAATCGTCGCTCAGCATCCTTGAACGCAATGGGCAGCAAGAAATTGACGCCTTGAGGTCAATCGAAGCCAAACGCCATCGTCAAATAAAGTCAGACGAAACAAAAAAGACTGCCTATACCCGTTGGCGAATCCGCCAAGCGATTGACCGAACTAATCGACGGCTTGATCTTCTGCGGAATCAAGTCGCAGAACTCTGCCCAGTTTGGGACGCAGAGAACCTTGCCGGTGGAAAAAATTACTTGGGGTATCTACCCATTGGTACTTTAAGGGTCGATGTGGGCCAATCGCACGAAGCGACGTTAATCAATTCGCAGACGCATCCGCTCAGTGAAAACTTACCACTGATTTTTCAGTTAGTTGAGCATGGCAATTTGATTGTCAAGAGTGACAGCCAAAATCAGCCGCAAGCGCAACGACTTGTTAGGAACTTGATTTTACGAGCGTTCGCAACTTTACCCGCTGGTTCGCTGCAAGTTACGATTATTGATCCCGATGGGCTAGGCCGCGAATTTAGTCATCTGATGCAATTGGCTGATACCGACCCAACGATGGTCAATTATCGGGTTTGGACTCAGCCAACACATCTTTCCGAGCAATTGGCCAAGCTTTCGCATCACACCGAAGACGTTATCCAACAACTACTTCGCGATCGATATAAAGATATCCGTCAATACAATGCAGAAGCAGGAAGCATGGCTGAACCGTTTCGCATTGTGCTCTGGTCGCGATTTCCAGCCGGAGTCGATGAAGCGTCATGGCGTTATTTGTCGTCGCTGCTCAGTTCCGGCGGACGTTGCGGCGTCAGCACGATTGTAATGGTCGATACCGATTTTCCTGTTCCGCCAATGGTTGATATTCGGCGACTTCAAAACACCGGATTGACGATTAACATTCAGACCGATTCCAACACTGGGAATAGCCGAGCGTTCGTTGAGTCGAATGTCCTTTCGAAATTTCCACTCGCGCTTGATGAACCGCCAGACTTAGCGACGCAGCAGCGAATTCTTTCACATTGCGCAGCGCAAGCTCTGAAGGCAAACCGAGTAGAAGTGCCTTTCGATGGATTAGTTCCTCGCGAGCAAAATCGATATCAAAGCAGTTCTGCGTCAGGACTTTCGATTCCAATTGGACACGCAGGCGTCGGTCGCAATCAGACCTTGCGCTTGGGGCATGGAACGGCACAGCACGTTTTGGTTGCCGGAAAAACGGGATCTGGTAAGTCGTCGTTCTTGCATACCTTGGTCACAAGTGCCGCGATTCATTACGGACCAGATCAATTGCGACTTGTGCTGCTGGACTTTAAGAAAGGCGTTGAATTTCAAGTGTATTCCGAAACGCAAACTCCGCACGCCGACATTATCGGTATCGAAAGTCAACGTGAGTTTGGCGTAAGCACACTGGAATACCTTGATCGTGTTATGCAGCAGCGCGGTGAAGCATTTCGAGGCGCCGGTGTCCAAGATATTCCAAGCTGGTGTCAGGCGCGTCCTAACCAGCCGATGCCCCGAGTTTTGGTCGTCGTGGACGAGTTTCAAGAAATCTTCACCGACGACGACAAATTGGGACAACAAGCCGCCATGTTGCTCGACCGAATAGTCCGTCAAGGTCGATCCTTTGGTATCCATGTCGTGCTCGCTTCGCAAACATTAGGGGGCGCCTATTCGCTGCCGCGAACGACACTAGCTCAAATGGCTGTTCGTGTCGCGTTGCAATGCGAGGGGGCCGATGCGATGATGATTCTCAGCGAAGATAACCTTGCGGCAGAGCGTTTACGCTATGCAGGTCAAGCAATCTACAATGAGCAAAGTGGCCGCATTGAAGGCAACCAGCCGTTCCAAGTCGCATATCTGTCCAAAGAGCATCAACGTGATTTGCTCAATGAGCTAACCCCGTCACCCGTGAGCCGTCGCGAGTTATCTAGTGGGCTTGAAAAGTGCGTCGTATTCGATGGCCATCGCAAAGCCGCTTGGGATAAGGAGGCCGCCGATACGACCCTTGAAGTTTTGATTGAAAAGAATCCGAGCTGTCCATCGATCTTGTTGGGTGACAGCGTTTCAATCGAACCGGTCGTCGCAATCAGCCTGTTCCGACAAGCTGGGCAGAATATGTTGTTGGTAGGAACCGATGATGAAAACGGAGCCAGCGTGTTGCAGAGTGTCATCGCCTCGTTTTTTGGACCGTCAAATACCACTTCGCAATCCCACCGAACTGTGACGTTGGTCGACGCAAGTCGCGAGGAGGATAAAGCGACCCAATCCATGATGAACAATGATTTGACTGGCGACGCGAGAGTATCGCGCTTTAATGCGGCAAATGTTGATTCTGCGATCCAGGCGGTTCATTCGCGAATGCAAGAACGTTTGGTCGCTTTGGATGGGGATTCCGAAGATAAAAGCATTGCTCCTGAGGCAACGTCAAACGTCGACGAGTTACTTGTTGTTACTCACTTGCAACGCCTTCGTAGCCTTCGCAAAAACGATGAATTCTCCTTCGGTGACGATGGCGACCAACCGAAAATTGACAAATTGCTGCAAGCAATTTTGAGAGAAGGACCGAGCGTTGGAATTCACACGCTGGTCTGGTGTGACACGGCAAACACGTTCAATCGATGGCTACCGCGTCAATCGATGCACGATTTAGAGTACCGTGCGCTGATGCAAATGAGCGTTAATGATTCGAATCAATTGATCGATTCTGCAGCCGCCAATAAACTCGATAAGAACGTAATGCTGCTGCATGAAGAATCATCCGGCCAAGCTCGCAAATTCAGACCGTATGCTTTAGAACTCATTGCAAAGTCGGTTTAGCCTCTGGCCTTCTTCTAAACGTAAGAGATCAGCCGCCAAATCCAGATTCAGCTAATGCAATACAGCAGCACCTGAAGTGATTGGCACTGGAGCCAGACTTACGCCGAAAACGCCAAGTGGTTCGACAACGATAGCGAGTGGCAATAAACTGACGAACGAAGCGGTTTTAATATCTATGTTCGTTGATCAATTATTTTCCTGCTCCCATCTTCGTGCCATTTCTTAAAATACACGACAAGAAATTTTGGCAGAAAGATATGGGCATAAAGATCATGTGACTTTTGGTTCAGCTAGATTGATAGGCGGGCGACGGTGGGGAATTCGAGTTTGAATTTTGTGCCGCGACTAGGCTCGCTTTGGACGCTGATTCTGCCGCCGTGAGCTTCGATGATCTTGCGAGCTGTTGGCAAACCAAGTCCGCTGCCGCCGTTTTTCGTCGAGTAAAACGGTTCGAACATTTTCATCGCGGTTCGATCGTCCATCCCACAGCCTGTATCGATTAGATCAACCGCTGCGCCACCGGGAATTGGATAGGTGCGAATAACCAACTCGCCCCCTTCGGGCATTGCTTCGAGAGCGTTTTTCACCAAGTTGATCAAAGCCGCTTGCATCGAATCGCTGTGCAACATGACTAGCGGTAAATCAGGATCAAAATACTTGATTACATCGACGCCAGTTTTATCGGCCAATGGTTGATAGAGCCGAAGTACGGTGGTGATCTGATCATTTAAACTGCCGGGCGTCATCTCCAAGTCACGCATTCTCGCAAAGCGCAAGAAGTCTCTCAGCAGATTTTGCATTCGGTCGCATTGCTGACGAATCAAATCGATCTTTTGAATTGCCCGCCGCGAGCCATTCCATTCGCTCTCTTCCAGTTCTTCGCTCAGCAAATCGACATTCATGTGAATGACCGACAATGGGTTTTTTATTTCGTGCGCAAGCGAGCCAGCAAGTTCTGCCAATTCATGATATTGACGGCGTAAGTCTTCTTCGGCTTGCGAGAACGACGCGTCCGATGACATAAAGCGATTCCAAAGGGTTAAACAGAAAGATGCCCACAAATATTCCGAACGAATTTACTAATATCAATATGTCAAAATATCGGTCTGAAGACTACTGCCCGATTTTTTGCATTGAAACCGCCAAAACAGATCAGCTTCTACAGCAACATCGCGCGTGGTAGGATACTTCGACTGCCAAGCGGTTAATCACTTTTTTCCCAGATCTTCACCATTCTCAGTTCTGCTAGTTGAATGTCCAATCTTGCAATCGATATCGACCATGTGTCGAAAGAGTTTATTGTCGACGGATTGGGCGAATACCACCGACTGACCGAAGCGGTGACGAGTTGGATTGGTAAACGTTTCAGCCGGTCCGAACCCAACCAGGCAGCCTCAAGCGGCCATCGCGGCGTTGGGACGCGTCGTTTTCTAGCTCTCGATGATGTCTGCTTGCAAGTCGGTCGGGGAGAGACGTTAGGAATTGTTGGTAGCAACGGCGCCGGCAAAAGCACGTTGCTGAAAATCCTTTCGCGGATCGTCAGTCCTTCAAAGGGACGCGTTGGCGTGCTGGGACGTGTAGGTTGCTTGCTGGAAGTTGGCACAGGCTTTCACCCGGAGTTGACAGGCCGCGAAAACGTCTATCTCAATGGGGCGATTCTGGGCATGCCGCGTCGCGAAATCCGAAAGCGCTTCGACGAAATCATCGACTTCGCTGAAGTCGCGCCCTTTTTAGATATGCCAGTCAAGCGATATTCAAACGGCATGTTGATTCGACTCGGTTTTTCTGTTGCCGCACACTTAGATCCAGACGTTTTGATTGTTGACGAAGTGCTTGGCGTGGGCGACAGCGAATTTCAAAAGAAGAGTCTTGGCAAAGCACGTGACTTTCGCGACCAGGGCCGGACTGTGTTGATGGTATCGCATAACCTACCGATGATTGCGAGTTTCTGTTCGCGAGCAGTTTTGTTAGAACATGGCAAGATTACGGCCGATGGATCGCCGAATTCAATCATCGACAAACATCTGCGGATCGACCAAACGTCTGATTCGCAACCGCAATGGTCGGCGAACTCTGACGACCGAGCAACTGACTATCTTGTCCTGCAAAGTGTCCGCGTTCACGGTGGCACGAATCCCTTCGCAGTTGGGGAACCAGCGACCGGCAATCCCTTGAGGATCGATCAGCCGATTCAAATCAGGATCGGTTACCAGATGACCAAATCGCAAAAAGCCTACATGCAACTGCGGCTTCGCGATGAGACTGGCATGCAGATCTTGCAATCGATCGAGTCGGTTGAGACCGGCCGCGAGTTGACTCAAACAGACCTTCCGCTTCCACTGGGCCAATACGAAAGCATGGTCACGATCCCCGCTGACTTGCTGAACACACGCCGGTACATGGTCAGTATCGCAGTTGGCTCGCAACCCAATCGCACCGACCTGATTGCCGAATCGTTGGTCAGCTTTTCTCCGCTTGGGCCAATAGACACACCGTGGACTCAAAACGTCAACTGGGATGGCTTCGCGGTTCGTCCCAAGCTGAAATGGGTGACCGAGAAATTGTAGATCGGCGGGTCGTTTAAGATAGAACTTGGAAAAATGCAGCAGTGAAGACTGACTAACGCATCATCATCGCACGACCACTGCACTCCAGTAAAAACTCTAGGACTTCGACGTGTCGCGTTGCAGTCGCAATGTCGTTGCCCCAGGCGTACATTCCGTGACCAGCGATCAAAAATCCGGGAACCAAATTTGATTCGTTGGTCGCCCAATAATCGGCCACGGTTTGACCAAGCGCAACCATATCTTGTGTGTTGGCGAAAACTGGCAACCAGACCCGCGTCTGATGAGTCGTGATGCCTTGGAGCCCTTTAAGCATTTCAAAACCTTCAAGCCAAATTCCGCCTTGTTGCAGAAATTTGGTGCTCAAGATCGTGGCCCAAACACTGTGAGTATGCAGCACACTGCGCGCTCCTCGGTGAACGACCGCCCAACAATGCAGCAATGTTTCAGCGCTCGACTTGCAGTCGCTTTCAGAGACGAGCTTGCCTGCTTCGTCAACGTAAACAAAGTCTTCTTCGTTGAGCGCTCCTTTGTCTTTGCCGCTGGCTGTGATCAACAAACGGATCGGTTCATTTGAAGTAACCGCACTGAAGTTGCTGCTCGTCCCGCGCGACCAACCACGTTGCCAGAAGTCCTGTCCGATTCGAATCAATGCTTGACGATGCGGAAGATCTTCTTGAGCGTTCATGTTTTCTTGTCTTTATTCAGGAGTGAATTGGCACTAGCTGTCAGTAAATTTAGTCAATGTTACTGAGAAAAACCGGTGGCTAGCACCAATCCGATGACAATTTATCGACGGTCCAAGTTATACCTTGAACGAAGGCTTATGTGCGAACCCGACGGCGACTGCGTTTGGCAAGCCGAACCGTGGCATCCTCAACAGCGGCAACCAATCGATCAACTTCTTCAAGCGTGTTGTAGAGATAAAACGAAGCTCGACTGCTGGCCGCAATGCCTAAGCGTTCATGAAGTGGCATCGTGCAGTGATGTCCCGGTCGAATTGCCACTCCGTGTTTGTCCAGCACTTGAGCGACGTCATGCGCGTGGACTCCGTCAATCACGAAGCTGACGATGCCTTCACGATGTGCCAGGTCGGGGCCAAGGATTTGTAAACCATCAATTTGCGTCAAACGTTCGTGGGCAGAACGAGCCAAGATCCGCTCGTGCGCTTCAATATTCTCCAACCCAATTGCTTGCAGATAGTCGATCGCCGCAGCCAATCCAACCGCTTCGACAATTGGCGGAGTTCCCGCTTCAAATTTCGTCGGAGCAGATGCACAAGTAAAACCTTTTTCGCTAACGATGTCGATCATCCCACCGCCACCTAAGAACGGATTCATTGCTTCGAGCAACTCGCTGCGACCGTACAGTACTCCAATACCCGTCGGACCGAGCAGCTTGTGTCCTGAGAAGGTTAAAAAATCGCAACCCAGCGCCGTAACATCGATCGGCATGTGTGGGACTGCTTGGGCCGCATCCACCAGTACCAATGTTCCGAAGGAGTGAGCCAGTTCGACGATTTCGCGAATTGGATTGACTGTTCCCAGAACATTGCTGACCGCAGTGAGCGCGAGCAACTTTGGACGTCGCGTAAGACTTGCCTCCAAGGCCGACATATCAAGACAGCCGTCGTCAGTGATCGGCACAAAATCGACGGCACAACCTGAGCTTTCAGACAACTGGAACCACGGGACGATATTTGCGTGATGTTCCATCTGAGTCACGCAAATCGTATCGGTTGATGAAACGAACTTTCGCCCCCAACCTTGTGCAACAGTGTTAATTGCGGCGGTGCACCCAGCGGTAAAGACGATTTGTTCAGCCGACGGCGAATGGATAAAATCCGCAACCCTCTGACGCGATGTTTCGTAGGCGTCGGTGGCCGCCTCGGACAGAAAATGGATTCCGCGATGGACGTTGGCGTAACTATGTTCATAACAGGCCTGCATAGCGGCCAAAACCTGGCGAGGGTGCTGTGTACTAGCACCGTTGTCGAGATATGCAATTGATTTGCCACTTGGATGGGGCACGTCCAAAAAGGCAAAGTCGCTGCGAATAGCCTCGACATCAAGGGGAAGCGTCTGAACGGAATTGGTCACTTCAAGTTTCGCTTTCGACGGGAGAAAAGATCGCGGTTTGGACCACGCGCCATGGCAACAGGCAACACTTCTGACGATTCGGCGTAAGCTTCGGACCAAACAGGTCGAGCATTTCGGTCGCTCCCATTTGTTTGATCTCTTCGATCGTCTTGCCTTCAATTGCCTCCATCAACATCGACGCGCTGGCTTGCGAAATACAGCATCCCTGACCATCAAAGAACGCTTGCTTGACTTGACCAGCCTCATCTATTTCCAGCTCAACTGAAACGATGTCACCGCAAAGCGGATTCTTTCCGTTGCCTTGATGAGTTTTCGCAGCCAGTTCACCACGATGATATGGATCTTCATAATGATCCATTACATGTTCTTGATAGATATCTTCTTCGCTTGGCGTCGCCATCTTCGTTAGTTCTAAAATTCAAGTGTTGATAGTTTGTCAGTCCGACTCGTACGGCTCGACACACCAGCGGACCATCTATAAAAGTTTTTGCAGAAAGATTGCGTGACCTAGGCTATCGTCCAAAACATAGTTTTTAAAACCACATCGAGCATAGACTTTTCGCGCCGGCAAATTTCCTTCGAGAACTTCGAGCGTGACCTTGCAGCAGCCGCGTTGCGTTGCAATTTCCGAAACTCGCTGTAGCAGTTTTCCGGCTAGCCCGGCTCCTCGATGCTTTGAGTGAACGACTAAGTCGTGTACGTTAATTAAGGGTCGAGCGGCAAACGTTGAGAAACCTTCGATGCAAGTCGCGAGGCCGATTGGAGTCGCATCGTCCCAAGCAATCAGGCTGAACATCGTATCGCTGCGAGCGGCGAGTGCTCCAGGAAGTTTCGCGACTACCTCGCTGCTGATTGGCTGGCCGCCGCCTTCAATTGAGGAAGCGTAATGTTGAAGCAGGTTTACAATTGCTGCTGCGTCAACCGAGTTCGAAAAATCGGCCATCTCGATTCGGGTTTGCACGTTTTTTCGGCTTGATAGTCTAAAAGATTCCGAGCTGATCTCGTGCGTCATCGGTCATTCTATCCTGAGTCCATGGCGGATCCATGACCACTTTTACGTTCACGGCCGCGACTCCATCGATTGCTTCGACAACTGCTTGCGAGTTTCCGATCAATTGCGGGCCTGCTGGACACATAGGACTGGTCAATGTCATTACCACATTGACATCAACCTTACCATCTTCAGCAGGTACCAAATCGACTTCATAGACCAGTCCAAGATCGACAATGTTCACAAACAATTCAGGGTCGATTACCTTTTTAAGCTCGTCGCGAATTCGATCTTCGCACAGCGGTGCACTGCGAGGCGGCATCTCTTCGTTCAATTCTGCATGAATTGCTCCAGGGCCATCGTGCGGTGCGTCATTGGCCGCAGGTGCAGGATTCGTATTATCTAGCGAGACAAGTCCCGGCTCTTCGGTTTTATCTCGATGCATTGCTTCGTATTCACTCATGGCGATTGCTCCTCGCGTTATATTCTACTGATATTGTCGCACTTGTCGGGCGATCGCTTCGCCAAGCGCCTTACGCACGCTTTCAATCGTAATGCGATCGAAAATCTGTTGAAAGAAACCTGTCACAATCAATCGGACGGCCTCTTGTCTGGTGAAGCCGCGTGACTGTGCGTAGAAAATCAACTCTTCGTCAACACGGCCCGACGTGCTGCCGTGCGTGCAACGGACATCGTCAGCTTTGATCTCCAAGCCCGGAATCGAGTCAGCTCGACATGAGTCACTAAGCATCAAATTGTCGTTCCGCTGATAGCCGTCGGTCTTCATTGCACCTGGCAGAACCTTAATCATACCACGCCACACCGTCCTGGATTTGTCCTGAAGTGCGGCTTTGTAGAGGAAATCACTCGTACAGTGCGGGGCGATGTGTTCCTGCACCGTGTTGTAGGTAATCTGTTGATTCTCGCGAGTGAACATTACTCCGTTGACTTGGCTATGAGCACCGTCGCCATTGAGCGCGACTTGTTGCGAGACTTGCGAGAATAACGAACCCATCGCGGCAGTAGTCCACTGAATCGATGCATCCCGTTCGATACTCGCCCTTTCCTGTGCAAAGTGCCACGTCGCCAAACCCCAATCTTGCAGATTCACAAAACGCAATCGGGCACCCGGTTTGACTATGATTTCTAAACCGCCGCAGTGGAATCCGCTATCGGTTTCGGTCAAGCTGGCGGTTTCACACAGCACGGTAGCTTCTGAATTTTTTTCCAACACGATCAACGTGTGACCGCTGCTAAAGCCACCATCGCTCATTGCAGCATGAATATGGAATGGCTTTTCAACTACCACATCGGCCGGCACATACAGAAACGCACCACCAGCCCAAGTGGCTGCATGCAATGCAGCAAAACGATCGACAGTCGTGTTGCTGACGCTCCACAAATATCGCTGCACTAGTTCGCTGTGCTCATTGATTGCGTTAGCCAGACTGCTGAATACGATACCCAGTTTGCTTACGGTCGGATCAGTCCACTCTTTACCAGTCGTTGTGTTGACGTTGCAGATTTGTCCCGCCAAATCGATGTCGTTGCCCAATCGAATTGGGCTTTCAAGCTCATCGATCCCACCCCCGAGAGCGAACTTCTCAAGCTTAAATGGACGCAAATCGCTTCGCATCCAATCCTCGTTGCGTCGATCAGGCCACCGCATCTTCGTAAATTGCTCGAACGCTTCGCTGCGTTGTTGCTTAGACCATTGGGGCTCTTGAAGCTGATCCAAAAACGACGCAAAGCCTTGCGGATCAAATTTCAATTTTTCGGTGGTAGTACTCATGCTTGTCAGTGCTTGTAAGACTCGATGCTCGATCGTGATTGGTAAGAATTTAATGCTGAAATCAGATGGACGTTCCGGTCGTCTATCCGACCGAGCCTTCCATTTGCAGTTGAATCAAACGATTCATTTCCACCGCGTATTCCATTGGCAATTCTTTCACCAACGGTTCGATAAACCCGTTGACGACCATCGTGCTTGCTTCCGGTTCGGTCAGGCCGCGGCTCATCAGGTAGAATAATTGTTCTTCACCAATTCGTGACACACTCGCTTCGTGTCCAACCGAAACGTCTTGATTCATGATCTCGATGTAAGGGAAAGTATCGCTTTGCGATTGAGGGTCAAGAATCAGTGCGTCGCAGACCACGCTCGACCGCGACTTGGCCGCGTTCGCGTCGACGCGAACTAGACCTCGATAGCTGCTGCGGCCACCGTTCTTCGAAATCGATTTACTGATGATCTGTCCGGTGGTATGCGGTGCCGAGTGAACCAGTTTGGCTCCGGCGTCCTGATGTTGACCGCGCGAAGCAAACGCGATCGACAAGATCTCTCCCCGCGCGCCTGGTTCCATCATGTGAACCGCTGGATATTTCATCGTCAGGCGACTGCCCAAGTTGCCATCAACCCATTCCATCGTCGCGTCGCCATAAGCGTAAGCTCGCTTGGTGACCAAGTTGTAGATGTTATTTGCCCAGTTTTGGATCGTCGTGTAACGGCAACGACTGCCTCGCTTACAAACGACTTCAACGACCGCTGAGTGCAGCGACTCGGACGTATACATTGGCGCAGTGCAACCTTCAACGTAGTGAATACTCGCACCTTCATCGACAATGATCAGCGTTCGTTCGAACTGTCCCATATTTTCCGCGTTGATACGGAAATAGGCCTGCAGCGGAAAGTCAATCTTTACGTTCTTTGGAATGTAAATGAACGAGCCACCGGACCACACAGCTGAATTCAACGCGGCGAATTTATTGTCGCCCGGTGGGATGATGGTGCCAAAATATTCGCGGACCAGATCAGGATATTCGCGGACCGCGGTATCGGTATCAGTAAAGATAACGCCTTGATCAGCAAGATCTTGCTTTAGCGAACCATACACAACTTCGCTCTCAAACTGCGCTTTCACTCCCGCCAGAAACTTTTTTTCTGCCTCTGGAATTCCAAGCTTGTCGAAGGTGTCTTTGATTTCCTGAGGCACATCGTCCCAAGTCCGTCCCTGATGTTCGGTCGGCTTGAGATAGTAGTAGATGTCTTGGAAGTCAATTGCGATGTCGCCGCCCCAAGTCGGGGTTGGACGCGCCTCAAACATCTTTAATGACTTCAGCCGAAAGTCACGCATCCATTCCGGCTCGTTTTTCATCTCGGAAATTTGATTGACGATTTCCGCATCGACGCCCTTGCGTGCTTTGAAGAATGCCTTGCTCTCGGTTCGAAAATCGTACTTATTGATTTCACCAACAGCGTCGTTGGAAGCGATGTCCGTTGCCATGGTATTTCGTTTTCTAGTTTGCGAATTGAAGTGTTTTAAAATGTCACTTCAAATGTGATCATTAATAGTGATGAGCTCTAGCAGTTGCATCGAGCACTTAGTGACAATCAGCGAACGTCCGCAAATTGTCGATTTCTTAAGTCGTCATTTGGATCCAGCCATCCTGGTGGCCGGTCACTACGATGCCGCCAAGGCTTCTTCCTTGACCAACATTTCTTGGTTTGCAGCATCCGCGTCTGGATAAGTTTTGCGAATTCGATCGTAACCGCCGTCGTGCAGCTCGCGAGCCAATTCTGGTCCACCGGTCTCAACGATTCGCCCACCAAGCATTACATGCGTAAAGTCCGGCCGGTTGTGTACAAGCAACTTGTCATGGTGAGTAATGATTAGTAGCCCCATCTTCTCACGACCAATTTCCGCGATCGATGTCGAAGCCAAACGAACCGCGTCGGCATCCAAACCCGAATCTGTTTCGTCGAGGATGGCAAACTTCGGCGAAAGCATTGCCATCGTCAGAATCTCAGCCCGTTTCATTTCACCGCCAGAGAAACCATCGTTGACGTAACGACGGGCAAAATCGCTGTCCATTTGAAGCTGTTCCATTTTTCCACGCAGCTCTTTCCGAAACTCACGCATCGGAATTAGCTCTTCGCCTTCCTTGCGATCAGGTCGACGAACATTGGTCGCCGCATGTCGCAGAAAGTCTGCCATCTTCACACCCGGAACCGCAACTGGTCGCTGAAACGCCATGAACAGACCGGCACGAGCCCGTTCGTCAGGCTCCATCTCGGTTACATTTTGGCCGTCGAGCAAGATTTCGCCTTCGGTCACGACGTAATTCGGATGCCCCATGATCGCCAAGCCAAGCGTGCTTTTTCCTGAACCATTGGGCCCCATCAAAGCATGCGTTTGACCGAAATGCATTTCGAGGTTCACACCGCGTAGAATTGGCTTGTCAGCCACCGAAACGTGCAAATTAACAATTTTTAAAGTGTGTGACATGAACGTTGCTTCTAAACAGAACTACAAAACAAAAATAACTAAGAAACTATCCGAAAAGGGGGCTGACCCTTTGGAGGAACGAAGAGGGTCAGACCCCTTTTCGGATAGGCTCTAAATCAAACAATGGCTTCAGTGCAAAATTTTCTTGGATCAACTTTCACTCACCGCTCGGTACTGACACGAAGAGTAACCGTCTAACCGACAACAAGCTAACTCCATCGGCTCGCCAATCGCTTCGCTAAGCATTTGCTGTTCGAGCTCGCATATCAAACGAAGCTCGTCCTCCTGCATCAAATCCGGATAGGGGCAGGCTTGGACCTCCAAGATCGGCAAATTCAATCCGCCAGCCAATCGCGCCGGCACCTTGCGTTCGGTCAACAGCTTTGCCATCGCATCCATCCGCTCAGCGGTCGAACCCTTCGGCAGCAAGCTCGCATAGGTCTCGCCCATCTTTCGCGAAACGGCGTCAACTAACTTGTGTCGAAACGACTCGTCCGGGAAATCTTGAACGACCTCCCAAACAGCGATGGCGAAATCCATATAGTTGACCCCAACTCGCCGCAGACCTAAAGCCGTCAATGCATATTCGTAAACTGGTCGGCCGCGCAACGTCGCTCGCTTGTTCCGCTGAACCAAACGCATCACCTCAAGCCGATCAAGCCGCTGACGAACGGCGGTCGCGGTGACCTCTAATCGCTCAGTTAGCTCGCCAACATTCAAACCTGGTTCAGTCCGCAACAACTCCAAGACCAACTGATCGACTGGCCGAATGACTTGATTAGCCATCGTCGCTTTGTTCGCATCGTCATCGAGCGAGCCAACTGCATCAGCAGCTCGCCGAGGCGATTGGTTCGATGTTTGTTGCGTTAACGTTTGCTTAATCATCACGAAATACGAAAGAAACCAAACTGCAATCCGAGTCTGAATCGGACGAATGCCAGCACTTGCCAGCGGTAGTCTCATCGAGCATGTTTTGGTACGGTCTTATACCCCAGAACTATATCGACAACCATCTTTTTGACAACCCCTGTTGTGTAAAAGAAGAACTAACAAGACTCGCCAAAAAACGAGTCGAATCTGCCGGGAACGATTCGCGGCGGATTCCCTACGAACCGCTGTTTTGGCGTCTTAAAGCGATTGCAACGCGAGCTTGGCGTGGTAGAGTGGTGGTTATTGGGCCGCTGCAAGAACTCTAGCGGTCGATCCCACCTCAATACTGACAAGGCAATTCCATGGGTCATAACTCGTTAAGCAACAACAGCGTTCCACTTCCAGAGACCGAGCAAAACAGCCGCCGTAAATTTTTGAAAAATTCTTCTGCAATTCTCGCAGGCGGTTCGATTGCCGCTGGTGTGCTGCCCATTTCTCGGTCAGCTTACGCTGCTGGCGATGACACGATTAAACTTGGTTTAATAGGCTGTGGCGGACGTGGTACTGCGGCGACGACCCAAGCGCTTTCGGCTGACAAGAACACCAAGTTGGTCGCCATGGCTGATACGTTTGAAAACCGCTTGAATTCGTCAAAGCGCGGCATCAAAAGCCGGCATGCTGAGCGCGTCGAGACCGAGGGTCGTGAATTTATCGGCGTTGATGCTTATAAGAAGGTTATCGATTCGGACGTAGATATGGTATTGCTGGCGACACCGCCAGGATTCCGACCGCTACACTTCGAAACCGCTGTGAAAGCTGGCAAGCATGTTTTCATGGAAAAACCAGTTGCGGCTGATGCGCCAGGCGTCCGACGCGTGCTGGAAGCAAACAAAACGGCATTGAGCAAGAATCTCGCGGTCGCAGTTGGGCTGCAACGCCACCATGAGAGCGGCTACAAAGCGATCATCAAGCAGCTTCAAGAAGGTGCGATCGGCGACATTATCTTGGCGCGAGCCTATTGGAATGGCGATGGCGTTTGGATTCGCAATCGCGAACCTGAACAGACCGAATTGGAATATCAAATCAACAATTGGTATTACTTCACTTGGCTCAGCGGTGATCATATTGTCGAGCAACACATTCACAATCTCGACGTCATCAACTGGCTGATGAATTCGCATCCATCGGAAGCTCAGGGGTCGGGTGGTCGTCAAGTTCGTACGTCAGGTGATACTGGCCAGATTTTTGACCATCACACCGTCGAGTTCACTTATCCAAACGGCACGAAATTGCTCTCGCAGTGTCGTCACATGCCAAACACGTGGAGCTCGGTCAGCGAGTTCGCTCACGGCTCAAAGGGTTGGGCTGATATCTCCGGTGGCAAGATCTACGACAGCAGCAATAAAGTTGTCTGGACCGCTCCGGAAAACGAAGACGGCTGGGCGAACGAGCACGTCGATCTGTTCAAATCGATTCGCAATGGCGAGATTCCTAACGAAGCTGAATATGGTGCGATGAGCACGATGACGGCGATCATGGGCCGCATGGCGACCTACTCTGGCAAGAAACTCTCGTGGGATGATTGCTTCAACAGCAAACTTGCACTCGCCGATTACGACAGCTTGAATTCGTTCACCGACGAAGCACCACTGAAGCCGGATGCCGATGGAGCGTACTTCATTCCAACGCCGGGCAAGTCGACTGAGCAAGTACTTTAGCCTTCTCCGTTCTGCGCGGGGCAGGTTTGGAACCTGCCTTGCGTCTGAACTGATTCTTTCACTAACTCTAAACGGGCAAGATGAGCCAAACTTCGATCGATTTATACAGCTTCGTTCGCGACATTCCAGACTTTCCCAAACCGGGCATTCTCTTTCGCGACATCACACCGCTGCTTGGTCACGCCGAAGCGTTCGCGGAAACGATCCGCCAAATGGTCGATCCGTATTTGAATGAGCCGATCGATTTGATCATTGCTGCCGAAGCTCGCGGGTTCATCTTTGCAGCACCCATGTCCACGCAGTTAAATGCCGGATTTGTGCCGGTCCGGAAGCCTGGCAAGCTGCCGCATGACAAATACTCTTTCTCATACGATTTGGAGTACGGTCAGGACACGTTGGAAATGCACAAGGACGCGATCCGACCTGGACAACGCGTCCTGGTCGTCGACGACCTGCTGGCAACCGGTGGAACGGTCGAAGCCTGCTGTCGGCTGCTAGAAAACAGCGATTGCCACGTCGTCGGATGCGCTTTCGCAATCGAACTAGAAGCGCTCAAAGGCCGCGACCGGCTTTCGTCGTATCCCGTTTTCAGCCTCCTGAAATACTAACGCTTCATCCAAATTTGAATGGCGGGTAACTGATAGCCGAAGTCCCCACACTTCGGAGCCTTTCCATTGGGGCAATCCGATCTCTGGCGAGATCGGCTACCCTGAAATCTAATGTGGTTGAAGCACCAGCAGCATCCTCTCTTCGAACTTTGTAATCTCGTGGTATGAATAGGTCTCTAGCCGCTTGAAGTTCAGTAGGGCAGGTCGCTAGCGGAGCGCGTGGAGAGGGCGTGCAAGACATCCAGCGAGATCGACTCGCTGAGCATGCGCAGTGAACTATCAGCGAAAACAAAGTTCGCTCCACCGCGATGATTGCTGCCCCAGCTCGACACGCGTCGGTCGTGGTAGTCCTGAAATTGCTGGGGATTAGAAACAGGTGGATTCACGTTTAATCGTTGTTCGAACGAAAATGGAATGTGAAAATTGATTCCACCGTGAGCACTCATCGTCACATGACCAATCGCTTTGCGACCCCCACTGGCGCCCCACCAGCCCCATTGCGATAGAGGCTCGACCCACAGCGCATCAGCGAACGATTCAAAATTTGCATCAGCGTGTGATCGCTCGCCAAGCAAAATGGTTTGGCTCAGGCCGTCATTGATTGCCGACAATGCTATGGCTTGCTGGTCAGGCTGCGGTTCGGATCCTCGACCGGTGGTATGAAAGATTCCATCGACGGTCGCTAAGTCCGGAAAATAGTTCCGCATGCCGCCATTGCCGCCATAACTGGTCAATGCATAGTGCCAACCTTGGCGGGTGACTACCGAGCGTTTTGGCAACTTGTCCGACGGGCAAAGCAAAATCGGAATCGACCGCGCCGCCAATGCTTTGGTGTCTCCATTCAAGTTATTCATCGGGTCATCAAAATCCCAACTAATTGCCAAGACGCTTCGCTCGAAATACGGCAACATCAACGCAAATAGCGAAACGCCGCGATAGACCGGCGATTGCTTGAAAACTCGCTGGTCGACGCCAGCTGGAAACGTTTTGTAAGTGGCTTCATAGGCCTGGCTGGCAACCGCAAGCTGTCGCAGGTGATTGCCACACGTGACCTGCCGAGCCGACTGGCGGGCTGATTGAATCGCGGGAAGCAGCAGGGTTGCGAGCAAACCGATGATGCTGATGACGATCAAAGTCTCTGGCAATGTCATGCCCCAACGACTTAGGTGCATCCGTTTGTTTGTGAATTCATTTGAAAGTTTCGGCATGGTCAAACGTCAGCCGCTTCACGGCAGCACAAGTGCGATCGAAGGCTCACCCAAAACCCGACGCTGATCGCAATAAGCAGCAAGCTTTCAGGCTCCGGTATCGCCACGGGCGTGTATTCAATCAACAGAGTCGGGCCGCCAATTGATTCGCTGCTGGAGAATTGTTTCGAAGATCGCCCGACCGTTTCATCACCGATAATGAACCAACCGAAATTTGCCGACGGGTTGTCTAGCCACATCTGAACGTCACCGGCCAGCGCTGCCGATTGCCACGTAAAAATTTGATCGATGCCAAAATCATCAACGACTAACGTCGAAGCACTGGCAATCGGATCGAAATCGCCTCCAGCGGAGTTCCATGCTGGACTAGCGACTGGGGCTGCTGGTTCAAAAAATCGGTATAGCCAAGTCGCGTCGTTCTGTGTCGCCGCGCTGCCTTGGCCACCGACGGAGAACGAAGTGCCCTGGCCCCAATCGGCATTTGCACGATGCAGCGCAACTGATCGGTCACCGTTGTTACCCATCGTCTCGGTCATGCTTAACGAGACGCTGTTGATGATCGACGGTTGGCTTATAGCGGTAGCGATGTCGAAAAAAATCAATCCGCGGCGGATGCTAATGGTTGCCGGACCGCTGCCGTCTTGGTTGGTTCGACCGGCAGTCAGTGGCCCTGCCGCGTTGCTCCGTTGCGTCGCGGTATCGGTGCTTTGATAAAGTGTATTATCACGACTGGCAGCGATTGAAATAATTTCGGCTCGGCAATGATTCGCAAAATTGCACACAAGCAAAGCAACGTGCCATCGCAATAAGTTTGGAGCTGACCAAAAAAACATGACGCGACGCAAAAAGGGTTCTTGATTGGAACAAAGGTTTGCTGAACAACCGACTAAACGAATTTATTGCTCTTCACTGAATCGTTTGAATCTCGTCCTGGGAATTGATCAGGGCGAGATTTGCCGATTCAAAAAGGCTCGAACAGTATCGCAAAATACGCATGCATCGTATCATGAAAAAAGCCGAAGGTGACGGAAAACGATTGGTATTCATATAACCACATTTTCCCAAAATCTTGCCAGAAGCGAAATAAAATGCCAAGCCTGTGCCCCCATTTTTCAAAGCAATGCAGATTGGCCAGAGTATGCGGCAGCTTTGCCGAAAGCTTAATTTTCCGATAAGCTATCAACTAATTCCAATTGAGGTGAGGCTTCTTTAAGGTACATTCATGGCCAGTGGCTTGCTGCTCTTGCTCGACGACATCACGTCGGTTTTGGATGACGTTGCGACGCTGACCAAAGTTGCCGTGAAAAAAACGTCGGGCGTTCTAGGCGATGACCTGGCTTTAAATGCCCAGCAAGTTTCTGGCGTTGCGGCCAATCGCGAACTGCCGATTGTTTGGGCGGTAGCAAAAGGATCATTCATCAATAAAGCGATCTTGGTCCCGTCTGCGATCTTGCTCAGTCAGTTCGCATCGTGGTCGATAACGCCGCTGCTAATAGTCGGCGGAGCTTACCTGTGCTTCGAAGGTGTAGAGAAACTAGTCCACAACTATCTGCACAAAAAACATCATAATGAACATACGGCCACTGAGATCGAAACGCAGGCTGATAGCGTTCCCGAAGTGCCATCGGATGCCAGCCAGATTCGGACGTTGGAAAAATCAAAAATCTCAGGCGCAATCCGAACGGACTTCATTCTTTCTGCTGAAATCGTCGTCATCACGCTGGGCTCGGTTGCTGGTGCAGATCTTTGGACGAGGATCGGCGTGTTGGTCACGATCGCGATTTTAATGACCGTGGGAGTTTACGGACTGGTCGCCGGAATCGTAAAACTGGACGACCTTGGCGGTTGGCTGCTTGCAAGCAAGTCGTCCGGGTTTGGCGGTTCGATCGCTCGGAAGCTAGGCTACTTTTTATTGCTGGCCACGCCTTATCTGATGACCTTTTTGTCGATCGCGGGCACCGCTGCAATGTTTTTGGTCGGGGGCGGCATAGTTCTGCATGGCATTGAGCCATTGCATCACTGGATCGAACATTATCTTGAACCATTACGGCATGTCGGACAGTTTGGTGCGCTAGCTGAAACGTTCGTGACGATGCTGATTCAAGCGACGATCGGGGTGATCGTTGGTGCGATCGTGCTAGCCGTTGTTGCCGCAGCCAAGCAAATTTGGTCAAGGCGAAGTAACTCGCACCAAACCTCGGTGAACATAACAGAAAAGTAGGCCAGGAACTGTCCTGGC